>CAYTBW010000016.1:0-4071 GCA_964436255.1 uncultured Candidatus Saccharibacteria bacterium | reverse complement strand
TCGTGTCAGATTTAGACACGGCGGATCTGTCCGGTGATGCCATTACGCTCATGACACTGCACGCCGCCAAGGGCCTTGAGTTCCCGGTGGTCTTTATGATTGGCCTGGAGGAGACGATTTTCCCGCACTCGCGCGCGCTGTACGATGAATCGGAGATGGAAGAAGAACGCCGCCTGTGTTACGTGGGCATGACACGCGCCCGGCAGGAATTGTATCTTTTGCACGCCGGTTCACGGCTGCTGTACGGCGGTCTGCAATCTAATCCGCCATCGCGCTTTTTGTCAGAAATAGATGGTAATGTGCAGACCAGTGCCGATATGCCCAGTGTGCCGCTTGGCCCGCCGCAAACGGCCACAGATGAGCCGCGCTACGTACCAGACTTAAATGAGGGCGACGGCGTCCTGCACCCCCAATTTGGCCCCGGCACGGTCATGGAAATGGACGGCGATGTGGCCAGCATCTATTTCAAGGGCAAGGGGCTACGAAAGCTCAACATTGCCTTCGCACCGCTTAAAAAGCTGTAGCTACGTGTATAATCAAACGTAAGAGCAATAAACATGCAGTATAAATTCGAGCTTTACTTCTTACAGGACGACATAACGCGCGAGCACTGGCAGAAGCTGTATGGCGCTATTTTGCAGTATGGTGGCCGGTTTGAAAAGTTTGATTTAATCTTTAAGGTCACGGACAATGTGGTCCGTTTCTTTATTATCAGCAATAAGGATTTGAGCCCGCTATCTAACAGTATTGATGCCATTTTGCTTCGTCCTGTGACAGATGAAGAAGACTTGAGCCTGCCAAAAGCCACCGCCAAAGAACGATTCATGAACTTTAAAGAGGGCGGTAATATCCTGGACCTCAAAGAGAAGGTGCAGGTTAAGCGTGGCAAAGAGCTGCAGGTTGTACATTTTAATGTTCGAGTTATCAAAGACTCCACAGCTGTTGTTAAAGGAGAGCTGTATTTTAAGGGCGCTGGCAACAATTGGAGCATTCACAAGCGGCTGTTTACCTTTTTCCCATCACATTTGTTTGCAATTAATTTTGCTGGCAACAGCCACTACCTCAAGAAAACAGTGCCTGCTTATTTGGACATAGAAAAGTCCATCCATATGCTGCTCAGCGACAACCTGAATAGCCTCTTTGAAGTCGATACATTTCCTTATTTTTCGCACAACTATTACCTAAATCTCACTAGCTATGATTTTGATAAACACTCCTTTATTATCGGTGCCTCCGGTAGCGGTAAGTCAAAGCTCATTAGTTTGTTTGTGGATCGGCTCCAGAAAACGGCGCTGAATATGAACTACCGCGTGATTGTGATTGATCCGCACGCCTCTTTGGCGCAGGATTTTGCGGCTATCCCTAATACTAAAGTAGTCAACTTTAGTGGTGAATCGGCCGAGTTGTTTGCTGGTGCCGGTGCCGATATTTCAGCTGCCACGGAGTTAACGGCCACATTGTTTAAGTCGTTGCTGGCAGATCAGTTTAACGCTCGGTTGGACCGACTTCTTAGATTTAGTTTGTACGTTTTGTTTACGGCCCAAAGCATGTCATTGGATATGCTCAAGCGCTTCCTAACAGAGATAGAACTGCGCAACCAGATTTTGGGGCACGTCCAAGAGTATGTGCCGCCGAATATTGTCAGATTTTTTGGCGGCGATTTTAACGAAATTCGAACTCAGTATTATAACGAGTCAATCCTACCGATCGTTTCTTTAGTAGATGAAATGCAGCTCCAGCCGGCACTGGTTGGTAGTAGCGAACAGTCGCTGGCCAAGATGGTCAACGACAATTTCCTGACAGTTTTCTCACTTAATAAAGTGAGTATGGGCGAAAAAGTTGTTAAAACAGTCGCCGGCCTGCTGATTCAGCAAATTTTCTTACTAGCCCAGGCCAATGCCTTTAACCAGCGCGTCATTTTGATTATCGATGAGGTTTCTGTGGTGCAGAACCCAGCGTTAGCGTCTATCTTGTCGGAAGCCCGTAAGTACAACCTATTTGTCTTTTTGACACAGCAGTATTTTGGCCAAATCGAGGAAGATTTAAGGGCATCTATCCTGGCCAATGTTAACAACTACTATGTGTTTAGAGTTTCAGAAGATGATGCTAAAGCCTTGCAGGGCAACCTAAAAATCGAACTACCAAAAGAGATTGTGGAACGTGAGAATGCACAAGGAATTAAAGAAGAAACACTGCGGATTCGGATGCTTACGGAGCTGCATCCTAGAGAATGTTTGGTCCGAGTGCTTGCAAAAGGGCAGTTGAACTCATGCCTCAAAGTACGGACCTTGGATGCGCCATTGCCAAGTCAGGATAACATAGAAAAACAAGAACTTAAGCTATATGCACCATCGTTGCCTGCTAAATTTAGTGAGCATACAGCAGTACCATTGCCGCCAGCTGCTCCAAGCCCATCAGTTGTTCCCAGCACACCAACTGCTCAAGAAAATGCATGGGCGCAGTATCAACAAACTCGTCCCGAAGCACCGCCGCAGGTAATGAATTTGAGCGAGCTACTCGCCAGTCAATCAACAGGTCGTAAGAAAATGGTAAAGGAGTAACCATGAACGCCGATATCGCTAAGCAAATATTAGATAAGATTGTGGGCCAAGTTTTTGGCTATCAAAACCCATGGACGCTTGAGCAGTTTGCTCAGAAATACGCCTTTGATGTACGTTTACCATCGCAAGTTTACGACTCCACAACAAATGAGCCAACCTGGGCTTCATCACCTAATCCGACAAAGTTCATTACACTGACTAATAGTCGCAAGCGCAGCGAAATTGACGATTTTATGCTTCCCAAACGGCCGCTCAATTCTATCCAAGATATTTTGGCTGCCTGGAACGAAACCAACTATACCTCAACTGAACGCCAGATTGAGTCGATTAATTTTGCAGAGAGTGACTTGGTCTATAACTCCGAAAATGTTTACCGAACTGTGGAATCAGTTCGCTCTAAAAACGTGCTGTTTTCTGAGTCTGCCATTGATTCTGAATTTGTTGCTGCCTTACAGCGTTCTATTAACTGCAGCTTTGTTATTAGAGTTGAAGACAGTCAAAATATAACCAATAGCTTCTCGGTCAGCTGGTCAAATAAAGTTACTAACAGCTTTTTCATGAATGACTGTTTTGATGTCTCCGACAGTATGTTCTGCTCACACATTGCTGGTAAACAATACTGCGTAGCCAATATACAGTGTACGAAAGAAGAGTACGAAGCATTGCGCGACCAAGTCGTGCGCTGGATTCTAACAAGCTAATTTTTGCTATAATAAAGACTGCTTGGCAAGGCCAGGCCTAATCGATATGAAGCAAAAATTATACAAACTAAGGTCTCGGGGGAAGTCTGCGGCGCATAGCAAATGGCGTTGGCTCAAGGAGCATCCGATTGCGGTGCCGGCGGTAACGTTTGGCGTCATGGTGACCTTAGCCGGCCTAGGCTGGCTTTTGTTTAAAGACAAGGCGACGCCCCACTTAAACCATGATTCAAAAGTGGTTATTATTTCGCATGATAAAGTGCAGCAAGTCGTGCCAACCATTGAACCAACCGTAGGGGCGTTGCTTGCTAGGCTCAAGATAGAAATCAATAAAGGCGATACAGTTGAGCCGGCAATTACTACTAAGATTAGCCAGGATGATTTCAGGATCAATATCTACCGCGCCGTGCCGGTGTTGGTAGTAGACGGTACGACGCGCAACTTTACCTATAGCGCCGCCACCACGCCGCGGGCCATCGCCACTCAAACTGGCAACAGCATTTTTCCTGAAGATAAAGTGAGCACCGTGCCAACCAGCAACTTTATTACCAGCGGGGCCATTGGCGAGCAGGTGACCATTAACCGCGCTACGCCCGTGACGCTCAATCTATATAACTCCAGCCAAACGGTGCGCACGCATGCTAAAACGGTGGGCGAGCTGGTGGCAGAAAAGAAAATTCAGCTGGGCAAAGAGGATCAACTTATGCCGACTGCCGATTCGCCGCTGGTGGCCGGGCAGCAAGTCTACGTGGTGCGCAATGGCGTGACCACCACCACTGTTACGGAAGATATTGCCATGCCTAAGCAATACA
>CAYTBW010000015.1:0-8679 GCA_964436255.1 uncultured Candidatus Saccharibacteria bacterium | reverse complement strand
ATGCGAACCCGTGGTCGGAAATACTTTTGACTACTTTTGGTATATTCAAAAGTAGTAGTGCATTAAAGAATATTATTCATTAAACCTATTGTTCTTTTGAAAGGGCCAAAAGAACCTAAAGCCCTTGCGACATGGGGCTCATATCGAGAAGTGACTGTTCGCTTTGCTGCTAGAGACTCACTGCGGGATCGCTTCGCTAAGTCCTCGCTCGTTCTGGCAGCTTCAGCTCCAGTCTTTCTGATATTCGAATGTCGCACTCTAGACAGGGGTAGGGTCTTGACGCTCAAGCCCGTCATTTTGTACACTATATTTAGCACTCAAAGCATTAGAGTGCTAATGCTTACAAAGAGTAATTTGTGTGCACTAATGCAATTAACAAGGAGGTAAACATGAACATTCAACCACTCGCGGACCGACTTGTAATCGAACAAGTACAGGCCGAAGAAGTATCAGCATCAGGCATCATTCTGCCAGATAGCGCTAAAGAAAAGCCAAGCGAAGGCAAAGTCATTGCCGTTGGTAAAGACGTCGAAGAGGTCAAAGTAGGGGACGTAGTCTTATACGCTCAATACGGCCCAACTCAAGTTAAGGTAGACGGCAAAGAAGTCGTATTGGCCAAAGAAGAAGAGGTACTTGGTATTGTGAAAGGAGTTAAATAATGGCTAAAGAAATCCTATCAGGCGAAGACGCTCGTAAGAAGCTTAAGGCCGGTGTAGACAAACTCGCCAACACTGTGCGAGCCACTATTGGCCCAAAGGGTCGCAACATCGTACTCGATAAGAAGTACGGCAGCCCGGTTATTACAAATGACGGCGTAACGATTGCTAAAGAGATTGAGCTAGCAGATGCTTACGAGAACATGGGCGCGCAGATTGTGCGTGAGGTGGCTTCTAAGACCAACGATATGGCAGGAGATGGAACCACTACCGCTACCGTACTGGCTCAGGCTATGGTTGATGAGGGCTTTAAGAACGTGGCAGCAGGTGCAAACCCAGTTGCAGTGCGGCGTGGTATCGAAAAGGCTACAGCAGCTGTCGTGGCAGAACTAACCCGCATTGCTAAGCCCGTTAAAGCATCAAGCGAGATTGCCAATGTGGCTACAATTTCTGCTGGTGATGAAGTAGTAGGAAAGTTGATCGCCGAAGTAATGGAAGAAGTAGGCGAGGACGGCATCGTAACGGTAGAAGAGAGCCAAACCCTAGGATTGGAAAAGGAAGTTGTGGAGGGCATGCAGCTCGATAAAGGCTACGTGAGCCCATATATGGTAAATGACACCGTACGTATGGAGGCAGTTGTCGAAAACGCCCCAATCCTCATAACTGACAAAAAGATTAGCTCTATTCAGGAGCTCCTGCCTCTGCTCGAAAAAATGGCGGCAGAAGGCCGCAAGGACCTCGTGATTATTGCCGAAGATGTAGAAGGCGAAGCCCTGACGACTCTTGTACTGAATAAACTCCGTGGTACCTTCAACGCAGTGGCAATCAAGGCGCCAGCATTCGGTGACCGCCGCAAGGCAATGCTGGAAGACATTGCGGTTCTAACCGGCGGTCAGTTGATTACCGAAGAGATCGGTCTAAAGCTCGAAGACGCTACGATCGAGATGCTTGGTGAAGCACGTAAAGTAATCGCGACGAAAGACAACACAACGATTGTAGAGGGTAAGGGAAGTGCCAAGGCCCTTAAGGAGCGCGTTGGCATGATCAAGGCGCAGATCAAGGAAATCACCAGCGAATACGAGCTCGAAAAGGCCCAGGAACGCGTAGCCAAGCTCGAAGCTGGTGTAGCTGTGATCAAAGTTGGTGCAGCTACCGAAGTTGAACTCAAGGAAAAGAAGCTTCGAATTGAAGACGCCATTAACTCTACCAAGGCTGCCGTTGCCGAAGGCATTGTTCCTGGCGGTGGTTCTGCACTCGCCAAGGCTGGCCGAGTGCTTGCAGACTTGAAGCTGGTAGACGAAGAGCAAATTGGTGTGAACATTGTAGCTCGATCGCTTGTGGCTCCGCTACGCCAGATAGCAGCCAACGCTGGGATCAGCGACGTAGCGGTGATCCTAGAAGCTGTTACCAAGAAGGGTGATGCTAAGACCGGCTGGGACTTTGCAAAGAACGAGCAGGCCGACATGCTGGCACGTGGGATAATCGACCCAGTAAAGGTCACCAAGAGTGCTTTGGTAAATGCGGCGAGTGCAGCAGCACTTCTGATTACTACCGAGGGCGCCGTGGTAGAGATTCCAGAGAAGGAAGCTCCTGCCGCGCCAGGCGGAATGCCAGGTGGCATGGGCGACATGGGCGGAATGTATTAAGTACTCCCACTGATATTAAAAAGAGCCGGAGTATTTACCGGCTCTTTTTTGATTAGTACTGATCTTTACTACTTTTCGGCTAGCTTGTCGCGGAGTTCCTGTGCTCGTTTAGCGTGCTTCTCGCCGCCGTATTGTGGGATGAGGGCTTCTGCTTCGGTGAGTACCGCTTCAGCATCTTGCTCACTGCCATGGTTCACGAGTGCTTCGGCATAATGCATTTTGTTGTAAAGCTCGTAGTGACGGTTGTCGGCTGCTTTTAGGATCTCGTCTGCACGAGCGAAGTCTACTAACGCACCCTTTGTGTCTTCTTGCTCTAGTTTGAGACGTGCACCGAAACCCAAAGTGGCTCCGTATTCACTCTGGTTCCCACTTGCTTCAAGTTGGTCTAGTGAACGCGCAATATCCTGCTGCGATTCATCAAATCGTTTGAGCTTAGCGTAGGCACGAGCACGATCCCTTAGCACATTTGGCTTGTCGCTCTCGTCACAATCTTTAAGCACTTGATTCAGCTCATCAAGGGCATCGTTGTACTCTTCATTGTTAATAAGACTTACGCCAAGCATCCAATGCGCTTCAGTGTCTCGCGGGCCACCAATTTTAATTGCACGGTGGTACAACTCAATTGCCGCCGCATCATTAGTTGCAATGCGCGCCTCATTGGCCTCACCTATAAGGTCTTCATATGTCTTTTCTTGCATAAGTTACTCCTTGCCCTATCGGCTAAATTATACCACGCAAGCAGTGTATAATAAGCTTATGGTTAATACAGACGGCATAAAAAAGTACGACAAGCATCATATATTCAATGCGATTGACGCGCAGCCAGCGCAGTTGCGACTGAACTTTGCTGATAGTATGGGTGACAAGCTGAGTTTAGAACTTGGACTCGGCATTCGTAACGTGGTATTCGCGGGCATGGGCGGCTCAGCACTTGCCGGTATGATCGTGAAGAATTGGCTCAATGACCAGCTTATTGTGCCGCTAGAGGTGGTTCGTGGGTACGAGCTCCCCGGGTACGTAAATGGACATTCACTCGTGGTCGTTTCGAGCGCTTCTGGTAATACCGAGGAGGCTTTGAGCTGCCTAAAAGACGCTCAGCGCAAGAATGCACAGGTAATTGTAATGTCTAGCGGCGGGTTACTCGAAAAGGCTGCCAAGAACAAGGTGCTGTTGGATATTGAGCTACAGCATTATGACCAGCCGCGGCTTGGTGTATTTGCTGACATTAAAGCACTTGTGTGTGTGCTCGAAAACCTTGGCCTAGCTAGCAAGGTCGATATGCGCCGCGAATTACAGAACGTAGCAAATTTTTTAGATACACAGAAATCACAGTGGAACCTTGATGCCTCCGGTGACAATGTGGCCCGCAAAATCGCCAAGCAGCTCCATGGTAAAGCAACCATTGTATACGCCGGCCCAGCACTCGGATCCGCGGCCTACAAGTGGAAGATCGACATTAATGAAAACGCTAAACAAATGGCAAGCGCGAACGTTTTCCCCGAGCTTAATCATAATGAGATGCAGGGCTGGCTACTGCCAGAAAACAAGCATGCGCAGGTGGTAGAACTGCATTCCAGCCTAGACAGTGATCGGATTAAAAAGAGGATTTTGGTTACTCGCCAGGTGCTAGCCAAGCATGGCTATGAGCCAATCGAAGTTGAAGTAGTGGGTAGTACACACATCCAGCAGCTGCTGAGCACAATCATGCTCGGGGACTATGTGTCGGCTTATCTTGCGATCTTAAACGAGGTCGACCCTGCTCCAGTAGAGCTTGTTGAGAAGTTTAAGAAGGAACTAGGGTAGGGAATAAGTAAGCGGGAGGTTTTATAAGGACCTCCCTGGAACCTTTGATCTGTTAGCAGCGGTCAGAGTGCCGGAAGCAACCCCCTACTGCTGTGTCGCATCCGCCAGGACACATTCGTCCGGCTGCCACCTCGCCCTCGATGTATGCTCGCTGTTCGCGCTTGCGGGCAGCCTCTCGCAGGTGGTCGCCGCGTGCGTGTGCAGCCTGCTGTTCGTAGCCGCGCGCTCTGATCCGGGCTGCTTCGGCTCTTCCTTCGAGCTCAGCGGCTCGGGCTTCTGCTTCGTAGTCTGGCATTGTTTGCTCCTTGTGAGGTGCGGGGCTGACTTTCGACCGTGCGCAGTCATCGTCAGGGAGAGCGCGTTACTCTCCGAGTCAGGGGGCGGGTTTGTAGGTACCGCCCCGTTTACCTTTTGTGCCCTTTCCCTCAGACCTTCTTGCAGGGCAGCGGGAGCTGCACCGTCTGTCCGGGCTGGAGGGCCTCCGCGTAGAGGTGGTTCTTCTCGATGAGCAGCTGGCGCCAGTCGTCGAGGTTCTCACCTCGCGGCTGCGTGTCCTTGGCGAAGTCCGAGAGCTTGACCGGCTTGGTGTAGTCGATCCTCACTTTCGTGCTGCACCGGTAGGCGTCTCGCGTGCTCTCCGAGCAGCTGCTGAGTCCGAGGGCGCCGAGTAGGGCGGCCAGGGTCAGGGCTGCGGCAGCGAGCCTGCGCTTGCGGGGGTGGGTGGTGTTCATGTTGCCTCCTGGGGCGTTGTGGGGTGCTCGGCTTTCAGCGGTTGCTTGAGCCTGGAGAAGTATACAATAATAGGCCTAAATAGTCAATATATAATATACGGAATATTTACCAACAGATAAGAAGAGGTAACTATATAGTCAAAAAAGAATTGACAAAAGAGATAATCTTTGCTACAATAAGCTCTATGAACATAGAATTACTTACTCAAATAGGCCTGACTAAAAGCCAGGCTAAAGCCTACATTGCCTTAATAAAGTTTGGTTCGCTACCGGCGCCCGAGCTAGCCGCGAAGATTGGAGAGACCCGGACAAATTCTTATATGGTACTCGATCGCTTGGTCGACATGGGTCTTATTGAAAAGGATGAGAGCGGCAAGAAGCTGCTATATAGACCGACCAACCCGACAGCACTCGAACGTTTGATAGAGCAGAAGCGTAAAGATGTAATGAGTACTGAAAAGCAAGTGCGCGACAGCATGCCGCAGCTGTTGAATTACTTCTACACATACCAGCATCAGCCAGGTGTGCGGTTCTTTCAGGGCAAAGAAGGTATCATGAAGATGTATGAAGACCAGCGCAGAACTGCTCGAGATATTTACTTTATCCGCTCAGATGCAGACTTTAACGTTCTTGGTAAGGATCTATATAAGCACATGGAGCAGCGTGCAAAGCTAGGGATTAAGGCTCACGGTATAGAACCAGCAGAGGAGGACAACATCCATTATGGGCAAGAGAACGACAAGCGAATGCTCAGGGACATGACTTGGGCGCCCAGGGAGGCATTTACTGCTCCGGTGAACATATACGTTTACGGCAATAAAACCGCGCTAATTTCATACGGCGAGGAAGTGATTGGCACTATTATAGAAAGTCCACAAATTGCCGAGGCTATGACACAGATATTTGGACTCGTCAGGGATGGTTTGCGGGCCGGTAAAGCTGGAAAATAGCCTGGCTTTCGGCTAAACTATACCAGTTAGTTTGGAGAGGTCGCATAGTGGTCTAGTGCGCCGCCTTGGAAAGGCGGTGTAGGGGCAACTCTACCGAGGGTTCGAATCCCTCCCTCTCCGCCAGCAGAGAGTCGGCCGTGCATAGGCACAGCCGTTTCTCTTTTGGGCCGCGTTTTGAATGAGCACTTATTCTGGTATCATAAGCAGTATGAGCATTACCGAACCAAGACCGTCACTTGACCCGAACTTGCCGGTATTCCGGGGTTCTGGCGCGGAAAGGGAAGTACGTCAGCCAACACAGGCCGAGCGGTTTACTGACGTTGTCCACGATTTGGACAACATTACAGAGCAGCTTAATACTGCAGATATGTCTTTTCAGCACCTTACTGGCGAAGAACAGACTCGGATTAGAGCGCTGGCCGATGCTATCAATCAAGAGCTTCATGGAGACAGGACTGGCCTTAAGGATAAAATCCTGACTTTGCCCGAACGGGATCGCTATCCAATAGCTTTCATGTTTTATAAGCAGGCTGGGGCTATGAATGTTCCGCGAGAATTCCTTGCCAGGGAGTATTTTGAGGAACTTGACCCGGCAAGCTCCGAAAAGAAGTTTCTAGACGTACTGCTGGACATCCCACAGGCGAATGCCGCCAATGCTAGCTTAGCCGAGCTTAGGACGGCACACGGAGAAGATATGAGGAGGTGGCCAGACGGTGCTCGTAGGCAGTCTGACTTTTACCGGCTCACGTTAGCACGATTTAATGCGGCTATACGTAGCTTAATCGCGGATGGTGACGGTTCTTTTGACCGTACTCAGCTCACATCTTGGTTAACAAGAAACCACTTAGTAGATGCAGGGCGAACAGTAGCAGGAATGGCCGCCGAGAGCGCTGCAGATTCTGCGCTAAAGGGCATGCAGGGCGTTGCCAGGATAGAGGTTGCATCTCCAGAAGATGATTGCAAGGGTTTGGATAGTATAATTGTGTTTGAAGACGGCAGGCGGCTGTTTGTAGACTGGAAGACCGGCGGCCACCAGACTGACGGCGGGGTTGCCGCAAAGGAAAACGTTAAACTTCCGAGCAGAGAGGTCCAAGGCCTGCGCCCAGTCACAATTCATTACGTAGATGTAGAGGGTAAGAATTTCTCTGCTGATGGTTTTCATCTTGACCCTGCAGGGGTGTCTGCTGTCAGAAGCCAAGTCCGCCAGCTAGCCCCGTAGCTGGTTGACAGAGAATTAATAATAGTATATAGTGTTGTATATGTACTCTATAGCCAGGGAAATCCCCGGCTAGTTTTTATGTGAGGAGGTGAGTACATTGTCCGCGCCCATGCGCGAAACCACCATCCCTAGACCCACTCTTGCGTGCGAACACACGGTTCCAGAATGGGTCCTGCGGGACGAGCTACTGAGCGCCAACTTCAGGCAGACCATCCTCGATCACGTCGAGACTTGCGACTTCTGTTCGCGCCTGCTGGCTGGATCTCACGGCTACAATTAACACCCTTGGGTCGGCTTCGGTCAGCTCAGGGGTGTTAACCTTTTTATGGTCTAAATTGTTGACAAATTTTGACAAATATAGTATATTTAGACGCATGCAAATAATTGAACTCGCAACCAAACTACAATCTGTTGGATTGACCGACAAGCAGGCTCGCGTATACGTGGCGGCGCTTTTTTTAGGTTCAGCGAGCGCGCAAAAGATTGCGCAGCAAGCCGAAGTAAACCGCGCTACCACCTATGTAATCCTCGATGAATTAGCCGAGATGGGTATGGTTAGCCAGTCTACTGAGGGCAAAAAAACTGTTTTCGTTGCCGAACCGCCCGAAGCTTTAGAGCGCTACCTGGAAGGCCAGAAGTTGAGCATTGAAACTAAAAAGAGCGAGCTCAAAAGCTTAATGCCAAGCCTAAAGCAGCAAGAACATGGTTCGTCTACTGATGCACCAGTGGTTCGTTTCTATCGCGGCATTGAAGGCATAAACTCTACTGCCGCTGACTCACGGCGTAAAGCGCGCGTGGGATCTACTGTGTATGCAATGAGTAACTATGATGAAGTTCTTAGATTCGCTCCAGATATTTTTTCAACAAGCCCCAAGGCCCGGCTAAAAAAGAAGCTTGCTAGCAAGCTAATGTATTCATATCAGGACTCTATTCCTACAGACACGGCAATTTTGCGCGAGACCCTTCGCTTGAGCGATGACATTAAGGCGGATGTTTCTCTCTATGAGGATCGAGCCCACCTAGTTAGTTATGGATCTGACGGGACACCCCCAACTGGTATCGTTATCGAGAGTAAAGAGATAGTTGGTGTACTGCGTCAACTCTTCGAGATGGCATGGGGCAACAATAGCAAAAAGTAGTCAGCTAGTATTGACAAAAAAGCAATAATCTGCTATCATTCCATAGTCCAAGTGCGCAGCTGAGAACCCGTGAAAGGGGGCATCATGGGAGAAGGCCTCTGAGCCGACAACCATGCCCCTGATCGGGGGCAGCTGGGGTGCGGCTGGCGGGGAGCAAACGCCCCGCCAGCACCACCTCGATCGCGAGGACATCCGTTGCCGCCAAGAGCGGTGTTACAAAGGAGGCCACATTGGACGGGACCATCACCCCGATCTGATTCCTCGAAGCGCCGGCTGAAACCGGTGCCCTGATGCCATGTGCATCCGACAGCAGTTAGCGCTCAGCATCTACAAGTCGCAAGACAAGTAGCTTCGCCGTCCAGTCGAAGCAGTAGGAGCCAGCACGCTGACAGTTGGCTGGGGTGGTGTGGATCCGCAAGGACCCGCACCACCCCGACCACACCCCAAAGCAATCATACGGTTAAGACCCTCTACACGGGTCTCGTTTTGTTATATAAAGTAGACAATTACTAACTTTCTTATGCTTAGAGAATGA
>CAYTBW010000014.1:0-11289 GCA_964436255.1 uncultured Candidatus Saccharibacteria bacterium | reverse complement strand
TCCGACCACGGGTTCGCATCTAGGTGCGTTCGTTCACTCATGAATCTAGAATGTCATGCCCACTGCGAGTTTTGAGGACTCTCGTGGTTCACTCGTTCTGGCTCATGAGCTCCTCACTACCTGATGCTCCAAGGTCGGGTTAGAATGCAACTTTCGTCCTTTTGGACTCGTCAGAATAACTTACAGTTATTGAGTTGCCACCCCGAGCCGAAGCCCGGGGTGAGGAGTTTATGTGGCTTACTCCTGTGCCTGCGTAGTTCCCGAAGGAGCTACTTGTTGTGTTGCGGCCTAGTTGCCGCTAGCCGGTGCCGTTCGTCGACTGCGCTCTTCAGCGCTGAGACGTGCCAGCTCGTCGATGGTCGCATCGATCTGAGCCTGCAGTTCGGCGTCGGTGAGGGTTGAGAGCTCCTCATTGGGCTCACCGGGCGTGGGGCTCTCGCCCGGAACGCTCGGCTCATCCTCGGTGCCATCGATCAGCACGCGGCCGATCTCGCCACCGTTGAGCTCCACCGCCTGATCGAGCTGACCAGGTCGGATGCGGAGCAAGTAGCGGGGCTGACCCGACTGCGTGGCGAACACCACCCAGTTGCCATCCTCGCCGGGGATGAACTCCTCCAATCGACCCTTTTGCCCCTCGTTGAGGAACGCGGGGTCGAGCTTGCGGAGGATGTCCCTGGCGCGCCGTTCCAGATCTTGCTCGGTGAGGGCGTTGCCGTCCTCGTCTCCGTGCACCTGGACTCGAATCGTGTTCAGCTGGCCGTACGTGACGGTGTCGCTGGGAACGAAGCTGACGGCCTGGATGACCTGGCTGCGGGTGCCCTTGGCGGTAAGCGGAGTCACGAAGTACATCCGCCCATCCTCCTGGCTCCGCAGGTTGTAGTCGGCAGGGTTCTCGGCATTCGCATCGATGTTTACCGGCTCGAAGCCGAAGGCATCGTTGCTGTACCACTTGCGCCCAGCAGCCCAGTTGACCATCTCGCGCTGCTTGGTAGCGACGCTGATGGGGTACACCGGGCCAGGAATCTCGCCCGACTTCACCGAACGCTTGTACTCGATGGCCGGCGAACCGGACTCCGAGCCACGCACCACGATGACGCCCGCAGGCACCTCGATGCTGCGTGAACCGTTCCACCGGTCGGTCTTGGCCGGGATCACGATCACGGGGTTGTCCCCCGAGTCGCAGTAGCCGTAGACATCACTGAGACCCCAGTACACGTTGGCGCTCACCTGCTCTCGGATACGATCCGAGAGGCTGTTGGCGTACTCGCCCGTGATGGCCGCGTCGAGGCGGTTATTGCCCTCGAAGCGACACTGGTGAACCTTTTCAGCATCACCATTCCACTCAACGATGCTGTCGATGTGGATGCGCTTGCCTTCGCCGTCGCGGATGGCCGTCCACTTGCCCTTGCCTTCTCGGTCTGAGATGTAGGCGTAGGTGTCGTCCAAGATGTCAGCCTTGGACGAGCCAGTGGCGCGCTCGCTCATGATCCGTTGGGCGCCAGCCAGCGAGGCGGGGCGCTCTTCGAAGCCACTTGCGAGGTACTCCGTGGGCTTGCCGGCCACAATCTTGGCCGGACCGACATCGTGTCCACCCTCGAGCAGCCGAGCCAGGATGCGCGGAGGCGCGTCCTTGTCTGCATACTCGATCGAGACCGAACGCACGAACGGCGCAGCCTCGAGCTTGGAGTCGGTTCCCGTGACGAAACCCGCAGGCATGGCCATCAGGATGAACGACACGCAAGCAACCACGGCGGTAACCGTGATCAACGCGCCCGGCAAGGGGTTCTCATCCTCGTCGTATGTCGCGAAGGTGGCGAAGCCGAAGCAGATCGCCACCCAAATCAGGCTGAACACCTGGCCGGAACGTGACATCGGCGACATGCCGACCTCGTAGGAGCGCCAGGCGGAGTAACCCGCCTGCTCCCACATGAGCCCGGTGATAGCGGCGATGAGCCACCACACCAGAGCCAGAGCGGCCAAGCCGCCGAACGCGATGAGGGCCGCGTAACCCAGCTTCTTCAACACGAAGTGTCTCCCTTGGGAAGGTTCATTTGCCGCGAGAACGTCGCTGCCACGTACAGTGATATGGACACTGCAATACCTGAGGGCTGTACTATATTTCGAGCCTCTCATGCTAGGTCGCGACCCTTTCCCGACCTATCCATGAGAAGAGAAACTTGCGTTTCTTTGTATAAAAAATCCCGCTTGCTGGAGCCTTAAGGCTTGCTCCGTGGCGGGTGTTTTCGATACCTATAGCTATTCAAATGTTGAGAACCATTATAGGGCATTAGTTACGGTTTGTCAATACCCTTTTTTGAGGCTAAAAAAGATTCTTTTGGAGTCTTGTGTTTAAATCCGCGACATTCGATCCGCCAGCTGGCGGATCAGAAAGACTACAACTGCAGTTGCCAGAACGAGCGAGGACTTAGCAAAGCGATCCCGCAGCGAGCATCTGATAACAAAGCAAGTAGCCGCTTCTAGATCTGAGCTAATGTCGCAAGGACTTTTCGCCCTTTTGGTCCTTCAAAAGGGCATGTTTTTGAGCTGTTTTGCATAAAACAAGAAGCCCTCAACATGACAGTCGGGGCTTCTAAAGATAATTCCTGTGGGTGGGTGCCCGGGGGACGAATCCCCCGGGCGAACCCGGTACTGGTCGATGGATGGTCGACCGTCGGCTCGCTGACGTCCCGTGTTACGGGGCTCTAGCAGCTTACCAAGTTGTTTGTAGCCAATTCTTTTGCGTTCAGAAACTTTGTTCTGAGTGATCGGACAGCGTTGGGTCACCGTGGAGGCCGCGATTCTTCTTTGCAGCAACACTTGGATTTTCCTTCGGCTTAACCGCTTGCTCGAGTTTCTTTACCACACAGCAGACCTTGAGTTCCCCCTTGGATCTGTGTGGCGTGCTCGCGCAGAATCGGTGATTCGTACTGGTGCCCGTTTCGTGGTACAACCAGTCGAACCGTTGCCCTTACGGGCTGCCCAGTCTGCGGTCCCCCGCAGCCAGGCTACCTGGTGTCTCGTCTCATGAACATCTGTTCCCCCCTCTGTTGAGACGCGCCCTCGAAGCGGGCTATGGACACGGACTGGGTAAGTCGACGTAGTTAAGTCGACCCTCAGGCGGGCGGGGCTCGCGCCACCGCACCTCCTCTCCAAGCTTAGCTTGGTCATGACTAGTTCTATCGGCCGCGCCGTAGCCCTAGTCGGGTGTCTCCGCTCGGTATCGGACCGATTTAATCCCTTCGGGGGAACGGACTGGACGTGCTAATCCGTGAGGACTAGCTCTCCCTCGGGTTCGCCTCAGCGTAGGTGCGGCACGAAGCCGGCCCAGCCAACGTGGCGAAGCATTCCCGATTGAGACGACCATAATATCATACTTAAGCATTATTGTCAATACTTTTATACATTTGCGTGCGAAACACAAAAACCAGCCTATACTGGCTGGTTTTGAGAATAAGTTCTGATGTCGAGGGGCGGGGTACAGGTACTTGACCTGACCCCGCCCCTGCCTCGGCCGCGGGTGCGCCTAGATGCAGGCGCTGGTCCGGGGCGAACCCGGGACACCCCACGGCAGGGTGGCGGCCATGCCGTCCCACGGGGTGGAACGGCCGGTGCGCCGCTTGGCCTTCGTGGGCGCGGAGTCCCCGAAGCTGACCGTGCCGATGTTCTCCTTCTGGAAGAACGGCTCGGCGGGCTCCGGGCAACTCGCCTCGATGAGTTCGAGGGTCATCTCCCGGAGCTGGATGCGCTCCAAGATCCGCGCGGGTGGATTGCCACCGTAGAAGTCATGGCGCTCCTCGCCTCGGCTGCGGCGGCTGTGTCCGTGCGAACGGCTCTTGGTGTAGAGCCGCCAGCGCTCGGCCGTCGGTCGGTTCTTTCCCTTGCTACCCTTCATACTCCCCCTATGGGTCTACGCCTCTCCTCTTCGGATTGGCTCGTTGATTATTCAAACAAGGACCATAATCATACAGCATAAGCGCTATTTTGTCAATAGCTTTAGACGGTTTTTATGATTCTCTTGAATCGGCGAGCAATCTTACTGCTCTGATCGAGGGCATGTAGATTCAATACATCAGGCCGGACACGCACAAAGGCTTCTTTGGTGTGCATCTTTGGTTGACCAGCCGTGTGCTTAAGGTGTTGGCGATAGCCTTTGTTATCCAACTTGTCTAAATACGAGAGCCCCCCACTGTACACACGAATGTTAGATTTAGGCCACACGTAGTTTGGAAACGCCTCGGCAACGTATGGACTAGATTTAAGTAGCTCAAACCATATATTTGCACCATAAACAGGCTTTGCTAGCATGAGCCAATAGGGCAAGTGCGGTTCATTGGTGGCCATAACGTCACGCTGCCAGTTAAGCCCAGCGGTCGTCAGGAACATTCCCAGGCTAAACCTACCGGCTTTGTTCTTACTGTTCTCGAGCTGCCCTAGGAGCTTCAAGCCGTACATCAGGATTCCTTTGGTAATGTAGATTCGGTTTGGCTTAGTAACGATCAGTAGATCAATATCGCTATCAGCTCGCACATTGCCAATCCCCGCACTATTAACCACCACTACACACTTCACAAATGGCAGCAGTGCAAACAACCTACCCCAGCGTCGCGCCCTGGCTAGCAAAGCAGCTTGGCGACGATTCGTTAGCTCGCGGCCGTGGTATGTTTGAGCTGGTAAGCGGTAAAAGCCATCATCGTCCAGCTCCAACTTGCCGTCTTCACATAACTGCCGCAGGGCCTCGCGAATGGCCAAGTGGCCTGTTTTGATACCGAGGTAACTATTGGCCTCTGCCTCGCTCAATGGCATGCCAAAAACCGCATAGTATACGGCTAGCTGCAAAATGGCCTTTTCTACCCTACGCTCAGTCCGCTCTAAAATCCCCTCCGCCATATACTAGGACTTCAAGATCTTCATAAGTTCCGCTACTTTTTCGGAAGTTAGGGTCGCGTCCTTTGATTCCACACTTAGCCGCAAAAGTGGCTCGGTGTTGCTTGGGCGGACATTAAACCACCACTCAGGGTACTCAACCGTTAAACCATCTAATTCATCCTGCACGCCGTCACTATAGGCCATGCGCAGCTCACGTAGCTTAGCCTCGGTGTCGCCCACCGGCATGTTGATTTCACCCGAATTACTATAAATGCTTAATCGATCGACCATTTCAGACAGGCTTTGGCCGGATCGCGACACAATGTCGACCGCGACCATGGCGGCAATCAAGCCAGAATCAGCAAACCAATTGTCTTTGAAGTAGTAATGAGCCGACTGCTCCACGCCCAACACTGCCCCGTGCTCGTGCATGAGGGCTTTGATATTACTATGCCCCACTCTGCTACGCACGCCAACACCGCCCAGGCGCTCAATTGTGTCGGGCATTATGTGGCTCGCGCGGGCGTCATACACAATCGTTGCGCCAGGCTTTAATGCCAAGAAGTTCTCAATAAGCAGCGCGCCCAAGATTCCAGGATTAACCGGCCGAGCTTTGTCATCGATTAACACAGCCCTATCCCCATCGCCGTCGAAGGCAATGCCGACTTCCAGCGCCTTACTGCGTACGGCCTCAATCACATCGACCAAACCTTCGGGTAAAGTTGGGTTGGCAGGATGATTCGGGAACGTACCGTCCAGCTCGGTAAACATCTTCTCCATAGTGAATGGCGTTGCCTCTTCGAGCTCGTTAAGTACCACGCTAGCCATGCCGTTACCGGCATCAATCGCCATGTGAAGCGGCTTGAGCCTCGGCACGTCTACAAAACTCAATACGTGCTTGATCCAACCTTCGCGCACATCCAACTGCTCGTGTTTGCCTAGCTTGGTCGTTGCCATAAACTTGCCACTCTTCACAAGCTTCTTAATGTCGCCTAGTCCTGTACGCTCGCCTATCGGCACTACGCCTTTGCCGCACAGCTTAATACCGTTGTATTTGCCCGGGTTATGACTAGCTGTAACCATGGCGCCACCTGCCGCTTTCAGGCTACCAACTGCAAAGTACACCATGTCGGTACTCACCAGGCCAATATCGATCACGTCGCGACCCTGTTCTATGAGGCCCTCTATAAGCGCGTGCTGGAGTGCTTCGGAGTCCGCACGCATGTCTCGCCCCACCACCACCTTACCGGTATTTGGTAGTGAATCTGCCAGCGCACGGCCAACTGCATGAGCCACCTCTGGGCTTAGCTCCTCGGGGCTGAGGCCTCGAATGTCGTAGGACTTAAAGATTTCCTCGGCAAACTTCATGTTGTCATTATAGTCGCACCAGATAAGAACCACAAATTGCTTGACAGGTGTAATGCGCAGGAGCAAAATATCTCTATCGCGGGTGAGTGAACGCAAGCCAGAAATCAAAGGTCAGGATGCTAGTTGAGGCAGAATGATTCGGAGGTTAAGGTGAGCCGAAGCTCAAGTAATCGAAGCGTGTGACTGGGCACAAATTCACCCAGAAGGCCATCGCCGAACCACGAGGAGACTCACATGGTGAAGCAGATGGGCGCGAAGGCTCCGGACACCGCTGCGATCCGCGGTGCCCCGGAGCAGGGCCTCTTCACCACCTCGGCCCAGAAGACCACCGCCGCCTTCGGCGCCGGCTGACCCACGCGACGAGTCAAGCCGGTCCCGTCCGGACCAGCACCAACCATCTCGTCACCTGAACCAAGGTGGCGCTGAGATCGGCGCAGGGGTGGGCTTCGGCCCACCCCTGGCCAGCCGGCCATACCAAAGAGACCTAGCCTAAGTGCTGGGTCCTCATTCGTTCAAGGGAGAAAGATGAGCACTTTTAGCGCATCACTATGGGGAAGAAGTCCTGGCGTGCGAATCAAAGACGGCGGAATGACCGTCGCGAACGTCCCATTCAACCGCCAAGACACTGCAGCTCGATTCGCTGCCTGGATCAACAGGGAGGACCTCGAAACCGTCAACGATGGCTCCGAGGCCAAGCCAGCGGAATGAAGCCCTCAGGGGCACAAAAGGACCTAGCGCAATGCTAGGTCCTTCTTCGTATATAGAAGAAGTTTATTGAAATTGAATTATTGCAAAAAAACAGACCCTCCGTCCGGACCCCTTTCGGAATCCGGACGGCGAGCCATGGCAGCAACCGGTGCTGCAACGGACCTCGAGCACTCCCGTACCCGAGCCGCAATTCAGCCATGGGCGGCTGAAGCAGGAGTTCGTACTCTCCTGGACTCCCCGGGGACCGAAGCCCACACCAGAGAGACTTTCGGCGCCTAAGCGCCACGAATCGTGAGCCCAGCTTAGGGGCGTCCAGGCTCTCGAGTGCCCTTCTTCCCCACAGCCGGCCAGCTGCTGGACTCACGGCTTTGTGCGCAATTGTGCGCATCGAGAGGACCCCTCCTCACACGTTATGGTACGAGGAGCTCACCCGTATCATAACGCTTGCTACTTTGCCGATTGATGGTCGGCGTTTCGCTGTGATTCGGGGGTAAATGTACACAGGGCCAAGGGCTCGACGTGTAGCGATGGAGCTCCCCCTGGGCTGCTTTGGGCAGGGGGGTCGCGACCCTCCGCCTAGCACGGCATCCGGCAGCCTGGCCCGGGGGAAGCAATTGTGCACAGAGCCACTTAAGTCTCTATGTGCAGCGAAACCCAGTTCTGACCAGCAGCCTTTCGGGGATACGCGGTCCGCTACCGGACACCTCCGGCCAGAACTGAGATGAAACATGCAGGTATTACTTGGCATTGACCTCTCCACCCTCATAGTTCGGATGGACTCCATGGAGGAAGTTATTTTACTCACCGCGTAATACAAAACGCCGAGTAAACTTCACCACGAGGGTGCCGTCACGCCTGCTTAGCCTGGGCTAGCGACGCTGCATGTGTAATTCTTAGGTTCTCAAAGAACTTAGGAGAATTATAGGCTCCGTAATAATTCCCTGTCAAACGTAATCACTTTGACTTCCCTGCCGGTCTCTTCGCGACATTCGATGATCGGGAAGGCTGATTGTGAAGCATCAGAATGAGCTAACCGCGAGAGTCCTCAAACTCGCAGTGGGAGCGAATATCTGATGATGAATGATTCAGACACTCCTAGATGTGAGCCCCATGTCGCCAATACTTTTGACTACTTTTGGTATATTCAAAAGTAGTAATAAATAAAGACTATCAGTAGAAAAGCTCTTTTTTTACCTTAAACGAATAGGTCGTGGCTAGCCGCTCGCCATACTTGGTCCACTTGTCGTACTTGGCCTGGTCAATCGGTAGATTGTAGACCCCAACGTACTCCGTAACTTCTGGATTGAAGCCAGATTTAAACTGCACTAGGCTCGCGAGCGGGTGCGCTTTGTTTTCTAGCTCTGCCTTTGGTGGCATGCCGTGCAGGTCGTATTCCTCTACCCCACGCTCTTTGAGCCACTTCATGACTTCCCACTGCATCAAATACGGCGCCATTAAGTTCGTTTTACTGCGCGTTGAGCCTCCATCCTTATAAAGGCCCTTTTTGCCCAGGTATAGTGCAAACAGGCCTGACAACACTTCGCCTTCGTGTTCTGCAAAGAACAGCTGTCCCATACCGGCGTCGACGTAGGCCTTCCAGAAGCCTTCCAGGTATGTCTGATCCCTCATGTAGAACCCAGCTCGACCTTGTGTGGCCTTTAGTAGCCCGTACATGGTATCCATATTCTCTTTGCTTAACTCTACCGGCCGAACCGTAACCCCTTTGCGTGCAGCGAGCCGAATATTATAGCGAGTCTTTTGCTTAAAGCTAGCAATAATATCGTCCTCGTTTGGAGTTAAATCAACCAGCGTGGTCGATTGGTTCCACTGCAAATTGAACCTAGACTTAACTAGTCCGAGCTTCTCTAACTTTGCCTTCGGTGCCTCTTCGATTAACAGATCGGGCTCGATCTTGACCATAAATACGCCTTTGTTCTTCACATATTCACGCACAAGCGCCACAAACTCTTTGAGTTGCGCAATGTCCTTTATGCCCGGCCCCTTCGGCGTATACCAGATTTCACCGAGCATCGGTACCTTGCGAGTCAGGAACGCCACCTCTACCCTAGTGCCGTCTTTGAACTCAGCAACCGCATAGTGCGCCGGCCACTTATGTGCAGCCTTGAAATCTCCATACGCCCTAGTCTGCAATATATTCCCGTCATCTGGGTTATTAACAATGTCTTTGTCCCAGGCATTGAGCTCGTCAATTGTTGCTTGGTGCATCTAGAGTAGCCTCTTTAGTAGTGAATATAGCCCGTACTTGCTAGCCTTGAGTGGAATATCCCAGGTACCGACTGAACTTACCGTGTCGCCACCGACTGACTTCTTGAACTTCGTGTGCCCTGCCCATGGATGACTAACTGGTGCGCCTTCGGGCGCCACGCCACCGTAGTCAAAAGCCTTTAGACCTTGGGCCTGCGCGTCCATTATCATCCACCACAGCAGCGCCACGGCTGCTTTGTGTTTATTATTAAGTTCTGGATACGTACCGGCGAATACGTAATACCTAGTAGGGCCAAAGTCGATGCAGATTGCTCCAGCAACCTTCTGCCCGTCATGCTCGGCAAAGTACAGCTTAGCACCCCCGCCCGGCATAAGACTCTTTGCCATAGCGTGGTAGTAGTTATCAGGCTGCGGGTTCCAGCCAGCACGCTCGGCAGTAGCACGCTGCATAGCTATGAATTCATTCATGTCATTCTGTTCTTCGCTAATCACGAACTTCAAGCCACGCTTAGCGGCTGTGTTTATTAAATTTCGATTGCTTGGCGACATACCATGGCGAATGTCCTGCTCGCTCTGCGTAATGTCCAGAACCATGCGGTGCGCTGGCTGCATGTCTGCCACGTGCTTGGCCCCAAGTTCGCGTAAACTCGCCTCATTCACGTTGAGGCCCATTGGTTCGAAGCGGATAAAGTCTACATTGTGAATTTTGCCGGCATCGCACAAGCTATTTAAAGCTGTGCTTAAACTTTTACCATCGGTCGCAGTCGGCCCATAAGCCGCATACAAATATTTAAATCCAAGTCGTCCATTTCGAATTGCCGCCTGCCACTGCCACCCAGCACCTTCATCCAAGAGAACTTGCCTATCTTGGCCGTTCTGGAATTCTGCCCACAATGATGACTGGAACAAGTGCCCACCCTTTTTGGCGAGGTTCTTATCCCAGTCTTTTGGTAGTTCTGTGAGCGTCATAGGCCTTATTGTACCAGAGTGGGTGTCGAATGAGACATTGACGAGTCGGGTGATTTGTTGTAAAGTCTTGTCAACCCAAAATCTGGGCAGTTCTACAGAGGGAGTACCTACAATGCTCGAAGGAGCCGGAAAAGAAGAGCTCGGCGAAGACTTCTGGGGGCCAGATACCCCCTGGGGAGAAGATGGCCTGAACGACCTACACCTTGGCCCGACCGGACATGGATGCGAGGTTCCTGGCTTGCTCAGCATGGCCGTCACCGCCATCGTGTTCATCCTGATCATCAACCTGCGTCGCAGCAAGGCGGTGCGGTGATGGACGTCTTCAAGAGGATCTGTAAGACGCTCATCACGGTTGGAGGCATCGGCCTCATGGCTGCCGAACTCACTGAAGGCCCAAGGAAGATCAGACAGATCTGGGCAAAGCAGGAGGAAGAGGCATGACCTCCGGGAGCACGACCATCGGGCCCTACATCAGCGAGGGTGCGGCCCGTGACGAGATCGCTCGTCGAGCGCTCATCACGGAACCGAGGACTCCTCACGACACAGTAGAAGACAGGGTGGTTGCTGAGCTCGACAAGCTCACCGCCGAGGAGACATGTTGCGTCCTCGGAGCGATGCGCAACAGGCTCGGAAGGGACCTCCCGTTGATGCAGATCTACGAGCTCGCTGTTCGAAGCATCGTGAGTCGGTACAAGGAGATGGCAGATGCTCCGTCCTGACAAGCTCCAGTACGCCATGATGATCATGCAAGCCTGCGTCATCGGCGCGACCTTCGTGGTAGCCATGATGGCAGCATTCGTTGCATCAAAGATCGCCACCGCCCCTCCCCGGGGCGGTGGCGGTTCGCCTTTTACGCGCAAATTCCTTATTATATAAGCCATGATTATTCTTGCTATCGAATCTAGCTGTGACGAAACCGCCTGTGCCATAGTACGCGATGGCCGCGATGTGCTCGCTAATATCATTTCTTCACAGATCGACATTCACGCCCAGTACGGCGGCGTGGTGCCGGAGGTAGCTGCCCGCAGCCACATAGAAGTCATTATCCCGGTCATCGAGCAGGCGCTCGACGAAGCTAAGCTGTCCTGGGATGAGATCGATGCCATTGCCACTACTCGTGGCCCAGGCCTAATCGGCTCCCTGCTGATCGGC
>CAYTBW010000013.1:0-11634 GCA_964436255.1 uncultured Candidatus Saccharibacteria bacterium | reverse complement strand
ACCCACGACATGCTGCTTAAGAGGCAGCCGCTCTAACCAACTGAGCTACTGGCCCGCGTATGCGGTAAATTATTAAATGGTGCACCCTGTAGGATTCGAACCTACGACCTTCTGTTCCGAAGACAGACGCTCTATCCAGCTGAGCTAAGGGTGCATGCTTATTTGGCGGCCTGAATCCTATTATAACTCCGAAAACGATGACAGTTGGCACAGACCACTTCGCATTTTTGGATTTCGTCCCTGAGCTTCTTGCTGCCACCCAGCTTTACTAGTTTACTGATCATGTCAGTCTTGTCCCCTAGGTGATCGAAGTCCATCACGAAATATGGATAAGAGGTGCCACAATCGGTGCACGGAGTGGTTGATTTGATCTGGTTGACATAGTCACGCAGCTCTTGTCTTCGCCGGTTATTCTTCTCAAGGTAGTACGCCTTGTTCTTGTGGTAGTGGCGACGGATTGCTTCTCGACTTTTCTCAACATCCTTATAGGGCATAATCGGATTATAACATCGTGGGGTAGTTCGAATCCATAACCTGCATAGAGGGCTGGCGAGGCCGAGTCAAGAACCACGTTATTCTAGCACAAAAAACCAGGTAGGGCTAGACCTGTTGCTAGGAGGGCAGAGTGCGTATAATAGGGCGGATGAAACATACTTTGCATCGCAGCAAACTGCGAGGCGGCTCAGAGGTTTTAATAATTGACGTGCCCAATTCGCCAGCCCTGTACTTTTCCACGATTGTACGGGCAGGCTTGCGCTATGGAGACAAAGAGCGCTCCGAACTCCCACACCTATTAGAGCACTTAGCGTTCGAGGGCAATAAGGACTATCCGGATGGTCAGGACTTCGCGTTCGAGGTAGAAAAGCTCGGCGCCTATACGAACGCCATGACCACAGAAACAGCCATTCGTTACTACTTTGAATCAAGTATTAGCTCACTCGATGAAGTCATTCGCCTAGCTTGTTCACAGCTCAAAGAGCCGACCTTTGCGCCCAAGGTAATTAAGCAGGAAAAGGCCGTGGTTACTCAGGAGCTGCTGCGCTACAAAGACGACGACGGCGAGCGAATGTGGCTAAACAGCATGCGCCAACTTTACAAGAACGGATATCCGAGCATCGCTCAAAGCATAGAATCCCTTGATGCCATCAGCCGCAAAGACTTGTTTGATTTTTACAACCAAACGCACACATCGGGCAATACGAAGTTTTTGATCGCCGGCGCGCTTACGGGTAGGATCAAGGAAATAACAACTTTGCTCGAAGAGAGCCTAGCTGATTACAGGCAGGGCGAACAGCTCGAGTGGCGGCCGCAGGAGCTCACAACGCGCGAGGCTCGTAGCAGGAGCTTGAGCACCAAGCTCGATTCACAAGCTCACTTCCGACTCGTATTCCACAGCGATAAGCCCGATCGATCCTTGCTGCCGGTGCTTCGGATATTTAACACGATATACAACGTCGGTTCGTTCTCTCGCTGGCATCACTTGGCCCGCAAAAAGGGCTTATCGTATCACCCGTATTCGGGCTATAGCGTTGGCAAGGACTCCATGCAATTTTTCATAACCGATCAAACAGAACCTACCAAGGCGCTAGAGCTCTTTACTCTCGGGATTCGGGAGCTTGCCAAGATCATGGATGGTGACTTTAGCGAACGAGAGTTTGAACGGGCTAAGGGCTACGTAACGGGTGATTTTGAATCCAGCTTCCAGAAGCCAAGTAGCTTTGCTGGTTGGTATGGATCTGATTTTAGCTCCGATACTGACTTGGTTGCACCAGAAGTCTATAAGGCAGAGCTGGAGAGCGTGCAGCCCGAGGATTTAAAGCGCGTAAATGACTTGCTAACATCTGGGCGCTGGGTACTAAGCTTGGTTGGGCAGGGGATTAAAGATGATGAAGGTAAGTACCGGGACGTTGTTCGTAAGCATCTAGGTTAAAATCGTCTTGACTGTGAGCTAATATAGTTTTATGCTTTTGCTGTCTTAGGAGATGTGTGGGTACGTGCTCATTGCATCGATTTAGGCATATTGAATACTAGGTGCTGCACGAAGCAGTGCCATCCGTACATTCACACCACAACCAAAGAGGGTGATAGAGTTGCCAGATGACAACGAACTCGACCGGCTAAAGGCTGATCAAGACGATGCGTTCCAGCGCAAACAAGCCGCCTGGGAGGTTCAGAATCAAGCTTGGCAAGTGCGTTTGAGCGCCAAAGAGGCCTTGGATGGGGCGTACGCGCGCAAGCAAGCCGCCTACGAGATCCAACAAGCTGCATGGACAGACTTGCAGCATTTGCGTGATAGCAATGGCCCACGCATCGCAAGCTTGAACGATCAGCAGAATCAAGCTTTCGCGAATATGTCACAAGCGTTCGAGCGAGCATCAGCTGCCTACGAAGCCCGGGATGGAGCTGCAGCGAAGGCT
The DNA here is from genome assembly GCA_964436255.1 of uncultured Candidatus Saccharibacteria bacterium. Taxonomy (GTDB): domain Bacteria; phylum Patescibacteriota; class Saccharimonadia; order CAILAD01; family JADZBC01; genus CAYPSN01. The sequence goes on along the minus strand of CAYTBW010000013.1, from coordinate 9,217 downwards.
TATTCCAACGATGGCCATCAGTACAAGGCTGCGTCAAAGGCTGCAGTTGCTGAGCGTCGAGCGCTGGTTGCTGAAATCAAGGAGGCCGAGGCCCGACACGCCAGCGCCGCCGAAAGATTCCAGACTGCAAAGGCTGAGTTCCAGACGGCTAAGGCTACGTTCGATCGAGCTAAAGCCGAACACGAGCGTCTTAGTGGTGAATTCAGGGCTGCCAAGACCGTATTCGATCAGGCGCGCCAAGCCTTTCAGGATTGCTTGGAGCGACTTAAGGCGGAGCAGCAGAAGCGCAAAGCAAAGCGTCGGGAGCTGGCAGTCCAGGCTGGTGTTCCAGCCGAGTACCTGGACGAAGTGTGGGTGACCATCAAGCCTGATGGCACGACGCATTTCTACTTCGGTGGAGTCGGCGAGCCGGGCGGCGAGGGGCATGCTCACTACGTGATGAACGCGGCTGGAAAGCTGACGTATCGCCGTGAGCCGCATGAGGAACGTGGCCCGCATAACTACCTCACGATCCAGCCGGACTACTTCGACATAATCGTGAGGGAAGCACCCCGAGATGGTGACTTTGGCTTCACTTGTGTCTTCCGAGGTTACGAGGCACATGTTGAGTCAAACGTGAATCAGCAGGGTCGTGCCAAGATTGACATCTACTATGGGCCGAATGGTCCATTCGGCCCAGGGCATCATCATGCCGTGGCGTACCGTGATGACCCGCTCGTGTTCATAGCAGACGAGATCCGTTCTTAGCGGCCAGTCGTGGGGCCTGATTCTGCAGCCTCTGCTGCAGAATCAGGCCCATAGTGATATATAATGGAATTATTATGAGCAATACTTTTCTAGAACAATTTTATGAGAACGTTATCCTGCCTAAATACAAAGACGAAGTAAGTCTCGGTAAAGTTACTTGGCGCGATCACAATCAAGTCGGCATGGACTCACGGGCGCACTGGTTCAAGTCTGAAGATGGTACTGAGTATGTGTTGTTGTGGGAAGATTTTCCAGACGGTTCTTACCTTGGCGACGGCTTGAGTCACGAGCTAATTCGAATTAACGGGGAAGCAAGTATCTCGTTGCAATTTGCAGACAAAAAAGAAGTGAAGGATGTTACTGGATACTTTACATTGTTCCGCGAGAAGAAGGTGCTTGCGTAGATAAGGTATTGACATAACACCTATTTAGATTTATGCTTGCGCTGTCCGGCGCTGACGCTGCAAGTGTGGAGAGAAAACCACAAGCAGCGACAAATGCGGACATCAAACATCCAGTGCTCAGCGTGCAGAACGCTCGAGCGAATCCCGTAAGGGGAAGCCAATGGGCGACAAGAAAGAAACCCGCTTGGGGTTCAGCCCTCCGCACACGAGCAAGTCCAACGACGGCAAGCCGCACGTCGATGGGCAGCGGACGACCGGCGTCAGCCGCGATGGCGTGTTCTCTGGCCAGAAGACCGAGACCGTCTCGCACAACGACTACCCCGGCACCCAGTCGGTTTCGGTCCGCAAGGGCTGAGGTCGGCACCTGCTCTACACTTGTCAGTCACGAGGATGGGCCTCGTGACTGACAAGCAAACCTATTTGTAAAGCTGAGGTATTATTATGGCAATTGATTATGTCAAAGACAACGCTAAAGATTTGAAGATACTCTTTAGCATTTTGAGCGACGAAGAAATCAAAGAAATTATTGAGTCTGCCGGGGTGCACTTTGCCGAGCCGGAGTCAGCTAAGCGAATTGACTATCTAAACGTCGCGGACGAGGCCGACCCCGCTGTCTTAAAGCGACTGTATTTAAAAATGATTGAAGCAAAGTTAGACAATGCGATTGAGGAACTCAAGGAATCTTAATGAGAAGCCAAGAAGAGCAGATTTATGCCAGCACGGTCACCGCACTCGAGGGAGTCTTCGATAACCACCCAGACTGCTTTGACGAGCTGTCGAGCGAGGATCGCGAAGTTCTGAGCAAGTTCTATTTTGCTGGTAGGGAAATTGATGTGGATGATATTCAGGCATATCGGGATGAATTACTCAGGGAGGATCCCACAATTCTGAAGCGTGCTCAGACGGCCCTGAGGAATTTTCACATCCTTTACAAGATGCCCATGACTCAGGGGGAGTATTCGGAGCTCGATCTTTCTTAATTAGACCTGGGCAAGAGCAAAAACTGCCCCAACACAAGGAGGAAGTATGGCAGAGAAATATCAGGACAGTTTCGAGGAAGAACGCAAGCAGATTGCCAAGTTATCGGTTCAGGATCAAGAATCCGCATTCTTGGACTATGCAGTGGGAATAATCGAAGCAAAGAAGCGCGGTGAAGTCAGTCGGGAAGAGGCTGCTTACGCCATAGCCGACACCATGTTCTTGCCCGGTGTTGACTCCAACGATGGGTTAGAGGCAATTGCCCTTTTGGCAGGCGAACTTGAGCTGCCAGATGAGCAGATTTCCGGAGACCCAGAACAGAAATGGTCTCAACTCGAAGCTTGGGTGCAAGAGGAGCGCGAAGCCAGGAGCAAGTAAGGACCTGGGTATGTCTAAAATCTACCCACTAACGCTATAATTGCATTACATGAATGCCAAAGACATAACAGATTTAAATGGGGTCACAGCTTATTGGGCAGGCTGCCTTATCAGACTAGGATCAGAAGCTGATCTAAAAGTTGCTTATGATATGACAGCAGTTGTCGCGAATGACCGCTGGGATGAGTGGTACGCCGAAGGCGAAGGTGATCCGTTTTTTGTGGAGGTCTTTGATTTGGTTGCCGATCTAGAAACCCCAATTGAACGTGAGCTTTCCCGCGAAGACGCCTGGGATCGAGTGAAGGAGCTTGTTGCAGAGATGCAGTAGTCGGCATAATACCTAGGCACGTCTAAAATCTGCCCGAATATTAGTTATCGTTACAAACGGAAAAGCAGGAAAATTATAGCTGGGGGCCGAGGGCTTAGCGGAGTAGCCTCGTGGTGTTGATACTTATTGGATCGAAGTATTCGCAAATCGAGAGGTGGATGTCTTCGGCTTTCTGGGTATTGTCATTAAGGAAGTTGCATAGGTAGACGTCGAAAGTGACGAAGCCCAGTTCTGGCCAAGTATGGACGGCAATATGCGATTCAGCGAGACAAATAGTAAGTGTGAAGCCGGACTCCTCGAATTGGTAGGCAACTTCCCCAAGGTTCTTGACGTCAACAAGCTTCAATATGTCATGCATCTGCTCCTGAAAAGCAGACATATCATATAGCCTGGCGACATCTCTTACGATTACATCTGAAATTAAATGCATTTTGAACCTTGTTATCATAAAAAGTATAGCACATATTGACTTAATGTCAATATCCTTATATAATAGCAGCCAGTTCGTAAGAAGACCTAGGTTCCTAGGAGGTACCTTGAAGATCTCAGCTCATGCAAAGTCACAGGTAGTCTTCTACCTTGGTTGGCTCGGCATGATCTTTGCCGAGACGACCATATGGAGCCTCACCGGTCTGGTTGTTGGCTTCTTTGCCTTCCTCTTCGGAGGTTGGGCATGGGGGCTTTGGCACATCAAGCGGACGACCGAAGGGGTAAATATCCACGGCCCCGTCCTAGTCTTGATGGACCGGATGCTTGCTTGGAACAGGAGCCTTCTGCTGATCCCCGCTGCATTATTAGGGGGTGGCCCGGGCGTAGCGCTTGTCCTCAAAAAGCAGGCCTACGAACGTGCAGCGCTCTACGGCTTCTTTGCGAGTTTTGTTTACGCAGCTGTGTGGTGCGTTCTGCATGCAGTGCGGCCGTCAGCAGGCGTTCCGGTCGAAATTTGGCCGAGCGCAGAGTTTTTGCAGAATATCTGGAACTTGTTCTAGGTTTCTGAACGCGTCACCTTAGGGTGGCGCGTTGCACTTTGTGCTAGAATGGTTTTATGGAGGAAGGCGGACAGCATCACAGCACACCAGGCACTGAGCCGGATTCTATTTTGACTCCGAGGTTAGATCTTGGACTTTCACATAGTAGTTCCCAATTGGATTCCCGCGAAGGAGGAAGCGAAGTGGAAGGCAGCGGCTATGAGGTGAAGAAGATCGAAGTACTCTCGGATGAGGAGATCGATGAGTACATGGGGGTATACCGCGAGGCATTTGACCCTCTTGATGAGCTCTCACCGGCAAAGCAGTCGATGACCGACGAAGAGTTCCGGGATGAGATGACTAGCCCAACTGTCACGAAGTATGTTGTCGAAGATGCGGAAGGTCGAGTTATCGCACTCGCTTGCATGACAACAGACACCAGTCAGGTTCCTTGGCTAAGCCCGAAGTATTACCAGAAGCACTTCCCGGAACAGTTTGAGCGGCAAGCGATCTACTTCGTGGGCACAATCCTGACTCACCCCGAGCGGAGGGGGGAGCACGTGCTTGGATCAATTCTGGACCAGATGGTGATCGATGTAGCTACCAACCGAGGAGTCGCAGCCTTTGATTGTTGTGAGTACAACGTCGAGGTGGTGGGCCTGCCAGAAATGATTTCCGCAGTAGGCGAAAGGTTGTGTGATTTTGAGCGCCAGGAGCTCGACTATCAGAGGTATTACGCCTACGTATCTCACGGTCTTAAGCCTCAGGCTTAGGGCTTTCGGGTGATATAAACCCCCGCCAAGTTTGGCGGGGGTTTCCCTTATGCTTACATGTCGTCTAGAATATAGATATGTTGCCTAGCCTACTAAGTGTATTTTTGTTATTCTCCCTTGGCCTAATCGTGTACTTAAATAATAGTAAGGGCAAGGTCAATCGCATATACTTCTCGCTCGTTGTAGTTGGATGCCTATGGATAGCCGCAAATTATTTCTCAGTATATGGTTCGACGCCGAATATTCAAATACTGGCTTCTCGATTTATCACCCCAACATCGCTCCTTGCTACCCTGCTGTTTTTCATCCTAGCCATTAACTTTCCGAAACCAAGACCATTAGCTAGGAGCGAAAAGTTAGTCTGCATTCCGGCTTTCATAATTATAGTCCTATCCTTTACTAGCCTTAACTTCTCGGCTGTAGTTGAAAATGGCAAGGCAGTCTACACTTTTGGCGCCCTGTATTATCCGTATATTGCGTTAATGCTAATTTACATTTTCGGTAGTCTTAGGGCACTCCTTAAGAACTTTAAAAAGTCTGAAGGCTTCCAGCGACGACAAATAACATTTATTCTTCTAGGGCTCGCCCTCTCCGCCATACCGGCTGTTCTGTTTGGGAATATTCTCCCATTAATTGGGTTTACGGCTCTCAGTAATTACAGCCAATATTTTTCCCTTGCCTTCCTTTTCTTTACAGGTTATGCAATTGCGCGTCATAAGCTTTTCGACATCCGAGCTGTAGTAGCCAGGGCGCTAACTTATCTTCTTGTAATAGCGACTATTTCCATCGTATACGGCTTAACCGCATTCGTATTGGTTGGGGGCGCAGTGTTTAAAGCTTCACAACTCAGTTTTGCTCAGCAAACCTTCTACGCCCTGCTTGCGGTACTGCTAGCATTTACCTTCCAGCCCATCCGCCGCTTCTTCCAGAAGATTACCGATAAGATATTCTATCGTGATAAGTACGATGCGCAGGAGCTCATTAACTCCGTGGGCCGTATTCTTACCGCCGAGATTCGGCTGAGCGTTTTGACCAAAGAAGTCACCAAGGTTATCGAAGACCAGATGCGCGTGAACAAGGTGGACATTGTGGTGGTAAACGACAAGAACATATACTACCAAGCCCGCGTATTGCGTAAGGATAGCAGTGAGCTGGAGCTGAAGGACCTACAGGAATTGGGCAAGCCGTTACTCGTGGCTGACGATATGACGTCTGGCGACCGCAAAGATATTATGGATAAGTACGGACTGCGTGTGAGCATTACCCTTCGCACCTCCGAAGAGTTTGTGGGCTACTTATTACTTGGTGAAAAGTTGAGTGGCGACATATATAACGAGCAGGACTTGGCCGTGCTCCGCATTATTGCCAATGAGCTGGCGGTAGCGGTACAGAATGCTAAGGCGTATACCGAAATCCAACAGTTCAACAAAACCCTGCAGGCTAAGGTAGTAGCTGCGACTCGCAAGTTGCGCAAGGCCAACGAAGACCTCAAAGAGCTTGATCAGGCTAAAGACGAATTCATATCCATGGCGTCCCACCAGTTGCGTACGCCGCTTACTACTGCTAAGGGTTACGTGTCGATGATTCTGGAAGGTGACTTTGGCAAGATTCAGCCTGCTATGAAGGAGCCCCTAGAGCAGGCGCTGGACAGCTCAAACCGTATGGCCGGCTTGGTAAGTGATTTACTAAACGTGAGTCGTATGGAGGCCGGTAGGTTCTTTATAGACCCAACTGATGTTGATTTAAACTCGGAGGTTCCGGCCGAGGTAACACAGCTCCAGACACTTGCTGCGTCTAAGAGCGTGAAGCTCATTTACGACAAGCCAGCTAAACCAGTACCAATAATGAAGCTGGACTTAGACAAGACTAGGCAGGTAATCATGAACTTAGCTGACAACGCGGTTCACTATAGTGCTCCACCGAATGGCGGCGGTGTGGTGCATGTAAGCTTGGCGCATGAGGGCCAGGACGTGGTGTTTAAGGTGGTGGATAACGGTATCGGTGTGCCAGAAGCCCAACAAAAGAAGCTATTTAAGAAGTTCTTCCGAGCGGGCAATGCGCAGAACACTCGTCCGGACGGCACAGGGCTCGGCCTGTACCTAGTAAAACGTGTAGTTGAAGATCAGGGCGGCGAGTTGATATTCGAGAGTAAAGAGGGCAAGGGTTCAACCTTCGGCTTTAGAATGCCGGTTAAGAATAAGATTAAGCCAAACTCCAAGGCGTCCGAAAAGCTCAACAAGGCTCAGTATTCACCAGTGCCAGGAGCAATCCAGCCGACACAAGAAGAAAAGGATGCAGCTGCCAAAGAGCAAGAAGACGCAGATAAGAAAGACGCTTCTGCCAAAGAGGCGAAGAAGTAAGCTTGTATTTGCCTCAACTAGTCTTGAGATGTAGACTTTAAGCAAACGGAGGGTGCACAAGGTGGTACAATATTTCGCAATATCATTCGCGGTATGCCTGCTGATTTCCGGCAGCATTGCTGCGATAATGCATCGCAAAAGCGAAGAGCCAGGCCATGCACACTGGGTAGGCGCACTCGTCTTCGCGTTCCTGGTTGCCGCAGCATTAACTGCTTTGAACCTGGGCAGATAGCCTGGCGGGTGCTAGACTAGGGTAATGGCAGAACTTATAAATCTTCATGATATCGAGGTAAAAGGAAAGCGCGTGTTCCTGCGCGTAGACTTTAACGTGCCCATGGATGGTGCAAAAATTACAGATGAGCGCCGCATAGAAGCAGCGGTGCCAACTATTGAATACCTGCTTGATCAGGGGGCAGGGATAATCATTGGTAGCCACTTGGGCCGGCCAGATGGCAAGGTGGTGCAGGAGTTTAGCTTGGAGCCGATTGCCGACAAACTAGCTGAAGTGCTGGACCGCAAGGTCGAATTCATTGCCGAAGCCGCCGGGCAGGTAGTATCGGCGCGAGCCGAAAAGCTCAAGCCGGGCGAAATCATCATGCTCGAAAACCTACGCTTTTACCCAGAAGAAGAGAGTAACGGGATTGAGTTTGCGCGGGAGCTGGCAAGTCTAGCTAACGTATATGTAGACGACGCCTTTGCTGCCGTGCACCGCGCCCATGCATCGATCGTGGGGGTGCCCGCGCTATTACCGCACGCGGCAGGGTTCCTGGTAGAGGAAGAGTTTCATACCCTCCATGGCTTGTTGGAAAAGCCAGAACATCCGTTTGTGGCAATCATTGGTGGAGCGAAAGTAGCTGATAAGTTTGAGTTGCTCGACAGCCTGCTTGGCTTGGCGGATAGCATTGTGATCGGCGGAGCGATGGCTAATACCTTTTTGCTAGCACAGGGAAAGTCAGTCGGAGCCAGCATTTGCGAGCCAGAGCTAAAGGCTAGAGTGCAGGATTTGCTCAAAAAGGCCGAAGCTAAAGATGTGGAGATTGTTTTACCAACCGATGTAGTTGTGGCAGCCTCGATTAACAAAGGCGAACCGACCCGCACCGTGAGTGTGGACGATATTGAACTAAAAGACATGGCGCTGGATTTAGGCACTGAGACTGCCAAAAGTATTGCGTCGGCGCTCGCTGGAGCCAAGACGGTTTTTTGGAATGGAACACTTGGTTTTACCGAGATCGAAGCCTACGCACACGCATCCACAGCTGTAGCCGAAGCGATTATAGACAGCGGTGCTCAATCAATAATCGGCGGGGGAGATACTGCAGGCTTCTTGGACCAATACAGCAACCCGGCTAAATTTAGCTTTGTATCAACTGGCGGCGGCGCAGCGCTCGAACTCCTTGCCGGGAAAGAACTTCCTGGTATTAAAGCGCTCCAGTCATGAGCCCCAGTCAACTTAGAAGTCTTAAGAGACTCAATGCCATCGGTCGCTTTTTCGTGGTTTGGGGATATATCTTTGGCTTTGGGGTAGGTGCGATGATCCTTTTTCTATCACTGAGCTACAAAGTCGACTATATATGGATGTTTTACGCATTGGTATTCTGTTTTATATATGCATTTTTGAATATAAAGTTTGGTACTAAGATTCGAACATTCAAAGTTGGCACGAGAGCTTCGCTCGGACCTGCTTTTGGGATTTTGATTCTACTCAACTTTGGAGGGGGTGTCGGTTTATTACTTTTGCCCGTTCTCCTGTACGGGGTTTATCTCTGGCGCCGACAGCTGATCTAGTAAGATTCTGCATTGCATTGTATCATTACAGCATTAGCATTTTAATTATTGGAGGGTCGCGTGGCCAAGCAAGCACCAAAAAAGAAATCAGATAATAACAAAAGCATGGTAATCAAGGTCCTTATTGCGTTGTCAGTATTATTGAACATTGTACTTATCGTTGGTGTGTTGGTAGCTGTATCTTTTGCAACGTCCGAAAAGTCTACGGTTAGTATGTTGAATTATTTCATCAGCAGTAAGCTGGATGATAAGGGATGTATAGCGAAAACCCAATCCTATGCAAGCCCCGAAACGATTCAAGAATTTGGAGAAGATGCCTTGGTTTGTTTCCGTATGACGATAGAGAATCCAAGTGACGAGATTCTCTTCCCCAAAAGCCTTAAAGGTCAAAAGTACATACAATAAATTTGACACATATAGCAAAGAGCCCCGGCAAAAAGCCCCCCCCCAACCTGGGGGGGGTGTTTGGGGGGGGGGGTGTTTTGGGGGGGTTCGG
>CAYTBW010000012.1:2902-14236 GCA_964436255.1 uncultured Candidatus Saccharibacteria bacterium | reverse complement strand
AAGGTGCGGATGGATCACCTCCTTTCTAGGGAGTATCGATGCAGCAATGCATTCCATAGCAGTAAGGCTATGGCCAGAAGACTTTTGTTCAAGAGCTGCTCACTTCGGTGGGATGTGCTCACACTAGTCCTTTGCGGAACTTCTAGGTCGAGCGTTATGTCTTTAGGGGCATAATGTTGTTACTAAAATTCCCTGTAGGTAACCAAGGTTGTTTACTAGCACTATTGACTTGTTAAATCAAAAAGACACTTCTTAATGAAGTGTCTTTTTGATTTGGGGAGCGACAATGAGTATTTGCATTCAGGAGGGGTAAAGGTTATGCTTACCTAAAGCTTATTTATATGGTTCAGGAAAAAAACAAACAAGCATTAAAATATTCACAGGCTCGTATGGGCCATTCGACCATTGCTGCTAAAAAGACAACTCAGTTTAGTCTCAAGAAGGGCCTGATTGTTGCTGGCCTGATTGCTATCGTGGGTGTGGTGGTTGTGGCTTTCAGCTTTGCTGGAGGCACACCGAATTATCAGTACTCCATAACTGAAAAGTGCGCTGGTGACCAGGCCACACAATCCTGTAAAGACTTGAGTGCCGAGGCGCTCGTGTATCGTCTCTACGTGGGGCTTTCTGGTCGCCAACCGAACAAGGGTGAGCTTTCTGACTGGACTCAAAAGCTCGCGGGCGAACGTATCAAGCCCCAAGATGTTATTGAAGTCGGCTTGAGAGATCCTGCATTCACATCACTATCCAACAAGTTGTATATCGAGAAGCTTTACCTAGGCTTTTTTAGGCGACCGGCCGACGCCAATGGACTAGGGTACTGGACTAAACAGCTTGATACAAAGAAACTTACACGCGGAGCGGTGGCAATTCGTTTAGCGCAAAGCAACGAGGCAAAGCGCAAAGCTCAAGAAGGCATGAATACACTCTTAGCGCAGAATAATAGGCCTATTGTCGTCCGCAAGACAGCAGCCATTCAGCAGTCCGAACGCGCTTTGAAGAGTTCTCGTCGCTTAGTGTCGAGTACGCCAAGCTACAATCGGATCGCTGAGAAGGTAGCTGAGGCTAAGACTCGAGAAGTTGCTGCCAGGAACGCTGCACGCAAGAATCTAGCGTCTCAAAAACCAGAAGATATACTCAAGAAGCTCAATGAGGTTGAAGCTCACGGTCCATTTATTGCCTCCGTAATTAAGGCTATGCAGAAGGACACAAATTGGCATCAGAAAGTTGAATCTAGCTTTACCGCTACACAAAAAGATTACTTGGCCTCAAAAGAGCTTTCAGCCTATGCTACCGACATACCCTACACGGACATAACGAGTACGTATAGGGAGGCGAAGAAGCAAAACGACTCTTCCAAAGCAAGTTATGCAAAGATGCTTACAAGTATTGCGAACATAGAGAAGAGTGCTCGAAGCATCGAAAAGCAATACTGGGCAGTACTAGAAAAGCGAGGTCGCACCTTTGCTCGATCCAAGTCCCTCCCCTTACCAAGCTTACCAGGCGGGACTAAATACTGGGTAGACGATACTTATAGCAATAAGCGTATTCACGTTCTGAAAATTGATTTGACGAACCCAAAGGTATCGCTGCGAGCATCGAAGCCTGACGAGCGTGGTATTACTCCGACTGACTTTGCTAAAAGAGTTGACGCAGTGGCCGCGATTAATGGAGACTTCTTTACTCCAGAGCAGAGTTTTCGCGCAACGGGCCCGGCTGTTGGCCAGGGTGTTCGGTGGCAGAATTCATACAATAGGAGCGATTGGTCGTACTTAGCATGTACAGGTAGTAACAGCTGTATTATTGACCCACAACAGTCTACGGCTCCACCTTCAGGCCAGTATGGTACGGTAGTAGGAGGCTCCCCCGTTCTTGTAGAGCCTGGGGCTGGTTGGTACCTCAAACCAGGGGACAATGGCTGTGCTCCATCGTGCTCTGAAAAGGCGCCACGAACAGCAGTCGGACTGAGCGCAGACAAAAAAACCATGTGGTGGGTTGTGGTCGAAGGTCGTCAGGATTCTGTAAGCGGGCTAAGCTTGTATGACTTGGCAGGGGTATTTAAGAAACTGAATGCCGAGTGGGCCGTTAACTTGGACGACGGCGGTAGCTCCGGTATGGTGCTGAACAAAAAGCTTATCAATAGAAGACCAACGGCCGAAAAGTCTGAGCGCAAGGTCGGCAATTCCCTCGGAATAATCGTCCGTTAGTTTCGTATATTGATAGGGTTGAGCTAGTAGTCTGCGTTGATCGGACTAAAGACATCACGAATGCCGTCGTTGATCGGCTGAGTTAGCCAGGTGCCTAGACCGGTGGCGAACAGCAGCCCTATAAATACAGCCAGCAGACTCATTAGCTTTAAGAAGCTAGAACTGCCACCTGGTAAGCGTTTTTCTACAAAGTCTATGCGCCCAGTCATATTGAACACCTGCTGGTGATATACCAGAGATGCCGCGCCGCCTGCGATTAAGAATAAACCGATTAGAAAATTCATATGCTTATTATAGCTTACTTGCTACTTGAAAAATATCGTAAAATAGGCGAAAATAGGTAAGTTCTTCCGGGTAATCCAGGTACGCATTATTTGGGCGATTAGCTCAGGTGGCCCGAAGCCAAGGGCTTCAAGAATAGAAGAGGCGCCGCGCTCACTAGTATACACAGTAAGAACAGTATCCGTGGTATCCCAAGCATATGCTGCTTTGGGCGATTAGCTCAGGTGGTTAGAGCGCGTCACTGATAATGACGAGGTCCCAGGTTCAAGTCCTGGATCGCCCACCATTGATACGGGGTGGAGCTGGCTTACGCCAGCAACACTCCACCATAGTTTTGGGGCATTAGCTCAGCTGGTTAGAGCGCCTGCTTTGCAAGCAGGAGGTCGTCGGTTCGACTCCGACATGCTCCACCAAAGAAAGCGTCCGAGTACATCTCGGGCTTTTTCTTTGGTTCGTGATTTGGGTTACAATAGTTGTATGACAAAACGAAATACAAAAGTGGGATTAGTGCTCACCTGGCTTGTTGCCTTGGCCCCAATAGCCATAGTACTTACGTTCGGGCCACGACCAACTGATCAGTCTTTGCAAACTATGATCGACGGTTTTGCTCGAATAGCTGGCTTTATTGGCTTTACGCTTTTTGCTTGGAACTTGGCCTTATCTGCACGAATACCTTGGCTAGAAAAGCAATTCGGCGGTCTAGATAAGCTCTATAAAGTCCACCATACTGTTGGCGGCGTTGCATTCATCGCTATGCTCGTGCACCCCACGCTACTCACCATTAAGTATGCCACCATTTCACTCGCGTCGGCATATAGCTTTCTACTACCCACACTCGATGACATAGCACTCCAGGCCGGCAAGGTAGCTTTGAGCGGTATGTTCGTAGTGTTGTTCATTACCTTCTACATTTGGGTAAGCCACGAGCGTTTTATGTGGATCCATCGACTCACCGGTGTGCTGTTTGCCTTTGCGGTGTATCATGCCTTTTTTGTAACAGGAAGTAGAGTGTTGCAAATTCCTGTACTCGCGCTTTATTTGGGCCTATTGAGCACTACTGCTCTTGGGCTGTTCGGTTACCGATACGTATTTAAGAGTCTCAAGCCACGCCGACGATACAAGGTTTCTAATGTGGAAGACCTGGGCGACGCATGGGAAGTGAGTTTATCGCCAACGGCACGTGGTATAGAACAAATTGCTGGCCAATTCGCGTTCCTTACATTTGTAAGCCCAAGTCTACCTCAGCAGACACATCCGTTCACTATCGCGTCTGCACCAAGCGAGAATGGATTACGCTTCGTTATTAAAAACTTAGGTGACTTTACGGCCAAGTTGGACGAACTGAAGGTGGATGACTATGTATTCGTAGAAGGTCCATATGGCTCATTTAATTACGCAAATATGGTGCGCAAGAAGCAGATATGGGTAGCGGGAGGAATTGGAATTACACCGTTTTTGAGTATGGCGCGTAGTATGAAAACTACAGAGGGCGTTCAGGCACATTTGTTCTACTCAGTCGCCGATCAGAGCCAGGCGTACGGTGCACAAGAGCTCGGTCAGTTAGCTGGCAACCTTCAGGGCGCATTAAGCTTTACCTTACATGATAGCAGTAAGCAGGGCTTCATTTCAGTCGAGCAAATTGCCAAGCACGTTCCGGACCTTGCGGAATGCGAAGTTCTGCTGTGTGGGCCAAAGGACATGATGAAAGCTCTTGAAGCGCAGTTCATCGCCGCCGGTGTTAGCAAAAAGCATATTCAGTACGAGGAGTTTTCACTACTATGACGAGCGTTAAGGACTTTACGAAGCGAGTTTTTGGCACGAGCAAGATCATGACTGCTGTTGCGGTTGCGATGATTGTAGTGAGCGTTGTTATGGGTGGATTATTCGTCGCCGGTTGGGCAAGTAAGGAACAGAAAGAGAATATGGCTGAAGAGCAGATGACAACGGGCAGAAGCACAACACCTTCTGGGCAAAATTCGGGATCTTCTACTCCGCAGCGGACCTATACCGCCGCAGAAGTTTCACAGCACAATTCGCTGCAGGACTGCTGGATGATCATAGATACGAGCGTATACGACGTAACAGAATTCTTGGGGCAGCATCCTGGCGGCGCGCAGGCCATGCTTAAGTATTGTGGTGAGGATGGCACTCGAGGTTTTGGAACAATGGACAGAGGCCAAAGCCATTCAAGTAGTGCAAGCCAGCTCAAAGAAGACTACAAGATTGGAACACTTGCAAATTAGCGTTATTCGATACCGGCTTGATCAAAACATATATTCCGTCTATGCTTAGGGCGATAACCACGAGGCCTTATGCCCCGCAAAAACACAACAGCCAAAAAGAATCACGGCAAATACCGATCCAAGAAGAGGCCGAAGCCTAGTCTATTTACCCTCAACTTCCAGTCATGGGTGGTCGTGCCAATCGTTGCTATTACGATTATCATGGGCTTTGCCTGGGTAAGCCTTACCAAGGCAAGCACTGTTCCACCTCCGCCATGCAATGGTGTGAATATGTGCGCACCAATTCCTGCTGGGATACCCGAACTCATTCAGTATTGGTCAGAGTACTATCAACTGGACGGGGCGCGTATGTTGCGCATAGCCCAGTGCGAGTCAAAGCTCAACCCGCAGGCGCAGAGTCGTGGCGGGCACTATGGCGTCTACCAGTTCTTGCCCACTACGTATGCGGCTAACCACAAGGCAGCTGGCGCAGGGCCAGACTACATGGATGCAGGCAGCAACATCCGTACAGCGGCATATATGTTCAGCGCCGATCAGGCTTGGCAATGGGAATGCAAAGGCTGAACCTTGCATCTATCAACATCCTGCATTATGCTTATGCTAACTATAAATTAAGGAAACATTAAGCTATGGCAGCAAACAAAAAAGCACCTGTTCGTAAACAAACAACCAAAAGTCGATCTAATGTCGGCGGCTCATCTCTGGGCAAAAAGACCACTCTGTTTAGTAAGCGCAATGGTCTTATCGTAGCAGGGCTAGCAGCGATTGTAGGCCTCGTGTTTGTAGCTTTTAGTTTTGCGAGCGGCCCTTCATTGGGGGCATATCAGTACTCTGTTAATAACTGTAAAACGCTTCGAGCAAACGGTACCACCGGCAAGCTTTTGCCGCAGACCGAATCAACCCGTAACTGTATAAACAAATCTGCCGAAGCCGCTGTGTATAGAATGTATATTGGCGTACTTGGTAGAACCCCAGACGCAAGCGGTTATCAGTATTGGACTCAAAGGCTGGCTGGAGATAAAGTTGCGTCATCTGCGGTGGTAAGAAGCTTCTTAAGCTCGAGTCAGGTTAAGGCTAAACTTACATCACTCAAGACCAACGGACAGTTCGTGGCCTACTTGGCTAGTAAGTTCCAGGGTAATGATAAGCTAACAAGCTACGACAAGTACTGGCTAAAGCGACTAGATGCCAAAAAGAAGACGCGTAGCGAAGTCATCCGCCAGTACATCTTTGCTAAAGAGACAGTTGCCTACCAGCAGGCCGGCTTTGATTTATTCCTCGAAGACGCGCCTAGGGTAAACGTGGTCGTCTATGCAAAGAAAGGTGAGTACGCCAACCCGAATACTACTCCAACTTGCGAGGCGGGATACACCCTTATAACCAATAAGATCAAAGAAACTTCACGATACGTTGGCGGTGCTATAAACAGCTATGGCTGCGGACGCGCTGCCTCTGGCAAGCCAGACCTAGATCAGAACGGGGAATTAAGGAAAGTCACTCCTAAGCTCGTATGCCCGGCAGGCTATAAATCGACTGCTGTACGTGGCAATGGCGCGGGTTACTACGACCCCACTACTGGTAACTACTACCCAGCCAGCACTAATGTGGCCTGCAAGAAGTCCTAGGGCTTGCAATCTAGACAAGGCTATATTATGCTTATGCTAAGTTATATAAAATTAAGCTAACCACAAGGTATACATGGCTACAACAAACAAAAAGTCCCCAGTCCGTAAATCTAACACTCGCTACGCAAGTAGTTCTAAATCATCTCGACCCAAGTCTCGTACTGGCAGCTCCAGCCTGGCTCGTAGCTCCAAGAGTACTCTCTTTACCAAGCGCAACGGCTTAATTGCTGCATGTATGGCCGCTATTGCTGGCCTCGCTTTCGTAGCCCTCAGCTTTGCGAGCGGAGCGCCTAAGTATCAGTACTCATTCAGCACCGCATGTGTCCCGAAGGGCGGCACTACTACCACCCCGCCCCCGACAGACGCTGAGCAACTTAAGGCCCAGCAGGCTTGTTATGACGATAGTGCCGAGGGGCTTACGTATCGAGTTTACAAGGGTGTGTTTAACCGCGAGCCGAATGCAGGCGAATACTCCTACTGGGTTCAGCAGCTCGCGGGCGACCGTACTCCGGGTACAACCTTCGTGAGCAAAATGGTTGCCAGTAACGGTGCAGTCGTTCCAAAGACTGCTACAGATGCTCAGTTCATCACTGGCTTGTACAAGAATATGTTGTTACGCACTGATGCCAAGATAGCTGCCGACAAGAGGGGCACTGACTACTGGACCAAGAAGCTTCAGGGTGCCAAGAAGTGGTCTCGTGCAAAAGTTGCCTACCATTTTGCCACTACTAATGAAGCTAAGCGTGCTAATGCCACTACCTTCGTTGCATACATTAGCGCAGCAACTCCTGTGGTGATTAAGGAAAATGCCAAGGAAGCGCAGGCAAAGCGCTTAGTGGAGATGAAGAAGTATGCCACTACGGCTGGCAAGAACGCCACGGCAGCAAAGAAGGCCGAGAACGCAGCCAAAACGGCTCTAAGTGCTTCCAAGAACAGCTCTAGCTTGCAAGCAATCTCGGATAACAAGAAGACAGCTACTACCGAGGCGGCTAAAGCTCGCACTGCTATGCGTGCCGCAAAGAAGGCAGCAGACTCAGCTGCCCGGCTCAAGAAGCGTGCAGACGCACTCGTAAAGTACGCTACGGACTTAAAGACAGACGCAGGCTCAGCTAAGCCATACGCAATTAGTAAGATTAACGATGTATATGCACTCGTTAAAGCGTCCAGCAACGGCGCTGCTAAATCTGCTACTGCCGCCGGGGGTACGCTAGCCCAGTTTGACACTGCTTATGCAGCCCGACAGGCAAAGATTGCCGCTGATGCAGCCGCCGCCGCCGCAGCAGCGGAGAGAGCTAATAATTCTGGAGCGGGGAATATCCCGACCGGCGATCCTAATAAAACTCCGCCGCCGCCTCCGCCAGGTGCGACCGTGGAACAAGTAGATGCTATCTGGAGAAGCCACTGTAATTCTAAAGCAAACTTCTTGAGTAGTGAGGCAAGCTTGACGGGGGGCATAGGTAAGTACGCATATATTATTGACTCTTCTTATACGGACGACGGCAAACACCGTAGGAGTTGCACGGAAACTCCAAAAGGGATTAGGGTGACTTCATGCACAAGGTCGTACGAAGCAAATGCTGATAGAACGCAATGTGTGCTAATTACGCGCGCAAATAATACCCCGGCTTCTCCTTACTGCAAGGGTAAGAACGTTAATAAACAATACTGGGATTATCACTACAAGGCTGTCGCTAACGCTGAAACTAATCATGCAATTAAGAAACGTACAGCAGTTTGTGATGCCAGAGGCAATATTACATATGGCCAATGGAGTAAGTATATTCCAATTAGCTACAATACGTATAAAAACAATAAGCCCAAGTATGAAGATGGGATATTTAAGTAGCTAGAATCAGGAATATTGTGCACGAAATTACAGGCGAGATAGCTGCTAAAGGTTAGTGGATCACACAGTTCTGCACAGTTGCTAAACATTTTGACATACAATAGCTAGTTATTGCTAGACTCAACATAGCGTGAATAGCGTATAGGTTTACTGACTGCTTGTACATTTACAGCGAGCAGGTTGTAACGGTGGCTATGCGAAAAATACCAAGAGCAGGCTAAGCAGCGTTACAAGTAGTGACATGGCTAGCATTATCCCGGCGATATCCCAGCTCCAAGCTGGGGCGTTGAACTTATAAATGTATTGGTTCTTGTCGACCTGCGCGGGGGCGGGCGCTGTTTGGCCAGGGGTAGAGTTCGCTGCGATATAGTTGGCTACACAGTCACTGAGTCGAATGTTCTCTAAAAGGTTCGGATAAGTGGCATGAGCTGCCAACATTGCATTTAGTCGATAAACTAGTTATGCTTGTGTAAGCCTTATAAATTTAGCGACGCGAAGTATACATGGCCACAATAAACAAAAAGCCCTCTGTCCGAAAAACAAATACTCGTTACGTGAGTAACCCCAAATCATCCCGTGCCAAATCCCGCACTGGCCCTTTGGGGCTTGCTCGCAATACCAGGCTAACACTCTTTACTAAACGTTATAGTCTCATAGCCGCAGGTATGGCTGCTATTGCTGGCCTTGCTTTCGTAGCCCTCAGCTTCGCTGGCGGTACGCCAGACTATCAGTACTCATTAAGCGAGAAGTGCGTAACTACACCACCAGTTGCAGTTGATCCCGCAGTAGGTGCGAACCCCACGCCCGTCTCCACAACTAACACCCCCCAGACTTGTAAAGATTTAAGTGCAGAAGGTATGGTTTATAGACTCTATAGAGGCCTACTAGGCCGTAATCCCGACCCGGCGGGATACCAGTACTGGACTCAGAAGCTAGCCGGAGACAGAATCAATGCCGGGGAAGTAATCAGGCAAATGGGCGGCGCTAAAATGATTACAGGAACAGACGACGCCTTTATTTCAGCCCTATATACGAATATGATGGCCCGCCCGGCCGATGCTAGAGGCAAGGCGTACTGGCTTAAGAACATGAAGAATAAAAAGAAATGGTCACGCCAAAGAGTTGTTCTTCACTTTGTGTCAACTCGCGAAGCCAAGAGAAAGAACCAGGCCGGCTTCAACACCTTCCTTGCAAGTGCATCTCCCGTAAAGATAACTCAGAAAGCTGCTGCAGAACAAAAGAAGCGCTACGAAGCAATCGTTGCATACACGAAGGCTCAAGGCAAGAACGCTGAAGCCGCGCGCAAAAATGCTTTAGCAGCACAAAATGCCCTAAATGCAGCTAAATCTAATGCTTCTGGAGGCATTGGCCGTGAAAGACTTGCAGCTATTGCCGCCAATCAAAAAACAGCAGAGGGTGAATATAATAAAGCTAAAGCAAATGCACGCACGACGGAGAGTATTAAAAAAATCGCGATTGCATTAAAGAATCAGTCGGATAGTTTATACAAACATGCAACCGATATCAAGGACAATCCTAAATATGGTAAGAATAAATTTGATGCCAACTATAAATTACTCGTAGCATTGGATAAGAATGCGGATAAAGCTGTTGCAGCCGCAAGGCAACGCATTACAGACGTTGCTGCGCAGTACGAGATTGCAGAGGCCAAGTATGAGGCTGAACAAAATAGGCTAGCGACAGAAGCAGCCGCAAGACGAGCAGCTGAACAGAGTACTAGCAACCAGGGTGGCGGGGGTAATGGAGCGACAAGTGAGGCTTGTCCTCCCGGGCAACAAAGGAATTCCAACGGCACGTGCTACAGCCCTACTCCTCGAGAACCTAGATGTGATTCCACCAAAAGGACCACCCAAAAGGTAGAAGGCAATGGCATTAGGACTATAACTACTTGGCAGTCCGTAAAACCTGATAAGAGTGGATGTTTTGACAATTCCATAAATAACTGGCAGAAGCTTACTGGTGTCTCCGGTGGCGCTAAAAAGGCACGTAAAAACCAATGTTACTCTAGCAGGAATCTCACTGATGAGAGGCATAAATGGAAGTGGATAAGAGTTACTACAGATCTTGGTATAGGTAAAATTACCGCTCCACAGTATTCCAACGTCAGACAGACGAGAACAGGTAGATGGTCGTGGAATGACAGCGGGAATGGTACCTGCACAAATGTATGGGGCCCCTGGATAGATCACTGGAAGGCATCAAGTGGTAGTGGTGAACTGGCTAAATAATATCGTGATTAACACTAAAGTAGCATAGCGTACGGCCTACTGGGTTTGAGTGCGTTCAGCCTTCTGTAGATGCCCGTAAAAATCTCGCAAGCAAATGGACTACATGTAGAAATAAATACCGCTAAATCTTTACCTGGTCTAGGCGGCGGAACGTAAAACGCCCAGCGTTGTCGCTGGGCGTTTATGGCTTAGATCAGGCAAAGGCAGGCTGCAAGGAGTATTGCTGACATAGAGGCCAACATCACGATTCCTGCTGCGCCCCAGCTCCAAGCTGGGGCGGTGAACTTATAGATGTATTGGTCCCTATCAACCTGCGCGGGGGCTGGAGCTGTTTGGCCAGGGGTAGAGTTCGCTGCGATGTAGTTGGTTACGCAGTTACTAAGCTGAATGCTGTCTACGCGCGCTGAGCAAGCCGCCTGGGCATCAGTATAGACTTTAGCACCGCCTTGGGTTTGCTGTAGCGCAGCGGCTTGTGCGGCCGCTACAGCACGGCTATAGCTGCCCTGCAAAGCAAAGTTCGTGCTGGAGTTCATGTGGCTTTTAACGTACGTTTCGAGCTTTTTAATATCTTGATCCACTGGCTTACCGGCTTTATCGGCCGCTATGATGGCCTCGACTTGCTTTTGCGCGCTCACCGCATTGTTGCGATAGAGTAGTATGCCGGCTACGAATAATATTGCGGAAAGTATGAATAGGTATTTGGCGTAGTGTTTTGTAGGTTTCATATATGCATTATACAGGGCTGGTGTGAAATTATGTGAATATCTGTGAAAACAGATTTGTGAAAAAGTGTGAATAATCGTGAAAATAATACAAAAGAGAAGGGGGGGGGGGGGAGAGCGAGGCCCCGCCCGCCGGAGTGAGTGTGCGGTCGGGCGGGGTGGG
>CAYTBW010000012.1:697-2892 GCA_964436255.1 uncultured Candidatus Saccharibacteria bacterium | reverse complement strand
CAAAAAGTGTAAAAAATCGTAAAAATAAAACAAAAGACCCGGGCCCCTGCGCCAGCGCGCGCCCCCGCACTCGTCATTGAGTGTCCTCTCGTCCTGGATGCTACTCCTCGGCATCCTTGTCACGTGCCGGCGGCAGGTCCCTGAGGCCCATGCCGCTTGGCAGATCCACCGGAGTTGCATTGCGCTTCCGGCCAGATGCACCCCTGCGGTCGGCGATGGCCGATGGACCGTCACCGCGAGCCTGGTGGTCAGGCCGGCAGCCAGGTGGGTGGGCCTTGCGGCTCACCGCTGGCCGAATGCGCGTCGAGGGTGCTGCCGTGCCTTGGCTTCATCAGCCAGTCGCGCCTTGTCCTTCTTGCTCAGCTTCTTGGATGGACCCTTCTTGACCAGACCACCCATCAGCGCTTGCCTCCCTTCTTGCCCTTGCCGCCCTTCTCGGCGCGACGCTCCTTCGCTCGAGCCGCTCGACTCTGCTTGGGGCCGGTCTGGCGCTTGGTCTCCTTGGGCTCGTTGCCGAACCCGACCGAGGCCGTGTTGCCACCCCTGCCACCACCCTTGGAGGTGATGGCATGCATGGTCTGCGGCGGACTGACTGCGCCGATGACAGCCTTGGGTCGGCTGTGGCTGTTGAGAGGCGTTGGCGTCCCGCTGAAGCGGTCGGCCTCGACCTCGTCATCGAACAGCGGTCGCCCGCCTCGCATGTCGCGCCTGAGCGCGGACTCTCTCGTTGCCATGTTTGTGATGAACTTCCCCCTCGGCCTAGTGACCGAATTGACGATAGGTAGTGATTATTCTACGCTCGAAACGAAAAAAGTCAAGGTTTATTCATTTGTTATAATGGTGGTATGAACAAACCTTACATCTATTCTAACAACGCGCATCAATCTAGGAAGGCCATAGTAATTTTGCCAGAAATATTCGGCATCACGGACTTTATAAAGCGCGCGACTGATCGGTTTGCGGAGGAATTTGAGCTTCCGGCCTTCGCGATTGATCACTTCTATAGCGTTACGGGCAAGTGTGAAGTACTGGACTACAACACGGGTATGGCACGGGGTGTAGAGGTGATGCAGCAGATGACTGGCGATGGCTTTTGTGAGTTCTTCGCGAAGGCCCTGGACGAGATTCAAGCCGAACAACCGAGCATAACTGAATTCATTGTTGTTGGATTTTGCTTCGGTGGTCGATTGGCGTACCTAGCCGGCATGGATGGAAGGGTAAACAAAGTAGTGAGCTTCTATGGTGGCCAGCCGCATCTGCCGAATTACTACGATGGCAATAGCCCTGTCGAGGCGCTTATTTCGGCAAAAGGTGGTAGCGGGCTGCAGGTATTGTCGTTCTATGGCGGGCAGGACGAGAGCATTCTGGCGGAGGACAGGGCTAAGACTAAGCAGTTGCTCGGAGCTGCTGGCATTGGCTATACAGAGAAGGTTTACGGGCAGGCAGGCCACGCGTACTTTAACGACTCGCGGCCAGAACGCTACAGCGCCAAAGCAGCTGAGGGATCATGGGTAGATATTAAGAAGTTTATATAGAATAGGCAAACCAAATAGTACGAAGAGACCCCCGGTTGTCCGCTTGGATCGCGGATACCGGGGGTCTTTGTGCTCATGGAGCTTCTGATGGGTTCACGGTGCTGGCTGCTGCTCGATGCTCATGCAGAAGGCTGCCAGCAGCCATTCGAGCCAAGGCGGGGCATTCGCGCCAGTTTGGGCGCGGTAGGTGGTCTCCGCTACCCCTAGGGCATCGTTGGGGGGCTGTCCTAGCCACATCTGATCTGCCAAGGTGCACAGGGCGGTTACGGCCGCTTCACGTTGACTTGAGGTGCAGGGGGGTATCTGTCCCTGGTCTTCCAGGAAGGCTTCGACAAGTCGATATGCTTTGCTGTTGGGGTCTACCCTTCGGCTCATCGTTCACCTCCTAAGGGCTAGTCGAGTAATGAGCTTGGCGAAACTATACAATTATAGCCAGTGGAATACAAGCTTGAGAATAATTACAGGGTGACCCCGGTGCGCATGTGGCGCGCACCGGGGTCGGTGTTTCGCCGGGGCCTACCTGCTGCAGAGCAGCTTGTGGAGGCCCAGCAGGATGTCGCGGGTGACCTCTTCCGTGGATTGCTCCCCGTTGACGCGGATCAGCCCCCCGAGCCAGTCTTAGTAGTCGATGACCGGAAGCGTGTGCTCTCGGAACTCCGT
>CAYTBW010000012.1:0-687 GCA_964436255.1 uncultured Candidatus Saccharibacteria bacterium | reverse complement strand
CAGCCGATGCTCGTGCTTGCTGGGGGTGTCGTCTTCTCGGCCCCTGGGTCCTCCTTCGTGGCCACGTCGCCGCGTTTCGTCTTCGCTGACGTCGATGTAGACCACTGCCAGCACGGGGTGGCCTCGCTCAGCCATGACGCGCATGGTGTCGGCTTCTTCGCCCTGCTTGCGCCCGACGGCGTCGAGCCAGAGCATCTGGCCGTCGTATTCAGGCCCTCCCAGCTGGGACAGGACGATCTCTGCGAACAACTTACTGTTCACCACGTCGCCCCCGTCCAACGATGCCTTGGCTTCTGGGTTCAGCTGTGCTGCCCGGAACAGATCGCCGCTGGAGGTGGTGGCACCACCGACGGTCTCGACCAGGATGCGGCACTGCGTGCCCTTGCCGCCGCGGGGTCGGGCATGCACGATGATCGAGCCGCAGCCGATGGCTTCTCGGAGTTGCTGGATGGCTTCTTCTTCCAGTACGCCCACGGCGCACCTCGCTTTCAAGGTCTTGTATGAACGCGACTTGCGAACTGGCAAACTATACTATAATTCGACCGATTTACCAAGCATGAGGATTTTGCTGACAGTAGGTCATTTTCTCCTGACAAAAGTCTTTACACAGGCCGCGGAACTTGCTAGTATGTATTAGTTAAGAACGAGCAACCGAGCATGAGTAAACAAACTACTACCGGAGGCGCT
>CAYTBW010000011.1:13192-16458 GCA_964436255.1 uncultured Candidatus Saccharibacteria bacterium | reverse complement strand
GGGCCAGTAGCTCAGTTGGTTAGAGCGGCTGCCTCTTAAGCAGCATGTCGTGGGTTCGAATCCCACCTGGCCCTCCAAGCATAAGCATTATGACGACTCCTTTGCGGGAGTCTTTTTGATTGGTATGATTGAAGCATGAAGTTTTACCTATCCTCATTTAAGTTTGGTAAAGAAAAAGACCAGCTCAAACTACTAGCTCCAAAAGGCAGGATTGCTATCATTCCTAATGCTCTCGACTTTCGTGATGCCGACGATGAACAAACTGCACGAAGTCTTGATAATAAAGTCGAGCGACTTGATCAGCTTGGGCTGCAGCCAGAAGTTGTAGACTTAAAAGAATACTTCGGCAGAGAGGATGACCTTAGAAAGCTGATCGAAGATGTTGGCGCCGTATTTGTGCTCGGCGGGAATGTCTTTATTCTAAGACAAGCGATGAAGTTAAGTGGCCTAGACAACATCCTCATTGAGCTTAATGCTGACCCCGACTTTCTATATTCAGGCTACAGTGCTGCTGGCTGTGTGTTGGCTCCGAACCTTGAACCCTATAAGGTTGTTGGAGATGCCACGATTACTCCCTATGAAGATTTGAGCGAGGTAATATGGGAGGGACTAAACTTAGTAGATTTTGCTTTCATGCCCCACTGGCAGTCTGACCATCCCGAGACTGAGGCTATCAACCGTGGCATTGAGTATTGCAAAGATCACGATATAAAGTTTAAGGCTGTTCAAGACGGCGAGGTGCTGATATTCAATAGCTGAGTTGCTGTTGGCACCACGATGGCCCTCCAAGCATAAGCATTATGACGACTCCTTTGCAGGGGTCTTTTTGATTGGTATGATGAGTCCATGGAAACCCTCTCGCACAATCCCGAGGAAGCTACGAATAAACCACAGAAGCTGGCTGATGAGTTAAAAGCGATGATACCTCAAGAACAGGAGATGGAGTCTGGCCGAATAGAAACCATATTGCAGCAATTTGGGTCAGAGCAACACGACATAGCCTCTGTGGGGGGTATCGAGGCCATAGGGCTTGGTAATAAAGAGCAGATGGAAGCACTTGCCCCTGCCGCCAAGGCGGCATTAGATCGGCTGCAAGGACAATTCAATGGCCAATTAGAAACAGCTTTTCCGGGACTTAAAATCTACTTTGCCGATGGAGTTATTGACGGTGGCGGAGAGGCCGTAGCTGGTGAGAATGTAATCATCATGGACGCATCGAAAGCCGCAATGAGCGTAGGCGATGTAGAGGCCTTGCTTGTTGATATGGGCGAGCTTGAAGCTGGTGATTGGACCTCTAAAGTTGGTCCAGATCTAAGCTATGGAGAAATTACGATTGTGCACGAGATGGGCCATATGCTGGAAGCCCGAGCATATGGTGAAGAGGGGGTTGGGTTCGCCTCCCTGCCGTCCGAGACTGCTGTAACAAAATATGGCAGCAAGGCGCCCAATGAGGATTACGCAGAAGCCTTCTTCTATAACGCCTACGGCTTAGATGTTGGCTCTGATCGTAAAGCTATTCTCGAGCGAGACATCGGTAGCGTGACTTTGGCGTCAGCCGCTTAGCCCATAGTAATAGTTGCGATTGACTCCACTACAGCCCTCCAATATGGTTGTGTATAAAATAGGGGTAATACACCGCTATCCCTGTTATAGTTTAATAAGATTACAAAGTAAGGGGTAGCCAGTGGCAGAGTCTTATACACCATCAGAAGATAGCTCGAAATTTAAGGTAAGAATTCCTAATTACGATGCCGCTACATTTGAGCCAGCAAGAACCATCCCCGTGGATGAGAGTTTAGTCGTCGCAGCCCAATCAGATGATATGGACTCTCGGAAACGTGCTCCTTGGGTAAATAGGTTCAATAGTGTACAGCGTGCTCGTACAGGGTACAGCCCTTTGGCATCCAGCATTGACTTTTTTGAAGAGCAACTAAAGGCTGCAATAGACCCTGAAGTCATGAGGCGGCGCTTAAAGGATCCAGACTCCGCTGCAGGACTTGATGCGCTTCTCACAAGGTATATTGAACGCACCGGTATCTCAGATGAAGTTGTCGCTGAATTAGGAATGGCTGACCCCCAGCCCAATAGGTACTCAGATCCAGTGCGTGTTGAAGGAGACGGTAGCCGTGGTTCGGCATACTATGTTTATGGCAAAGCGTACAGGTTTACCGACCTACTTTTAGACGACTCGGCAACTGAAGCCCAAAGACTGCGAGTGGTTGCTTTGCATTCTGAGTCATTGCAAGAAGCACAAGCCGAGCTTGATCGGCAGCAAGAGCAGCTAAAGATATGGTTCGACGAAGGACTAGAAGCGGCTGTTGCATCAGGCATACTGCCAGAGAGCGCAATACCACCACCCAATAGCTCACGAGCTCGACGCATAGAAAATGTACGGCTACTAGTTATTGATCCAGCTCTTGGGGGTGAAATTAGTGCAGATTTCACAGCAGTGACTAATGCGGCTGGGGTCAAAGCAAATCAGGTCTATAATAATAATGTACTTTTCAGAAATTATAGCCACGAGCTATTTCACGCTCATTCAGGAGTGACAGTTTTGCTGCATGACCCCACCGGTGATGAGGATGATTATGATATATTTGAGGGCCTCGGTCAGGATGGAGTATTAGAAGATGTGCGTACACGATTTGCCAGTGATCCAAACATGTACTTACTGAACGTAACTCATGTGGGCTTGGCGGATAAGGACAATACGTTTTATGCTGTAAATGAAGCCTATACAGAGTGGGCAGCAATGCAAATTGGTCAGTATGGGTACGAGCAGGGCGTGATGTGGGACGACTTTGTACATAATCATGCGCAGGATATCCTTGGAGGAATGTCCCTCGATGGCGATAAAGAGTTTGATGCAAATCCCATGGATAGCTACCTTGCCGAAAGGATATTGCTGGCGGGTTTATCAGCACACGGCATCGGCATGGACATTATCGGTGAAGCTTATTTTGAGTCGTATGAGCCGAAAGGCGGCAAAGATAAACGAGAAGTTGGCCAGGGGGCTAATGCAAGGTGGAAACTAGATACCGCTATCGCTGCCGCTACACCGTATAAGTCATTACGGCAACTATTGAATGCTTTGAGCCAAGACTTTGAACTAAATGCTACTAATCGTACTCCGGAACAAAAATCATGGTACATGGCTGCAAGGCTAGCTGAGATATTGGGCGACCTAGAAAATTAAGATGAATGAAAATTAGTTGCAATAGAGCCCACGATGGCCCTCCAAGCATAAGCATTATGAAAGACGTGAA
>CAYTBW010000011.1:0-13182 GCA_964436255.1 uncultured Candidatus Saccharibacteria bacterium | reverse complement strand
TTTGTTTGATTACTCAGGCCGTTTATCCTAAGATGGCCTTGGTTGCATACAGGCCCTTTGACCGACTTGTCACACTTGGAGGTGTGCCCATGCGTAAGCCTCGTAAAGAAACGGAACTTGCCCTACGGATTTACGCCGAAATGGTGCGAGATCCGCAGCCCCTCACAACCGAGCAACTGATGGAGCGCACCGGTGCTCCGAAGAACTACGTGCTTCCCATCCTGAAGGCCCGTGATAGCTGCGGCGTCATGACTTCTCAGAAGGCGACTGATGGCCGGACATACACCTTCACCCCTGAAGGCTTCCAGTATGTCCGATCGGTACTAAAGCCTCTTGAGCTCTCAGTTGCTCAATGGACACGCATTGAACGAAAGTTCAACCCACCCGGGCGACCACGTCGTCGCTAGCTACCAAGGAGAAAGCACTATGGCACTGTACGGAGAAAAAGCAATCGGAACCTTCCTTAAGCAGAGCCGGCGTGTGTGGCTATCGGCAAGGCGAATGGCCCTTGGCGCAATGGCTACGTCCGATGATGAGTTGGATCAAGCCAAGCTCGAGGCAACAATCCGACAGCTTGGCGAGATAGATGTCTTGAGCGTACGGAACAACCGTGGAGCGCTCGAGTATCGACGCAAGACAATCGCCACCTACACAGCTCGGCACGCCCTCTTGGGCGGCTAACAACGCCTAGCCATATCATCCGCCTCGCCTACCTGCAAGCGCCCTCACCGGCCCTTCGGGGTTGGCGAGGCGTTTTGCTATCACTGCCGATGCGATAGATCCCACGATGGCCCTCCAAGCATAAGCATTATGACGACTCCTTTGCGGGAGTCTTTTTGATTAAAGCATCCTGTTAGTCTCCCTTACCGTCTACAGAGGTAGTTCGTGTATACTATAGAAATGAATACTGCAGGAATAATCGGTGGGCTAGGGCCCGAAACAACAGCTGATTTTTATCTCAAAATTAATCAGCTCGCAATTAAACACGGAGCGGCGGCAAAGCCTAGCTGTGTAGTCTCTAACGTCGAACTACCGTTCTCATTAGAAGAGGCCTTGTTAAAAAACGGCGAAGGTATTAATGGCTACCTCCCCTTTCTTAAGGACTCAGTTTCGCAGCTTGAAAAGGCAGGCGTAGACTTTATTGTCATACCCTGTAACACTGTGCACGTTCTGATTGAGGACCTCAGAGCCTTTGCCACTGTACCAATTATCAGCATCGTAGAGGCGACGAAGTTAGCACTAAGTAACGCCAATGTTAAGCATGCGTTCCTACTCGCCACTGGAGTCACAATCCGTGAGGGATTATATAGCGACTTGGGTGTTGAATGGACTGTGCCGTCTGCAAGCCAACAGGAAGTAATTGATCAGATAATATTCAAACTCGTAGATGGGTCCTATACTGATAGCGACAAGGAAGAGCTAAAGAGGGTCATAAGCCAGGATACAGTCCTCCTGGCCTGTAGCGATCTGCATATAGCCCTCCAAGAAATCGAAGGACTAGCGATATTCGATACAATGGATATTCTCGCAGAGACTACAATGCAGGCAATTTACAAGAAGAACACAGATGATTAACGTTTTAATCTTATTCGGAGGAAAGTCCACAGAACATGAAGGCTCCGTACTTTCTTATAAGAACATCATAAAGCACCTCTCAGCCGATGAATACAATATATCCAGTGTAGCGATAGACCGTGATGGAAAGTGGTGGCTAGGCCACCCCAGTGAGCTTGTGGACGACAATGACGAGCCCGAGCTTAGCAAGAACTTCTACTCTAACCCAGCGATACGGCAAGTCTTCATGGCAGCAACACCTACGCCATCGCTCTACAACCAGGCTACTGGCGAACTTGTAGCCAGTACAGAAATGGTCTTCCCTATGCTCCATGGGACTAACGGCGAAGATGGGTCAATACAGGGGTTCCTTCAAATTATGGGGGTTGATTATGTAGGCTGTGGCGTGCTGTCTTCTGCACTATGCATAAACAAAGTAACCACTAAGCTTATAGCCTCGAGCAAGAGTATTCCGACCGCAGAATATGTGCAAATTCGCAGGAATGACGGAGGTAACCCCGACTTTTCGAGTATATGTAGGGACCTAGGACTACCCTTCTTCATTAAGCCAGTTAGCCTAGGCAGCTCTGTAGCAGCTAGGAAGATCAGTAGCGAGCACGAATTTGAAGAAAGCCTAGATGCGATATTTAAGGTCGACTCAGCGGCTCTTGCTGAAAAGCTTATTTCCGGGGTAGAGATCTCCTGTCTGACCACTAGTGACTCTGGGCTAAACAATCTAGGCGTAGCCGAGTTAAGAACCAATAAGGACCATCTGACCAATTATGACAAGCTGCACTCCACTGGTGCTATATCGCTAATAATTCCTGCGGAGATTGATCCTGGGACCGTAGAGGTTATAAAAGACTATTCGATTAGACTGTACAAAGCTTGCAGCTGTCGAGGCACTATAAGAACCGATTTCTTCGTCACAGAAGATGGCAAAATACTATTCAGCGAAATCAACTCGATGCCTGGTTTGTCAAAAATCAGTATAGTGCCGAAAATTCTCGCTTCTGGAGGCTACCCGATGCAGAGATTTCTAGACTATCTTTTAACGGATGCCCGACTCAGGAACTAACTACTCCCGCTGAAGCCCGTGCGGCGCCTTCAGAGAGGATAGTAGTTGCGATCGACCCTACGATGGCCCTCCAAGCATAAGCATTATGACCCCTTGTAATCGAGGGGCATATTTTTTACTTGACAGTACCCCCCAGGGGTATATAATAAAAATATGAACAAAGATATTAAACAACGTGCATTGCACCGCACCAAAATCCTTGAAGGACAAATGCGAGGCATCCAAAAAATGATTGAAAAAGAAGATTACTGTATGGATATTCTGACCCAAAGTCTAGCAATCCAAAAGTCAATTGGTTCGTTAAGTAAGCTTATATTGGAAAACCATGTGCGTACGCACATTAAAGAAAGCCTTAGCTCCAGTTCTAAGCAAGACCAGGAAAAAGCAGTCGAAGAGCTGCTCGGTCTATATGAGTTGACGCAGGTAAGAAGTAAATAAAGGAGGTACGTTATGAAGAAAGAAAGTTTGTTAATAGGTGTGATTGGACTACTAGTCGGCGTGGTATTAACGGGATTTGCAGCAGGGCAAGCAGTTAATGGTAGCAACTTAGGGATGATGAGAATGATGGGGATGGATACGTCCACCCAAGGCCAAGCTACTGCGAAAGATCATAGCTCTATGTCGATGGATGATATGACAAAGGAGCTTGTGGGCCTTTCTGGTGATGCCTATGACAAGGCGTTCGTGGAGATGATGATTGCTCACCATGATGGAGCTGTCGATATGGCCGAACTATCTGATGCTCGAGCGAAGCATGATGAGGTAAAACAGCTAAGTCAGGAGATCATTAAAGCGCAGGAGTCGGAAATTGCAGACATGAAGCAGTGGCAAAAAGACTGGGGCTATTCAGAAGATGAGTCAATGCAAATGATGCATAGTGGCCATTAGGATGGACCCTGCGCATCACACTCACGTTCACAGTGACCACCAAAGTCATGACAAGCATGAAGGCCATTCAGTTGCCATGTTTAAAGATAAGTTCTGGCTTTCTCTCTTATTAACCATACCTGTATTAGTCTATTCCGAGATGATACAGCACTGGTTGGGCTTTACTCCCCCTTACTTCTCTGGTGCCGAGTATATTCCGTTTGTATTTAGCACAATTATATTCTTTTACGGGGGCTTGGTGTTCGTTAAAAGTGCCCTGGGGGAGATAAAGACCAAGTCGCCAGGAATGATGACGCTTATTAGTCTGGCAATTATAACAGCGTATTTCTACAGTGTAGCGACGCAATTTTTCATTAAAGGTGAGGGCTTTTTCTGGGAGTTGGCAACACTAGTGACTATTATGCTATTAGGGCATTGGCTCGAAATGGCGTCGGTAGCCAAAGCCGATAACGCACTCGATGCTATTTCAAAGCTACTCCCCGATAAGGCAGAAAAACTTGTCGACGGTAAGCCGACACAAGTACTCGTCAATGAGCTAAAGGTTGGTGATTTAGTACTAATACGGCCTGGTTCAAGCATCCCTGTTGATGGTGTGATTACCGACGGAAGCTCATCAGTTAATGAAGCCGCTATTACTGGCGAAAGCCAACCGGTAAGTAAAAACATCCGTGACGAAGTTATTGCCGGCACAGCAAACCAAGATGGCTCTTTAACTGTCCAGGTTACCAAAATCGGTCAAGATACGGCATTAGCAGGAATTATGAAGCTTGTTGCTGAAGCGCAAAGCTCGAAATCCAACGTGCAAGTACTCGCAGATAAGGCGGCATTCTATTTAACCTTCGTTGCGATTGCAACCTCAATAATAACTTTCGCCTACTGGTTGGTGGCTAAAGATGCAAGCTTCGCACTTGAGCGGGCGGTGACAGTCTTAATAATCGCCTGCCCACATGCTCTAGGGCTAGCTATACCGCTGGTGGTCTCAATATCGACATCCCTTTCTGCTCGTAATGGCCTGTTGGTGCGCAAGCGTCTTGCGCTTGAGTCCGCTCGCAAGCTGGACTGGGTACTGTTCGATAAAACTGGCACGCTAACTAAGGGTGAGCATGGTGTTACAAACGTCTGGGCTACAGTAGGATTTACTGTAAAGGATGTATTGCGCCTAACCGCTAGCCTTGAGCAAAATAGCGAGCACATTATAGGGAGAGGGATTGTTCGAAAAGCAGAGGAAGAGCATGTAAAACTCGACCCCGTAGGTGACTTCAAGGCAATTCCGGGCCTAGGTGTTCAGGGTAAATTGGCGGGCAATAAAGTCTGCATCGCTGCCAGCTATCGTTATATTGAAGAAAACAAGCTAACCGTTCCTACCGATATTGCAAAGGCAGTCAAGCAGGCGGCAAAAGAGGGAAAGACAGAGGTCTACCTGATAATCAATAAAAAGGTCGTCGGTGCTTTAGGTCTAGCAGACATAGTTCGCAGTCAGTCTAAGTACGCTATAAAAACCCTGAGAGATATGGGCATAAAAACGGCCATGATAACTGGAGACTCTGAAGAAGTTGCGGCGTACGTCTCAAAACAACTAGGATTAAACCAGTATTTTGCCGAAGTTAAGCCCGAGGACAAAGCAGCAAAAGTCAAAGAGCTACAGAAAAACGGAGAGCAAGTTGCAATGGTTGGCGATGGGATTAACGATGCCCCTGCTCTTACTCAAGCTAACATCGGCATGGCTATAGGGGCCGGTACCGACGTAGCCATTAAATCAGCAGACATAATCCTGGTGAAGAGCGATCCTCAAGACGTGGTAAAGGTAATCAAGCTATCAAAGCGGACATATTCTAAAATGATGCAAAATCTAGTTTGGGCCACGGGGTACAACGTATTTGCCATACCGCTTGCTGCGGGATTACTTTACGGATCAGGCATAGTACTATCACCTGCCCTCGGTGCCATGCTCATGTCTGTATCTACAGTTGTGGTTGCCTTCAATGCTCAATTGCTCAGACGCACTCAACTTTAGTTGCGATTAGGCTTACGGTGGCCCTCCAAGCATAAGCATTATGAAAGACGTGAAAGCGTCTTTTTTTTACAATTCGCTTTCTGTAATTAAACATTGACAATTTATACATTTTGTGCTATTATAGCCAAGTTCGTAATTCGGCGGACATCCACCTGTAGGGAAACCTGCAGCTATCTTCACCCCTGGAGGTGACGCAATGAGGTTCTACCAGAACCTGTTCGGTCCGATCGAGGACGCCTACGGCAAGTGGTTCGTCAGGATCTGCCTCGTGGCAGGCCTGCTGAGCGCTCCGGGGTTCTTCACAGCACTCGTGCTGATCCTGGAGTACCCCGAGGCTGAAGGGCTCGTGACATACTGGAGCTTCGCCAGCTCCCTCGTGTTCGCCGCCGTTCTGGCGGTCGGGGCAGCTCGCTGGCTGATCAGAACCGACAAGGTCCTGTTCTTGCTCGCAGTGGCGTACCTCTTCCTGGGCCGAAAGGCTCAAGCGGTGCGCAATGAGCGATTCGACAGCACCTACGATACCTCCACCAACGGGTGGGAGTATCTGGTCATGATGGTCATGGCAGTCGCTGCCGTGCGCGTCTGGGTCCTGTGGCGTCGCAGCCAGCGAGAACAAGAGCTGGCGCACGTCCTGGCCGAGGCACGCCTCGAGAGCGAGCCGGTTGACGCCGAGTGACATGTCCTGCGCGCATCGCAACACTGCGCAGCGTCTCCGTCTGAGACGACACCCCAGACACCCTACCCGCTCGGGAAGGCGACAAGGTCGCCCCTCCCGGGTGGTCTTTCGTTTTACGTAAAAAGTATCTCTGATATACTTGATCGAAATTAAGAGGACTTCATCATGGCAGCACAAGCTCGGCGCAACGACACTAAACTTCTATTCTTAAAAACGGCTCGGGCACTTACTTACATCGTGTACGGCTTCATGGTCCTAGCTATCACCTTTCTCTCTCTTGGCTTCGTACTCCTGCTCTTCGGTGCGAATCAAGACGTGGCCTTTACGAAATTCGTATATAACGTAGCTGCTGAATTCCTACAGCCTTTCCGCGGCATATTCCCACTTAAGCCCGTTGGCGCTACCGGATACTTCAGTACTTCGGCACTCTTTGCGATCATGGTGTATATGTTCTCTGCCCTGGCAGTTAACTCGCTCATAACCTACGTGACAGCAAAGATGCTCAAACACCAGGAAGAACTCGACACACTACAATCCAAGTAGATCGTACATACCTCGCCGCACATGACAAATAGTAAGCCAGATTCCAGCCCTGCACAGCTTAGGTTTCAAGAGCTGTTCGTTGGCACCCTAATTTATGCTATCGTACTCGGCTTCTTCAACGACTATACCGACATAGTTTATGCCAAGAGCTTCTCGACAATATTCTTGGCCGCATTCTTGCTCGAGGTCTTAACTTTCCTAACCTTTAGCCTCAAGAGGTACGTAGTTAAATCCCTGAAGCAGTCCACAAAGTATTCCGGAGTGGGCTTCGTTGGCTTTGCCGTTTGGCTGATCATGTTCTTTTCTAAATTCATTTTTGTATGGGCGATAGATATTGCGTTCCAAGAAAACATGAATATTTCTGGTTTTGTTGGCATCCTCACCATCGTAGCATGCACCACGATAGTACACCGTCTTGCGAGAGCAGTATTCGTAAAACTAGGTGGTAAAAAATAAGGTAAAAAAGTCTTGACGAGCCAATTACAGATTTGTTATATTCTACCCAGGAAGACCAAGTGATACAGCACAAGTGTTCGTATATATGTGGTCAGTCGAGTTAGTAAGTTCTTGATAGTAGTATTTGTTAGTTAGTAGACCACATCTGTGGGTGCAAGTCTTCCGGTTCCAAGAAGAGACACAAAAGTGTCTCTTCTTTGCTTTTGGCTTGCTATACTAGTTGGTATATAAGGTTTAAGTACATGATTACACCCGATGAATACATCCACGACCTTCCAGATGAGCAGCGCAGCGAATTTGAACGAGTGCAGACTGAGGTACTCAAACAAGCGCCGGACGCTGTACTTGTAATGAGTTACGGCATACCTAGTTTTAAATACAGAGGGAAGATCCTACTGCACTTTGGCGCTTTTAAGGATCATGTCAGCATCTTCCCTGCCTCGGACGACATGATTACCGAAATCGGTGCGGAGCTTGAGGCCTTCCGAACCTCTAAAGGCACTCTGCAATTCACTGGTACTAATCCCCTGCCCGACGAACTACTGGGTAAGGTAATAACATTTAGACTGAAGGGAATCGAATAATGGCGACTAAGGCAAAGAACATTAAAAAGAAAGTCAGGGACTTTTGTAGCGATAAGGATGGTCAGCTTGTACTCGCCCAAAAGCCGAACTTGCCAATCATAGGCTGGCTCGTTTTCAAACTCGCATCAATACCCGTGAGCGACCAAGCGACCAAGACTGGCCTGGAGACGATTGCGACGTTCTTTATATTCACCTGGGCATACTTAGAAGTAGTTGAGGGCGACAGTAATTTCCGCCGGTTACTCGGAGTAATCCTGATCACCCTCCTCGTCACTAATATATTCATGTAGATGCGAAGTCCGCAGCTACGCCGTTGTAACTGCGGACCAAAGAGCCCGGGCTGGCTCAACATGTTCGGATGAACACCTGCACGGTATGGACGCGCTTCCCGCTCTTGGCATACCCCACCCCTACGCCGTTCCACTTGGTAGAGATGATGTTGGCCTTGTGGCCAGGTGAGGCCATGTAGGCGTCTTGGACGGCAGGAACGGATGGCCCGTACCCCACGTTCTCGCCGATTGAGCACCATCGCACGTCGATGCCGTCAGAAAGCGTTGAGTGGTACAGCTTGCCCTCGGCAGCCAGCTTCTCCGCCCATGCCTGGGCTTTGCGCTGGGCCTGCGCCTGAACTGGCAGCTCACTCAGCCCGTTGGCACCACGGTCGGCCATGAGCTCGTCATAGACCTCCTGCTGGGCAGGCCCCAAACAGCCTGTCAAAAGTGCTGTAAGCACGGCCAGCAATGCCACCTTCTTGATTACCATGACGAGCATGGCATACCCCCTGTGTGTAGATCAGCTTACGCTGAGAAGAATGCGGACTCCCCTGTCTGCACCTTCATTGTAGCCTGAAACTAATGAAAGACAAGCTCTTGCAATCTAAATGGCGCGAGTATATACTACGATGCTGCCCATCCACGACCGAGTGAAAGGAGGTGGGCAAAAATGCAAAGTGTACCTTTGATAGTAATACCCGACGTACAGGGGGAAGTCACCCTGCTGCGACGACTCCTCGCCCACCTTGAGGCGCTTGGTCTGTTGCGAGGCCGTAAGATTGCGCTGCTTGGCGACTACCTCGACCGCGGCGAGAACCCTCGGGAAGCTCTAGAGCTCGTAATGGAACTTGTTTCCACCGGGGCGCTGGCCATCCGTGGCAACCACGAGGATGTGCCACTCAAGGCGATTCTAGCGGTGTATGCAGGTGACGAAGTAGCACTGGATTACTGGCTGTTTCGTTGGATGCGCATGCAGGACAACACGCTGTGGAGCTATGGACTAAGCAGTGAGGGCAAAAGCCGAATCAAGGTTCTGCAGCTGTTCGAAGAACGATTGCAGTTGGCTGGCCATCTGGATTTCCTGTTCTCACTCCCGCTCTATGCGGAAAGTGGCAACATAGTCCTGACCCATGCCGGCGTGCTGCCCCATGTGCCCTGGCACATGCAGCGCACTGAACTGGACAAGGCCTTCAATAAGCTAGAGGCTGATGATCCACCGCAGGTATACTCGCCAAAGCTTGCTAAGCTGACCGCACACAGCCTGACCGGCAAGATTGTGGTCAGTGGGCACGCCGCGAGGAACGTCCCCTACGTTTCGCCAAAGCGAGTTCTGCTGGACTGCGGAGCTGGATACCCCGGTCGTCCGCTCGTCGCCTGGGTAAGCGACACAAACCAAGCCATTATGGTCTATCCTGATGGCTCCGTAACATTGATCGACCCCGACTGAGCTTTAAGCTTGGCCGGGGTCCTTATAATTAATCCCCTAACTCAGCGCTGACTACGTGCGGCTAAGCGGGCCAACAAGCGCAATATCTCGATATAGAGCCAAATCAAGCCGACCATCAAGCCGAAGGCGCCATACCATTCAAAGTACTTTGGGTACCCACGCCTTGCAGCCTCATCTATAAAGTCGAAGTCTAGCACAAGACTCAGCGCAGCCACCAAAACGATAGCGAGACTATATACAACTCCCCATGTGCCATAGCTGTACGTAACGGGCGTTACAATGCTAAACAGACTAAAGACCCACGTAAGCAAGCTAAACATAAGTATGCCAAGCATGGCAGTAATAATAACCCGGGCAAAGGCAGGCGTAGCCTTTAAAAGGCCTAGTGTGTAACCCACGAATACTGCCAAAAAAACAGCAAGGGTCAGGAATATTGCCTGGCCGACTATACCCTCGTACGAATTTGCAAAAGTACCAGATATTATCCCTAGCAGAGATCCCTGTATGATCGCATACGGAATGGCGAGCAACTTTGCCTTCGGAGGATTAAATGAGATAGCCATAGCCAAAAATAACGTGGCGAAAGAGGCTATCCAAAACGGTAGCCAACGAATACCGCTCTCTACAATTGAAGACTTCATCCATCCCCAAGAAAAAGTCGCGGACAGAATCACAATCATGAGCAAAAGGAACGTCTTAAGGTACGTTCCGCCTGTTGTCATTGCTTTGCTCGCAGATGCCGTGTCAACTTTGCTCAGTTTATTCTGATTGAATGTAGGGTTGCCTGATTGTGCCATTTTTATATCCTTTTAGGACATTATATACAATCTACTTACACCCCACTACCCCGCATGTTGCTATAATAACTCCATGACAAATATTACCTTCGCCACCAAGCCATCCGCAAAAGCCGAAGCAGCAGAGGCCACCCTGCAAGCAGAGTTAGCGAAGCAAGGCTACACTCCCAGCAAGAATATTGTGTTTGCTATCGGTGGCGACGGTACACTACTCAAGGCAATCCGCGACCACATTGAAACCGCTGATTTGTTCATTGGCATCTCCGCCGGGACACTGGGCTTCTTGCAGGCAATCGAAACAGACAACATCCCCCAGCTCGTAACTGCTCTCGCCTCCGAGCAGTACTCTACTATCTCCGCACCCTTGCTCGCCGCGCGCGACACCACCGGCAACATCGGATACGCATTCAATGATATCTCCGTGGAGCGGTTCGGGCCAAGGGCCGCGAAGTTTAGCTTACAAATTGGCGACTCACCTGGTAACTTCGTAGGCGACGGTATCATCTTTGCTACGCCACTTGGCTCCACCGCCTATTCCTTGGCCACCGGCGGACCAATTATTGATAGTGAAATCGAACATGCCTACGTCGTAACGCCAAATAACCCGCATGTATCATCCCAATACTCTAGCTTGCAACGACCTCACGTCATGCACGGCGACCGAGTCGTGTCCATTATGGCGAGTAACGAAACTCTTGCCGAGCGACCATTGCAGATTATCTTCGACGGTTTCAGTAAGCCCCTGAATTCGGGAATTGAGATTTACCTATCTGACAAGAAAGTAAGATTGTTGGAGTTATCCAAATCTGGCTTTCACAACCGTATCGAAGACAAGCGGCTAGGACGGAGCTAATCAGCTACCTTACACAGATTACTCTCCAGGTATTGAGATTGATTTATGGCCGAAAAATTGGTAAGGTAATAGGCGTTATTCGTTCGTAACGGGGTGTGGCGCAGCTGGCTAGCGCGCGCGGTTTGGGACCGCGAGGTCGAAGGTTCGAGTCCTTTCACCCCGACCATGGAATTATCACACCTACTGCCTCTTGTCTTTCTTACGAGCATGGCGCTTTTGGTAGACTGAGTAGGTAGCAAGTCCGGAAAATACGGCCAAAGATATGACCATTATCAAACCTAGTCTTAACTTCGCATCATAGCGTGCTTGTTCTGAACGTAAGCTATTACTAGCCCGATCGCTTTTATTAGCCGCCTTTTGCTGGGTAACTTTGCTTTCTTTATTGTCCTCTGCGGACGTACTATTGCCACCCTCGCCAGTAGCTTGCAGGCTTGATTCATTTGCGGCTTGAGCCGCAGTAGCTAATAAGGGTTTTGCGGCCAAAACCTCCACTAGCGCAACGTTTGACCAGGTTTCATTAAAGCCAGGGAAGAACTTCTTGCCATTATCAAGCACATAAGTACACCTAACGCTATAACTCATCGAACTGCCTACAGACTGACCCCCAAGTTCTTTTGTTAAATCAACTGTACCACTGAGTGGAGCAGGTTTTTTTTCGAGTTGGTTACGTCCATCGACTGTTTTTCCGTAATTGCTCTCACATGAGTTGCTGTACTTTGCCTGCCAGGATATCTTTAGCTCACCATTCTGCGCCAGCTTAATAGTCTGATCACCGCCCAAGGTTGGTGCCCCATTTACTTGAAGGTCAACAGCAATAGGATTAATAAAAATAAAGTCTATCTGTTTAGAGCTTGATAGCCCAAACTTCGCGTTTGTGCATGTAATTATTACGGCCAAATCTCCGGCCTTACTAGCCTTTAGTGAATTATTACCCGTCCTATTATACTCATACCGCATAAAGCTAAAGCCCGAAGTGGCCGTCATGGGTAAAACTGCCGGGAGACCCCCTGCGAATTCACCAGTGCCACTACTCTTAGTTGTGCATGTAAGCGACCTCTCCGCATCAGTTACGTCACTTGAATTGACACCTGTAAGACTCGAACGTATCAAGACAGAAACACCTCGTCCTACAACCTGATAATACTTTCCTTTTGAATCTGAATGGCCGGAATTAAGATCGACAGATATATCTAACTTAGGTGTGTACTCAACCGTAGATGCTCTAGAAAAAACACGAGCACTGCAGTACCAATAACCGCGAACGCGGCAAGGTAAATAAAGAGCTTGCGAAAGTTAAAAGATGTTTGACTAGTGAGTAATGACATATTTGTATAATCGCACTGACAACATAACCGTATTATATGACACTCGCCCGGTCTAAAGCCAACCGGCCGGGACTAGGTTACTTCTTCTTAGTAGCTTTCTTTGGCTTAGGAGCAGGATTCTTATCGTCAACAACCACGGCCTCCTCTGCCTGCACAGAACCGACACCCGACTGCTTGCGAATTACAAAGTAGTAAACAATTGCAGCCAAACCGTGTAGCCCTACGAACAGCGAGACTACAAGTATAACTATCCAAAGAGTCTTTTGGCTTTCGTCTTGCCAATTGGTCCGCTGCAGCGCGTCAATCAACATCACAACCCAAAAGATGAATGCGGCCAGTCCCAAAAGCACAATCAAGAGTATGAAGATACCAAAGCCTGCGAATACTGTTGTGACTGCAGCTGCACCATAGCCATAGTCTGCTCGCGCAACACCTGCCGGTGCCATAACTGCGGCTGTCGCTGCGGCCGTTACTGCGGCCTGCGCCATGTTGAATTTCTTCATTTCAATCCTCCTTATTGATTGCCTATTACCTTCATTAAATACCACCAACGGCCTTGATGCAACGCTCACCTTGAAAAACAGTGCAAAACACGCTAGAATTGGGTATTCGCGCTAAGACCTGTACCAGGTATAATGATAGTGCGTAGTGCAAACATGCGGGTATCGTATAATGATTATTATGCCTGCCTTCCA
>CAYTBW010000010.1:0-20046 GCA_964436255.1 uncultured Candidatus Saccharibacteria bacterium | reverse complement strand
CGCGGCATCTATGCATTAGCAGAATGGGGCTACCAAGCAGGTACGGTAGCTGATATCATAGAAGGGATTCTTAAAGAAGAGTCGCCTCTAACGAAAGACGAAATTGTACGTCGCGTTCTCGCACGTCGACAGGTCAAAGTTACGACTATCGCGCTCAATCTGCAGGAAAAACCGCAGTTCGAACGAGTTGCCAAGGCAACCTACCAGCTTAAAAAGGCCTAACATCTGTCTATGGACATCTTTGCAACGACCCTGGGTGCTATCTTTTCATTTATCGGCATTGTCTTGTTCCAGTACTGGGGCTGGGTTCTGATTGCTGCTTACTTAGGGTGGAAAATACTTAAGACGAAAAAAATAATCTCTGTAGTCGAGCAAACCGAACATTCGATTCTACAAATCATTGTTCCGAAGAATAATGAAAAAAAGGAACTCTCAGCCGAACAGCTATTCGCCAGCTTGCATGGAATATTGCGGCCGTCTGTAGAGACCGACTCTGGTGAAGTAATCCAAGAGCATATTAGCTTCGAAATTGCTTCCGAAGAAAACGTTATTAACTTTTATATTTGGGTACCAAGCCACCTCAAGGATTACGTTGAGAGCCAAGTTTACGCCCAGTATCCAACCGTACAGATTCAAGACATTACACATGACTATGCACAAAAGGATCTGCAGGGCAGGGAAGTCCATACGGCTGAAGTTGTCTTGGACAAAAGCGACGTATTCCCAATCAAAACCTTCCCGAGCTTCGAAGTTGATCCGCTGGCGGGCATAACGACTGCCTTGACCAAACTTAGCCAGCAAGAGGAGCTATGGCTGCAGTTCTTAATCCGGCCAGTTGACGACAGTTGGCACAAGCGATCAATTCAATACATTGACGAGATTACTAAAGGCAAGCCATCCAAGCTGATGGACGGATGGCAGCAAAAGATTATTATGATCCCTGCACAATGGATAGGGGCGTTCTTTCATGCTGCATTCATAGGCCCACACGAACCTCCTAAAAAAGAGGAGAAGAAAGACAGCAAGAAGGAGTTAAGTACCGGCCAAAGCACTATTAATGCCGCTGTAGAAACAAAGGCGCAGAAACTAGGCTACGAGGTAAAGATTCGCATCGCCTACCTGGGTGGCAATTCGGCGGCAGCTAAACAGCGTGTGCAGGCACTCGTGGGCGGGTTTAAGCAGTTCAACACCGTAAACCTAAACGGCTTTTCGAGCGCGCCTATTAAGACCGGGCCAGAAGCATTTGCAGAATACCAGTCGCGCTATTTCCACGAGTCTGGATTCATCCTGAATATCGAAGAGCTTGCTAGCCTCTACCACTTACCGCACATATCTGTGGAAACGCCAAATATTGCCTGGACATCAACCAAGGTAGGAGAACCGCCGACGAACTTACCGACGCTCCACAACACTCCATCAAACGAGCTAAGCCTTATTGGTACTACGACGTTCCGCCAGGGAGACATTAAGTTCGGCATTAAACGTACTGATCGTAAGCGTCACTTTTACGTTATCGGTAAGAGTGGCTCTGGTAAGTCGTTCCTGCTAGAGCTCCTGGTGTTGTCTGACATATATCAGAACCAAGGTTTTGCTATTGTTGACCCGCACGGTGACTTCGCCCAAGATATGCTTAGGCACGTTCCAAAACAACGCATGGACCAGGTTGTATACTTTAACCCGGCCGACCTGGAACACCCCATAGCCTTCAACCCAATGGAGAACAGCGACCCGAACATGCGCGCGTCCATTGCTTCTGAAATCGTTGGCGTTCTTAAAAAGATGTTCGCCGACTCATGGGGTCCTCGCTTAGAGCACATCCTACGTTTCACCCTCTTGGCACTATTAGAAACCCCGGATGCTACTATGCTTGGAATCACGCGCATGCTTACCGATAAGGTCTACCGCAAATACGTCATTAGTAATATCTCCGATCCCGTAGTAAAAGCTTTCTGGGTCAATGAATTTGCATCATGGAACGACAAATTCGCCTCCGAAGCAGTCGCTCCGGTTCTCAACAAGGTTGGTGCGTTCACTGCCAACCCGCTCATTCGTAACGTCCTTGGCCAAACCAGATCTAGCTTTGATATTCGCCAAATGATGGACGAAGGAAAGATCCTGATTGTAGACTTGTCACGCGGGCGACTTGGCGAAGACAATGCCAGCATCCTAGGTGCACTCTTAATTACCAAAATCCAGCTAGCGGCCATGAGTAGAGCGAACATCGAGAATATCGATGACAGGCGTCCATTCTACCTTTACGTAGACGAATTCCAGAACTTCGCTACCGAGTCTTTCGCTGTTATTTTGTCAGAGGCGCGTAAGTACGGCCTATACCTAACGGTAGCCAACCAGTATATCGCCCAGATGCCAGATGAGGTCAAGGACGCTGTTTTCGGTAACGTTGGATCCATGGTAAGCTTCCGCGTGGGCAGTGAAGACGCTGGATACTTGTCTAAATACTTTGAGCCAGTTTTTGAACCACTTGACCTCGTGAATCTCGGCTTGCAGCAAATATACGTAACTATGAGCATCGATGGCGAGACATCTTTACCGTTCTCTGCCAAAACCCTCATGATGCCAAAACCAGCCCATGACCATACCAAGGAAATCGTTGCCCGCAGCCACGAGCACTACAGCTCTCCAAGGGCAGAAGTAGAACGCATAGTAGCTGAGTGGTGGGGCATGGGCGGAGGTGAAGAAAAACCGAACGAATCAACGGATTCAAAGGCAGAACCACACATACCGACCTTCAACCAACAAAAACCGAACATTGAAGGTGTGGAGCCAAAGTCATACAGCACTCAAGTAAGGCAGGGTGGCGGACAACAGAGCAGGGGCAAGGGAAGCGGGAATAACCATGGAGGCCAAAGGTCTTCAGGCGGCCACGGCGGCGGCAAAAGTAGGAGCGGCGGCGGCAGACCACGTCGCTAAGTAAAGAGGTGAGAGGGCGCTTTAAATGGCGCCGTGATATTAAATCACAATGACTTCCCTATCACTTAAATCGCTATATTTAGGGTTACGAGACGCATGAGACTCATTACAGCGTATCAGCGCAGCCATTCGTGTTATCCAGGCCTCACGCAGCCCACATATTCATCTAACTTCGGTCGTCTAGGCGTATCATGTATGCCTCACGTGGATCAAAGAACACTGCCTGAGAGCGCTGAGATGCAGTGGGCAGCATAGAAGGTTCGCGAGGACATGCAGAGCAAGCCAATCTAGATTATAACGTTTTTACCTGTGTATAGGTTAAAACGAAAGGTATAAACACACAGCTCAATGCCAGAATACTCAATGTCGCACAATGTACCTTTTGCGACGAATAGCATACTAAAGTTAAATAACATCATTTATCACCATATATAACTCATTTGTAAATTTTGTATTTTTTGCGCGCTCAATGCCTCCAAACTCCCCGCCCATAAGTCGTCGCCATAGGCCCTTAAAGGCCGCCAAAACACCTTAAACAAAAACCGAACTTACTTATGCTAATTTGGGGCTATTTGTAAAAAACTTTACCAGCTATCCTAAGGTCAACATACTCTTTAGGCACGATCTTTTTAGCCGCTATAGCTTTGTAATCAGCCACCTGGCTCTTGAGGCTACGAGTAGTATCAAGCTTCATTATGAAGCCTTTATTTGTCCTCACAGACACCTCGGTGGTAGTCTCGGATACGCTGATCGCTTCCGCCTTGATTCCAGCGGCTTCAAGCTGAGGCTTAATTTTTACAACAAAATCAACAAAGCTACTTGGAACAATTTTTTGACCTGTTTTGACAGGTAAATTTGTACTATCCTCTACTGCTGGAAGCTTGCCATCTACCTTCCCTAACTCTGCATACGCCACTCCATTCCCGCTTAGAACAAATACCGAACTACCACTCCTCCACTGTAGTGTCGCCTGCTGCTCCCTAATAGTGACGCGTAGTCCTCCGAGCAGACTGCGTTCCACCCTCACCTGCTCAATCTGGTAATT
This sequence comes from uncultured Candidatus Saccharibacteria bacterium, assembly GCA_964436255.1. GTDB lineage: Bacteria > Patescibacteriota > Saccharimonadia > CAILAD01 > JADZBC01 > CAYPSN01. The sequence goes on along the minus strand of CAYTBW010000010.1, from coordinate 16,070 downwards.
ACGCTGCTTGATCGCCTTTTCCAGCTCTACCCCGTTCACAAATAGCGCGTTATCCCCCAAAAACGAGCCACGGAGTATTTGCATAACCTGGTCGCTCACCTGGCTACTCGTCAGCTTCGTGTTGCCCTGAACAGCAATGGCGCGCACTCTAAACAACGGCGAGAATAATACCACGTAGCAGACAAATACCAAGCCTATAGTAACGAGTATTGGTCGCCACAGGCTTCCAACGTGAATCTGCTTTTTTGGAGCCTGGTAATTCGTTCTATATGCAGACGAAGAGCCAACCGAAACTTTTCTCCCTCCAGGCCTCATACTAGCTCTTTTGTCCTGACGAAAAGATAATCTCTGCTAACTCCTTGGCTGCATCTGGCTTAGCGTATTTATGGATAGTCGCAGACAGATACCGCATATCCTTTGGCGCGGCAAATAACTTTTCTATTTCATTGAGTAGCCGCATGCCGGTCAAACCCTTCTCCGGTAAAACTCTGACTGCGCCAGCTCGGGCTAGGTACTGAGCGTTCTTTGTTTGCTCATTATTCGCGGCTGTTGGAAGCGGGACAACGATCGCTGGCTTTGCCCAGTGCATAAGCTCGGCCAAGCTATTCGCGCCGCCTCTAGAAACCACGACATCTGCCAAACTGTATGCCAAGCCCATTTCTTGTTTTAAAAAACTATATGGCCTATAGGAAGTTTCTAGTTCTTTTGGTAATTTGCTTGCCAAAAACCGCGCCCTTTCGATTTCCGCCTCCCCCACTACATGGACAACGTTGTATCTCCGAGCAAACTGCTCCATATGGTCAAACACGGTATGGTTGACGTTTTGAGCACCGAGCGAGCCCCCAAAGATGAGAATGTTCGGCTTTTGTTCTTGTATCTCGAAGTGTAGTCGGGCTTCCTGCTTGTTGCCCTCAATGGCACTCCGACGCAAAGGATTACCGGTAAAAACAAGGTTCTTAAGACCGTACTCCCTATAAAACTCTGTCGGGAATCCAGTCGCCACTGTTTTGGCGCTTTTAGATAAGATCTTATTTGTCATACCCAGTACCGTATCGGAATCGTGGAGTACTAGGGGGATCTTAAGCCATTTTGCAGCAAGCCCTACAGGTAAACCAACGTAGCTCCCTTTCACGAAAACCACGTCAGGCTTATATTTGCGAACTAGCTGATACGCCCTGAACACCCCGCCATTAAACTTAAAGAAGTCTTTGAAGTTCTTCCAGTTTGTGCGGGCGTCTATTGCCGCTTCGTAGAACTTTCGGCCATAACGACGAAACTTGCCTGCTGGAATACGCACATACTCAATTCCTGCACCAGCGAGGATCTTTTGCTCCATTGGCCCACCAGAGCCAATGAACAGAACTTCTAAGTTTTTATCGAGTCGTTTTAACTCTTCGAGGACTGCTAGAATCGGCGAAATATGCCCCGCCGTTCCGCCCCCCGACACCACGATGCGCATCAGTGGCCTCCTTTACAGTGTATTTTGAAATGTTCTGCAATATCCCAATTGCTACGAGTGACGCCAACATACTTGTGCCCCCGTAACTAATGAATGGCAACGGAATCCCGGTTAGAGGGATTAAATTAAGCATCGCAGCGATATTAATAATCGCCTGGAAGCCGAACCACGCCGTTATGCCTACCGCTACTAAGCGCGAGAAGTCATCAGGAGCTCGACGCACGATCGAAAGACCCCGGTACACCAGCAGGGCGAAGAGCCCCACCACAATAGATGTGCCCCATAAGCCAAATTGTTCGCCTAATATGGCAAATATCGAGTCATTTGTAGACTCTGGCAGATAACCATAGGACTGCAGGCCGTTGCCTAATCCCTTACCTAGTATACCACCCGAACCAAGCGCAATTAAGGCCTGATTGATGTGATATCCGCTCGCGCTCACATCTTCCTTGTGATTGAAAAATGTCATAACACGGGCAAGTCGGTAGGGCTGGGTCATGATCATAAGTGCCCCGCCAGCGGCGAAGACTCCAAAGGCACTACCATAGAGCCAAAGTGGCATGCTGGACATGAAGAGCACGCTCATTCCAGCGGTAAAGAGCACCATGCCACTCCCCATATCACGCTGTACAAACACTGCTAAAAACGCCGATGACCCGAGTATAAGTAGGAACGGCATAAGCCCACTCATAAAGCTACCGAGCGAACCCTTATTCTTCTCGAGCCAAGTCGCTAAATACAGAATTAAACCCAGTTTAAAGAACTCAACTGGTTGCACACTTAGCCCGCCAAGCCTAAGCCATCGCGATGCTCCGTTTGTTGGCGGCGCCAAACCGGGCACGAGTACTAATAACATTAGGAAGAATGAGCCTAGAAATAAGTAGAGCGAATATTTGCGCCAGAAATCATAACGTATTTTGGATACTATGTACCAGACAACAATGCCCAGGATAAAGCTGATAAGCTGCGTGGTAAAGAAGGTGTTCTTGCCGTTAATGCCGCCTGTGATCGACAACTTAACGATGGAGCCTGTGGCGTAGAGCATAATCATGCCGATTGCTACAAGCGCCATAACGATCACCGTGAGCAAATAATCTGGTTGATGAGCGCGCTGATCCGTCGCTTTTTGAGCTGGCTGAGCTCTTTCCCTCCTGCGCACGACTAACCGCCTGCTACTAAGCCAATGAGCATACCGGCAACAGCACAAACTACACCAATTACCCAGAATCGCATAGTCACCTTAGTTTCAGGCCAGCCAATAGCTTGCAGATGATGATGTACGGGAGCAGAAAGGAATACCTTCTTTTTGCGAATCTTCTTCGAAAGAATCTGGATCGAACTAGAGCCCGCCTCTGCAACGAATACCGCACCAATAATTGGCAAAATAAACACCGAGTTCGTCAGCATCGCCACAACACCGAGAGCCGTGCCCAATGCGAACGCCCCGCTATCCCCCATCAGGAATCTTGCCGGAAATATATTGAACCAGGTGTAGGACAACATTGCTCCGACTACAGCTGCGCAAAATCCGGCGATGCCGTAGTTGCCCTGGGCGATGGCGATAACGGCAAAAGCCCCAAAGGATAGGCTCAGCAAGCCACCCGCCAAGCCATCAAGTCCGTCGGTAATGTTCACAGCGTTAGCTGTTGATATGACGACAATAATAAATAGTGGAATATACAGCCAGCCGATACTAAAGTCGCCTACCGCAGGCACGTGGATCAAGTTGTAACCGAGCTTGAAGTAGAAGTATAGAGCGCCGGCAGTGGCAATGCCAAGGATCAAGAAGAACTTCAACCGAGACTGCAAACCGCCTGCTAAGTTCTTTGAGCCACGAACATTAATGTAGTCATCAATAAGACCGACGATTCCAGCACACACAAACGCAAACAGGGGCAACCACGTCTGATTACGGCTAAAGTTCAGGGTAACCGTCACGAGAACTACGGCCGCAATGGCGATTATGCCTGCCATGGTCGGGAAATCACGAGCATGCTTTGCGGCCTGCAGGCTGTGTACAATAGGCGTTGCCTCACCGCTGGTCGACGAATGCGTGCGAGCCTTTTTCCACCACTTATACTTATAAGCAAAGTGCGTGTATACGGGGGTAAGTGCCATTGCCACAGCGAAGCCTAGAAATGCCTGGAGCAATACCTGTGATAATTGATCGAACGTAATACTGAGTGTTTCTGTCATATCTGTGCCTTATTTTACCATATTATTCTTACTGGCTGCCCTTGGGCGGTATTTGATAATACTTCATCAAAGCCTTTGCCACGGTGGCGAATGCCGGTACTGCTGTCTTTTCGGCAAAGCCCTCCACTTTGGGATAATCAATACGAACCAGCATAACGAACTTAGGGTCTTCAACGGGCGCAAATCCGACGAAGCTACCAATGTTCTTGACCTCTTCATAGCCTGTTCCGTCCGCCTTAGGCACCTGAGCCGTACCGGTCTTACCGGCAATGCTATAGCCTGGCATCTTAGTAGCCCAACCAGACCCTTTTTCCACCACTCGCGTCATCATGGACGCTGTTTGAGCAGCAGCCTGAGAGCTCACAACCTGCGAATTAATAAGCTTTGGCTGGTTTTTGCGGACCTCACCACTCTTTTGCACCACGCCGTCCACCAAATACGGTTGATACAACTTGCCGCCATTCGCGATCGCCCCTACTGCTTGTACGAGCTGAATACTCGTAACGGCAATACCCTGGCCAAAGGTCATATTTGCGTAGTCAATGTCGTAGGTTGAAGGAGGCTTAACCGTAGCTGTTGCCTCGCCAGATTGCTCGATGCCGGTGCGGACCCCAAAGCCAAACTTCTGTATGTAGCCGTAGAGTGCGTCTTTGCCAGCGCGGGTAACCTTATTTTGATCTGAACCAAATTTTTTGAGTATGAAGACCATCCCGGTATTTAGGGATTTTTGTATTACGTCATACATCGTCTGTACGCCGTACTTGTGGTTTTCAGCGTTTCGAATCGTTTTTCCGCTGACCTCCACTTCACCAGTGTCGTTATACGTGGTGTCTGGATCAACCTTGCCAGCATCAAGCGCAGACGCCATAGTAATAACCTTAAACCCAGATCCAGGCTCAAATAGGTCTGTAACTGCACGATTACGGAACACTCCATAATCGGTGCCTTTCACAGCTCCATAATTATTGGGGTCATAATCTGGGTAGTTCACGAGTGCCTTCACCGCACCGGTCTGTGGGTCCATTACGATAATACTGCCTGATTCGGCACGGTTTTCCTGCACCGCTTTTACAAGTGCCTCGCTCGCTACGGCCTGGATGCTTCTGTCTATCGTTAGAACCACGTCTTGGCCGTTCTTAGGCTCCACAATGGTGTTCTCGTTGCTAACTATCGGAACGCCCATACTGTCCGTGGCGGCCTTTAGAAGTCCGTTGCGGCCTGTTAGGTCTGTGTCTAGGTATTGCTCCAGTCCATACTGACCTTCGCCATCGCTATTCACGTAGCCCAGGATGTGCGAAAACAGGCTACCTTCAGGGTAATATCGATAATCTTCGGGCCGCAACACTACGCCTGGTATCTTTAGTGCTCGGATCTTTGCCGCTTCATCACTACCCACCCGCTGCTTGAGCTCGACGTAGCGCGACTTCTTAAAGGTCAGCTGCTGCTTAAGCTTGTCTCTATCAAGCCCCGTGACCCCAGCCAGCTCCTTGGCCGCCTTCTCAGGCTGCGTAATAAACTTCGGATCGACATACAATAAATTCAACTTTTGATTTAACGCAACTGGATAGAGCTCGCCGTTCTCGTCCAGATATACCTGACCGCGAGATGCCGGTATCTGGAACTTACGCGACTGCTGCGATGTGGCCTTGGCTTCGTATTTCTGACCGAGTACTACCTGCACCTGGAACAAGCGGCCCACGATAACCACAAAACACAGCCCCATTGCGGCTGTGATTATGTTCAGGCGCCTTTTGGCCTGTATTTCGCGCGTGAATCCCAAATACCCCCCTATCTTACTTGGTCTGCGTACGTTACCTTATCAACTGCTACCATTGACTTTGCAACGGCCGACTGACGAGCTGCCGAGATTGACTGCAGGCGAGCTGCATCGACCTGTAGTTTTTCCTTCTTTGCCTGCAGTTCCTGTTTGCTCTGTGAAAGCTGAGACAGCTTGTAGTTAAATGTCGATGTCTTCGTTACCTGCGACAGATATAGTAATGATAGCAAAATCACCAAGCTAATCAACATAAGTGCGATTGTCAGAGGACCAGATTTGATCTGAGTCTGATTTCGAGTAAAGTTCTGGTTTCGGCGCATGGCAACTGTAGCAGTAGACATCGTTTCTCCTTTTGTTTTAAAAATTTTTGTTTTTGTTTTTGTTTTTGTTGGGTGTTAAGAATTTACTTAACGATTCGAACTTTGAGCTTAACAGCTCGGCTGTGACCTTTGACTTGTACTGACATAGGTATGCCTCCTTTTTGTTTTTGTTTATTTTATGTGCTCTACGGCCCGAAGCTTAGCGCTCCTGGCACGCGGATTGAAATCTTTTTCATCCAAGCCTGAAATCGGCTTTTTGGTAACTAATCTAAATTCTGGAACTGACACATCGTGACCCATATCGTTCTTAAGCGGCTTAACCAGACTACGGAAGTAGTTCTTCACAACTCTGTCTTCGAGCGAGTGGAAGGTTATGACCGCTAGGCGGCCGCCTGGTTTAAGCTGTCGGGTAGCCTGAGGTAACATCCTCTCCAGCGCACCGAGTTCATCATTGACTGCTATACGCAGCGCCTGAAATGTCTTGGTGGCTGGGTGGTGCTTGCCGTGCCGACCGATCGCCGCCTCGATTATCGAAGCAAGCTGCTCGGTCGAAGTAACAGTGCTCACCTTCCTCGCTTCCACTATTGCTTTGGCTATCCGACGACTCTGGCGCTCTTCGCCGTATTGGTAAATGACGTCAGCTAGGTCTGCCTCGCTTAAGTCAGCTACTAAATCTGCTGCGGTTTCACCCGTTGTGGTGTCCATGCGCATATCTAGCGGGCCGTCGTGTAAGAAACTAAATCCCCGCTCCGAACGATCTAGCTGCACCGAGGAAACCCCGATGTCTGCCAAGATCATGTCCGCTTTGGGCAAATCCAACTCGTCAATACCTGCGAAGTTGGCCTTTACGATCTGCACGTTGGGTTTATCCGCGAATCGTTCCTGTAGGGCCGTGATGGCCTCTGGGTCTTGATCGAGCATAATGCCCTTGCCGTGCTGTCCTACGCGTTCAAGCAGTTCAGTACTGTGTCCACCGAACCCGGCAGTCAAATCTATAAAGACCTCACCTGGTGCTGGCTTAAGTACCTCCACTACCCTATCGCATAATACTGGTATGTGTCGTTCCATATTGTCAAGGTTACCTATTCAGCAGCCAGTTGTCTATTTTTGTTTTTGTTTTTGTTCGAGTAATGAGCTGGCGAGGTAATGCCAGCTCGTGTGGCAAGGACTTGTCACGAATGATGATAAGTCCTTGAAAAGTGTTTGTGAGGTGGAGTTTTGTGGTACTTGGGGCGGAATTAAGGCGCTCCCCATACTTCGCCTACTGACTGCCGAGTAGCTAACTTTGATTTTTGTATTTGTTTTTGTAAAAGTACTGCTTCTAGTTGGCTAGAAACCCATCACCTAGCTTAGGCTGCGCTAATGCGCCAGTATTTGCCGGCACGAACCGCGACTACTTCGCGTTTGATGCCTGCATAAGCCAGGTGGTGAGCCTCTAAAGTAACTCTGCCCTGCTTGCTGTCCAGAGCTGCTACAATCTTTCCGGTGCGAAACTTAACGTTCAAATCAGCTATACGCTCATCGAGGATATCCCCTTGCAGAGCTGATTCCATTTCGTTGTTCCAAACCGTTTTCGGGTAAAGGTGCAGGTAGTTTTTAAATCCTTGGGTAATTACGACGTCACTCCCGAATTCTTCGTGCAACTCCTTCGGTATGGTTAACCGGTTTTTGTCATCTAGTTTGCGTTGAAAGAAATCCATGTGTTTTGTCTTTTTCTCTTACCCACTTTTACCCACTGGACTCATTATACGCCGCTACTCCACCCACTGTAAATACTTTGGACTGAATTTCTTACGTTTCGCATAGTGCTTTTTTTGCTTTATTTGGGCCCTAAACGTCATGATACCGAACAGGCCATGAACAAGTAATTTGTACAATTTCACTTATGCCTAGGAGCCACGTATAATACCAAGCATGAGAAGAAAGCGACCAGCCAGCGATTATGTACGTAGTTCGTTCTTTGGCATCGAAGACAGCCTGGTATCCACTACAGGGCTGATTGCCGGTGTAGCCGTGGGCACACAGGACCCTAAACTGGTCATATTGGCAGGAGTGGTCGGTGTAGCCGTAGAAGCCGTTAGCATGGCTGCTGGCGAGTTTTTGAGCGAAGAAACCACGCAGGACCTCACCAAGGGCAAGAAGCGCACAAGTCCTATTCTGGGCGGCCTGATTATGTTAGTATCTTACGGACTGGCTGGTATGGTCCCCCTGCTACCTATCATGTTCGTTCAGGGCAGCATGGCACTACCCGCCAGCATGGCGGCTGCCTTAGTCGGACTCTTTTTGCTTGGATTAGTAAAGGGCACCATTACCGACAAGAGCCCCTTACGCAGCGGCATCGAAGTACTTGTAGTCGGCGGAATAGCTGCTACGATCGGCATCATTGTAGGCGTTACCCTCAAGATCTAAGCATAGGTATTATTGACTTATTAGCATAAAAGTGTTAATATAGCACTATTCGCATTGGCGGACCTTGGCTACGAAGGACTCGTGGCAAGAACCCTACAGGAATGAGAAGACAATGGCCGCTTTCAAGTTGAAAGTGCTCTCGAACCCCTACCCGCACACCATCCCGGATGTCGAGCTCTACAGGATGCTCGACGAGATCGCCACGAACCTGCACGTGGAGGTCTTCAACCGGTACGGCAGCGGCGAGTTCAAGCGCAACAGCCTTGGGCTGTGCCTGATGAACCCGACGGCTCCCAGGAGCACGCCGCCGCAGAACGCCATCTTGGCCCTCCTCGCCGTCGGACTGGAAGGGCCGGACTTCCTCCCCAACGGGGTCGGCAAGGCATTCGAACACTGGCAGCACGGTGAAGACTGCGGCACGCTCGCCTACGTCAAGCCCTACCTGCTCCCCGACGGCTCCTTCGTCTACGGCCACTCCGTCGACGTCGAGGGCACCATCGTCGGCGCAAGTGGGGCAACGGAAGCGCAAGATCGCTTCCTGGCCACCTGCTTCGGGGCTGAGTTCAACTACCGCGTCACGGATGCCCGCAAGGCCTGGCGCGCGGAGAACCCCGACAGCAAGTGGTTCTGCGACCAGAACCTGCCCGACAAGGCCTTCACGGCCGCGGCGCAGCTGCTCGACGACCCCGAGGTCGGCTTGCTGTTCTGATGAGACCAGGGCGCAACACCAAGAGCCCCGAATGAGAGCCTCAACGCTCCACTCGGGGCTCTCATTCGTTTTACGGACTAATTCTCTAGCTTGGCCTTGAGGTAAGCCGGGAGCTCTTCGATCTTTATACGTTCTTGCGCCATCGTGTCACGATCACGAACCGTTACGGCCCTGTCTTCTAGGCTATCGAAGTCTACAGTTACGCAGTATGGTGTACCAATTTCATCTTGCCGGCGGTAGCGGCGGCCAATTGATTGCGTCTCATCATATTCTAGGCTGTATTTACCTCCGAGTGAGGCGTAAACTTCCTGCGCCAAACCGCTAAGTTCGGGTTTTTTGCTAAGTGGCAATATAGCAACCTTAACTGGTGCCAAGTCTTTATGAAAGCGCATTACGATGCGCTTTTCGCCATTCACGTCTTCTTCGTCATACGCATCAAGCAATGCTTGCATGAATAGTCTGTCCGCACCCACCGAGGTTTCCACCACCCAAGGTATGACGTGCTCACCCTTGGCTTCATCAAAATATGTCAGCTCCTTGCCAGAGAACTTGCTATGACGCGACAGGTCCCAATCGCCTCGGTTATGAATGCCTTCCACCTCTTTAAAGCCGAATGGGAAGTCGTATTCAATATCCCAGGCCTCTTTGGCGTAATGAGCACGTTCATTAGGTCCGTGCTCGCGGAAGCGTAGCTTAACCTTATTGAAGTAGCGCTGGTGCCAGGCCATGCGGCGCTCTTTCCAATCGGCATAGATTTCTGCTGCCTGATCGGGCAATACGAACATCTGCATTTCCATCTGCTCAAACTCACGTTGGCGGAATAAAAAGTCACCTGGAGTAATCTCGTTTCTAAACGCCTTCCCAATTTGGGCGATACCGAAAGGCAGCTTCTTGCGCGCAGTATCAACTACGTTGGCAAAGTTCGTATAGATTCCCTGACACGTTTCACCTCGCAAGTACGCTACAGCTTTATCGCCCTCTACGGCCCCTAGGGACGTCTGCATGAGTAGATTAAACTCTCGTGGCTCGGTCCACTCCTCTGCCCCACAGTTCGGACACTTAAGGCCCTTAAGCCCCGCCATAAGCTCAGCATGATCGGTGCTGTCAATGTCCACGAGCTTATCGGCCCGAAAGCGCTTCTTACAAGCCTTACAATCGACCATTGGGTCGCTAAAGCGCTCAGTGTGTCCACTCGCCTCCCAAACACGTGCATTCTGGATAATTGCGCTGTCGAGCCCAACGATATTTGGGTTGGCATTCACCATAGCCCCCCACCACGCGCGCTTCAGATTATTCTTTAGCTCCACGCCATATGGGCCATAGTCGTAAAACCCTGCGATTCCGCCATAAATTTCACTGGCCTGGAACACGAATCCGCGTCGCTTAGCATAACTAACTAATTCTTCCATTGATAGGGTTGGGTTGTTTTCACTCATGAATCATATTATACCTTAAAGACTACGGATGGTCAGCCTAGAATCTGCTCAGATCGAAACCGGACCCCAAACTGATAGTCGTAAAATCTCTCTATGCTTGCCTGGGCTTTGCTGGCGAGTTCGCTAGCAGTGGTGACGCGGGCTACCTGCTCGAGTGGGTTGGCATACATAAGTCGCCATAGCTTAACTATGTCGACCGACACAACGGCTGAATCCTCGCTCGTACGGTTGTCGCTAAGCAGGCCGGACTGCAAAAGCAAATAATACTCCTGTCTATCTAATTCATTGTGTATCTCCGGGCGATGCCCTAGTGAATCAAGTAGCCGAACGTAAAAATAGTGACGAACCAGATTCGGATCTACGCCAAGCTCCATCGCAGCCAACGACTCTAGTAGCAGGGCGTAAGCCTCAGGCTGCGGCTGTTGCTCGGTCAGTACCTTATCACAAATTTCGAGCAACAAATGGGCTAAGGCCAGCTGGTCTAGCTGGGAGTGAGCTGGGTCGTAATAGCGCTGTCCTCGAGCAGAGGTAATAATGTCTAAGTTCCTGCCCTTGGCTATATGCAGATCAACCACTACAAATGGCTCCAAGTGGCCAGCCATCTTGCTTCTGCCCTTGCGCACGCCTTTGGCCACCACCTTAATCTTGCCCTGATCGGGCGTGAGTAAGGTCAGAATGCGATCAGCTTCGCCAAGGTTATGCCTGCGCAGCAGGACTCCTTGGGTCTTATAGTACGTCATAATTACCCCCTATTTGCCAACGGCGGCGGCAACTTCTCGTAAGACTCGCTCGGGAGTTACTTTTGACTTAACTAAATATGCCACCACCCCAAGTGCATCGGCAACCTCTTCGTCCATATCCACTTCGGACCCGGTGAGGTTTGTCAGGATAATTACTGGGCAGTGCATTGTCTTGGGGCTCTTGCGCAAATCTTTCAGCACTGTTAGCCCATTCACCTTTGGCAGTAATATGTCGAGCAAAACCACGTCAGGGGTGTTCGCTTGCGCAATGGCCTGCGCATCACGGGCGTTATGAGCGAGCAACACATCATAGCCTGCCATCTCTAGCTTTAAGCCATACATCTTGGCAAGTAGCTCATCGTCCTCAATCATGAGGACAGTTTTTTTCTTCGTCACGTGTACCCTCCTGTCCTCCTTAGCTTAACCGAGATCAGGAGTGATATCAACTAGAGTTAGTTGTTGCATGACGGGAATATGCAGGTATATATCCAGACTCCCGAGTTTACGGGGGCGAATCACCATGCGAATACCCGACTTCCTGAGCACTACGTATGCAGCCGCGAGCAAAGTATGCTCTCCGGCAACAAGCGGATAACGCTCAGCTGGGACTACAGATAGTGCCTTTAGTAGGCTTGTATGCTCACGGCGTGCCTTTGGCAGGCCCAAATGAACCACAAGCTCATCCCCCTTCTGGCGGTACCTGGTAGTAATTGATTTACGGCCTATTGGTTCGTTGAGCGCGCGCAGGAGTAGCGAGATCGCGTCAGCTGCAGCCGACTCATCAATGCATGCCATCGGCAGCACCCGGCTACGCTGAGGCTTTAACTTAATGCCCGATTCACTCGATACTCTCGCCAACAGCTTTTCTACTGTTGCTGCGGCTGGCTTTCCACCACCATCAAGCTGCTTGTGTAGCAATACAAGACTTATTAGAATATCCTGGGATCTTCGTGCAGCAATCTTAGCATCGGTCAGTATATTTGTGCGGTGCCTGGAATATCCCTTGTCATCAAGCATTTCCAAATAGCCGGATACGGCGAGGAGTGGACTCTGTAAATAGTGAGACGTCCAATGCAAGAATGCCCCATACGAAGCCGTCGAATTTACGTGCCACTTACTCACCCTCTGATTCATATCTCTAAGCTACGTTGTTTGCCGGCTGTCGGCAAGCACAAGTGTTATTGCGCTAATGTCCCCTCAGGAGATTACGGCTTGAGCTTCGCTGTCTCAACCATCTGCTTGTATGCATCAGCATAGAGTTCGTTGCTGTCAGTTTGCAAAAGCATTGTCTTGTCGCGCAAGGGCACGATCACAACCGTACCGACCGCCTCCTTGGCATCTTCATTGATCTTGCCGACATACTGATAGCCCTTAATACCCGACACGGTTACTTCGGTGCGCTTAGCGCCCTTCTTCATCAGGTCGTCATAGTCCTTTTTGGAGCTTTCAAATGCCTTGTCTTGTAGGGCGAATTTAAGAGCATGCTCGGCAGAAACGAGGTTCACATAACCTGGATCAACCAGCCCGTCCACAGGTAGCGCAGAGGTTGAGTCTATAGACAAGTTCCAGGCCTTCGGGTAAGTAATCTCGAAGCTGCCGTGCACTACCGGCGCCGTGTAGGTGCGTGTACTACTCACCGTGGCCTTGTTGTATTCGGCTACATCAGCCTTCTTCTGTTCAGCCTTACCGTCCTCGACACCAGCTGCGTACTTGGCATCTAGCTCTGCTGTGGTCGTAGATGCACCGGCAGCAAACACCAGCGTAGTTACGAGCAGGATTACGGCCACGATACTGACGCCGATCAACATGAATTTCATCTTCTTGAGTTTGGCAATCGAGCTCGAGGTTTGACCCTCCACAGGCATTGGCTGGGGCACAGGTCCTGGGTTATTCAGCTCTAGTGGATCAATAGGCGGCATATTCTATACCTAAGCCTTCAAGTTTGCGTCGCCGGGTTCCCAATCAATTGGGCAGAGTCCGCCAGTCTGCAAAGCCTTAACTACGCGCAGAGTTTCCTCGACGCTTCTTCCTACATTGCCATCTGACACTACGATATAGCGCAAATTGCCTTCCGGATCGATAATGAATGTACCACGTTCTGCAGTGCCATCAGACTCGTTCAATACCTCGTAATCACGTGCGAGCGTATGAGCCGTATCGGCTAGGATTGGGAATTTTACTTCCTTCAAGTCACGCTCGAACCAAGCTTTGTGCGAATGCACACTATCAGTTGAAGCAGCTAGGATCACTGCGTCAATATCAGCAAATTCCTTCTCTGCCTTAGCAAAGCCACGGATTTCAGTAGGACACACAAAGGTAAAGTCCCGCGGGTAAAAGAACAGTACTACCCACTTGCCCTTCTGGTCGCTCAATGAGACTTCGGTGAAGTCCTTGCCGGCTTCGTAGGCTGGTTGTTTAAATTCTGGTGCTGGTTGGTTTAGTTTCAACATATATTTCTCCTTTAAATTATACTTCGTGGTGTGCTACGCGCTTATTCACTTCTGCCCAGTCAATTGCCGCCATGAACTTCGCGATGTAGTCCTTGCGAGCTGTGCCATAGTCCAAGAAGTAAGCATGCTCATACACGTCCATCACCAGGGCAATTTCAGTGTCGACAATACTGCCCTGATTATGAGCGTCTAGGATGTAATTATCAAATCGTCCAAGGGCATAATCGTAAGCCAATACGACCCAGCCGCGAGAGGCAACGCCGAGTGCGGCAAACTGGTCCTGCCATGCTTCGAAGCTCCCCCACTGCTTGGCCAGGATGTCCTTTGCCTTGCCACTCGCCTCACTTGGTGCGTCAGTAAGATTCGCGAAGTACAACTCATGTAGCTTGGCTCCATTGAGGGCAAAAGCCTTTTCCACCATGAGCTCACGTAGCTCTGAATATGTTGCGTTGGTAGCGCTTAAGTCAACACTATCAAGCTTCTCCATGATCTCGTTGTACTTTTTAACATATCCTGCGTAGAGCACGTCATGGTGCTCGGCCAGCTGTCGCTCGCTGATTCCGGGCACACTCTTGTACTTCAGTGGTTGAACCTCTTTTGGGGTGAATGTATAACTCATGGACCTCCTTTTCTTACTCTATATTGTACCGGCTACCTACGCGGCGGTCAAAGTTCATAAACCTGCGCATTACGGGTCTTGGCAATCTGCTTGAGACCGGAGAATGTGAAGACGTAAGACACTACTTTGGCGCCTGGCTGCAGTTCGTCCTTTAGCTTCCGCTCCATCTTATCCATCCATTTAGTGTGTAAATACATATACACCACGTCAGCATTTACTATATCAGCTCGCCACATCGAACCAAGCTTCACCCGAGCATGGCCACGAAACTTGCGTAGCCGCCAAGTGCTAACCGCCCATAGCACGGGGTTTATCTCATAGCCTGTCACTGTCGCACCACGCTGGGCAGCCGCAAGCAGTACCTTGCCGTCACCGCTCCCTAGATCAATAAATTTCGAGCCCTTCTTAACGCCGGTTAGGTCAAAAAGCTCATCAAAGTCTTGTTTAAACGCCGGCACATACGGAGCGCCGAAGAACACGGCGTACAGAAAACCGCTTAAGAAAACGAGAGCTACTAGGAGCCAGATCATCGACTATTTGTTGGCAGCCAGCCAATCACGCACGTCTTGCACCTGATGCAGCGGCTTAACCTTTGGCCATACTGCCAGCACGGTCGCATCAGGACCAATCAAGAAGCTCGACCGCGTTATCCCCATATACTTCTTTCCAAACATGCTCTTTTCGCCAAAGGCGCCAAACGCCTGCGTCATGGCCTTTTCGGTGTCGGCGAGGATTGTGAATGGTAGCTTAAACTTATCGGCAAAGCCACGGTGGCTCTTTACGGTATCCGCACTTACACCAATAACCTCTATCCCATCCTTACGCAAATCCTCTAGATTATCGCGTAACTGACAAGCCTGGGCAGTACAGCCAGGCGTATTGTCCTTGGGATAAAAGTATACCAGTGTTGTCTTGCCCATTAATTCTGCTTCGGTATGCTCGTTCCCATCTTGATCCTGCAACTTATAACTCGGTACTTTATCTCCAACTTTCAACATGATTTCCTCCTCGGTTTTCAATCTACATTTTTACGTAGCGCTGCCAGTAGTCATAGAGCTTGGCAGTCGCCTTAATGTCGTCCATATTGTACTTGGCAATCTCGAAGTAACGCCCATCGCGATACGCCTGTGGCACCTCTGCCCCACTCATCGTCTCAGACTTAGGGCTCGTAATCTTAAATGCCCTACACCACGCGTCCAGGCTACCTTTGTACATCGCCGTGCCGTAAAAGCTCAGCATCTCGGCCAGGTCGTAGTGGATCGCGCCAGATTGGTGCGATGAGTTGTAGCGATTGCTAATTAAGTCTTTACTCGGCTTAATGCCGTTAATAGCTGAGCGGATCGCCAGGTACGGAGCGTCGCTGCGGCGCCCAAAGAAGCTAATAAACTCGTCAGTAATGTCGGCCAATGCCCAGAACTTTACGAGCATCTCAGCTTCGGTCATAGCGGCGTACTTAACGCCGTCAATCTCGGTATCTTCTGGGCTTGTATCCCCGGCATCATAGTAAACTGCGCCTTTGTCTTCGGCTGGATCATACACGCCAATAGCGATAATGCGACTTAGGAGTGGCGAGAAACTCATACGGCGCTCCATCTCGGCGAATTCCTTAGCATAGCCCACTGGGTCAAGCTCTTTGTCGGGCAAGCGCTTACTGAGATCCTTCTGAGTAGCCTCGTCGAGGTCTTCGAACTTTTCTGTTACAAATTCTAGGTCAAATACTAATTGTTTCTTTTGCATGAGCTCATTATACCTTATTAATTGCTCCAATACTCATCCGTCAGGTTGAAAATATCCCCTTTTTGGGCTAAGATTGTTCTGTTATTCTCGTTCGATACTGGGGCGTCGCCAAGTGGTAAGGCACCGGCTTTTGGTGCCGGCATTCGGGGGTTCGAATCCCTCCGCCCCAGCCAAATAGAACGCAACGACATATTTATGTCCTTTTCTTCATTATCACC
>CAYTBW010000009.1:5744-24347 GCA_964436255.1 uncultured Candidatus Saccharibacteria bacterium | reverse complement strand
CGTCATATACGATTGCAGCCAGTTCTAACTTGCAAGCTAATTACGCCTCATATGGTATGACGGTTGACGCTGACGGCAATAGATTTATAGTCGACACCACAAACAATAATATCCTCAAGTACTCGAAAAACGGGATTTTACAAAGCACCTGGGGTTCGACAGGTAGCGGGAATGGTCAGTTCAGCCATCCGACAGACATTGCCATTAGCCCGGATGGAAAATTATATTTAGTGGACGACTATAACGACCGAGTGCAGATTCTTAGCCAAAAGGGCGGCTATGAGGGGCAATTTGCATTGCCGACGGGTGATGAGCACACGGCAGTTGCTGTTGATTCGACTGGTAGTGTGTATGTAACTGGCATGAACGCTTCCGGGCCCTGGTATCTGCGAGAGTATCGTAGCTATGTGCATAGCTATAACGCTTCTGGCACGGTGCTCTTGAATGACTGGACGGTCCCGATTGGGCAAGGCGGCGATAAGTGGATATACAGGCATCCTGCGTACGACCTAGCAATAGATACGAATGATGATATTTACGTTGTTGATAGCACCTATCATAGTGTTCACAAAATCAATGCTGCTACAACGGGCCAGCCGATACTAACAATCGGGGGCACTGGGCCTGGTTACTACGGCAATGGGACAACGAGTGGCCAGTTTACTATCCCTTCGGCTATCGCCGTTGATGCTAATGATAATGTTTATATCGTAGATCGTGATCGAATCCAAAAGTTTGATTCCAATGGCCAGTTTATATTAAGTTGGTTTTACGACCAATCTGCTGTTAATGAGTACAGGCCACACTCGCTTTGGGTGGATAATGAAGGCAATGTTGTTACTGCATCCTGGGACTGGACTGAGCAAGGACCGCCCCAACTTATTACTTACTCATCTGCAATTCAGTCAAACATTTCTGGACTAACATGTGGCACAGTATATCACTTCAGGGCATTTGCTACTGATGCAAATGGTACTACCTACGGAAATGATGCAACATTTACAACGTCTGCCTGCCCTGATGTGCCAATCAACATTGCAACTACTGCACTCCAGGGCGGTACTACCACGGTTGAATATCAAGACCTCGTGAATATAGACAATGCTACGGGTGGAGTGACCTATTCGGTCAGCTCCGGCGCGCTACCTGATGGCTTGAGCCTGAACTCATCGACTGGCTATATTACGGGGACTCCGACGCAGGCGGGCACGTTTAACTTCGAGGTTACAGCAGCGGACAGCAACTCCACCGACACCCAGGCCCTAAGCATCGTTGTCGAGGCATATCAGGCTCCACTAGAGATTACAACTGTGGCCTTGCCTGACATTGTTCATTCTCAACCTTGTTGTCTGCCGTATAGCGAAAACGTCTACTCACAAGGAAGTGTTGGAGATGTCACCTACACCGTCATTGCAGGCACAATGCCCCCCGGCCTATCACTCCAGGCTCTGGGGAATACCTCGATATCCGTGGCCGGCAATCCAACTAAGCCCGGTACATATACGTTTACCATCCAGGCTCAAGATAGCAGGGGGAGTGGGCAGGGAGGAACTGACACCCAGGAGTACACGATCGTTGTTCCAGACTTCCCGAGTTTAGCCATCGATACCGCTACGCTACCGAATGGCAGGGTTGATGCCCCTTATGATATTACGATTCAGTATTCCAACTACGTTACCCAGCCGGTATTCTCCCTTGTGTCTGGCTCTCTCCCGGACGGCATCTCTCTTACGCTCAATGGCTACCTAGAAGGCACCCCAACTACAGCAGGCAGCTACACTTTCACTGTCCAGGCGGACGATGGTTTCAACACCGACACTCAAGAGCTCACCCTTGTTGTGGATCCGGCTCCAGCACCAATTGTTAACACCCCCTTCGTTACCATAACCTCTCCAGGCAATAACGCTACCTTTACTGGAGGCAATAGCCTCGTAACCGGTACCGGCCCAGCTAACCAAACGATTACCCTGTTTGTAGATAACCAGCAGATAGGTACTACTACGGCTAACTCCGAAGGCCTCTGGAGCTACCAAGCCGCCAACATTAGGGTAGGCAGCCACACTCTTGATGCCAAGTGGATCCCCGGAGCGGAAGTAATGTTCGTGCCGGTGATAGACTTTTACAATCTGCGAACTGTTATTAAAGCCTATGACACATCTACGGATGCCCTGGTGAAGGAAATAGTTATGCCTACATACTCGTACGGCTACGGAGGGGTGGCATATTCTTCAGCACTAAACGGCCTGATAGTGAACGGATTTGACGTCGCCCCTAACCAGCCTAAAGTGTGGCTGATTGATTTCACTTCAGCTAATATTACCACCCTAGATACTGGCAGCAACTCTTTTGTTACGGATGGGATCCTGTCTGAAGATGGCTCAGATTTCTATGCCGCCACGGTGGATGGCGAGGTTCATTCTACCAACTTAGATACAGGGATAACGACGAGTTACGACTTGGGCGTCCCGTATAATACTACTGGCACAATCACATTATCTGAAGATGGCTCAAAGCTTTACGCCTTTCTGACCGAGAACCCACCCAGTATCGCCCTTTCAAGCTTCTTCCGACCGCACGCCGGTAAGATATACGTGATAAATACGGCCGATATGTCGCTTGTCCGCACTATCGAGGCGCTAGATAACTCCAATTCATCTGAGTCCCAGTATCCTCTTTCCATGCAGGCAGCAAACGGCGTGGCATACGTAGCGGCAGTCAGAAGGACTGGTGTAGACGCCGACTATACAGGAGAGTCGTTTGTGAAGCTATACGACTTAACTACGGGTAGCTTCATCCGCCAAATCCAGGTGTCGCCGTTAGGCAGTAGTTTTATTGCTCCGTACGGGACTTATATTGATAGTAGCGGCGAGAATCTCTATATTCATGGTCGCAACGTGCCTAGTACAGAAGATGATTACCTCCTGAGGGTGGACTTAGCCAACGACCAGCTGCAGACGCTACCTCTCACGGCATGGCAAGGCCCACTTGATGGTCTTGGCTACCAGGGTCCTCCTACTTGGGCTCTCGCAGTTGGGGGTAATGGGACTAAACTCTATACGCCCCGGCATGCATATTCGAGTGGCGGGCTGGAATACACTAACCTCATGGAGGTCTACGACATTGAATCTAGTGCTTTACTGGCCGGGCCTAGTTATCCTATCTCTTTGAGCCCTGACATTCAGGGCTACACTCTTCTGTCTGATAATTCCTTCATCGCCCCCATCACTCCACCAAAGGATAGCATTGCCTTCAGCGTCCCGAACGGCGTCACACCAACCTGCGAACAGCAGGGTAACTGTCCTCAAACCTGTGAGCAGACGAATACCTGCCCTCAGCCTTGCGAAGTAACCAACACATGTCCGAAACCATGCTCCGTATCTGGTGGAACCTGCCCTCAAGACTGTACCACCACCAACACTTGCCCTAAGCCCCCAACCTGCGAAGAAACCAACTCATGCCCTACCACCACGGCAACCCCTCCTACAACCTCTGTAACGCCTAAGATCGTCTCAACCCAGTTCCCAACCCCTGCAGCTACTCCGAGCTCCTCACGCCTCGGCTGGTTAGATCGTACAGCACTGGCTGTAGCTCGCTTTGTACCTCAACAAGCTGCCATAGGCTTCCCATATGTTCTCTTTGTCCTCTTGCTCTGCTTTGCTCTGTCTCTGTACTACCAAAGTAGTAATGAAATACGTAAAGACAAACTCAACCGTGACTTCCTAGCTAAACGAACCTCCATCCGTGCCCAACAAGACAACTTCATAGCCCTCGCCTCACACTACCTCAACACCCCTATTACCATCATTCAGGGTGGGGTGGAGTTGGAAGAGGGGAAGAGCAAGAAGTAGCTTATGCTCGCGACCATGGCAACGAGAGATTATAATGGTAGCGAAGGACACATATGCAATGCGAGCAAAAATACTATTCTTAGCACTGGGCCTAATCGCCTATGGCTACTATCTCCAAGCCACACAATCGGCAGTAATGGGACAAGTCGAGGGAATTGGCAGTATGTACCAGCGGGCTATGACCCAGGCGGAAGAAATGGCGAATAATACCAAAGTGAGTACTGAATTGGTTCAATATTCACCAGGTAAGTAAAGGAGGAAGGTTTTGGCAGCAGAGGAGAGTGTTTTTCTTAAAGTTTTGGCCGGCGAGTTGCCTGGAGAGGTGCTGTACGAAGACGATAGAGTCTTTGTAATGCTTACGGCAGCGCCGAATAAGCCAGGCCACTCGCTGGTTATTCCAAAGAAGCAGACCGAGTTCTTTTACGAAATGGATGGTGAAGAATTTGCAGAGGTTATGGACGTCGCCAGACGTTTCGCGATCGTGCTGGATAGCGTGTATCGACCAAAGGTGGTTGCTGCTCAGCTGATGGGCTTGGGGGTGTCACACGTGCACGTTCACCTCGTGCCAATAGAGAGCGAAGAGGACATGGATCATGATAAGAACTCAGGATTTGTTGGTATGAGCGTGCTTAAGCCAGAAGCTGACAAGATTCGTGCCTACCTTGCCGACCACCCCTTGAGCGAGATACAATAACAGTCATGCTTACCGTCTTATTATTATTATCCGTAATTCAAGGGATTAGTGAATTCTTGCCCATCTCCTCCTCGGCGCACTTACTGGTGACACCATGGCTCTTTGGGCTGCAAGACCTCGGCCTGACCTTTGACGCGGCAATACACATAGGTACTGCCATTGCTCTACTCGCGTACTTTTATAAGGATTTCTGGCAACTATGGAAGGACCGTAGCCCAATGTTGCTCTACATCGCCGCCGCTTCCGTGCCCGCAGCGTTCGTTGGCCTAGTGGGAGACAAATGGATCGAGGCAACGCTACACGATAGCCCTATGGCGCCACTCATTGTAGGGGTAGGTATGATTTTATTTAGCTTTTTGCTGCTCTACGTGGACAACATTGCTAAGCTCAACCGCGGCAGCAAGGACATCGGGCTAAAGGACACACTCGTAATCGGCTTTGCTCAGGCATTAGCGCTCATACCGGGAACCTCTAGGTCTGGCATAACTATGACTGCAGGCTTATGGCGGGGGCTAAAGCGGGAAGACGCTGCTCGGTTCAGCTTTTTGCTAGCAGCTCCAATCAGCCTAGGGGCAGGCATGTATAAGGCCTATGGTCTTGTCCAGAATCCGAATCCGAATCTCTCTGTCGTAGAGCTTGCCGTAGGCATCTTGGTCTCCTGCTTGGTCGGTTTGGCGGTCATAAAGTGGCTCCTAAAGTATCTGGGTACGCATAATTTACGCCTGTTTGTAATCTACAGGATAGCCTTTGGCGCACTCGTTATTGCAGTATGGCTGTGGATGTCTTAAAGGTGGAATTTCCAAAGCACATAAAGGTATTCTGCGACGGTGGTTCAAGGGGCAACCCGGGCCCCGCTGCCTCTGGCGTAGTAATTACTACAACAAACGACGAGGTCTTGGCCGAATATCATGAATATTTAGGCATTAGGACGAATAATTATGCGGAATACAGCGCAGTTATTCTGGCATTGAAGAAGCTCGGTGGGGCGGGAGTAGAACAGGCAGACTTCTACTTGGATAGTGAGCTAGTCATGAAGCAGCTCAACGGTATTTATAGAGTTAAGCACCCAGACATGAAGCCTCTTTATGCCGAGGTGCAAAGGTTGCTCGGTGTTGCGCCACGGATTAGCTTTAGCCACGTGCGTAGGGAGTTTAATAAGTTGGCCGATGCACAGGTTAACGTGTGTTTGGACGCACAAGTATAGCTCGACTTATAGCCCCAAATATCGTATAATAACAGCCTAGTTAGTTAGTAAGCGGTCGCTCCCTTCCCAGGGAGAGGAAAGTCCGAACAGCATTGAGCAGGGTGGTTGCTAACGGCAACCGAGGGCAACCTTAGGGAAAGTGCCACAGAGACAATACCGCCCGATTCGTCGGGTAAGGGTGAAAAGAGTGCGGTAAAAGCGCACAGTAGACGCAGGTGACTGCGCCTAGAGGTAAACCCCACTCGCTGCAAGACTATGGGCCTCGCCGCAAGGCAGAGCTGCTCGCTCTTTTTTGAGGTTTGTCGCATGATTCACCGCAAGGTGGACGCTACGCAAGTAGAGATAGATGATCGCAGCCCACTTGTGGGTAACAGAATTCGGCTTATCGCTAGCTAACTAGGCAAAGTGCCCAACGCGCCCACTATGGCAATGGTTGGGCTTTTTGTATGGTAAAATGTAGGGTAAGAACCATGAAGAAACGCAGCGAACTCATCTTTAGTTTAGTCCTGGTGCCAATCGATTACGCCATGATGATTGTGGGCTTCGTGGCTGCGTATTTTTATAGAGCCGGGAGCACCAAGCCACTGGCTTATGACGTGGGCGGCTACGAGTACCTGCGCTACCTGGTGATACTCCTGCCTATATGGGTATTCATATTCGCGATTCTAGGGCTATATAGCCTTGAAAGCACTCGCCGCAGGATAGATGAGTTTGTGAAAGTCTTTATCGCGTCTGCTTGCGGGGTGATGGCCCTCGTGGTGATGGACTTCTTCAATACTCGCCCCATATTCCCGTCCAAAAGCATCATCATTTATGGCTTCGCATTTACCGTCTTGCTGGTATCTATCGCAAGGCTAATCGTGAGTATTGTACAGCGTATATTGTTCCATTACGGCATCGGCGTTCACCACGTGCTCATTCTGGCCCCACAGAAACTCATAGCAGAGCTACGAGCAGGCTTGGGTAAGGGCTTTCGGGTTCTTAACGATGATTTAGATTCCAAGGACTTTCGCAGCCTGTCCACCGCAGAGCTTACCAGTCTCCACCAAAAGGCTCATATCGATGAGATTATCCATCTGCATACTGGCGGGCAGAGGGATGTTGAGCTGATTAACTTTTGCCAACAGCATCAGGTTGCTTATCGCTTTGTTCCTAACGTCGTAGGTCTGTACAGCATGAACGTACAGACCGCGCTTTACGGCGGCGTGCCAGTACTGGAGTTAAAAACCACTCCTTTGGAGGGGTGGGGCAGGATACTTAAGCGAATCGTTGACTTTTTCACATCATTAATTGGTGTTATCGTACTAAGCCCACTGTTTTTGCTTATAGCATTGATTATAAAGATTACTGATCCCGGGCCTGTTTTCTATCTCGATGAAAGGCTTTCTCGTACTGGTAGAAAGATTAAAATCTACAAGTTCCGCTCTATGAAGGCAGAGTATTGCGATGGAGGTAAGTTTGGTTCAAAGACTCGTGAGGAGGTTATTGCTAGTTTTGGCGACCCAGAGCTTGTCGAGGAGTTTAGGAAGTATCAGAAGCTCAAAAAGGACCCTAGAGTAAGCGCTATCGGGCGATTCACTCGCAAAACGAGTATTGATGAGCTCGCTCAGCTGTTTAATGTACTCAAAGGAGACCTTAGTCTCGTCGGTCCGCGCCCAATTGTAGAAAACGAACTTGAGCGATACGGGGAATTAGGCGGGAAGTTCCTGACGATCAAACCAGGCCTAACTGGTTTGTGGCAGGTATCAGGACGGAATGACATTAGCTATAAAGAGCGCGTTGAGCTCGATATATACTATGTAGAAAACTGGAGCTTATGGATGGATTTGGTAATTTTATGGCGCACTCTTGGGGTGGTGGTACGCGGCCGTGGTTACTAAGAAGAAGGCAGATTTAAAAGTTGCGATCGTTCATGATTGGTTGACCAACATTGGTGGCGCCGAGCGCGTAGTGGAATCTTTGCTCAAGGCATACCCTCAGGCCGATATCTTCACGAGCGTATATAACGAATCAGCCCTACCGCAGTTTAAGGGGAGGGTGAAGACTTCGTTCCTGCAGCATTGGCCGCTTGCCAAGCGGAAACACCAGCTGTTCCCAGTTCTTCGTACTTTGGCATTCGAAAGCTTTGATTTTGCAGGTTACGACCTTGTGATTTCAAGCAGTAGTGCAGAGGCAAAAGGCATCATTACCTCTACCGAGACCTTGCATGTGTCATACATCCACACACCAGTTCGCTACTACTGGAGCAATTACGATCAGTACTTAAAAGACCCGGGATTCGGAGTTCTCAATCCAGTTATCCGTTTGATTACACCGTATTTCGTACGCAAGATGCGCCGATGGGACTATGCTGCTGCCCAGCGCCCAGACGTCTTGGTGGCCAATTCCGCCACTGTGGCGGAACGTATTAAAAAATACTACAAGCGTGATTCTCAGGTAGTGTTTCCGCCCGTTGATATTAAGCGCTTCAATACGAACGGCATCAAACAAGGGGGCTACATGCTGGTTTTGTCGCGCCTTGTGGCGTATAAGAGGTTTGATTTGGCGGTTGAGGCTTGCTCAAAGCTAGGACTAAAGCTGATTGTGGCGGGGGACGGGCCCGAACTGAAGCGCCTCCGATCACTTGCCGGCCCGAGCATTGAATTTGTTGGCAAACCAACCGACAAAGAGGTTGCAAGGCTGTTTGAGGGCTGCAAAGGCTTCATGTTCCCAGGGGAAGAGGACTTCGGAATTACTCCTGTTGAGGCGATGGCCTGCGGCAAGCCGGTAATAGCGTATGGGAAAGGTGGTGCAGCTGAAACTGTGGTAAACGGAACAACAGGGATCTTGTTCGACAAGCAGACCGTAGGCAGTGTAGCAACAGCGCTAGAGGAATTTGGTCAAAAGCAGTGGGATAGCACGCTTATTCGTAGGCGCGCTGAAGAATTCAACGAAGAAAGGTTTATACGCGAAATCCATGAAGTCGTTGAAGCGAAGCTGGCTTAGTAAGTTCTTCCTGACTACTGTTGTCGTATTGGTGGGGGGTATTACGTTGTGGTCTGTCGCACAGGCGTTGCAGGTGGTTGACCGTAGGGCCGCCACGATTGGTGACTATAATACTGTTTTATCACAAATTCTTGGCCAAAACGGCCGCTCCAGGACTCTTATTTTGTTTAGTAACAACGCCGAGATGAGGTATGGAGGTGGATTCATCGGCTCGGTAGGCTACATTGATGCAGATAAGGACAAGGGGCCAAAGATCGATCCGATTCATAGTGTGTACTACTACGATCATCGGATCGAGATAGAGGATAGTCGGCTAGAGGCAGCGACTCCAGAGCTGACCCTAATGCCCAAAATATATCTACGTGATAGCGGGGTAGACTTAGAATGGCGGAATAATGCACAACGAGCCGCGAGGTTATTCGAACTAGAATCGGGTAAGAAGGTAGATAATGTTGTAATGATGACACCAAATGTAGTCCGCGAGCTGCTGAAGGTGACTGGCCCCGTCCGTCTTGATTCATACGGCTTCGATGTGACGCATGATAACTTTCTGACCAAAGTCCAGCTAGAAGTAGAGGCAGGTGCAGATAAGCAGGCGGGCAAAGATCCTAAGACGATACTTGGAGTACTGGCAAATACTCTTTTAAAGCAGCTTGTGGAGACGAGTAACGCTGCTCAGCTGGATGATTACGGCAGGATGCTTGCAGATATGGTTGATCAGAAGCAGATTGCGGTATATAGCAGGAACTCAGCAGTACAACAGCGGCTGGAGTCGCGTGATTTGGATGGTGGGCTTGAGGCAGCAGAGGGGAACTACCTTATGGTGGCTGAAGCGAACATCGGCGCGAATAAAAGCAGCCCGTTCATGCAGCAGGACATCGAACAGAAGCTCGTAATTGCCGATGACGGCACGGCACGAGTAGACGCGATCATTAAGCGCAAGCATACTGGAGAGTACATGCATCAGTATGTTGATCCGCATGATGGGAAGACTAAATGGTTGGTTGGAGACAACTTGAGCTTCATTAAAGTTGCGATACCTGCCCGCAGTGGCAGTATAGTTTCAGATACGGCTTTTTCACGAGCTGTATATAAGGAGTCTGGCCGCAGCGTGCTTACATTCTATTCTGCGTTGAGCCCCGGTACGTCGGCAGAGTATCGTTTGAGCTATACGTTGCCATTCAAGTACGAGCTTGGCAGTCAAGTTGTCGTGAAGAGCTTGTTTGAGAAGCCAATTGGCAGCTTCGACCAACGTATTACTCAGACGGTTGCGCTGCCCCGGGGCTACAGGCTGCAATCTGGTGAGGCTCTTGATGGCGTAGCGACCAAGCGTGATATAGCGAATGAACTCGTGTTTATGCGCTAAGCCTTCGTGCGCGCCCGCGACCAAGGATTAAGCGCGGAATACAAAACACCCAGCGATTGCTGGGTGTTTTGTATAGTTGAATACGAACTAGGGCCTATTTGGCTGCCTTTACGACTGCCTCGAACGCTTTTGGCTGGTTAACAGCGAGTTCTGCTAGGACTTTGCGGTTGAGCTTGATGTTGGCCTTAGTGAGGCTGGATATAAGCTGTGAGTAGGAAACTCCATGGAGGTTTGCAGCTGCATTAATGCGGGTAATCCAGAGACTGCGCATGTCGCGTTTAATGTTGCGACGATCTCGGTATTGGTAGGAAAGTGCCTTTAGGACTGCTTCGTGGGCTTTGCGGTACGATGAAGTACGCGCATGGCTCATGCCTTTCGCAGCTTTTAGTACCTTCTTGTGTCGTTTTCTGGCTGTAACGCCTCGCTTAACTCTCATGTTGTTATAATCCTAACATTTTCTTGATATTTTTGCTGTCACCAAGGGAGACTCCATGCTCGAGGGTAAAGCCACGCTTGCGGCTAGCCGACTTTATTGTCAACTTGTGGGCACGAGTAGCTTTGCGGCGAAGGATCTTGCCGCTGCCGGTGATCTTCACGCGCTTACTCATGGTTTTATTCGTCTTTAGCTTTGGCATCTTTTCTCCTTGATACTACCATCGATAATTCCCGCCCTGAAAGGTTGGGTTCTTGCTCTTTGGTGGCGATTTCTGAGAGCTTAGTGTAGAAATCGTCGAGTATGGCACGTCCTAGCTCTGGGTGTGTAATCTCACGGCCCTTGAAGCGTAGGTTGACCTTAACTTTATTACCTTGCTCTAGGAATTTTATAGCGGCTTTGAGCTTAACCTCGATATCGTGACTGCCTGTCTTAAGTCCTAATCGGACTTGCTTAACTTCGACATTCTTTTGATTTCGACGGCTCTTTTGTAGCTGCTTCTCTTGTTCGTACCGATATTTACCCCAGTCAACAAGTTTGACTACAGGAGGATCGGCAGTTGGAGACACCTCGGCGAGGTCGAACCCCTGACTCTCTGCAATAGTAAGCGCCTCGCGAATCGAGACGATGCCAAGTTGTTCAGAGTCAGAACCAAATAACCGTACACTAGGTGCAGTTATCTCGTGATTCAGCCGAATTCTGTCTTTTATAAAGAGATCTCCTTAAAGCTCAAAGAGTATGATAGCACTAAGCAGGCAAGAAATCAATATATCTTTATGCAAGTGGGTCGGACTTGCTATCTGCAATGAGTTGCTGCTGAACGGGGAGAGGCCGCACTGTGAAATCAGTACGCAGCTGGACGATTCCCTGGAGCAATAAGGGGGTGGTGGTTTCGATGGCCGCCGTAGTGCCTTTGAGCTTAAGGATTGGCTGTCGGGGTGTAGCTTGTTTGATGCCTGGAACGTTGAAAAGTGGCTTTTTGTCCTGGAGATGGAGATGAGCCGCTGAGATAATAGTCGACTCGAGCATAAAAGGAGTCTTTTTTGTCTGTAGGTGTGATTCATGACTTAAGTTCGTAATGGTCAGTTCGGATTCAGGTAATTGAACCTTGAGCTCGCCATCTAGAGTGAGTTTGGTTTCGGTCACATTACTTGGGCTGAGCTCAGACTTTGGAACGAGTATACATTCGGAGAGGATGGCGTAGTCTTCTACCGCAATGAGGTGAAACTTGGCCCGCTTAGCTTTAATGAGTGCGTTGCAGGCCTGCTTCCAATCTTTAAAGCCGAGTAGGGCTGCGCTCGGGGAGTTTGTAGTAAGGGGGATAAAGCCAAGGGTAATCGATCTTTGCTCGTCTTTGAGCGATGAAGTTGCAATATCAAGGCTAAAATCGTCGCCAATGACGACGATAGTCGGCTTGGTTGAGGCATTAGCTATGATCTTTTGGATTTGCTCAATGATTTGCTGGGGGCTTTTTAGGCTGTGTTGTTCACCAGCGACGCGACTTGTCTTTACCCAGCTTTGAATCTTGCCAAGTTGACCTTGAAGCTGAGAAGTTGCGGCGCGTTCGTCTATAAGGAAGTGGTGCATCTAATTTGTTGTTACATTTACATCAATAAGTTGACTGCCAGGTTGAATATCCACTTTCAGGCCAGTAACCTTACTCTTTTTGAGGTGAGATCCGCCTTGAATTATGGCAGCATCCTGGGCGTGAATCTCACCTTCTAGTGCTCCCTGATGATGAATGGTGCGACCAGCGACATTGCCCATGATTACTGCGTTCGGACCAATGGTTAAGTGTCCGGAGGAGGTAATTGAGCCACTAAACTTTGAGTCGATCATTATGTCATCCTCGGTTATAAGTTTTCCTGCTGCCGTTGCTGGGGCAAGGATGAAGAGCTCTCCTCTCAAGAGAGAGATACTTTGCTTATTGCGACGGGCAGTAAGTAGGCTTGGAATCTTCATGCTTCGTCTCGGTTGGCCATGGCCTTTTGAATAGCGCGCATTTCTTCATCAGATAGGTGATGCTTGCTCTTACCCTCGATAATTTCTTTGGCATACAGCCTGGCGCCCGTACGCGAGTGTATGGCGGACAAGACAAAGCCGTCCAAATGTCGGTTGAGGGCTGCCAGGCAGAAGCTCTGGTCTCCACCCTTGTCGTTAAATGGGTTGTAGCGTACCATGCCAACACGAGTGAGGCCTCTGGAGCTGAGCTTGTGGAGGTTGGCACTGAATGTTGCTAGCTCATCAAGCTTTTTGGCGTTGTCTTTTACGTCCGCATCGTACTTTTTTAGGAGCTGTTCTATGCTTTGAGGGTTTTGCCGGTCAAAGAACACACCATAAGACTTTTTTAGTGCCTGCATCTGCACGAAGCTATATACTGCAATCGCAATTGAACTTAAAGAAACTATGATAAGGAATATTTCCACCCACGACCTATAATTAGCCATACTATTATAGCTGCTGGGATGCGCTGTTGGCAACGCAGGGCTAAGCGACTACAATAGCTACGTAAGGAGACTTTGGCGACATGGCAAAGAAAAAGAAGCACAATCGTAAGAAATCAACCTATAAAGCTCGCTCTAAGCAACAGGCTGTCTCAACCGGCGAGGCGGTTGAGACCTCTACAGGGGACGCCCTGGAGTCAGTGACCCCCGCGGCTACATATACGCAGTCTCCAAAGAAGCAGAGCGACGACAATACTCAGGTAGTAGCTCGGCGCGCTCGCAGGGAGGTTCGACATTCGTTACTCCTGGCCGTTGTGATTCTGGCGGGCCTTATTGGACTATGGTGCCTGTTTACATTCACGTCCATTGGCTCCCAGGTTTTTAAGCTTTTCGACCTATAGTCTATATTGCAGGGCTTCGCTAAAGTGTTGCAGTTCAATTGAGTTGCTATCGACTAAGTCCGCGATTGTACGGCTGACTTTCAGTACGCGCATATACGAACGGGCTGAGAGTCTAAGTTGATTAACTGCCTGACTGGCAATAGCCTGCGTTTGACTGTCTAACTTGCAGTGCTCTCTGACTTCTTGATTCGTCAGCTCGCTGTTAGGTCTCGGCGCACCAGGGCCTTTATAGCGCGCATGCTGCTTTAGCCGCGCTTTATGAACTCTCTTAGCAATATCCTTGCTCGGTTCGCCACGGCGCTGTTCGAGTAGTTGATCGGTTTCGATTCTGCCCATGTGCACTTTTAGGTCAATTCGATCAAGTAAGGGCCCCGAGACCTTGTGTTGGTATCGGCTCACTTGCGTGGGGCTGCACTGGCATGAGGCAAGGGCGTCTCCGGCATATCCGCATGGACATGGGTTTTGGGTGGCTACAAGCATGAAATTTGCTGGGAAACGGTACGTTGCGTTCGCTCTAGCGATGCTGACCTCTTTGTCCTCAAGTGGCTGGCGGAGTACTTCCAGCACGCTCCTTGGGAATTCTGGTAGTTCGTCCAGGAATAGTACGCCATGATGGGCGAGACTGATTTCCCCTGGCTTTGGCCATTGTCCACCACCAGTCAGTGCGATACTGCTTGAAGTATGGTGAGGGGAGCGAAACGGTCTCTCAGAGACTAGGCTGTCGGTCGCTTCGGCACAAAGGCCGTGCACACGCGTAACCTCGAGCATCTCCTGGTAGCTGAGCTGCGGTAGTATGCCGGCAATTGCTCTGGCTAGCAATGTCTTACCTGATCCAGGAGGGCCAGACAATAGGATATTGTGACCACCCGCAGCTGCTATTTCTGCAGCTCGCTTGGCCTGTTCTTGGCCATAGACTTCAGCAAAATCTGCACCATCTTTGCTTCTGATGGGCTTTGGTATTGATGTCGTGAGTGGAGTGATTTTATCCTCACCAATGAGATGTTTGTAGAGCTGAGCAAGGTTACGCACCGGGTATACACTAATCCCTCGGGTGAGTGCCGCCTGTTCGGCGTTGCGATCTGAAACGTAAACTTCATCGAAACCTGCTTCTGCAGCTGCCTGGCTGGCAGCCAAGCAGCCAGGTACTGGGCGGGTAGAGCCGTCGAGGGCAAGCTCGCCATAAAACAGCGCCCGTTTGTTTAATGGTCCTATCTGCCCAGACGACATGAGTATGCCAACAGCAATCCCGATGTCGAAAGAGCTACCAGACTTGGGTAGGTCTGCTGGGGCAAGGTTGACCGTGATGCGCTTGGGCGGGAAGTTTAGCCCAGAGTTCTTCAGCGCACTCCTGACGCGCTCCTTGGACTCCTCGACGGCCTTATTGGCGAGCCCAACCACCAGGAATCCGGGCAGACCATTGCTCATATCTGTTTCAATGTCAATTATTTGCGCACTTAGCCCTAGATGGGTGACACTATGAACATTTGCTAACATAAAAACCTCCTTTTACAGGAGATTATCGAACAAAAACCAAACTGTCAACCATAAGGATTATGGAGTCTTGTACCAGGCCGCCGCCGCTTCTGGAGGGATAGTATTGATCATAATGCCGGTCGAGACTTCTAGCCCGCCCAAGGGGCTGACGACCTCGCGGCCAATGACTTTGAGTACCCATCTTTGGTGTTCACCAAGGCCTTGTTCGATATAGAAGTTATAGTTAATGCCGCTACCATTAAGCTTACGTAGTAAATTCAACAACGTATTGGCAATTTCTTTGATTTCTGCCTCGTTACAGTCGGCAAAACTTTGGACATTTCGCTTAGGCAGGATCCAAGCTTCCAGCGGCCAGCCAGAAGCGTAGGGTGCAAAGCATAGGAGCTGATCTGAGTTAGATATAATGCGCGTTGCTTCCTTTTGCTCAAAGCGAATAATATCTTCAAACGGGTCTGAGTGCTTTTCACCCCAGTATTCTTCGACAGCTTGGGCGCGCGCCAGGTAGCGCGGCGGGACGAGTGGCAGGGCAAAGACTTGAGTGTGGGCATGGGCAAGCGAGGCGCCGGCATGGTGGCCGTCGTTTTTAAATACCTGCACGTATTTGATGTGTTCTAGGCTGCTGAGCTTGCGAATGCGCCGCTGGTAGACTCGCAGGACATCTTGCATGGATTCAACGCTTAGGCGGCCTGGAGGCAGGTTGCTCAGGGGGGTGTCGACCACAAGCTCTTGTTCGCCATAGGCTTTAGGAGTTTTAAGGGAGATGGCGGGGAATTTGTTCTCGACTACTTTGACCGGCCAGCCGCCAAGGGGTGATTCTAGCTCATCGAGTGTTTTTTGATCGTCTAAATGTGGGCTGGAAGCCGTCTCAATCAGTGGATGGTCGTTGCCACGGAAGTCGAATGGGCGATCATGGCGCTTCGGTGCGATGATCGCGTACTCTTCGTATATGTAATCGCGTCGTATCTCGGCTTCTGTTTGGGTGATATTGAAGTTCAAGCCCGACTTGGTTTGCTTAACCTGGCTTTTCTGCACGGCTGGGCGCGTGGCTACTGGTTTTTGGACAGGAGCAGACGACCGGGGGGCAGGCCCCAGTGGCTTATGAAGTGAATGTGCTTGCTTTCCGTGCAATGCTCCGCCCAAATTATTACTCACATAATACCAGGATAGTGCTTATGTTTAAAGACGACTACGATATTGTCCGAGGACATCGTTGTAGAACTCCACCAGGTGTAGGGCTTGGTTCTCTCCGGAATAGTTTTGGGCAAGTTCTTTACTCTCCGCACCAAACTTTTCCCGCAGCTCTGGGTGCTCGATGAGCTTTAGGCACTTATGAGCGAAGTCACGCGGGTTATTGCGAGCATGCAGACCGTTATGATGATTGCGCGTGAGTTCGGATATCTTGTCGTCTACAAAAATGATTGGCTTACTTTGCGCGCAAGCTTCGTTAATAACGAGGCCTTGTGTATCCGTTATGGACGGGAATACGAACATGGTACTGCTCCGGTGGGCACCAACAACCTGTTCGCGGTTTAGGCCGCCTGTAAAGATCAGTGAATCAGACACTTTTAGTCCGGCAGCAATTGCGCTTAAGCGCTCAGTTTCTTCTTTGCCTGGGCCCGCGAGCACTAACCTGGTTGCAGGTTGCTTGTGAAGGACATGGGGTAGGGCGCGCACCAGGAGCTCCAGGTTTTTTTCTTGGCCAATTCTCCCAAGGTAGAGCAGAATGGGCGCGTCTTGTGGAATGTCATACTCTTTGTGGAGGTCATAACTCGTTTTGAGCTTTGTTTCGCTTAGATCTATCCCGGTGGGTAGGACGGCGATCTTGGTCGGGGTGTGGTATTTTTTAAGCAAACGCTCTATTTTGCGTGACGGAGCTAAGACAAGGTCGAAGTTCTGATGAAGGGCATTGAGTGTCTCGCGAATAAGTTTGCTACTCCAGCTTACGTCGCTACCGCTGTTCCTCATGGAGGCGATACGCTCACGGAGGCCAACCGGAGCATTTAGAATGAGTGGCCCAACTAGAGTACCAACCACAAAGCCTCCCAGGAGTCTTTTGTAGATCTTGGCGTACTGCTCGATATCTGTGTGGTAGGTAGTAATGAGTGGGATGTTGTCCGCAATGGCGATGCGCGCGCCCATGAAGCCAATTGGGGTGGGGGTGTGTACGTGGATTACATCTAGGTCGTACGAACGTATCAGTCGCGCGTTGGCTGGCGTCCAGGGCATGGTGTCGCGGTGATCAGGGTGAAATATGCTCTTTACCGAGCGAAAACGAATGATATTAGCGGGTTCATGAGCAATCTTTTTAGCAGGAGCAGGACAGAATATGAAGACCTCATGCCCAAGCTTTTCTAGGTCGCGGGCGAAGATGTCGATAGAGACGCTTACTCCGTCTATGAGCGGGAAGTAGCGGTCTGTGAAGAACCCAATTTTCATTGTTGTACTTGTCGGTAAATCGACTCGTAGGCGTCGAACATGACGTCGGTAGAGTGGTGTTCGGTTACAATTTTCAGACTTTCCTTACCAAACGATGTCCTTTTTACATCATCTCTCAACAGGTCAATAATCCGCGTAGCGAGCTCTTGGAAGCGATTTTCGGTGAACAAATAGCCGTTCTCGCCATCGTGAACAAGTTCCTTAAGCGCCGCAACATCAACTGAGACTACAGGCTTAGCTGTGGCCATGGCCTCAAGTGTAACGATGCTCTGTAGCTCTGCTGGTGAGCTGATCACAAACATGTCGCAGAGGTTATAGAACAGCGGCTTGTCGGCTTCATCTATGTAGCCAGTAAATGTGACGTTCTTATCAACGTGGAGCGTGCTTGCTAGGTGCTTGAGGTTGTCCATTTCTTTGCCAAAGCCAACAATGAGGAGGTGGCATTTAGTGTTTTTGAGCACTTCAGGCATGGCACGCAGAATGATGTCGAGTCGCTTTTCGCCATCAACGCGGCCTAAGTAGAGGAGGATTGGCAGATCTGGGAGTTTGTATTTAGCTTTCAGCTTAGAAGCATCGAGTCCAGGCTTGAACACTTTTAGGTCAATCCCATTACTAACAGGTTGGAGGGGCTTGGTCACCCCGAACTCCTTTAGGAAATCAGTTGCAGTCGGAGTGGGCGAGGTTACGTAATCACAGCGGTTGTGGAACCAGACTAGGTAGCGCCACACGAGCTTATAGAGCGTGTTATAGAGGACTTTTGTGCCTTTGAGGTTCAGGAGGATGTTTTCGGGCATTAGGTGGTTTGTTGCTACGATCGGGATACCGTGCTTGCGCGCGTAGCGCTGCGCAGTCAGCCCGAGCAAACTCGGGTTATGGATGTGTATTACATCTGGCTTGGTTGCCTTGAATATCTTCTTAGTGTGCACTGACGGCCAGAAGCTGACCTTGTATTTACGGTTAAATAGCAGGGTGACTGCTCGTTCGCGGTAAATAGTGGTTTTGCCATCTTCCTCTAGGTAGTTAGAGAAGTTCTTGGCAGGTGCCCAGACGGACACGTTATGTTCCTTGTCGGCCAAGCCAAGCGCAAGTCTACGCTCAAAAAGCGCTCCTCCATCTGCATTCGGCCAGTATGACTCAGTTACGAGCAAAATGTTCATGCCATCATTATGCCTGTTTTGCTAACAATTGACTAGCCCAATCAGGAAAAGCACTAGCAATTTAGGCATAAATAGGCTATAATTGTGTGTCTTGGGGCTGACCAGCTTCGACGTTGGATTCTTGACATATAACTGCAAGCC
>CAYTBW010000009.1:510-5734 GCA_964436255.1 uncultured Candidatus Saccharibacteria bacterium | reverse complement strand
CTTGGTAGTTACTAAAGTCCTTAGCCGGTGCCCACACAGATACCTTGTGTCCCTTAGCAGCCATACCGAGGGCTAGTCGTCGCTCAAACAATGCACCGCCATCAGCGTTGGGCCAATACGATTCAGTTACGAGCAGGATATTCATAGCACTTATTATCATTGTTTTTTCGCCCTTTGGCTAGCCCTAAAATTATCTTTTGCCGGATTCAAGGTAGGTTACGTCTGGCAAAAAGCGTAAGAATAGTGTATAGTAGGTGGTCTTGGGGCTGACCAGCTTCGACGTTGGATTCTTGACATATAACTGCAAGCCGCCTGATCGACGTTACAGATCAATCACAATAAGTGCAAACACTTTTGTTAGCAAAGTAAAAGCTGCTTTTAGCATGCCAAGCTTTGCGCCAGCTTACGCCTAATCGCGTTCGCCGCCTATTGTGCCTGACACCAGATGAAGCGCAGGGCGTCACAGTATCTGGTTGCTTAGCTGCTGTTCTATCCAGTAGTTCCTAAGATGCAGAATAGAGGAGTGGTAGGTATCTTTGGCTTACTTTTAGTATCTACAGCTCTCTAAACAAATACCAAGTGAGCTAAGCTTGTAGTACGTTATAGAGACAGACCGGCGGACCAGGGTGCGATTCCCTGCAGCTCCACCAAGTACTTATCAGAAAGACTTTCGTGGTCCACGGAGGTCTTTTTTGATACTCGCAAGTATAATCGAGCATTTAGTATCTTAATATTGTAATTAAAACAACATAAAATAACAGGTGTGGGCTGCAATATTTTACAATTGAGCACTCAGATTGTTCACCATGCGGAATATCAAGGTGTTTTCTCCTGGACTTCTCCTGTTGGCTAGGTTACAATAAGCACAAGCATTATTGAAGGAGAAGAGGGCGGTTTCTCTCCAGAAAAACCACCAAAAACAAAACAATGGCAGACAAGGCCAAGACATTGCTCCAAAGGCTCCACCTAAAGCCATCTACTACCCTGAAGGTTAGTAAGACAGCTATTTTCGTTCTCTTAGGCCTCATATCTATACAAACAGTCGCGGGCGGATTACTTTGGTACGCCGGGAAGATTCGAGCAGCTAGCGGTCTGCAATACGTGCAGAGCTTTGCCGAAGGGAACGGCGCAACAAAGGTGATTGCGCGCGATAGCCAGAATTTCATCTACGCATATGACTTCAGCAGCAGTTCGATCAAAAAATATAGCACTACTGGGGACGCAGTAGGGCAGATTGGGCAGAATGGTAGCGGTGATGGTGAGTATGGTGATGTCACTGGAATGGCATTCGATAGCTTGGATAATCTGTATGTGCTTGACTCTGGTAACGGGAGAGTACTGAAGTACGGTGCAAACGGGAGTTATAGTGGGGTAACTTGGGGGAGTTTTGGAAGCAATGACGGTGAGTTTTCTTCACTAACATCCATAGCCGTTAGCCCATCGAACGAGATCTATATCGTTGACGGTGGTAATAGCAGA
Organism: uncultured Candidatus Saccharibacteria bacterium; assembly: GCA_964436255.1. Lineage (GTDB taxonomy): Bacteria > Patescibacteriota > Saccharimonadia > CAILAD01 > JADZBC01 > CAYPSN01. Next base: position 4,255 of record CAYTBW010000009.1, on the reverse strand, counting down.
GTACAGCGATTCAATAGCTCGGGAGGGTTCATTGGTAAATGGGGTAGTTCTGGTTCTGGTTCTGGTCAGTTCACGTACCCTTACGGGATAACGACGGACTCTACAGGTTCGGTATACGTGGTAGAAGGGTTCTCTGGACGGATTCAGAAGTTCGGCGCTGCGGGCGGCGCTCCTACAGCAAGCTGGACTCTCGGAGGCAATTGGGGTGGCTACATGGCTACAGGGCCAGGAGACAGGATATACGTAACAAGTCTAAATGGGAAATTCGTTAGGGAATACAATACCGGCGGGACACTGCAGAACACCTGGGGCAGCTCCGGCTCTGGCTCAGGAACATTCGGCGGCTCATACCTGGATGGAACGATAGCGGTTGATTCGAATGGCAATGTATACGTGGCGGACTATGGCAACGCCCATATTCAGAAGTTTACCGCTGGCGGAGTGTATACGGGCGTATACACAGGACGCGGGATAGCATCCCAGGTAAGGGATGTGGCTACTGACGGTGTGGGTGGAAATATATACGAAGTTGGCGGGGGGAACTTAAGGAAGATCCGGAGGTCGGATGGACGCTTGCTCATGAGTATGAGTATTGCCGGAAGCGCAGTTGACGTTTCCCCTGACGGCAGCTTCGTATATGTCTTGAGTCAAGGCTGGTCTGACCCGAACTCTCGCATGACAAAGCTTACCTCTGAGGGCGTTGTTTCAACTCAATGGGGCACATTTGGTGAGGCTGAAAACCAGTTTAAGGGTGCTGAGGCGATGGCAGTGGGCAATGACGGTAGTGTGTACGTTGCAGATACGGCCAACCACCGCATTCAAAAGTTCGATGCGAATGGCGTGTTCCAACGCATGTGGGGATGGGGCGTGCAGGATGGTTCATCGGCGTTCCAGGTGTGTACTTCTGGGTGTCAAACGGGTATCGCAGGAAATGGAGATGGTCAGTTTGACATGACCGACTGGTACGGTACTGGTTATAACCGAGGTATAGATGTCGATAGCCAGGGCAACGTGTATGTGGCAGATATGCATAACGCGCGTATACAGAAGTTTGCCTCATCAGGTACTTTTGAGGGGAAGTGGGGCCAGTTTAGCGATAGTCCAGGGGACTTTAAGTATCCGTACGCGATAGCGATTGATGGCCAGGACAACATTTATATTTCTTGCATAATTGGTGCGGGCGAGCGAATTCAACGTTTTAATTCCAGCATGCAATTTGATTCACAAATCACAACTGGTGGGAATACAATATTAAGTAACCCGGAAGGTATCACAACAGACGATCAGGGAGATCTGTATGTTGCAGATACCTCAAATAGTCGCATCCAGCAATTTGCATATCGTTCGTGGCTATCTCTGGTCAGTGACGGCAGCTATTCAGGGGTAGTCGGCGACCCTTACTCGACAAATGTAGTCGTGGAGGACGCTCAGGGACCATTGACCTTTAGCCTGGTTAGCGGTCAACTACCGCCTGGGCTCAGCTTAAATACGAGCACAGGTCAAATTAGTGGTACGCCGACTTTGGCTGGCGACTACTGGTCCACGATCGAGGTGACGGATGGTCAGACCACGGTCCAGGCGACGCCGTTCATTGTAATAAGCGATCCTCCGCCAGAACCACTTGCTTTCACATCGGCAACACTCCCTAATGCCCGCGCAGGAGTGGTATATTCGCATACTATTGGCCTAAGCAGTGTGGTCGGCACGCCGCACTACGAGAATATTACCGGGATAATCCGCTACGATCAGCAGGGCAATATGTCGGGTACTGCGTCTGGGTTGGAGATGGGCTTCAATACGACTACCGGTTTGCTCTCCGGCACACCGCCGTCGAATGCGGGCTCCTACAGGTTCACCTTAGAAGCATATGACGATCGATGGCAGGTTGTTTCGCAGCAGTTTACGCTCGTTGTCGATCCAGCTCACCAGGTTACGACCTTGCCAGTTACGAACCTTACCGATAATTATGGTAGCGCGGACGTAAGACTAAATGGCGCAACGAATTACCCAGATGAAATTACAGCCCGTGGCTTTCAGTATGGACTTGATACGAATTACGGCACGCAGGTGGTCGATAGCACGGTTGCCCCAGGATACACCGAGGTTCAATCTTGGGATACTGTTGCTAACATCGCGACACAGTCAAACGGAGGTTGGGGCATGGTTTTGGATAAAGATGAGAATCGCTATCTAGTCGATTCGGCGAATAATCGAATCCTGAAATATTCAAAGAGCGGGGTGCTCCAGGCAACTTGGGGATCAGCCGGGGCTGGAGATGGGCAGTTCGATGCGCCGGCAGACATTGCAATTGGCCCGAGCGGTAAGTTCTACGTTATTGAAGGTGGTAACAGTAGGGTGCAGGTATTAAATAGCAATGGTGATTATGAAAGGCAATTTGCTATCCCGACGGGGAGCGGCCAGTCTATAGCCGTTGATTCCAACGAGGACATTTATGTAAGCGGAGATGCGAGAACCGGTCCATGGTATTCGTATGATTGGAACCCATACCTCAGAAAGTATGATTCGTCTGCCAACTTCAACTTGTTGATCGAAATATCGGCTGGTCAGGGGCGTGATGACGGCCAGTTTTGGTGGGCGGCAGATGACCTTGTGGTAGACAGCAATGATTATCTTTATGCGGTAGATCAGGGCAACAACCGAGTCCAGAAGTTTGATAGCGCTGGCCAGTTTGATCTGAAGATTGGGGGGACCGGGCCTGGTAATTACGGTGCAGGTTCGACCGATGGCCAGTTTGACCAACCCCGAGCAATAGCGCTAGATGCGAGTAATAACGTGTATGTGGTTGATAGCGGGCGAGCTCAGCGGTTTGGCCTTAACGGGGCCTTTAAGGCTAGCTGGAGCGTTACTAGGTATTATGATATGTCTATTGGGGTAGACCTAGAAGGTAATGTGATTGCTTCATCCTATAACAACCCCCATCAGCTTGTTAAGTATTCATCTGCTATCCAGGCAGACATTTCTGGCCTTACCTGTAGCACAACCTATCACTACCGCGCCTTTGCTACGAATGCCGATGGCACTAAGTACGGTAGTGATGCAACGTTTACAACGCCTGACTGCCCTGATACGCCAATTAACATAACGAACACCAGCCTTCTCGGGGGCACGGAGGGGACGTATTACCAGGACTTGGTCGGCGTAGAAAATGACACTGGGCAGGTTACCTACACTGTGGTGTCTGGTAATTTGCCTTCCGGGCTAAGCTTGAACAGTAGTACGGGGTACATTACGGGTACTCCTGACTATGGTGAAACGGCAAACTTTACCGTGCGAGCCCAAGACAGTAACTCTTATGACGACCAGAGCTACAGCATTACTATCGAGGCGCTGCCATTGCCGCCGCTGCGAATCGTTACAACGACGCTGCCGGATGTGGACCTATGGTACAACACACAATACGATAATTATGACCAGTACATTTATACTGAGGATTATTACTCCAATGTTGACTTCACGGTTCTATCCGGGTCTTTGCCTCCAGGGCTAGAATTGAGCAACTCTGGAGCATACAATGCGAGGATTACAGGCACTCCCACTACAGCTGGCACCTACACCTTCACCATCCAGGCTAACGACAGTTATCGATGGCAGGGTGGTGGCGAAGGTAGTATCGCCACCCAACAGTACACGATAGTCGTGCCGGAACTCATCCTGCCAGTTCTTTATATCGAAACGACTTCACTGTCGCCTGGCTACGAAGGCTTGCCCTATAGCCGCTCTATCT
>CAYTBW010000009.1:0-394 GCA_964436255.1 uncultured Candidatus Saccharibacteria bacterium | reverse complement strand
GTTATGACTAGGTGGGTTCATACAAGGCACCCCCACTACAGCTGGCACCTACACCTTCACCGTCCAGGCGGACGATGGGTTTAATACTGACACTCAAGAACTCACACTCGTTATTAACCCAGCCCCTCTTCCTGTCGTGAACACACCCTTTGTAACCATTACCTCACCAAGTACAAATACTGTTTTCACCGGAGGAGCATCTACCATCACTGGTACTGGTCCTGCTGCTCAGACCATTACACTCTTCGTAGATAACCAGCAAATAGGCACCACTACTGCCAATTCCCAAGGCCTTTGGTCGTATAGCGCCACGGGTATAGCACCAGGAACTCACACCTTTGATGCCAAGTGGATCCCCGGGGCGGAGGTGGCTTTTGTGCCGGTTATAGACATC
>CAYTBW010000008.1:0-30208 GCA_964436255.1 uncultured Candidatus Saccharibacteria bacterium | reverse complement strand
ATCCAAAGCCATTAAGGTTGTTACTACACCACTACCACCAACCAAACGTATACCCAATACCTCACGTCTCAATCTCTTAGACCGTAGTGTCTTAGCTATCTCTGCCTTTGTACCACGAGAAGCAGCCCTTGGGTTCCCATACCTCTTATTCCTACTCCTTCTCCTCTTTGCTCTATCTCTCTATTACCAATCATCCAATGAGATCAAGAAGGATACCCTCAACCGTGCCTTCATTGCTAAACGTAAATCTATCCGTGCCCAACAAGACAACTTCATAGCCTTAGCCTCACACTACCTCAACACCCCGATTACCATCATCCAGGGTGGAGTGGAGTTGGAAGAGGGGAGGAGGGGGCGCCGTTGATGGTTGTAGCCGCACAACGTATACTAGAGCATAAGGGGAATATGCAAGAATCTACACCTAACGTAAAACAGGATAAGGCGCCATTGGCGGTTGGACATCTGGATAAAACCGTTGCCCAGACGACCGATGCTCTGCACGAGTATATGCGTACACAAGAGGACGCTAGTCCTGATCTGCAAGAACATACCCAGGCTATGGCTAAAATAGTAGGTACGCTCTCGGCCAAAATCAATGCCGTAGATGAGAGTGGCGGCAAGGATTTTGTGATACCAGAAACCAAGAACCCACTGCTTAGCCCAGCCTTTTTGGTTCCGGCCTTCTTATTAACTGCGAGCATAACTGTGGGGGTGTGGTTATTTTCGCTAGCCGGTGTACTGAAGGCCGATGTGCTCTACATTATTACTGCCGTCGTGGCCTTTTTGCTCGTGTTCCAAGTACTACTGACAAACATCCGTAATTTACAGCTACATAAGCGTATAGCCAAGCAATCACACCTGGCAATAGATGAAGAGCTGAAGCTCGAGAAGGCACGCGCCGAGCTGTTTAGTAGCGCCACTGAGGAGTTGCAGGGCCACTTGTTCGCAATCACCGCAGAGATACCACCTGGAACAAATAAGTCCATTGATGATGCTTCTGGGCGGCTTATGTCGCTGCTTGATAGGATGAGCCTTATATCCAACCTGACAAGTCGAGGTGCGGACTATGTACTGAACACCGAAGAAATTGATGTAGCTGCTCAGCTAGCTCACATTATTGCAGGCGGCAAAGCCGACGCCGGAGACGCTAAAGTGTCGATCGACCTGCACGCGCCAAAGCAAATGGAGTTTGAACTGGACCCACTACTTTTAGAGCAGGCGATCAAGCCAGTATTGGATAATGCAGTTAAGTTTAGTAAAGATGCGAGCGGGGGCGGGCAGGTTCATGTGACTCTCAAGCCTCATAAAGAGGGTTTTGAGCTCCGTATCGCCGATAATGGTCCAGGTATAGCCCCCGAGCGTCGAGCGCAGCTATTTAAGCCCTTCTCGCGTGGAGAGGATGCGTTGCGTTTTAATTACGAGGGTGCCGGGCTAGGCTTATACTTAGCCAGCCTAGCAACGGGCTTGCTCGGCGGAAGCCTGGAAATTGCCGACAGCAAGCAGGGTGCAGAGTTCGTTTGGAAGTTTAGCGGATTGAAACCCGCTACGGATGGGCAGCAAGCTGCAGCAGTAAAGCCAGGCAACACTCTTGCCAAGCACACCGCATAGGGCGACTCTACCTGCTATACTGTAGGCGTAAATAAAGGACTTATATGAAGAAAAATAGCATGGGTAAATCGGCTGTAATTTTGGCCGGTAGCGTTCTGCCCGCAGCGTACCTGACAGGCATGGTTGTGGGGCAGGTGTATAAGCACTACAACACGACAGGAGTAGATATTAACTCTGGATTAGCGTACCTACGACAAATCCTAATTAGCAGCTTCGCAGTTTGGGGTGTCGTCGCGGGATTAGCCCTTGTAGCTACAGTCATGGCTCATCGCCAAGGGGATCGTGAAAATTCACGCTTGGCTGCCATTCTGTTGCTAATCCAGCTGGGCGTATTCTTGATTCTCTTTACGGTTCGCGCAGCCTTCCCGACGCCGTAGCCTAAGCTTTCTGTAGTTATTAAAAGTAGCCCTACAATGGGCTACTTTTAATTTTTGGTAAAAGGCGATGAATGCAAAAGAAGAAGCCCCGCTTCAGTTTAACCTGTTGTGGGGCTTCAAATTTGGTTTGTTTTTGTTTTTGAGTAATTTATGTGTGCAGCACTGAATTCATAATAATGCTTACGCATACCTACTGTCAACAACTTTTTTTGAAAAAGTTGTGGATAAATACGAAAAAGTATTCTAGCTAAAGATCTCCATATCGGCAGAGTACTTGCCATCGCGTGCAGCGCTGTTGCACGCCAGCCTGTGGTAAAAGATCTTTTGTGCTGACTGGACGTTCTCTGCCTTGCCTCCCCATGCCTTCATGACTGGATCCTGAACTGCCCGTGAGAACGAATAAGTAATGGGCCATGGCGCATCTGCGCTCTGCGCGCCAACTGCATTAAGGTTCTCAGTAGCCTGTTGGGACGCTTGTCCACCAGACAGGAATACGATACCGCCTACCTCGCTCGGAACGTTGCCTGTCAATACGCCTAGGGTTGCTTCTGCCACCTGGGCAGGAGGGGATTGTTGATCGCTCTGCGAACCCGCAAGCACCATGCTGGTCTTAAGTATGATGGCCCGCATGTCTACATGGTATGCCGCGACGACCTCTAGCGTGGTGTTGATGACACGGGCGGTAGCTTCTTTGGCCTGCTGGAGGCTGTGAGAGCCAACGTAGAGCACCTCGGGCTCAATGATGGGTACAATGCCGTTAGACTGGCATAACGCAGCGTAGCGGCCAAATACGTTAGCATTAGCATGAATAGCTGCAAGGGAGGGTGTGTCGGCTCCGATCGTGAATGCAGAGCGCCACTTCGCAAAACGTGCGCCCATAACGTAGTATTCCTTTAAGCGTGCATCGAGCCCGTCTAGGCCTTCGGTCACGGTTTCGTCGGTAAAGTTCGTTAAATCAACCAAGCCCGCATCTACTTTTATTCCCGGCACGATACCTTGTCCGGTCAAGAATTTTGCAAAATTCTCCCCAGCGCTGGTTTCCTGGCGAATCGTCTCGTCGTATAGGATAACCCCACTAATAAAATCATTGAGGTGCGGGGTGGTAAGCAGAAGCTCTCGCCAGTCTCGCCGGGTTAGCTCAGTTGGGGCTAGCCCAAGTGCCTCTAAGCGCTTATTGGCGCTTCCGGTGCTTTCATCAGCAGCCAACAGGCCTTTATTTCCCTCGAATAGGTGTTCGATTGTGGCATATAGTCTTGCGTGAGAGGACGAGTGAGGGTTAGTCATGGTTCTACCTGTAATTCTTATGCCTCTAGCATAACATAACCACTACTGAGCAGTAAAACATTTACATATACTTGATGCTTTCGCATGAAAGTTAAGTGGATTAACTAGGCTTTTCCAGGTTTGGCTTCGCGATTAGCATCCCTTAACATGTCGCGCTTTTTGATGACCTCTCGCTTGTCGAAGTTCTTCTTGCCTCGCCCTACACCAATCTCGACTTTTACGAGTCCGCGCTCTAGGCCTACGCTCAGGGGCACAATAGACATGCCTTGTGCCTTGGCATCTCCAAGTAGGGAATCGATCTGCTTGCGGTGGAGGAGTAGCTTGCGGCTACGGATTGGATCATAGTCTTTTATGTTGCTCGCGTTCGCATATTGGCTAATGTGGGCGTTCGTTAGGTAAGCCTCGGCTGATTTGAAGGCAATGAAGCTGCCTTTGAGGCTCATGTGCCCAGCTTTAACGCTTTTAACTTCGTGCCCAGCCAAAACCAATCCAGCTACAATCGTTTGCTGGATATCATAATCAAATCGTGCTCGCTTGTTTTTGGCAACTATCTTCATGGCATTCCTAACTTGCATTATAGCATCACCAGGCAGGGTAGGGTTCGGCAAGGGGGCTAAATAGGGTATAATTGCCAGTATGCAGACTATAAAAGAGCACATTACGAGTCTTGTAGAAGCAGCTAGTCTGACGGCCTATCCTTCCTTGCCAGAATTAGGGAGCTTGGCTGATACGATTAGCTTTCCTGAGCAAAAGTTTGGCGACGTGGCAACGAGTGTGGCTTTGAGGATCGGATCACTAATGTCGCAAAATCCCCGTGAGGTTGCCCAGAAGTTGATTGAGTGTTTACCGCAGAACGAAATTGTGACGGAATCAACCATCGCTGGCGCTGGATACATCAACTTTCGGATCTCACCAACTGCACTAGCCGCGCGGACGAGCTTCGTGGCGGACTTCGCGACCAACATCGTACCTACTTTGCAGCGAATCGGTGCCGGCAAGAAGGTCGTAATGGACTATTCGCATCCAAATATCGGTAAACCAATGGGTGTGCATCATTTGCTCTCAACCATTATCGGCGACTCGGTCAAGCTTTCGTTGCGTCAGAGCGGACATGAGGTTATTGCGGACAACTTTATAGGCGACATGGGGACACAGTTCGGCAAGCTTATTTGGGCCGTGAAGCAGTGGGGGGATACAGCCCAGATAGAGGCCGATCCGATAACTGAACTGCAAAAGCTCTACGTTAAGTTCCACATCGAAGCGGACGGAGACGTAACCCTCGATGACGCTGGAAGGTCGGAGTATCGTAAGCTCGAAGAGGGGGACGAGGAGAACCGCCGATTATGGCAACAGATAATTACTTGGAGCAAGGCGGAAATCCAGCCAATTTATGATGCGCTTGGTGTCGAGTTCGACTATATGAACGGTGAGAGCTTTTATGAGGATAAAATGGAGCCGCTACTAGAGCGAGGCGTGAGTGAAGGGATATTCGTGCAGAGTGAAGGAGCATTGGTATGCCCCGCGGACGATCCTGAGCAGCCTCCAGCTCTGTTGCGCAAGCAGGACGGCGCTACGCTATACCTTACCAGGGACTTGGCTCGTATCGATTACTGGGAAAAGACCTGGCAGCCAGACATAATGGTCGTGGTGGTGGATGTTGCCCAGCAATTTGCCCAAAAACAGCTCTACGCAGTCTCTCGCAAGCTGGATCTAACAGACGCAGACCTGGTCCAGGTGAACTTCGGCCGTATGCGTTTCGCTGATGGCGGAATGAGCACAAGAAAGGGCAACATTTTGCTCCTCAAAGACCTGATTGGAGAGGCCCGCGAACGTGCCCAGCAGCTTGTATCTGAACGGTCCCACTCGATGAGCGAGGAGCAAATAGCTGATGCTGCCAATAAGATTGCAATAAGCAGTATAAAATACAACATATTGATGCAGAATAGGCTCTCGGACATTGTTTTCGACTGGAGTACTATGCTCAACTTCGAGGGAAACAGTGCGCCGTACCTCCTATACACGAGTACGAGGATACGTTCGCTTCTAGCTAAATCAGAGTCTGACAGCACGGGTGTTGACGTGGCGCATAGCTGGGATAGCCCTGTTGAGCGAGAGGTGGTATTACTGCTAGATCAGTACGCGGATCATCTGGAGCGTTCTGTCCGCGAGTATAAGCCGAGCCACCTTACCAACTATATCTACTTGTTAGCACAGCGCTACAATAGCTTGTATAACAACCTGGCGATCTTGCAGGCAAGTCCATCCGAGCGCGAAGCGCGGCTAAAGCTGAGTCGTGCTGTTGGTGAGGTCTTGGGTCATGCCTTTGACTGCCTCGGGCTCAGTGTACCAGAACGAATGTAGATAGCGCACCGACTTTAACCTAAAGGCCACCAACGAGAATCTTCTTGCCACTCAATATATAGACCTGGTTTTGATCATTCGTGGCGTATGCCTGAATGGTAGATCCGCTTGGTAGGGCGTACTGCTTGGCAAAGCTTAGTCCGCTATCAGCGACAGTCATACTTACCAGGCGCTGCCTACCCTTTGTGGCTGATAGTGCAGTGGATTGATCAACGAGGCTGATATCAGTAAGCCCGGATATGCTTTTTGGTAAATCCTGCACGGGAGTTTCTTCGCCAATACCGTTGGTGAATACCGCCAGGCTACGAGAGCCGTCCGTAACAATGATTGAGCCATTGATGGCGAGTGCAGTCGAGGACCCGACATCCACCGTGTTGGCCTTTTTTATATAGCTTGAGCTGGCACTAAAGCCAATCGAGGTGCGGCTGTGTCTGTAGATCTGTTTATCCTGAGGGGAGAGTATATATAAGTTACCTATATAGCTTGCGATGGCGTTACCGATTGGCCATGTGCCGCCACTTAACTTTACGTTCGAGAGGGCTTTACCGGGGCTATACTGCCAGACAGAAGATTTAGATGTGAGGATGAATATGGAATCCCCCGATGAAGCGGTAGCTGCCGCCACGGCCGAGCGCAGCGCTTCGTTTTGACCTACCTTCACATACGACTTCTTGGCTGGATCAACCTGGTAGAGGGTGCCTGATTTGGTGTCGACGGTATAAAGTCGGTCGTCCATGCGTACAAGTAGCTTTGCGGAGAAGCCAGAAATTGATGAGAAATCTACAACGTTACTTAGGCTAAGCCTCGAAACGTTGTTAATCTTATCCTCGATGACGGCAATTTTTGCACTAAGTTGCTTAAGCCCGATGTTCTGCTGGCCAGACAGGTCCGCATCCTTTTTGATAGCGCGTTCAATCTGGCTCGGAGTATATTCTTCCTGTAGGTCTTTGATTTTAGCCTTTGCGGAGACGACTGCTTTAGAGCTTTGTTCGTCTTTACCGAGACTTTCTTGGGCTTCGGCACTTTGAGTAAGGGCAATTACCTCCTTGTAGGTTGTAACGAGGCTGCGATAGTTATAATTGTTACTTGTGTAGGCGTAAGTGCCAATTACTATCGCTAGAATCAACCCAGCAGTAATGGCTAGTGCCTTGCGTGGGTTGGGGTTAATATGGTTGGTCCAGAGCTTGTTCCATTGAGTTTTACTGTGGTGTTTTGCACTAGGCAGAGCTGTGGTTGCTATCCAGTGCTGTCCGCGCTTGAGACCCTTGGCTACTTTCTTAGTTGCCTTGCCGGCAGTTGGTAATACTGCGGCTTTGGCATTGTCGAGCTTGGTTTGTTGCCGACCAGCCATAACGGTATCGGGGTTGGAATCGAGTGGTTCGTCTGCCGCGTTCTCATAGCTAGAAAGCTCAACCATGAGTGCTGCGCAGCGTGCGGCATTCTCGTCCTCGTGCAGCTGTGAATTCATCTTCTGGACGCAGGTAGCAGGCGAGTTATCTTGGATTAGTCTGTCGAGAGCTTTGGTTTCGAACTCGAACATGACGGCCGGAGTGGCGAAGAACAGCTTGTCCTTTTCCTTAAGGGTACCTTCGGCAATCCCGTGGAAGGTTTTGGCCGCATTACTGCCTTCGTTCAGTCCACTAGCCAGGTCAATGATGGAGTTTTTGCGATATAGCTTAGCATGAGCCTTGCCGCATTGCGTGAGGTAGAGGCTTTCTTGGTTGATCACTCCGATCACAGCGCTCAAACCAGCTAATTGCTTGCCGTGGTGTGACTCGTGGAGCTTGGCCAGCTGGGTGTTGAGCGCGGCAACGGCCTTTTCGAAGCGCTTATCGGGCTCATCTGTAAACTTTTTGTTGTAGTACTCTTCGCCAATCGTCTTGATGATCAGGTCTACAACCTGGCTAGCTAGGGCGTCTTTTGCCATCACTTCTATAGAGATGAACAGACTGCCAAGCTGGTTGTCCTGGTCGGCTGGCGGTTCAAAGTGATAAGCAAAAGCAAGCGCGGGCACAGTCGTGTGCTTGGCGGGGTAAGGAATAAGTTTTGCTACGCGCTGAAAGAATTGGGGGTTCATGAAGTAAATGAGTGAGTTACTGCGTGCTTATGCTTTTGTCCTAGCATAACATTTTTAGGGTTAAACTGCCAGATAAGATAGCTGCTATAATACAGGTATGAAGCAGAGTGCTAGCGATCACACAACCGGTCTAAATGCCGCACAGGCCAAGGCGGTAACGCACAATACCGGACCTGCCCTCGTGGTGGCTGGAGCAGGCACGGGTAAAACAACGGTGATTACCCGCAGGATTGCCTGGTTGATCGCTACCGGCAAGGCCAAACCAGATGAAATCCTGGCCCTCACTTTTACTGACAAGGCCGCACGGGAGATGGAGGAGCGTGTAGATCGACTGCTGCCATACGGGGTTGTCAGCACAAATATCATGACCTTCCATGCCCTGGGCGATCAGATTTTGCGCGATCAGGCACTGGAGATCGGTATTTCAACCGACTTCCAGGTAATGAGTACCTTCCAGCAGGTAATATTCTTGCAGCAAATCTTACCAGAAATGGAGCTTAGTCATTACGCGCCCTTGGGCAACCCCTATCAGTTCCTAGAAGCGCTAACTCAACACTTCTCGCGGCTCAAAGACGAATGCATAACCCCAGAAGCCTACGCAAAGTTCGCGTTGACGGTTCGAAAGGGCGCTCAGAGTGAAGAGGAGAAGGACGAAGCAGATCGAGTAGAAGAGCTCGCCAGGGCTTACCATGTCTATACTCAGATGGCTCGCGAACAGGCTAAGCTCGATTTTGGCGACCAAATCAGTTTAACGATTGAGCTGTTTACAAAACGACCTGCCATACTCGCCAGTTACCAAAGGCGCTTCAAATACATCCTGGTAGACGAATATCAGGATACAAATTATGCACAAAATCAGATTGTAAAAATGTTGTCAAAAGAGCATCAAAACATCATGGTTGTAGGTGATGATGACCAGTCTATTTATCGTTTCCGTGGTGCGGCGATAGCAAATATATTAGATTTTAAAGAGCATTACCCCAAAGCCAAGCAAATAGTCCTCATAGAGAACTATCGATCTACGCAGGAGGTCCTCGATACTAGCTATACACTGATTGGCCATAACAACCCCGACCGACTCGAGGTTAAAAACGGCATCAATAAGCGGCTTGTGGGCTTCTCGCACGGCCCGGCGCCAGAGCTTTTACAGGCCGCTACCTTACCCGAGGAGATGCAGCTTGTGGCTCAACAGGTTGCGCGGCTTATAGCCGAAGGAACAGAGCCTCGAGATATCGCTATATTGCTGCGCAAAAACAGTCAATCTCAGGCCGTAATGCTCGCTTTAGAGGCCGAAGGCGTTGTAGCTGAGACTTCTCAGCGCGAGAGCTTGTTTGCTCAAGCAGAAATCAAGGCACTCCTGAATTTCGTGGCTGTCATTAACGATCCGCATGATTCGGCCGCCATGTATGGACTGCTGGCCGGGGATATTTACCAGCTCAACTTGCATTCCCTGGTCGACTTGAGCTCAAAGGCGCACCGCGAGCGCGTTAGTCTGGAGCGCTACCTCAAGGAGTTAGGAGAGAGGGATAGTAAGATATCCGAGGCGCTTGAGGCTATCGCACAGTATCGGGACTTCGCTTCTGAGCTCAGCGCTGGTCAGCTTTTGTATAAATTCATCCACGAACAGGGATATTTGGGCAGGCTGCTCGATGGCGCGGAGGAAAACAGCGCCCCAGCTCGCAAAATTCAGAATATTGCGCAGTTTTTTGGTCTGATCCGGGAGTTCGAGTCAGTTAGCTTAGACCCTACTATTTATCATCTCTGGAGCTATGTGTCGGAGATGCGGGCGTCCGAAGCGGACATTTTGGCCGCCGACTCACCACTCGACCAGAACGTAGTGCGCATTATGACGGTGCACAAGGCCAAAGGGCTCGAGTTCGAGGCTGTTTTTGTGGTAAATCTGGTGGGTGACGTGTTCCCGTCTAGACGTATGGCTGACAAAATCAAGATACCCGATGGCTTGATTGGTATTGAGACGTCGCGCGAGTGGCATGTAGCGGAGGAGCGCCGACTGTTCTACGTGGCCCTAACTCGAGCTAAGAAGTACCTGTATTTATCCTGCTCGTACGATCATGGCGGTGCTCGGTTGCGCAAGATGTCGCCGTTTGTGGCCGAGGCACTTGGAGACGTAGCTCAACTACCCCTGGAGGGCAAAACAGGCGCCTTGGAGTTCATAAACCAGTTCGCTCTGCCCAAAGCTGCTCAGCACGATGTGGTGGCTCACCTGTACGACGATGGCTGGTTGAATTTAACACCCCACCAGATAGACGACTACCTGAGGGATCCAGAAAAGTTCTGGCTATTCCACGTACTCAAACTACCCCAAGGGCCGTTTCATGCTCTTGTGTATGGCTCGGCAGTGCACCATGCCATCGAGTTTTACTATCGCGGCCGACTGGCAGGACGCAAAGTTGCGCTCAAGGACACGCAGCAGGCGTTCGAAGATGCCTGGTCGAGCGAGGGCTTTGTGTCCAAGCGGCACGAAGAGCAGCGCCTTATCAGGGGTCGGGAAGTTATTAAGGATTTTTACAACCGGCAAAAGGCCGCCGATCTTCCCGCTATGGTCGAGCAGCCCTTTAGCCTGCTTATTCCTGAGCTGAAAGTGCGCATTAGCGGTCGCTATGATGCCGTTTTCCGACATGGCAAAGGCGGTGAGGAAGTCGAAATCCGAGATTTCAAGACGTCTCAGGTCAAAGACCAAGCGGGTGCAGAACGTCGTCTAAAGGACAACATCCAGCTGGCAATTTATGCCCTAGCCTGGGAGCGCACTACCAACACCCCTGTCACCTCGGTCTCGCTAGACTTCGTGGAATCGGGCATTATCGCTACCAAAACCAAGATTGATCACGCTAAAACACTCGATGACATCAAGAAGGTGGCGGAGGGGATAGCCCGCCGAGACTTCAAAGGTGGCAAGAACTCGCTCTATAAGGTAGTCCAGCCATGGTAATTAACGTGTCAGTTGCTATACTTGGGGCATGAGCAAGCCTCGCTATCTTAGCTACCGTGATCAGGACTGGCTGGAGAACCTCCTGGCAGATGTTTGGTATCGGCATTTCGAGGACGTACCGCAAAGCAACGAGGTGCGGATCGTGTACGGTCGCAAGGCAAAGCGCCGACTTGGTTCGATTGGTCGAGACAAGCACGAGCCCTGGGTTAGCGTCATTACCATCAATTCGCTATTTCAAGACCTGGACGTGCCGGAATTCGTTATACGGGCCACGATCGTGCACGAAATGACGCACTATGCACATGGATTTGGCTCGCCATTAGAGCAGAAGCACAAGCACCCACATAGCGGTGGAGTAATCAGGCAAGAATTCGCCGAGCGGGGCTTGGAGCAGCTGTTCTTGGACCAAAAGCAGTGGCTCAAGGAGAACTGGACAACGTTTTTGCTTAAATATTTTCCACAAGATCGCTACATGGTAGTAAATAAAACAACATCTAGACCCGTGCCGTTGCCGTGGTGGTTGCGCGGAATGCGCTAGAGCTTGCAATAATCCTGTAAATATGCTATATTAGTGCCACTGTTCTTGCAGTAGCTTGGGTGGCCAATCCGCCGCTTAAGTACATCTATCCGCTACGGCGGGGAAGTAGGTAAAGATGGGAACGATTCGTGCCAGCTGCAGTGACTGCGGGGATGTCGAGCTGACAGCTGGAGACGTCACCGTGCAGGTTTGTAGCGCCAACTCTGCGGGGAGCTACAGCTTCACATGCCCCACGTGTGTGCGTGTCGTGGTGAAGTCGGCTGAGCCGAGGGTCGTGGAGCTGCTGGTGACGTCCGGTGTTCGACTGGTCACCTGGCATCTCCCGGAGGAGCTCACCGAGATCACCGCGAAGGAAGGTGATCTCCCCATCGACCACGATGACCTGCTCGACTTCCACGGGCTTCTGCAGCGCGACGACTGGATCGACACGTTGCGCAAGATGACGCCTGGCTGAAGAAGCCAGGCACGACAGCCGAGGGGCATACCCCTCACTCGGGCCCGGTCACACAGACCGGGCCCTTCGCTTTGCAATTATTTCGTATTGTGTTCGTATGCGGCTCGTGTATAATACGCTTATGGAAGTTTTGGTGGGTATACTTATTTTCGTAATGATTCTGGGCTTTGGCGCAGTGCTCTTTATGCTATCGCGCAAGGGTTCGGATGCTGCTTCTGACGGCTCGCTCGCCATGCTCAAGCAAGACTTGCAGGGCATGAGCCAACTGTTATCGCAAACTCAATCGCAAATGGGCGAGCGACTGGACAAGAACAATGACGCTATGCGGGACTCAATTCATCGTCAAATGAGCGAGTCGGCTAAGCTGATTACCGAGGTCACCGAGCGGCTTACCAAGCTCGATGACACCAATAAGCGGGTGGTCGATGTGGCCGATGAGCTAAAAACGCTTCAAAATGTACTACAAAACCCCAAGCAACGGGGTGTGCTTGGCGAATATTACCTTGATACCGTTCTAAAGAACGTCTTGCCACCTGATCGTTACAAGCTGCAGTACAAGTTTGAGGATGGCGAGATCGTGGACGCCGCAATCTTCTTAGAAGAGGGCAAAGTACTGCCAATCGATTCCAAGTTCAGCTTGGAAAATTATAACCGCCTGATCGAGGAGAACGACAAGACTAAGCGCGATGCGATTATTAAGGTTTTTAAACAAGATTTAAAGAATAGGATCGATGAAACGGCAAAATACATTCGTCCCAACGAGGGAACAATGGATTTTGCCTTCATGTTCATTCCGTCCGAAGCGATTTATTACGACCTGCTTGTCAACAAGGTTGGTATGGTACAGACTTCATCACGCGACCTCATTGAATATGCTTTCCGGGACAAAAAGGTGATCATTGTGTCCCCAACATCATTCATGGCCTACCTGCAGACGGTCCTGCAGGGGCTGCGGTCCTTGCAGATCGAAGAACAAGCCAAGGAGATTCAGCTGCGCGTAGGCCAGCTCGGGCAGCATCTGCGAGCCTACGACACCTTCATGGCCAAGCTAGGTAATTCCCTCGGTACAACCGTAAACCACTACAATAATGCGCACAAAGAGCTCAAAAAGATCGACAAAGACGTGGTAAAGATATCCGGCGGCAGCCCAGCGGTAGAAGCCCTGTTGGTTGATAAGCCAAGCTTAGACGAGTAAAGTAGATACAGAACAGAGGAACATAAGGATTATGCGCATACTTTCTGGCATTCAAGCCACCGGCAAGCTCCACATTGGTAATTATTTAGGTATGGTACGTCCATTTGTGGCTATGCAGGAGCAAGGCGAGGCTTTTTACTTCATACCAAACCTGCACTCTCTAAACGTGCGCCCAGACGCCGAAACCCTACGCCAAGATACACTCGCTAATGTTGCCTGGTTCTTGGCCGCAGGGGTTGATCCTAAAAAGTCGGTCGTTTTCGCACAGTCGCACGTACCGGCCCACTCTGAACTTTGCTGGATTCTCAATAACTACGTCACGATCGGCGAGCTGAACCGAATGACTGCCTATAAGGATAAAAGCGCCAAGAGGGGTGCCGAGGGGCAGCTGGTAGCGCTATTTACCTACCCAGTCCTGATGGCAGCAGACATTATTTTGTATGACGCCGAGATTGTGCCTGTTGGAGAGGACCAGAAGCAGCATGTAGAGCTGGCGCGTGACATTGTAAATAGGTTTAATAAACTCCACGGCGATACGTTTGTGCTCCCAAAAGCAGTCTTACCTCCTGTCGGAGCACGGATCATGAGCTTACAGGACCCAGCGACCAAGATGAGCAAGAGCGACCCGAATCAGAGCGGGAATATTATGCTTCTGGATGACGAAGCGACGATTCGCTCCAAGGTAAAGAGGGCCGTAACAGACGACAAGGGTGCCGTAGTGGCCTCAGAGTCTGGCGGAGCAGTCACCAACTTAATCCATATTTACGCCGGGTTTTCAGGCAAGAATCCTGCCGAAATTGAATCTATGTACGCAGGAAAAGGGTATGGAGTCTTTAAATCTGATCTAGCCGACCTATTGGTGGACAAAATAGGCGACTTGCAACGCACCTTCCACGCCCTGATGGCTGATGAGGACTATTTATTGAAGGTACTCGAGGGCGGTGGGGCCAAGGCAGGCACAATAGCTGTTAAGAAGCTTACTGAAGTTAGACTAAAATTAGGACTTTTGTAAAAATTACAACACCATCTACCAGGTAGAGACGCCGAAATAAGTATAAAAAGTATTGACATAAGCATAAGCACTCTGCTATACTTGTATCAACATAAGTTAGTACTTTAAAACAAAAATAAAAACAAATGAAATCCGCAATACCTCCATAAGGTTGCCCTGATCTCTCAGGGCGTTTTCAGTAGGGGAAGCCCGGCATAGAAACAACCCCCTTGTTTCTAGTCGGACTCTCCCTACTGTTCTAGGGTTAGCAAATCGTTCGTTAAGTATTTGCTAGCACACTACCCGCAGGATTAGTCAGTAATCTGTGCCCATCGCAACCGTGATAGGGATGGCTTACTGACTAAACCGTACGGATGGTGGGGAAGCGTTGACCACTCAGCAAAAGCAGTGATGCTTGTGCTATAGTTCTGGTCCCACTTTGGTGATTTTGGCCTCATTGGCTAAGATTACTTTACCGGGCCTCCGCGTGCCATTAGTTCCATAACTTTAGGGCAGATGCGATTAGAGGCCCGTAACCATTGCATTCATTCAAATGTCTAAGCTTCGCACAATATGCGAGGCTTTTTTAGTATCGAAAATACAGCTGAGTTCGTGGAGTTATGTCGGGAAATTACAACAACAATCCCGCTAGTACTAAGAGAGTAAAAAGTTTATCCATTACCAATATGAGGAAGGGCATGATAAATATAGTGTTCATAAAATACCATCACTTGTTCACTTGGCATTTCGCCTGTGGATAACTTATGCACAATCACGCTATACTTGAGACTCAGCTCGTAATCTGGGATAATAGCTAGAATATGCAGGTAATTGAGAAAATCCAAAAAGGCTTCATGGGGGCAGGACTCGTAACTACGTGTCTTTTGTCTTTTGCAGTTGTAGTTTCTCTGATGCTTTTAACAACTCCGGCGGCACTAGGCCCCGCTGGCGTCACCCTGTGGTTCTTGCTTGTATACACGGCCATTGCTTCGCTAATCATGCTACTGATACTCGGAGTTTCTCGCCAAAAGGTTGCGGATATTAGTAGAGCTAAATTCGTAAACGCAGTAAAAGCCGCAGTTGTTCCCGCGGGCGCAATTACTATCTTATTGGGCATGAGTAGCTTGGGGTCTCTTGGTATGACTGATCTGCTGCTCGTGCTTGGGGCTGCAGGTATTATCGAGCTGTATCTCTACACCAGTGGAAAGAGGGCAGCATAGTGAAGGACGTGATGATTAATGCGGGTGCTGCGGCTGCTGCGGCCAAGACGGAAAACGACTTGCAGCTTGCAAAGGCCCAGTATCTTGGCAAAAAGAGCGAGTTGGTCGAAGGGCTAAAATCCCTATCTGGCCTGGAAGGCGAGGAGCGCAAGCGTAAGGGCGCGGAGCTAAATACACTCAAAGCGTCACTAGAGTCAATCTTTGCCAGTCGCCAAAAAGAGCTCCTTGATGAACTTGATGCTCTGCCGCCATTAGACCTAACCCAACCGGGAATTGGTGAAGGATTGGGGCACGCCCATCCGGTTACACTCGTAATGGGGGAGCTCTACGCGTCATTTACACGTCTTGGTTTTGCTATCGTAGATAGTAACGAAATCGAGAACGATTGGTATAATTTCGAAGCCCTTAATATGCCCCCACATCACCCAGCCAGGGACATGCAGGATACGTTCTACATCAAGGATTCAAAGGGGACCAACAGTACTCTGCCACGCACCCATACGTCCGGCATGCAGGTTCGTTTTATGGAGCAAAACGAGCCTCCATTTAAGATTATCGTACCTGGCAAAGTGTTTCGTAATGAAGACGAAGACCGTACTCACTTGTGGTCATTCACGCAGGTGGAGGGGCTTGTGGTGGGCGAGGGCGTGTCGGTAGCTCACTTGAAGGGCACGCTCCTGGCTGTGATGAAGGATTTACTGGGAGAAGACACAGAAATTCGGTTGCGACCAAGCTTTTTCCCATACACTGAGCCATCAATTGAAATCGACGTAAGCTACAAGGGTGAGTGGCTCGAGCTGCTTGGGGCTGGTATGGTTCACCCGAAAGTCCTAGAAAACGCCGGGGTAGACCCAGAAAAGTACAGCGGCTTCGCGTTTGGGGTTGGCCCCGAACGTATCGCCATGGTGAAGTACGGCATCACTGACTTACGTAACTTCTGGCGACCTAACTTAGCATACCTGGAGCAGTTTTAATGAAAATCTCAATCGATTCACTAAACCAATACTTAGAAAAAAAACTGACTACTGGGCGCGTGGTTGAGCTGCTTTTGCAAACCGAAGTAGAAATCGAAGAGGTCATGCCGGCCAACAGCTGGCATGAGCGTATTATTGCTGCAAAGGTCGAGGAAGTTCGTCAGCACCCGGACGCGGATCGTCTTAGGCTTGCCACGGTTAATACTGGTGGTGAAAAAGTCGAAGTTGTTTGTGGTGCGCCAAACTTGGCCAAGGACCAAGTCGCGGTATTAGCTCAAGTAGGATCGATCTTGCCTGATGGCTTAGAAATCAAAGCTAGTAAGCTTCGGGGCGTGGTTTCGCACGGCATGCTTTGCTCGGCGCACGAACTGGGTATCTCGGATGACCATAGCGGCATTCTTGTGCTCCCAGAGGACTCACGTGTGGGTGCAACATTGTGCGACATATGGCAAAAGGGTGACTGCCTGGATATAAAGACGCCTGCAAATAGGTGGGATTACCTAAGTTTGATCGGCTTGGCCAGGGAAGTCGCAGCTCGTGATGAGGGGAATAAGCTGGTATTGCCAAAAGTGGCTGACTTAGACTATAAAAACATTGAAACTGCAAAAGTCAAGGAAAGCGGGGAGTGTAAGCGATTCGTTTCCGTGAAAATTAGGGTAGACAACTCCGTGAAAAGTCCTCAGTGGCTTGTGGATAACTTAGAAGGGAATGGAATTCGTAGCATAAGCCCCGTTGTAGACATTACAAACTACGTGATGATAGAAACCGGTCAGCCTTCACACGCCTATGATGCCAAAAAAGTTCAAGGTTCTTTGCAGGTACGCTTAGCCTCCCCTGCCGAAAAGCTTACAACACTTGACGGCACCACGCGCACATTAAGTGAGGATGACTTGGTAATCGCAGACGATTCTGGTGCAATCGGGCTTGCTGGGGTTATGGGTGGCGCAGGAACTGAGGTCGATGAGAGTACGACCGAGATTATACTGGAAGTTGCGAACTTTGATCGTACAAGGGTCCGCAAGACGGCGTTGCGCCATGGCATACGAACAGAAGCATCGGCTCGGTTTGAGCGCTCTCTCCCCTTGCCTCTTCCCCTTTTTGCAACTGAACGTTTAGTGCTGCTTATGCGTGAGGCTGCCCAGGGTGAAGTTATTGACTCCCCTGCGGACCAGTTGTATGGCTGGCCGTGGGTTCAGCATGTTGGTTTGCGTTTGCGTAAGGCAGAGAAATTATTGGGGATAAAGCTGGATGAAAAGCAGGTTGTAGGTGGGCTGAAGCGATTAGGCTTTGAAATTGAGCATTTCAGCCTCAGCAAAGAAGCCCAGAAACACCTAGGCAAGCCGTACCTATGGGGCGCGAACTTCCGCCAGAACGGCGAGGATGCTTTTGACTGCTCATATTTGATTGACAGGATATATAGCAAAATTGGAAAAATGGTTGGCCATACGGCTCAGCAGCAATATGACGCTGGCACACCTGTGGAGGTCGGTGATTTACGACCTGGCGACGTAGTATTCTATTCAGGCCACTGGGAAAAACTAGACCCAAATGAGCGTGGTGGAGTTGGCCACAACGGTCTCTATATCGGGGGTAATCAGGTGCTCGAGGCAGTTCAATACAAATACAATAATAAAACAAAGAATTACGAAGCGATTGATGAGCCGGGGGTTCGCATCAGCCCACTATCTGACTTTACAAACAATCCAACCTACCTTGGAGCGCGCAGGTACGTAGATAGCTTTAACCATATATTTGCGATAGTTGCACCCTGGTGGCGAATGGATATCCGCTCCGAAGAAGACATCGTGGAGGAGATTGTAAAGATCGTAGGCTACGATGCTATTTCAGCTGAGCTCCCCACCCTACCGGCTACCAACACGCGCCCGCATCAACTGATCCCAAGGCTGCACGAACTTCGCAAGACGATGGTGGCAACTGGTCTTCAGGAGATTGTTACTTATTCGTTTATTAGTGAACAAATGATTGAACGCTTAGGCTTCGCCGCTAAAGGCCACTTGGAAATCGCCAACCCACTTAGTCGAGAACAGCAGTATTTAAGGACGACGATGTTGCCAAGCCATCTGGAAATGGCTCGATCTAATCAGCGGTTCAAGAAGGAGTTTGGCACCTTCGAAATAGCCCGCGTTTACGCACCGACTGCCGACGGCGAGCTCCCCGATGAGGCGTGGAAGCTGGCGATTACCATGGTTGGACCCAATAGCGCGCTAAGGCTTAAGGCAGCATTGGATAGGTTGGTGCAGTATGCTAGGGTAAACCTTGATATTAATCCTGGGGAAGATGCCAATTATGCCGCAGGGAGGTTTGCCAGTATTAGTATGGGCAATGAGCGACTGGGCGGCTATGGCCAACTCAGTAAGCGGGTATTGAGTAGTTTTGGAGTTCAGGCTGAAGTTAGCTTCGCTGAGGTCTCAATCACCCCGGTAATTAGTCAGACACGGCAGCCCAAAGTTGTCGACTTGCCTGAATACCAGATAATTAAACGAGATGTCTCTATCGTTTGTCGGGATCAAGTCACTTGGTCAGAAGTGCGCCGAGTAGCGCTCGATTCGGCTCTTGTGACTTCTGTCGAGTACGTAGGGCTTTATCAGGATGAGTTGCTCAAAAAAGCCGCTAAGAAGAACATTACACTGCGGGTGGGCTTTGACCTGGGGGCGAACCCTGACGGCGACGAAATTACGAAGGCAGTAGAGGGAGTGCACACTCGCTTGCAATCCGGCGATTTGGGCGAGGTAACGATTAACTAGCGCGCGTAGGGCTGCACAGTTATAATGAACTATAAGCATTATGAGGCGGCAAGAAAAACAATCAAGCACGACCGGCCCCGAAGCTAAGCCAAAGGGCTCATTATGGCGCACGGTGGGTGTAATTGCCGCGGGCGCTATACTCGGCTTGGCCGCAATTAATATCGCACTCTCCGCACTTCTTACTGGGGCAATGTATCCTGGCGTGACGCTTGCCGGTCACGATGTTTCCTTTAAGACAAGAGCTGAGACTGTTGCGCTGGTGAAGAAGTTAGAAAGCAGGCATACTCTGACGATACAGCTGGGAGAGAAGCGCTACGTCGTTAAGAGCGATCAATTAGGGGCGAATCGTGATACCGCTGCGAGCGTAGATGCCGCTTATAGGGTTGGTCGAGAAACTCCCTTCCCACTCATCGGGATTACAAGCTCATTGCGTAACGGCAGGACTGGCTTTGCCTACTCGCTCGACACAGCTGTGCTGAAACGCTTTGCTCAGAAGCTAACGAGCGACATCGGCCGCGCGCCAGTAAATGCCAAAGTTGAGGTGGTGAACGGAGAGATAGTAGCGACCCCCGACCAAGACGGCGTAGAGATTAATCAGGCAGAGCTAACAAAGGTCCTGCAGAGTGCCTTGGCTGAGGGCGAGGACAAATCAGTGGCGCTGGAGCCCAGTTCAGTGAAGGCGGATGTAGGGATCTCCGCAACAGAGTCGGTCATTAGTGAGGCTAAGGACCTCATAGCCCAGGACGTAACGCTTAAGTATGCTGAGCGTATCTTCAAGCCAAGCCCGTCTTCTCTGGCTAGCTGGTTGGTGTTTCCGATTAAGGCAGATAACGGCACGAAGCCTGCATTAGCAGTAGATGTTGATGAGGCTAAGGTCCGGGGTTACGTGCAGTCGGTTGCAAACGAAATCGACCAGGCGGCCGTGAACAAGAAGGTGACTATAAAGAATGGAGTAAGCACGACTGACCAGGAGGGCGCGGACGGCTTGGCAATGAACCAAGACGAGGCGGTAGCTGCCCTGGTGGCGGCCATGAGGAATAAGGCTGCCGTTGCTTACGGCGTTACGACGCGGCCAGTTGCCTACAAAACTCAGTACAATCGGGTTACGACTCTGGATGTGGGCCGCTACATTGAAATCAACTTAACGACCCAGCAATTATGGGTATACCAAGATAGCCAGGTGATATATTCATCGCCAATTACAAGTGGTGCAACAGGTATGGGCTTCCCCACGGTTACAGGCCTTTTCAGCATTTATTCGAAGGCTACAAACATCTGGCTCGATGGCCGGGCATATGGAGAAAGGTATAACTACCGAGTCCTCGTTGATTACTGGATGCCATTTCACGCCGGCTATGGGCTGCATGACGCCTGGCGTTGGCGTAGTAGCTTTGGCGGGCAGGACTATTACTATAACGGCAGTCATGGCTGTGTGAACCTGCCGATTGCGACCGCTGCATTCATTTATAACTGGGCGGACATTGGCACGCCAGTCTGGGTTCATAACTAGAACGCGCTAGCAGAGCATAAGCTTTATTGCTATAATTGGGCAAAAGGTTTATTCCATGCAACCAGTAAACATACCTGATACAAGACCACAAATGCAACAGTCGGAGCCGCTTCCTACTGCACAGCCAAACCCTGAACGGTCGACCGGTAGCCAAGAGGCCATTGTTGCTCCAGCGGCCGAGCTTGGCGTACCAGCGCCGACCGGAATGCCTACGGCCCCCGTTGCTCAGCAAGTGGCGCAAGCCCCCTTGCAGCAACAGCCAGCTGCTACGGTGGTTGTGACAACTCAGCCGACCGTGAAGCATGGCGACCTGGATACTGCGGGAGGAGACAACATTGAAAAGGAATGGGTTGACCGCGCAGATGCGATAATAAAGCAGCACTCAACTGATCCTTATTTGGAAGAAGAAGAACATGAAGACCTTAGTGCTGCGTATCTGAAGAAGAGGTTTAACCTTGAGATTAAGCGGAGTGATTCGAAGCCTTAGGGCGACGGCGGGCGGTACCATTGGAATCTGAAAACCAATTATTCATTCTACTCACTACGGTGCTGGCACTTGCGTTCTTCGCCGCGCTTGGATTGGTCTGCTTTTTAATTTACCGCAAAATGGTGCGTAAAACTAAGGATATAGAGCGTAGTCTTAAGCTGGTACCGCTACAGATTAAGCTTCCGCCCGCAGAAGCGAGCGAAGCTGGTGGTAGGGACACACGTGAGCTCTTCAAGGAGAACATATCTAAGGCTGAAGGCATCTTCAATCTGCTTTCAGGCATTACGGCTGACAAATCAAAGCTATACGGTAATCGCTATGTAAGCTTTGAGATCATAGCCGATGGTCAAATGATTTATTTTTACACAGCAGTACCTGTCACTTTGCTATCAACGGTTCAGAAGGCTCTCATTTCTGGCTACCCAACCATCCAGATTGAACAAGTTGACGACCCCAATATCTTTTCAAAGACGAGCAAGCTTGCAGGTATTGCAGGGGGCGAGTTGGAGTTGGCAAATGATTCATACTACCCCATTGCGACGTACAAGAATCGTGACGCCGATCCACTCGCGGGAATTTTAAGCAGCTTGTCTAGGCTGCAGCAGGGTGAAGGCGCTGGTATCCAGATCCTTGTTCGGCCAGCGCACAAGAAGTGGGCCAAGAATGCTAAGAAGTACGCCAAGGACTTGCTAGATCCAGAAAAGATCGCCGCCGAAAAACATACTCCGCAGAAGATGCTTAAAGAAATTGCTATGGCCCCAATCAAGCAACCAAAGTATTCCAAGAAGTTAGAGGAAGGAACCATAAAGCAGGATTACCAACCTGACGCGATTAATCAGAAGATGAGCCAGCTGGTGGAGGAAAAGTACGCGATGCCGGCGTTTGAAACGATGATTCGCGTGATTGCGAGCTCGGATGATCCAAATAAATCGAAGGCGACGGTGCAAGACATTTTGACAGGTTTTGCACAGATGGCCTTGCCCAACTCGAATCAGTTCAAGCTTGTTCCGGCTAAGTCGTCTGAGCAGCTGGCGACGGACTTTATATTCCGATTTTTCCCAGCGAATAAGAACAAGACGGTTCTAAACTCAACAGAGCTTGCTGGCTTGTTTCACTTCCCTGGCGAGGATATGCAAGTTTCGACTCCGGTCATTCGTAAGGGCGCACGCGAAGTTGCCGCGCCAGCAGATCTGGCCGATGAAGGGCTTATTCTGGGCAGCAATCTGTATAGAGGCCAAGAAACGGTCGTGCGCTTAACCGATGATGATCGTAGGCGTCATGTATATATCATTGGTCAGACCGGTACTGGTAAGTCTGTATTCTTGGAAAACTGCATCGTACAAGATATGCACATGGGCAGGGGCTTGTGCTTCTTAGATCCACACGGCGACACAGCAGAGGCACTTATGGCAAAAGTCCCGCCTCATAGACTCAAGGATGTAATCTATTTCAATCCAGGCGACACGGAGTATCCGCTTGGCTTTAACTTGCTTGAATTTGACCCGGCACATCCGGAGCAAAAGGACTTCTTGGTTCTCGAGGCAATTAATATGTTTTACAAGTTGTATGACCCCAAGGGCCAAGGCTTTGTAGGTCCTATGTTTGTGGACTGGTTCCGTAATGCCGCCCTGACAGTTATGTCAGATCCAGAGGGCGGGACTTTGATCGAGGTGCCAAAGCTCTTTACGAACGATGAATACTTAAAGCAAAAGTTCCGCCATGTGAAAGATCCGATCGTCCAGGAGTTCTGGACAGGCCAAATGGCCCAGACCAGCGAGCATTCCAAGAGTGAGATGTTGGGCTATTTCACCTCTAAATTTGGAGACTTCGCCAACAACGAAATTATGCGCAACATCATTGGCCAGAAGCACTCGAGTTTTAATTTGCGCGACGTTATGGACAATAAAAAGATATTATTCGTTAACCTTTCTAAAGGTCTGTTAGGAGACATGAACTCTAAGATTCTAGGTATCGTGTTTATCATTAAGTTTCAAATGGCTGCTATGAGTAGGGCCGACATGGACGAAAAGGATCGCCAGGATTTTAGTGTATACATTGATGAATTCCAGAACTACGCGACTGATTCTATCGCAACGATTTTGTCAGAGGCGCGTAAGTACCGGCTTAGCATGATTATGGCGAATCAGTTTATCTCGCAGCTTGAGGAACCTATTCGCGACGCGGTTTTTGGTAACGTTGGTAATATGGTCGGCTTCCGTGTTGGCCCAGAGGATGCAGAGTTCATGGCTAAGCAGTTCGCGCCACAATTCGATAAGGACGACATCATCAATACCCCTAACTTAAATGCAGTCGCTCGGATTATTAACAAAGGTGCAGTTACCCCGGCATTCTCTCTCAAGGAAATATTCCCGCCAATTGGCGTAAAGACCCCAGGCATTTATGATCAGATGGTACAGATTTCTCGGCAGAACTATGCACGACCAAAGGCTGAAGTGGCGGCAGAGATTGCAAAGGCGCTTGCAGTAGTGCCTGCTACGCCCAAGCCCGAACCTGGCAAAATGCCAATCTCGACTGGCCGCCAAGGCTAGCTTAAGGTACTTGCCCAGTAATCTACAGGTAGGGTATACTAGGTACTATCTGTTGTCGCTCGGCGACACAAACAAAACTAAGTGAGGGTTACAACAAACACATGGCCGATAAAGTTCAGTATGGTGCAGATCAAATCCAAGTCCTTGAGGGGCTTGATCCGGTTCGTAAGCGACCAGGAATGTACATCGGTGGAACTGGCATCGAGGGCCTGCACCACTTAATCTGGGAGCTAGTGAACAACTCCATAGACGAAGCCATGGCGGGTGAGGCTGATACGGTAGATGTGGTCATGCACGATAACGGTTGGGTTACCGTTACTGATAACGGTCGTGGTATTCCTGTTGGCAAGCACAAGACCACCGGTAAGTCTGCGCTTGAAACTGTGCTGACCGTACTACACGCTGGGGGTAAGTTCGGCGGCGGCGGCTATAAGGTTTCAGGTGGTTTGCACGGCGTAGGCGTAAGTGTAGTGAACGCTCTGGCCACAGACCTTGTTGCAAAAGTCTACCAGGATGGTAAAGAGTACGAACAGATTTACAAAGAGGGTGTTCCGCAGGGCGACATTAAAGTATTAGGCAAGACCGATAAGCGCGGCACCTCGATCAGCTTTATCCCAGATGCTTCGATATTCGAATCGATCGAATTTAATTACCAGACCATACTGGATTACTTAAGGCACCAATCATACCTGACAAAAGGAGTTCGCCTAAATATCTCAGATGAAGCAAAAAACCGTAGCTATGGTTTTTACTTTGAGGGCGGGATTCGTTCGTACGTCGAGCATCTCAACCGGGACAAAGAAGCTCTTAACCAGCCAACTTTCTACGTTGAAAAGAAGGTTGACGAAGTAACAGTTGAGCTGGCAATTCAGTATTGTGATTCATTCAATGAGCAGGTTAAGGCTTTTGCGAACAATATCTATAACCCTGGCGGCGGAACTCATATTACAGGATTCCGTACTGCCTTGACTCGCGTCATTAACGAGTATGCCCGCAAAAACGGACTTATTAAAGAAAAAGAAGAAAACTTAACAGGGGATGACGTGCGCGAAGGCTTGACCGCGGTTATATCGGTGAAGCTACCCGACCCACAATTCGAAGGTCAGACTAAAGACAAACTCGGCAATCCAGAAGTACGCGGTTATGTGGAGCAAGTCTTAAGTGAATACCTGGCCTACTATCTGGAGGAAAATCCCAATGAAGCCAAGAAGATTGTTGGCAAGGCATCACTTTCGGCCCGTGCACGTATGGCTGCCCGCGCGGCTCGTGACACTGTAATCCGTAAAGGCGCCCTAGAAGGCTCTGCTCTGCCGGGTAAGCTTGTAGACTGTTCGTCGCGCAAGCCAGAGGAAAGTGAGCTCTACATTGTAGAGGGTAACTCGGCCGGTGGTTCTGCCAAGGGTGGTCGGGATAGTAAGTTCCAGGCGATTCTGCCGTTACGCGGTAAAGTACTGAACGTAGAGCGAGCTCGACTGGATAAGATGCTTGGTAATAATGAAATTAAAGACATGATCATTGCCCTGGGTGCTGGTATCGGCGAGAACTTTGACGTGAACAAACTGCGCTATCACCGAATTATTATTATGACCGACGCCGATGTAGACGGTGCTCATATCCGCACATTGCTCCTAACGTTCTTCTTCCGTAACTTCCCGGACATTATCGAGAATGGTTACCTTTATATCGCACAGCCGCCGCTTTACAAGATTCAGGTGGGCCGTGGCGAAAAGCACTATGCGTTTACCGATGAGGAAAAGGAGCGTGTGCTAACTGATTTGCGAACCAAGGCCAAGGACAAGAAGACGGCTAAGGCCGACAAAGAGGCTGCTGCTGAAGCGGAGCTTGCTGATGATCAGCAGAGCGTTGAAACCGCAGCAGACTTAGCTGAGCTTGCCTTGACCGAGGCTCAAGACGGCGCTGTTGACCCGCAGGCTAATGAATCCGCCGACTTTGGTATCCCGGGGCTCTCAATAGCTCGCTATAAGGGTCTTGGTGAAATGAATTCAGAGCAGCTATGGGAGACTACCATGGATCCAGCAAACCGTATCCTCTTGCAGGTGAAGGTGGATGACGCTGAAAAAGCAGACGCAATATTTAACAAACTGATGGGTGAAGAAGTGGCTTTGCGCAAGAGCTTCATCCAGACCCATGCGACATCAGTACAGAATTTAGATATATAGGAACATTATGGCTGAACCAATCGACAACATTACTCCAGAACCAGAACAGTCCCCTGCCGCCGAGCAGGCTAATCAGGCAATGATTGATAGTGGCATCGGACAGGTCGAGTTTCGAACGATCGAAACCGAAATGGAGAAGAGCTACCTAGACTACTCCATGAGCGTGATCGTGGCTCGCGCCTTGCCGGACGTTCGCGATGGGCTTAAGCCGGTGCACAGACGCATTCTATACGTTATGAACAACCTGGGCCTTCGGCATGGTTCTAAGTTCCGTAAGAGTGCCACGGTGGTTGGTGATGTAATGGGTAGCTATCACCCGCACGGTGATAGCGCGATTTACGACGCGATGGCGCGTATGGCGCAGGACTTTTCGATGCGCTACATGCTGGTTGATGGTCAAGGTAACTTTGGCTCGATTGATGGCGATATGCCCGCTGCCATGCGTTACACCGAAGCTCGCATGCAAAAGCTTACTGAAGAATTACTTGTTGATATCGACAAAGATACCGTTGATTTCCAGCCGAACTATGATGGTAACAAAAAAGAGCCAACAGTCTTGCCGGCCAAGTTGCCAAACCTACTTCTGAACGGCGTGCAGGGTATTGCCGTTGGTATGGCAACCAATATCCCGCCACACAACCTTACCGAAATCGTCGATGCGATTGTGCATATCATTGATAATCCTGAAGCAACAGTCGCGGATCTAGTCAAGATTGTAACAGGGCCCGACTTCCCGAGCGGGGGCATCATCTTTGATGATGGCGGCATCGCCCAAGCTTACGGTACCGGCAAGGGAAGCATTGTTATGCGGGCTAATGCCGAAATCGAAGAGGACAAGAAGGGTAAGCAGCGTATCGTTGTCACCTCTATACCTTTCCAGGTAAACAAATCAACATTAGTTACCAAAATTGCTGACTTGTATCACGAAAAGAAGCTCATTGGTATCTCCGATGTACGTGACGAGTCCTCTGATCGCGTTGGTGTGCGCATCATCATTGAGCTTAAAAAGGATGCATACGCGCAGAAGCTGCTTAATCAGCTCTTTAGGCTAACTCCCCTGCAGACCACATTCCATGTAAATATGCTAGCACTTGTTGACGGCATCCAACCACGTGTACTCAACCTAGAGATGGTTTTGCGTTACTATCTGGATCATCGTAAGATTGTCGTTCGCAGACGAACGGAGTTCGAGCTTCGCAAGGCGCAGGCCCGTGCCCACATTTTAGAAGGTTTACGTATTGCCTTAGACCAGATTGATAAGGTTATTTCGACCATTCGCGCCAGCAGCACCAAGGAAGAAGCCCTTGCCAACTTAGTTAAGAACTTTAAGCTGACAGAGATCCAGGCCAAAGCTATTCTGGACATGCAGCTGCGCACCCTCGCCGGCTTAGAGCGCAAGAAGATCGAAGATGAATATATGGCTCTCATGGACTTCATAAAGGAGTGCGAGCGAATCCTCTCGGACGAGGCAAACATTCTGGCAGTAATTCGTGAAGAGCTTATAGAACTGCGCGAAAAGCATGGTGATAAGCGACGCACTACAGTGGTTAAGTCTACGATCGGTAAGTTCTCGGATGAAGACCTAATCCCGAACGAAGAAGTGATTATTACCCTTACAGCTGGCAACTACATTAAGCGCATGCCTTCAAGTACATATACTGCACAAGCACGTGGCGGCAAGGGTAAGATTGGTATGGCGACCAAGGAAGAGGACGTGGTAGAGCACATGGTGCAAACCAACAATCACGATACAATTCTGTTCTTTACATCTTTGGGGCGCGCCTTTAAGCTCAAGGCCTACGAGGTTCCGGCTGCTTCTCGCACTGCCAAGGGTCAGGCGATCGTGAACTTGCTCAATCTCAGCCCAGACGAACGAGTTACTTCGCTGATAACATTAGAAAAAGACAACACCGCAAAGTTCCTGTTCATGACGACCAAGTGCGGGGTAATTAAGAAGACTGCTATTACTGAGTACCAGAATGTTCGAGCTAGTGGCCTGATTGCGATTAAGCTCGACAAGGGCGACGAGCTCAAGTGGGTCAAAAAGACCCATGGCAGCGATGACATCATCATCTCTACATCCATGGCACAAGCCATTAGGTTTAAGGAGACAGATGCAAGACCTATGGGCCGAGCCACACGAGGCGTACGAGGTATTCGACTGCGCGCTGGTGACACGGTAGTTGGCATGGACGTTCTGAGTGAAGACAGTATGATGCTGGTAGTGATGGAGAACGGTTACGGTAAGATTACTAAGACCGCCCAGTTTAGTCCTCATAACCGCGGTGGCGTGGGTATCAAGGCCGGCGTAGTTAGTACAAAGACGGGCAAGGTTGTTGATGTGCGCGTGATGGACGACATTACACAGGATGTGCTAATCATCTCTAAGCAAGGCCAGGTGATTAGATTGCATGCCGACAAGATACCGGTAATTAGCCGTGCCACGCAGGGCGTCCGCATTATGCGCCTGAGTGAAAAGGACTGCGTAGCTTCTGTCACCCTATTGCCTGGCGGTACTATCGAGGAAACAGAGACTGATGAGAATCAGATTGTCGAAGAGGCACCTGCCAAACAAGACTAGTAAGCGTAAGCGATTTCAGGCATACTATAACTGTAAAAGATGAGTTTGGTATGTTGAGCGCTTTGCCTCGAAAAATCTTAAGCCGCTTGAGCGGTAAGTTCGTAAGCCCACAGGTTATCCTGGATGAAGTAGGCTTGCGCAGTGGTCAATCGGTTCTGGAGCTTGGATCGCCCGTTGGCTTTTTTGCTCAAGCTGCTCTTGCTAAAGTTGGCGTAGAGGGCAGTGTATATGTGGCGGGACCAGATAATGAATCTCTCGAGTCGGTAAGCCATTATAATCATTATGAAAATTTGCACCCTGTCTTGTTGCGGGATATCTTGGCGGGCAAAACCGTGCCGCTCGGGGGCATTGATACCGTGGTGCTTACTAATTTGCTTTCGAATGCTATTCATCCTGGAGAGTTCTGTATTTCCATTAATCAATACCTCCGGCCAGGCAGTGAGGTTGTATTGATCGATTGGGATTCTGAGATTGAAGAGGTCGGGCCCGACCCCGCTAAGCGTGTGTCCCGGGAGCAGGCAATAAAGCTCATGGGCGAATGCGGGCTGGACTTTAACCGCGTCCTTAAGACTACTGGGTATCATTATGGCTTAGTGTTCAATGCTACTGGCCAAAGCCATGCCGAAAGTGATAATCTAGGTACAAGATGATTCAAGTAACTCCACTTCTCATTATTCCATTCCTCGTCTGGGTAGTCGCTCAGGGAATTAAATTTAGCCTTGCCCTCATCCGTGGAGAGTTTGACCTACGTTATCTATTTGCCTCCGGCGGAATGCCCAGCGTCCACTCAGCAGTTGTGTGCTCGCTCGCCACGGTGACGCTCATTGAATATGGGCTAATGAGTCCAATCTTTGGTATCGCTGCCGTGTATGCCGGCATCGTTATGTACGATTCGTTTGGTGTACGTCGGGCAACTGGGGATCAAGCGCATGCACTTAATAAACTATTAGATGAACTGACTGACGGCGGCACCATAGCAGACCGCGCTCGTTACGGTAAATTGCGCGAAGTATTAGGGCATAAACCTACAGAGGTAATGGCCGGCGCAGTTCTGGGTGTACTTGCAGCCGCAGCAATGGAATATAACAAGGTAAGCCCGTACCTAAGTTTCCTTGCAGCCCAGCCATACCGTTACGAGTTAATATTTTACGCAATCTTCAGTGCCGTATTAGTACTTACAGGAGTGGCGGCTCTTGTCGGCCAGCGCAAAAAGCGTTCAGCGAGAGCGAAGGTAATTCGCCGACTTGGTTACCTCAATATCGTTGCTGGAGCTACACTCGCCTTCCTGGCTGTTACGCAGTACGAACGGATTAACATACTTAGTGGCCGTGGCCTTGCTTGGATTGTTCTTTTGGCCTGGTTGGTTTGGAACGTTGTATATATCTCTATGAACGCCAAGATTCTGCGGCAAAAGGATATCAAAGACGAGGACGAAGAGCGCAAGGAAAAGTGGCTCAAAAAGGCCAAGCGAACTACTAAGAAAAAGCGCTAGATTCTCGCTACGCCGAAGGTGTTGACTTATCCTCAAGCAATCTCTACAATAGTAAGGTCTTGATACTTCGTTATCGCTCAAAATAAACAGCGACTCGATCATTCCGTCTCCTGACTGAATCAAATCGACAAAAAGGTTGCTGATTTTATTTTGACTCTATTACGCTAGTCAAGCACGAAATACTTTGACAAGTGAATAGTGCTAGTAACACCTTGTTATTAAATGGGTCTGACTACTCCTTCGGGAGAGTCAGTCAATTTCTGTGAATATTGCTTTTCAAAGAGTAATAAACTTTTTTGGAGAGTTTGATCCTGGCTCAGGATGAACGCTGGCGGCATGCCTAACACATGCAAGTCGAACGGAATACTCGAAAAGAGAATCTCACACTAGTGAGAGGTTCTCCAACCGAGTATTTAGTGGCGGACGGGTGAGTAACACGTTGGAACCTGCCCCGAAGTGGGGAATAACTGCTCGAAAGAGTAGCTAATACCCCATAGTATCCGGTTTATCCGGATTAAAGATTTATCGCTTCGGGAGGGGCCTGCGTCTGATTAGCTTGTTGGTGGGGTAAAAGCTCACCAAGGCGACGATCAGTAGCTGGTTCGAGAGGATGAC
>CAYTBW010000007.1:0-52231 GCA_964436255.1 uncultured Candidatus Saccharibacteria bacterium | reverse complement strand
AATCCCATTTTTTTTGTTATTAAAATGTTTTACGTTGTGCGGTTGGGGGGCCCGCTTGCCCCCCGCGGATCAGCTCGCCAGCTTCGCAGGGGCAGGCATGAGGCCGTTCTTCACGAAGACCCGCAGCAGCCTGTCCTCAGGAACCTTGCGGCCGCGGCGGTCGAAGACGACCAGTCCACCCTTGAAGGCGTAGGACACGAGCATGGTCACCGACCAGCAGTACCGGTTGCCGAAGAGCAGGTGGTCGTCCGAGTACGTGGCGAGGTTCCGGTGCCCACCAGGGCACTTGGGGTTGCTGCACTTGCTCGAACTGTCGTACTCCCCCTTCTTCAAGCTGTCCTTCTGAAGGAAGAACCCTGCGCTCGCTGGTAATCCGGGAAAGCTGACGAGTGTAACGGGGCCTGTGGCCACAATGACCTCCTGGGTCGTAGTTGGGTAATGGTCGACACTGATCCTTAGTCGAAACAAGGTCCAGTAGAGTGCGCTCTCGTGAGAAGAACGCACATTACCGGACCCTGCTTTCCTATATCCTTGTAATGTACCTTAGCTAGGCTAAAGTTTTACTATTCTATAGTATTTTTACCTTTTTGTCAATACTTAGCTTTAGACTTCGATCACAACTGGTACAACGATTGGATTTCGTTTGGTCACCTTGTATAGGTGATTTGAAAGCTCATCGCGCATACGAGTTTTGATAACCAGCGAGTTGGCTGGCGTAGCTCGATCTCGATGGTCGAAGATGTTTTTAACAATCTGACGTGACTTGTTAATCAGCTCTTCGTTGTCCTTCATATACACGAAGCCTCGGGAGATGATATCCGGGCTGGTGGTTAGTCGGCCAGTCTTGCGGTCCACCGTAGCGATAGCAGTAAAGATACCGTCTGAGCCCATAGCCTTACGGTCATTGAGCACTACTGCTTGAACATCGCCAATACCATTACCATCAATCAGTACAATACCATTCTGAACGATTGGGCCCTTCTTGATCCCCTCTTTGTCGGCGACAAGCGTCTGACCGTTCTCGATAACGAACACGTGGTCATCATCGAAGCCCTTGCGCTTACCTATTGCCGCATTGTGCACAAGGTGATGAAGCTCACCGTGGATTGGCAGATAATACTTAGGTCGTACGAGATCCAGCATTTCTTCGATCTCTTCGGTCCATGCGTGACCTGTGGTGTGCATGATGCCGAGTCCGTCAAAGTCACGAGTACTCGACTGGTATACATATGCGCCCCAGCGGAATAGGTTGTCTACCATTCCCCAAACCGACTCTTCGTTGCCTGGGATAATCGAGGAGCTAAGGATTACAACGTCGTTTTCCTTGAGCTTCACGTCGCGGTGTTCGCCACGGCCCATGCGCTGCAAGGCTGAGAACTCTTCACCTTGGGACCCAGTAGTCAAAATAGCAATCTCGCCATCCTGATACTTATTCATCTCCTGGCCCTTAATGAGCGTTCCTGCCGGAACCTTAATGTAACCAAGCTTCATAGCAAGCTCTAAGTTGTTTACCATGCTGCGACCGAGCACAACGAGCTTTCGCTTTGCCTTGACTGTAGCGTCTACTACGATCTGCATACGCGTTACCTGTGATCCAAACGATGCGATGATTGCCCGCTTGTTGTAGTTGCGGATCATGATCTCGTCGAGGGTTTCTACAATCCCCTGCTCGGTTGGCGACTTACCAACAACTTCACAGTTTGTACTATCGCTCATGAGCATCAATACACCTTCATCGCCCAGCTCCTTGAGACGTTCTTTGTTTGACGGCTTGCCGTCGATTGGGTTTTCTTCGAATCTCCAGTCACCTGTATCGATAATTGTGCCAAGTGGCGTGCGGATAGCAAGCGCACAAGCATCTGGGATTGAGTGTGTTATGCGGATGAATTCTACTGAAAACACACCGGCCTGAATGCGCTCACCGGCGTCCTGATCGACAATTCGCAGGTCTGGCTTGAAGGGAAGCTTGTATTCTTCGAGCTTGCGTTCAATGAATTTAATACTGAATTTAGCACCATAAATCGGAGCTGGCATCTTAGGCAGCAAGAATGGCACGCCCCCTACGTGGTCTTCGTGTGCGTGGGTAATGAAGTGCCCACGGATTTTGTGCTTGCGTTCTTCTAGGTAGGTTACGTCTGGCACGATAAGGTCGATACCTGGCTGATCATCGCCCGGGAAGGCAAAGCCAAGGTCCAGTACGATAATGTCATCCTCGTACTCGAGGGCCATGACGTTCTTACCAATCTCACCTAATCCACCGAGGGGGACGATTTTGAGCTTACCAGCATCAGCCTTGCTCGTCTGAGCGCGAACTACCTTTGAGCCATTACCATTTTGATTAAACGATCCAACTACAAAGTTGGCTTTGCTATCGCGTCCACGTCGTGGACCGCCGGGACGACCTCCGCCACCGCCACGGTTGCCGCCAGAGCGACCACCCTGGCCGCCTTGTCCACCTTGGCCGTTAGGTCGTCCGCCACGATTACCGCCTTGCCGATTGTTATTATTACCCTGTCGATTGCCGGCGCCTTGCGACTGTGCGGACTTTTGTTCGCCAGTTGGTTGCACTAATGTATCACGCGCAGGTGTAGCAGACTGAGCTGCTGGCTTACTAGCCGGCATGCCCAAATCGGCTGCGCTTAATGGTCGTGATGATAATTCGTTACTCATGTATTAGAATTTCCTTTCGTTTCGTTTCGTTTCGTTATGAGTTCATTCTGAATGTGGTTCAGAATCCCTGATCTCTAATTCCGTTAGGAGCGAGAGACCCTGAAGTCTATTCACAATGAAGTTTGCTTAATAATCTCCGGTATACGAGCGAAGTCCTCAAGAAGCGTTGCGCGCATGCTGCCGTTGTACAAAGCTGCGGCTGGATGATACAGCGGCAAGAACTGCTGGTCTTTGAGCTCAAGTTCGCCAACCTGCACCGTGTCTTTAATTGCTACGCCGTGCGCCTCACCGATCCTTAAATCCGGGAAGAATACATTCATGGAATGTCTGCCCAAAAATACGACGAGATGAGGCTCGATTACTTGTATCTGCTCTATGAGGTACGGTAAGCAAGCTTCAATTTCTTGCTTACTTGGGTCACGGTTTTCAGGTGGACGGAACTTCACGATATTGGTTATAAAAACTTGCTCGCGGCTCAGGCCAATGCTACCAAGCATCTCGCCCAAGAACTTACCGCTTGCGCCAATAAAGGGTCGGCCCTGCTTATCCTCCTGCGCCCCGGGGGCTTCACCCACAAGCATAATGTCTGCTTCTGGAGAACCCTCGCCGGGCACAGGGTTGAGGCACGTTTTGGCAATTTCTAGATCTAGCTCGCGACTTCGAATGCGCTTGGCAATCGCCTCTAGCTGATCCGATTTGCTTAGCATGCCCCTCGGACTAATCCCTGCCTATTACTTTCTTGCTAAGGTTCAATCTGCCCATGGAGTCAATCTCCACAAGCTTGACGTCAAACTCATCGCCCTCCTTCAGAACAGTGTTGATGTCCTCAACTCGTTCATCAGAGATCTGACTAATATGTAGCAAACCGTCTTTGCCAGGCATAATTTCCATGAAGGCGCCGAAGTCCATTACTCGCACGACTCTACCCTTATACACTCTGCCGACTTCTGGCTCGGCCACGAGGCTCTCAATCCATTCTTTGGCAGCCCTGGCTGCAGACTCATCGTTTGAAGCGATCATTACAAGCCCTGTGTCGTCGATATCAATCTCTACGCCTGTTTCATCGATAATGCGGTTAATCATTTCGCCGCCTTTACCGATAACTTCGCGGATCTTTTCTGGGTTGATGTTGAGCTTGGTAATGCGCGGTGCATATGGGCTGAGTTCTGGTCGTGGTGCGTCTAGGATCTCGAGCAACTTGCCCATGATGTGCTCACGTCCCTCGTGCGCTTGGGCTAAGGCATTCTTCATAATCTCTACGGTAATACCCTTGACCTTAATGTCCATTTGAAGCGCAGTAATGCCATCACTCGTTCCGGCAACCTTAAAGTCCATATCGCCAGCAAAGTCTTCAGTCCCCTGAATGTCAGATAATACAATGTACGTACCAGGCTTGTCGTGGTCAAGTACAAGACCCATAGCAATGCCTGCGACCGGCTTACGGATAGGAACACCGGCATCCATGAGGCTCAATGTAGAACCACACACACTCGCCATAGATGTCGAGCCATTCGAACTTAGGATTTCCGACACAACGCGGATGGTGTATGGGAATTCCTCGTGATCAGGCAGAACAGCTAGGAGAGCCTTTTCGGCCAAGTAGCCGTGCCCGATCTCGCGACGACCAGCTGAACGCATTGGCTTGGCCTCACCCGTGGAGTATGGCGGGAAGTTATAGTGGTGCATGTAGCGCTTCTTGGTGTCTTCTTCCATGGTGTCGATAAGCTGTGCGTCGCTGGCTGGGCCCAGAGTCGCAACACTCAATGCCTGAGTGCTGCCACGAGTAAACAAAGCCGATCCGTGCGTACGTGGTAGTAAACCAGTGTCGCCGCTGATCGGACGAATCTCGGTAGTGGCACGTCCATCAGGTCGAGCGCCATCCTCGAGGATTGCGCGTCGTATCTCCATGTCTATCACCTTGCCAAACGCAGCCTTTACTTCGGCTTTCGGATAGCGGCCTTCATTGGCCTCGTCAGTTGGGTTATCTTCTAGAAACGCTAGCTGATCAATCGCATGCTGGCGGAGTTCACCAAGCGATTCGTTGCGCAGCTTGGCGTCCTTGTGTCGCACGCCATCACCAAGCTTACCTTCGAGCGCCTTGGCTACCTTTTCTACAATTTCACCTTCTGGCATATGAAGATCGAACTTCTGAGTCTTTACACCTACGGCGGTTGCCATCTCCTCTTGGAGCTTAATAACCGGCTGCCAGGCTGCCTTGGCCAGATCAAGCGCTTCAATAATTACGTCTTCGGCTACTTCGTTAGCTTCAGCCTCGACCATCATTATCGCATCCTTGGTCCCTGCGACTGTCAGGCTTAATTTGCTATTCGCTAGCTGCTCAGCTGAAGGATAGGCAATCAGCTCATCCTCTACCATACCGATGCGGCAAGCACCAACCGGACCGTCAAATGGTGCACCGGAGAGCATAAGCGCACTCGAAGCGGCAATAATACTAATTATATCTGGTGTGTGCTCCAAGTCAGCGCTCAACACCACCACGACTACCTGAACGTCGTTGCGATAGCCCTTAGGGAACAGTGGTCGAATTGGTCGATCAATTAATCGGCTCGTTAAAATAGCCTGCTCACTTGGGCGGCCTTCACGCTTCACGAATCGGCTACCAGAAATCTTACCCGCAGCATACATGCGCTCTTCGTAATCAACCATAAGTGGGAAAAAGTCGATACCCTCTCGAGGCTCACTCGAAGTTGTAGCTGTAGCCATAACTACTGTGTCTCCATAACGCACTGTTACCGCGCCGTCAGCCATAAATGCTAATTTACCTGTCTCAATCGTTAGTTCGCGTCCCGCAAACTGTGTAGTAAAACGCTGAGTTTTACCACCAAATGGGTGGATTATCTCCATCTATCTCCTATTCTCCCTTTGTCTTTGCAAAAGGTGCTCTTCATAAGTGCCAGAGACAATTGATCAACTTTTGATCACTTAACTCTATCACCTACAAAACGAGCAATTATTGTGTTCTATCTATGTCAAAACCGATGGGGCTACGCTATACAGAAATTAACGACGAAGCTTGAGCTTCTTTACCAAAGACTCATAACGCTTGGCGTCTTTCTTCTGGAGGTAGTCCAAAAGTCGGCGGCGCTTACTCACCATTGCAAGCAATCCACGGCGGCTATGATTGTCGCCTTTGTGTAGCTTTAGATGCTCGGTAAGTTGCTTGATTTTTTCGGTAAACAAAGCAATTTGAACCTCTGGTGAACCAGTGTCCTTGCCGTGTACGGCGTTTGCTTTGATAAGTGTTTTCTTTTCAGTAGTTTGTAACATCGTTATCCTATAGTAGCAGATTGTGCCTACCTAATCAAGGTGTACGGCGTCATCTAAATTATACTCCCCAACCCTGGTACGCGTGAGCGCACTCATGTAGGCACCTGTGCCCAGGGCCGCACCAATGTCCTCCACGAGGCTACGAATGTACGTGCCGCTCGACACATCAGCCCGAAAATGCAGTTTGGGGTAGCTATAATTCAGCAACTCAACGTGCGCGATGGTGACCTTGCGGGGCTCTATGGTTACTTCTTTGCCTTCTCGGGCTAGCTTATACGCTCGCTGGCCACCTACCTTGATCGCCGAATATACTGGCGGTGTCTGCATAATCTCTCCTTGGAACTTGAGTAACGCTTGCCTGACATCGTCCTCGTCCGGCTGCTTATCAGAAACCCGAGCCAGTTCGCCTTCGCGATCCCCTGTTGTAGAGGTCTGGCCCAGCGTAGCCTCCACCTCGTAGGTCTTATCGAGCTTTAGGAAGCTATCTGCCTTGCGAGTATAGTCTTTACCGACCAGGATAATCATTAACCCCTCAGCTTCAGGGTCAAGCGTGCCGGCATGACCAACCTTGCGAATGCCAGTTATGCGTCGTACGCGGGCCACGACGCCAAACGAGCTGATGCCCGTCGGCTTGTGAACCAACCATATCCCCTCGCCTGTAATTTGCGTGTTTGCCATAGCTACAGTATAGCCTAGCTAGCTTCGAGCGGACTCTTCATCTCGAATGGAGAACTTGGCGCCTTTGCTGCCTTCGATTCGTCCTGACCAGCGTCCAATGCTTTTTCCAGGTTGTTCGGCGTCTTCGCTAGGTTTATCGAGTTTTTTTTTGAGCCGTCTGACTCGTCTTTAGATTCCTTGGGAGCATCCTCGCCTGAGTTTGTCTGTTTAGGGCTCTTAGCTGGCTCACCGCCATCGCTCGACTCAGCAGAACCTTCCGC
This sequence comes from uncultured Candidatus Saccharibacteria bacterium, assembly GCA_964436255.1. Lineage (GTDB taxonomy): Bacteria > Patescibacteriota > Saccharimonadia > CAILAD01 > JADZBC01 > CAYPSN01. The sequence continues at coordinate 45,335 of CAYTBW010000007.1, read as the reverse complement.
TTCCACGGCAGGCTTGTCCTCGACCTTTTTAGCTTCTGGTTTTGGTTGAGAATACACCTTGGCTGGCTCTTGGGCTTTCGGCTGTGGCTGACGTTCCTGAGCAACAAGTGCCTTTACAATCTCCTGCTGTTTCGCACCTGCCGACATCATCTGGGCGGCAATGGTAAGTGCCTTAGCGGTAGTAGCTGGAGCAGTGAAGTTCGCAGTGTTAGACATGAAGCTGGCGAGGAATGCTGTAGCAATAGGCGCATCGATCATGCCCTGGCCAAGTGATTCGATGGTAGAAATAAGGATTTCAGCCACACATGTAGCAGTCGTGTCTACCAGGTTCACGCTACCGTAATTATCATTAATACGGTGGTAGTCGATGTTAATTAAGTGCAATCCATCAAAGATTGTCGGGCTCGCTTCGTGTAGCCTATCGAGCTTAGACAGAGATGGTACGCCAAGAGCGATTACCAAATCAAACTGGTATGCTCCGTAGCCAAAGCTAACGTCCTTGGCCTGGAAGTTCCCGCCATGAGGAGTAATCGTTACATCCAAGCGCTGGCCTTCGACGTCGTATTTGACCTTATCCACCTGAGTAGAATGCATATCTAGGCTGATTATGAAGTCCCGTACGCCCTGCATGTCTTTGGCCACCATAGAGGTATCAAGCACGCTTGCAACTTTAGGCAAACGATCAGTTATAACTACATTAGCGACCTTGCCAAGCTTAGTAAGCACAGCGTGAAGGCCAACGGCACTAGCCAGCTGGTCATTATTCGGATCACGGCCGGTCACAATTAGTATGTTCTGTGCCTGGCGGATCAGTTCGGTTGTTTGCTGTTTAGGTGTTAAATCCATGAGAATCCTTTGAGATTCACTATAATAGCAATTTTTGAGTGATTTGTCAATACTAGCACAAGCTCTTTACAGATATAACGAGTCGTGGCCCGGGGACGAATCCCCGGGGCACGCTATTCCCCATCTTCTTTCTGCTCATCTTGCCCCAGGGCCGGAAGAACCACCAGAGTCAATGTTAAGAAGACCGTCAACTGCATAGCCACGCCAATTAGGCCAGTGGAGAATTCAAGCCAAGGATTCAGAGGTGGTAAATCATGGTGCAGAATGCCGGTTCGGACGAACCGAAGCGACCTACCTAGAATCGATACGGCTACCAAGCCCCCAGATCCAATCCATACGATTACTGACACTTCGGCGATCAGCTTCACGTATGAGCGCCTCAAAGAGCCGTCGGAAGTGGCCTGGTGACTATTTGGTTCCCAAGGCGGATCAAAGCTGCCGGGTGGCCTCATCCCGCCTACCCGTAAACCTGGATCACTCTGATGATCAGGACGAGGAACAGCACCGCGAAAAACGCGACAAGCTGCTTGAGCCTCTTCTGTGCAATTGAGTCTGGCCAGCTGGCGTCTCCCTCCTCGGATTCGCCGCTCCAGCCTGGGATTTGGCTTTCGTTCATGTCACGCTCCTTCTGTAGCGTAGAGTTATGTTTTCAAAGTCCCTTGCGAACCTGCGCGAATTTTACGCCTAGACGGCACAAATAACAACCCGCCATGCCATAAGCTTATTGACTTTTAGCCTCAACTTTGCTAGTATTTATAGCCCTGTCCGCTTTATCGAAGTTAAGGAAGTATAAACGTGCACTGCACGCATAGCCCCTGTAAGCTCACCTGCCCGGTCGTCGAAGCGTTCATGCAGTTCCTGAAGGATCTGCTTGGCGCAATCGGGGACTTGGTCCTCGGAGCCGCAGAGGCCCTCTGCGAAGACCTCCACCGACTACCCCTCTGTACGCGCTGAACAAGCGCCTACGTAAAGCGGATGGCGGTATTCGGGACCTCACGGTCTCGGATGCCCATCCCTGCTATTATCCCGCTCTCTTTACAGGAGAGACTAGTTACGCTATAATAAGCGCTGTTTTAATTGATTCTAAGAAAGAGACTACATGCCAATTATCAAATCAGCCATTAAGCGCGTTCGTCAGCAAAAAGTCCGACGTGCCCGCAACGTGGAAACCAAGACCGAAGTCCGCAAGCAAATTAAGCTCTTCCGGGCCGATGTATCTGCTGCCGACCTTAAGAAGGCCCAGGCCGACCTCGTAGCTGCCGTATCTAAGCTCGACCGTGCTGTAAAGCGTGGCGTGCTGCACAAGAACACTGCCGCTCGCAAAAAGAGCCAGCTCACCAAAGAATATAACGCTGTGGCAGCTAAGCCATACGGCACCGAGAACCCAGGTACTGCCAAGGCTAAGCCAGCTACGAAGAAGACGCCAGCCAAGGCTCCTGCCAAAAAGGCCGCTCCAAAGGCAACTGCCGCAAAGAAGCCAGCGGCCAAAAAGCCAGCTAGCAAGTAAGGGCTTCTCCCGACTTTATCTAAAAAGACCCTCTTGCGAGGGTCTTTTTAGATAACCTGTGTGTCTTTCCTGCACAGAGCAATAATCAGGTCCTGCAATGCGCCGCGGCTATCCTTATTCCCCGACTTAATGCTGTAATCGGCATCAATAATCAGCTTGTACGCATTCTTAAGGTCCTCCATGGCCACGCGCGTAGCAACTCTACTCGCGTTTTTGGCGGCGTAGGGCGAAATGCCAAAGTCCTTCGTCCAACCGTCCCCTCGACCCAGGTTATCACTTGCAAGCACGATATTTCTATACTGCCACACCAGCATAGCGAGTATCTGCTGATCGGCCACCCCTTGCCGAGTAAGTGCTTTGTACATTTTCATTGCTCGATCCAAGTTCTGAGCAACTACCGAATCAGTTAGTTCAAAAATAGTCTGCTCTACATTCGGCACCACAAGCTCATCAATTGCTGCCTGCGAAACGTTAGACTCATAAGCAACAAGCTTACGAATCTCCTGAGCTAACTGCCACTGGTCGTTGCCAACCATGCGAATCAAATTCATCGCCAAACCAGGGTTCAAGCTCCCGCCCAGCTTAGTCGCCTCTGCAATAAGCCAATCCCGCAGCTGAGGATCGCTTAACTTTTTGAACTCTTTGGCTTGCTTGAGCTTTGAAAGTGTCTTGAAGTACACACTGCGCCTATCCGCCTTTGGCTCTTCTATGAGCATAACGGTCGTATCGGATACCGCAGCTAAGATATCGTCGATACTCTCGGCGGCCTTTTTGTTATCCCCCAACCCACGCACAATAATGAATCGACTCATAGCAAGCAGTGGCATGACAGCTAATGCATCCAGCAAGTCGACTGACTTCTTTTCGCCCATATCAATTACTTCGAGGTTTAAGTCGCCATCAGACTTTTTAATATAATGCTGCTTGAGCCGCTCGACTTCCTGCCGCATTGCGTAGCTGTTCTCGCCATAAAAGAATAGAATCATATCTTACATTGTACCCTACCTCAGGTATAGAGTTTCGCAATCTTCTCAACGATCTGGGTTGTCGACACTTCTTCACTAAAACGAGGGATTGCCACGAGCTGAGTTCCCTGAGCATTAAGCCACTCTTCATCTTCAAACCAAGCCGGATGCTCTTGACCAAAGACAAAGAAGTCAGGCTTGAGATCTTTTAGCAATTTGTGGCCACGAATGGCAAGGTTCGGGGTATGGCTCGGAGCAATAAACACGTAGTCAACGCCATCGAGTCCGTCCACAATAGCCGCCCGCTGTTCCTGAGGTATTATGGGTCGCTTTTCACCTTTTCTAACTCTTACTCTGTCGTCCGGAGTAATGCCAATAACTACAATTTCGCCCTGCGACTTCAAATGTTTTACCAGGTCTAGGTGGCCAACATGAAAAAGGTCAAATACGCCGCCTGAATATGCTATAGTCTGGTCTTTATGCTTTTTGCGAATATCTGGAAGTTCTTCTAGGGGTATGATCATGTGACCATTCTACACTGTACCGGGAAATAAAAAAGGACCCTGCCGGCCGGCTCGCCTCCCGAAGGATTTGAGCCAGCCAGCCGAGTCGTCAGTGGCAGATGCGAGCACAACGCCTTGCCTCCTTGCGAGAGAAGCCGTGCTGCATGAGATACCTGCGAGAGTCCCGGCGGCGGCGCGAGCGCTCGATGTCCTTGCGCAAGCCGGGCAGTAGGGGCTCCGCCCCCTCGCAACTTGAGTACTCCTGCCAGAACGCGGCGAGGCTTGCGAGCCGCTGCGTCCTCCGTGTGAGGCAGAAGAACAAGATGAGCGCGGTAACCGCACCGCGCCACAGCAGGATCAGCTTGAGCACGAAGAGGGCTAGGCCAGCAGAGGCCGCTAGCGGGTCCGCACTCCAGGTCACGATGCTGGCAACCAGGCAGAACCCTGCGAACAGCACAGCCGTGAAGCCCAACTGTTGCCTCGTCATGGGGTCTTGCGGCAACCACCAGCGGATGGTGGCGCGTACATGCTGACGGACGGTCAGCGACGTATCGAGGTCAGCGATGATCTCGGTGGTATTTCCTCCTTATGAGGTACTGGTGAACACACAAAGTATGCTACTCTCTTACGATAATTTCAAGCCCTAGCCCAACTTTTGGCACTTAGGGCAAATGTGCGTGCCGCGGCCAGCCACGCGGATCTTTTCGATTACGCTGCCACAAACCGGGCAGTCTTGGCCCTCGCGTCGGAATACCTGAGCAAACTTAAGGTAACTTCCCTTATTACCATCCGCATCCACGTAGTTCTTATCGCTTGATCCGCCGTGATCGATCGACAGCTGCAGGAAGTACTTGATAGCTTCATGCAACTTAGCGATCTTAGCCGGGGATACGTCCCCTACTTTTGTAGCCGGATGAATCTTCGCCATGTGGAGTGATTCATCAGCGTAAATGTTGCCCACGCCTGCAACAGTTGACTGGTCCAGTATTGCCGCCTTGATGGTAGTCCTAGCTCGCCGCGCCAAGCGCTTACGGAACTCAGCCAAAGTAAAGTCAGGCCCTAACGGCTCCGGACCCACACGTTTAAAGAAGTCAATTTCCGACACCTCGACCTTCGGGTACAGCTTAACCCAGCCAAACTTACGCTGGTCGTTAAAGTACAGCTTGTCGCCATTCGTAAATTCGAGAGTAACTCGAGTAGATTTGTCGGGCAACTCACCAATCAGACTATCATTCGGGTGCCCAGCGCCCCAACGCTCGCCGTCTCCCGCCCTGTAGACCAGTTGGCCTGTCATCTTTAAGTGAATGACCAGAGTGTATTCACTGTTCAGATCAATGAGTAAAACTTTTGCTCGCCGGCGCACACCTAGGATATTTGAACCAATAAGATACTTATTGACCTGTACGGGGTCGTTAGGAAAACTTTTTGGCCAGTCAAAATCAGCCGACTTGATGGTTTTCCCTGGCAAGTATTTATTGAGGCCTATTCGTACTGTCTCTACCTCTGGCAACTCCGGCATAATCACTCCTTTAGGACATTATACCCGCACTACTCATGAACCCTCAATTTAAGAAGATAATTTTTGTCAAAGATACTTGACAGTATTGCAGTAATCTGCTACTATACTCCTGATCTTCGGATGTTCCGAAGGTAGCAAGTTGAGAGCCCCGGAAGGGGGTGAAAGTTATGGCAGACTCCAAGAAGAAGGACCCCGTCACCTGGGCGTTCGATTCCGGCATGAAGCTCGTCTGGCTAGGTGTCGGGATTCTGGTCCTCTGGGTTCTCGTCTTGAGCATGCTCAAGGCAGTCGGGATTCTCCTGATCCCTGCAGCCATGGTTGCAACGATCGTGTTCTACGTGCGGCGCTACAACCGCTTGCAGGAAGAGCACCGGGAGTACCGGCGAACCCACCCGTAGCTGCGGCTGCCCAACCGTCAGCCTCGGCTGACAGATCGGAGGCGCCTATGCGCTTTCAAGGGTTGTGCGAGTGATCGTGCAACCTGAGGCTGGCCCTTTTGGGCCACACCAAACCGCCCCTTCCCTTCTCAACCCCGTAATCAAATGTGTGTTTGATCTGACGAGCTCAAAAGAGCGAAACGGGAACTATAAAGAGTCAATGACCTGCTTAAGCCCAGCGAGCCTTGTGTAGGTATGTCCCTGCATCCCAGCTGCGATCGCTCCGTCGACGTTGCGTTGGCGGTCATCAACAAATAATATCTGTTCTGCCGGAGCATCTATTTTAGCTAATATCTGTTCGTAGAAACCGGCTTGGGGCTTAACCACGCCCATGTTTGACGACACAAACACGTGCTTGAAGATGGTATTAAAGCCTTCTTTCTTCAGTAGTTCATCGAGCAAGCTTGCGCTGGCGTTGCTGGCAATATAGAGCTCGTAGCGTGGCGCGAGTTCGTTTTTGATATAGCTAAAGAGCATTGGCTCGATCGGGCTTACGCCGTGCTCTCGTGCCCTCAATACATCTGGGTCTACGCCTGAAACCTCGCCTACCTCCTTGTAGTAAGCCTCATCATCTATAATCTCGCCGAGGTCCCGCTTGCGAAACAGATTGTGCAACTTGGCTTTTACGTCCTCTGGCAGTTCCGACTGATTGACCCAATTATGGCCATAGTCATCTAGCAAGACGCCGAAGCAATCAAAAGCAATCGCGCGAATCATAGTTCTTCCAGGTTCCCCCAGCTAGTGCCGCTTGAAATGTTCACTTCAATCGGGACTCCGAAAGCATGCACGCCAAGCATGTCGCGCCGTAACACCTTGGCCACCTCTTCAACTTGGTCTTTATCACACTCGACGATGAGTTCGTCATGAATCTGCAGTAGCATCTGCGCGCCTTCTGGCAGCTCCTGGTGTATCTTAACCATCGCCAGCTTCATCATGTCGGCTGCCGTACCCTGCAAAGGCATATTAACCGCTGCGCGCTCTGCCGCCGAACGCACAATGTAATTATTTGACTTCACATCTGGACACGGACGGCGGCGGCCAAAGATCGTTTCGGTATAGCCATTCTGATGCGCTTCCTTTTTGATCCTATCGATGTAGTCTGCAACGCCTTTACGAAGTTCAAAGTATCGATCAATGAAGGCTCGGGATTCGGCATAGTCCATACCGGTAGCCTGGCTAAGCCCATGGGGGTTCATGCCATACAACACGCCAAAGTTAATGGTCTTAGCACCAGAACGTTGTTGCTTGGTAACCTCACTTGGATCCACCCCGAACATCTCGGCAGCTGTAAGCAGGTGGATATCCACCCCACTCTTAAATGCCTCGATCATTGGCTTGTCCTGAGCCAACTCAGCCGCCAGCCTTAGTTCAATCTGGCTATAATCGGCCGAGACCAAAACTTTGCCTTTGGCAGCTACAAAGGCCTTACGGATCTCCCTGCCCAATTCGGTACGCACGGGTATATTCTGTAGGTTCGGATTTGTGGAGCTTAAGCGTCCTGTCTGGGCAACTGTTTGATTGTAGCTCGTATGCACCCGACCAGTAGACGCGTTTACAAGTAATGGCAGTGCGTCTACATAAGTGCTCTTAAGTTTGGCGGACTCGCGGTATTCGAATAGCAAATCGATAATTGGATGCACGCCCCGTAGCTTCTCCAGCTCCTTGGCAGCGGTTGATACTCCCGTCTTAATCTTCTTGAGTTCGGCCGATTCAATCTTCAGCTTATCAAATAAAATCACTTTGAGTTGCTGTGTGGACGCAATGTTGAACTTCTCGCCGGCTAAGTCCCAAATTTGCTCTTCAATTCTAGTCAGGCGGGCGTTGATGTCCTTGGCAAACTCCGCCAAGAAGTCTACGTCCAGCTCCACTCCAGTGCACTCCATGTCCCCCAAGACTGGTATAAGCGGCCACTCCATACGCTGAGCCACTTCACTCACACTCCCGTAAGCTTCGAGCTGTGGCGCAAGCAATTCATGTAGTCGCCACGTGATGTCTGCATCCTCTGCGGCGTACATAACCGCCTCGTCCACCGGAGCCTCTGCGAAAGTCTTCTGGTTCTTGCCCTTGGGTCCAATCAGCTCGGTTATATCGATCATCTCGATGCCTAGTTCATTGAAGGCCAGTGCTCCAAGCGTTTGGGCTCGACCAATTGGATTGAGCAAAAATGCAGCAACCATAGTGTCAAAACCTACTGGAGATAGATTCACACCTGCTCGCTTCATGACTTGATAGTCAAACTTAATGTTATGACCAACCTTGCCGATCTTCGGATCTTCTAGCGCTGGTTTTAAAGCATCTAGAACGAGTTCCAGCTCTAGCTGTTCTCCCTCGGCGTGCCCGACCGGCACATAATAAGCTTCGCCAGCCTTCCAGCTGAAGCTCATGCCCACCAAGTTTGCGTCAATCACGTCTAGGCTGTCGGTCTCAGTATCGAATGCAAACTTCTTTTGCTTAGAAAGCTTGGCTGCTAAATCTTTAAGCTTTTCAGCTGAATTAACACATGTATACGTGGACGTTTTTAGGTGGTCACGATTCGGTTCTGGACGATTATTGGCCTCATTTTCTTCCTCGAACAGGCTGTTTTGATCACTTATTGTGTTCACGGTATTATGACCGGGCAGCTTCGCGAGCAAGCTCCGAAATTCTAAACGATGGAACAGCTCATGGACATGTTTTTTGTCATAATCATGGATATGAGCCTTTTTAAGATCAAAGTCCAGCTCTACTTCGCGGCTAATGCGCGAAAGCTCTAAGCTCAAATCTGCCAATTTACGATTTTCTTCAAGTTTTTTGCGTACCGCCGACTTTAACTCATCGAGATGGTCATAGATACCATCTAGGGTTTTGTATTTGGAAACTAAGTCCGTAGCCGTCTTGTCCCCCACCCCTGGCACACCAGGGATGTTATCACTCGTATCGCCCTTGAGAGCCTTATAAACCACGAACTCCTCTGGTGTGACTCCATATTTTGCCTCTACGGCCGCGCGGTCATACAGCACCGTGTCGCTAAAGCCGCGGCGCATGGTATACACCTTTACGTGGTCATCAACGAGCTGCAGCTCATCCATGTCCCCAGTCACAATAACCACCTCGAGCTCTTTACCATAGCGGTATGCCAAGGTGCCGATTACATCGTCTGCCTCATAGCCCTCGCGCTCCATCAGAGGCATATTAAATGCCTCGACCACCTCGCGCGTTAGAGGCATTTGAGCGATCAGCTCGTCGTCAGTCTTCTTGCGAGTACCCTTGTAGTCCGCATACATGTCATGACGAAATGTCTTACCAGGTAAATCCCAAGCCACGGCCACGTAATCTGGCTTTAGGTCGGTTAATGCCTTGAGCATAATGGTCACAAAGCCATACACAGCATTCGTAGGCGTGCCATCCTTGGTCGATAAATACGGGATAGCGTGGTAGCCGCGGTGCAGCAATGCGTGACCGTCGAACAGTACTAACTTTTTACGTTGGCTCATAGGAGTATTATAGCTTATCGGACGCGTCTATGCTTTAATGTTGGTATGAGCATACGAGAACCAATTGGGGGCCATCCCCACCTCAACGAGGAAGCTCTCCAGAGAGCAGCGGATAAGCAAGCTGCAATTGAGCGGCACCTTCACCCGGTACGGGATCTTGATCCTGACTATGGCCTAGATGATAGCGACGACAATAGCGAGCCCCCAGCAACTTCCCCGCAAACCGAGATTCCTGTAGACCCGACAGTGGGTCGAGAGCGAGCAGCTCAAGCACGAGTGGCGCTTGAGGAAGCAAAAAGACGAGCAGCGACACAAGACGAGCTACCTACGCGGCCTCGTACTCCGAACGCTGATGACTTTGATGAACACGGTGATTTAAGGCCAGGGTGGAACAAAGAAAGAACCCAATAACGGGTTCTTTCTTTGTTTAGAAATGTCTTATATTTACCCTAGGTAATCACGGAGCTTCTTTGCGTCCTTGTGCTTGCGCAGCTTAGCCAAAGCCTTTGCTTCGATCTGACGAATGCGCTCACGCGTTACGCCGAACTCCTGGCCAACTTCTTCGAGGGTGTGACCACGACCTGTTTCCAAGCCAAAGCGCATGCGCAGAATCTTCTGCTCACGTGGAGTTAGGAGTGCCAGCGTTTCGTCTATGTGCTCCTTGAGCAGCTCGTAAGTAGCGGCTTCTTCTGGACTCACACTGTCTTCGTCCTGGATGAAGTCTCCTAAGCTTGAGTCTTCGTCCTCGCCAACCGTGGCATCAAGACTGGTAGTGTCCTGAGAGATCTTGATAATGTGATTTACTTTATCTACATCAATCTCTAGCTCCTTAGCCAGTTCCTCTGGTAGTGGCTCACGGCCCAGCTCCATAGTGAGTCGGCGCTGAGTACGAACCAACTTATTGATAGTTTCTACCATGTGAACCGGAATACGAATTACACGAGCTTGGTCGGCAATCGCGCGCGTGATAGCCTGGCGAATCCACCAGGTGGCGTAGGTACTGAACTTAAAGCCCTTGGTGTAATCAAACTTTTCTACGGCGCGTAAAAGCCCGGTATTACCTTCTTGGATTAAGTCTAGAAGGTCCAGGCCACGTCCAATGTACTTTTTGGCAATACTCACTACCAAACGCATGTTGGCCTCTGCTAGAGCGTCCTTGGCGGCTTTATCGCCCTTTTCGATACGCTTAGCGAGCATAACTTCGTCTGCACCGGTAATAAGTGGAATCTTACCAATCTCTCGCAGATAGAGTCGTACGGAGTCGTCAGCGATATCTTTTAGCGTCGCGTCATTTACCGCGTTTTCAATATCTTCTTCTGGTTCAGTCTCCCAAATCAACTTATCTTTTTGATCAGTAACCTCGATACCCTGATCCATAAGGGTTGAATATAAATCATCGAGCGCTTCGATGTTCTCTTCGGCATCTGGAACAGCTGCCATAACTTCTTGCTGGGTAATAAAACCCTGTTCGCGACCTTTAGCTAAAAGCCGTTCGATTTCTGGTGTCTGCTCTTGCTTATCGTCCTTCGGACCAGCAGCAGCCACAGGCAAATTCTTTTTTGCCATATATTGTATTACTCCTCGTTTAGTAGTGCCTGATAGTCGGCCAAGATGCGCTTAGCGCCTTCTCGGTCCCCAGCGGCTTCAGCTTCAGCTATTTGCTTTGCTAACCGTCGCTTATTCAATTCTCGATTTAGTTTTTGCAATCTATGCACTTGGGTGTAGGCTTCGAGCCCAATATCGTGCTCCGTTAGTTCGGAGTATTCTTCTTCACCCTTTAACGCAAGAATTTTAACATCATTTTCGTGCTGTGGCAAGAGTTTTGCTAGGGTTTCCAGCTTTGCCCTTGGCTGCTTTTGGATAACTTCGAAGTACGGCCTAAACTGCTCGCTGACTTCGCTCAAATCTATATCATGGGCAGCCACTCTGGCTTCAGGGTGAGCAAACATGAGCTTTAGTAAATTCTGTTCGCCGCGTTCCTGCTTGCTTAGCTGTGGGCTACCCGACTGGGGCTGTGGGGCGGGGGCAACCTGCTGCGGGGCGGGGGTGACACCCTCATCCTGATCCAACTTACGGCGCACCGAATCCTCGTTCACACCAAGCTCCTCGCTCAACCGCTTTACGTAATGATCCTGCTCCACTGTGTCCTCGAGCTTGCGCAGTGTCGCGCTCAAAAAGCTACTCATCTGCTTCTTGGCACTCGCGCTCGAAACTCCAATTGTCTCTTTGGCGTAATCAAAAAGGTAGTCAACGGCATAGCGAGCATCTGCTACAGCCTTTTCCCAAAGCTTTCTATCTTTGCGCATAAGCTCATCTGGGTCCTTCGCATTGTCAAAGGTAATAACTTCGAGCTTAATATCGATCCCCTGAGCCAGCTCGATCGCCCGCTGGGCCGCCTTCACTCCCGCTACGTCTTGGTCAAAACAAATCTTAATATTCTTTGTCAGCCTAGAAAGCACCTTTAGCTGCTCGCTGGTTAGTGCCGTACCGCTACAAGCCACGACCTGCTCAAAACCACCGTCGTAGAGCGCTACCACGTCCATATTGCCTTCTACAATTATAACTTCGTCGTGCTGGCGAATGGCTTCTTTGGCCTGCAGGAGTCCGTAAATAGCAGTACTCTTATTATAAATTGCGGTCTGCGGGGTATTAATGTACTTGGCGCCGCCTTCGTCTCCGGGTAAAACTCGACCGCTGAAGCCAACAGGTCTCCCCTGGCTGTCAAAGATTGGGAAAACAATGCGTGCGCGGAACATGTCGTAGGCACTGCTTTTGCCTTGCTTCTGCGCTGCTACGCCAGCCTGAACCATTTGCTCGTAGCTGTAGCCCTTCTTTTTAAGCATTCCGGTCAGGGCATCCCAGCTCTGCGGAGCGTAGCCCAGTTGAAATGCCTTAATTGCTTTAGGACTCAGGCCACGCTCGGTACGGAGGTAATCAAGCGCCTGCGGGTTGCGAGATAATGATATGTGATAATACCGCACGGCGAGCTCTGCTATATCGTAGAGTGGTGCTTTAGCAGGGCCACGCTCGCCCTTGCCACGCGGCTTTAGTGTTACACCAGCGCGCTTGGCTAGAATCTCTAACGCCTCTGGAAAACTCACCCCTTCCATACGCATTACAAAGGTAAATATATCCCCACCCTCGTCAGTCGAAAAGTCGTGCCATATCCCTTTGTCTGGGCTCACCATGAAACTCGGGGTCTTTTCGGCATGGAATGGTGAAAGCGCCTTCAAGTTACGACCGGCCGGCTTGAGCTGGATATAGCCCCCAATTACGTCGGCAATATCGAGCTTTTGTTTGATTTCTGCAACCTCGTCCATGAGATTATTATACGCTAACACCTAAAATAAGAACAAAGTATGAATAAACGACTGAGGGCCAGGACAAAGCTTCGTTGCTCCGTCCTGGCCCAGAATGTGGGCTGCCCGCTAGCGCATGCCGCCCACTGCACCGCGCGATCCGAAGACCAAGCGAGGTGGGCTGAAATGATCCCTGTACACCGTTGGGCCACCGGTGGCAGGCGATGGCTTCGCCGCTACCTGCTGAGCTTCCTTCATCGCCCGCAGCTCGCGATTGATCTGTGCGACAGGCCACTTGGCCTTGACGCAGTCACGGACATCCTGCAGGCTTGGATTCAACCCCGCCAGAGCACAGATGACGTGGATGGACACCCTGCCCTTCTGCTCTTCGATGTACTGCTCGTGCAAGCCCGCAAACCTCGCTTTCGCCACGAGGTCAGCGAAGGATTCCACGGCCTTCTCGTGCAGCCAGATCATCGGATCTTGATCTTCCGTCAAAACTCTCTCCCTTGAAACCTCACTCCGCCGGTCGAAGTGAGGTTTGGCCATAATAGCGTTTTTAGCCTCAAAAATCAATGATAAACGTCGAGGGGCCCGGACAGAGTATCTATACTCCGCCCGGGCCCAATAGTCCGAACTTGTCAGAGAATGATCGCAGCTCCTCGCTGGCCACGGTATGCCGCATTATCCCTGTGTGTCTGACGACGAACCGCGCGATTGCGACGGCGCCGTCGCTGCTTGCGAGCCTCCAGCTTCCCTGCGTACGCCACAGTTGTAGCGATCTGGCTATCCGTGAGGCTAGCCACGAGCTGATCTACAGAGCGTGTTGAGTCGCTCTCGACCATCTTCCGAACCTGAAGGAACAGAAGTTGGACCGAGGTCCTGATCACTGGCTGCTTCCGACAACCAGTCACTGCGCAGACTCTCCTCCTAAGAGCCTCCCGCAACACCTTGTCAGCACTGGACTTGGTGGTTTTGGCCAAGGTTACCCCTTGATTCTGTCACTCCGCCGCTCGGAGTGAGGTAGCAGAATTCTACACCTTAGCCAGAGTTAAATCAAGAGAGAATAATATCGCGCACACTCGGAAGCTCTTCACATCCATGCAGGCCAGCAAAATGACCTTTGCCAGCATCGAGAACATTCGTAGCGCCGAGCACCTTGCCCAGCTGCTGCGACCACTCTGGCGGCAACACCTCATCATTATCCGAGTAGACTGAATATATACGCTCTGCCCTTTGCCGAATCTTAGCAAAATCTACCTCGGGCAACGCCCTTTTGCCCTGCTCCTGGCGCTCATGGCCTGCAAAGCCTGCTACTAGAATCAACTTTGCTAGCTTACCGTTGCCCGCGCGGCCATCCAGATAACGAAGCAAGACGTACACCCCGAGGCTGTGGCCCACGAGGATAGTATTCTCATCCAACCCGCCAACTACTTTGTCGACTTCTTCCACCCATGCCTCGATGTTTGGCTTCTTAGGATTTGGCATAGGCGGCGCTATTGTGTGAATGCCCTGTGCGGTTAGCTCTCGCACAAGCCAAGATATCCAGCCTTTGCTTGGATCATCCGCCCAACCGTGCACAATAATTACACGCCTCACATTCTTGTCGTCAACTCTATTCATCGAATAACTATTTTATTCGATTTCGAATATTATTTCCAGGACCAAGTACTTTCTAAGGTAGAAACAGCTGCTTTTGTGAACTCATCACTGCTCGTCATGTTGATTTCAAAAGACGTAATCTTCTCGCCATCAAGCTTGTATTTGCTGTCTTTGAGCACCACTACAACCATTGTCTTGTTTTGCGGGGCTTCGGTAGTACCGGCATTAAACACAACCTCTTTTGCGTCAAATCCACCTAGCGTGATCTGCCGCTCTGAGACAGTATTGGCTGCCGTTATCTTGTTGGCCTCTTTGGAGGCGACCACTGCCTTTTCTAGATCTTCGTACACGGTAATAGAAGGTAGCACTGCGATAGTACTTACTCCCTGAGCGCCGAAGGTGGCGTCTAACTTACACGAGGTGTCGTCCGTAGGAACTGTATTGTCTGTCGGTAGGCCAAACTCATAACATTCCTTAACGATAGCCGTGTAGCCCTCTGGAACGGTAATCGTTGGCTCGGTAGATACGCTCTGGCTCTGCTCTTGATCTCCAGAAAGCGAATCAGCAGGAACCTCGGTAGTTGGCTTACGGCCTAGAATCAGCGCCAACACAATAATTCCAAAGATGAGGACAGCAGCACCAATGCCAACTGCCATAAATATACCCTTACCGCCTTTTGCTTTACCGCTAGAGCTGCTCGCGGCGGCCATCAACGCAGGGTCCGAGTATGGGTCGACTCCAGCTGCTGGATTAGCCGCAGGGTCATCTAGCATGGATTGTAATGTTGGGTCAGTCCCTGCCATAGCAGGATCAACTGGAGCCATACCTGCGCCGGCCGCTGGGTCAACAAACTGCTGTCCAAACGCCGGTTCGGGTGCGGCTGGCGCAGGCTCGGGCATAGTGGGGGCAACAGGCATAGGTTCGGGTCCCATTGGGGCCACCATAGGCGCTGGCTCCGGCATTGGGGCTGGTACTGCCGCTGGAGCAGCTGCTATTGGCTGTTCTGGCAGGAACGGCGCAGGGGGTGCTGTTGCAGCGTCCATCTCGAGTGGGTTGGGCGGTAATGGCTCCGGAGCTGAGGGATAAGAACTAGCTGGAGCGCCCACGCCTACATCCTGCGAAGGGTCGTAGGCTTGAGTCGGCATTGGAGCAGGTGCTATTGGCGCAGGCTCCGGAGCAATTGGCTGGGGCGCAACCGAGACAGTATCTGTTGGTGCGGCGACTGCGGGCATAACGGGCGCGACAGGTGCAGCGGCAACCGTAGGATCAGTAAAACCTGCCATAGGGTTTGGCTCTGGGTCTGCTATATGCGCCTCAACTGCGGCTGCAGCAGGATCTGCTGGCGCCACAACCGGCATTGGAGCTGCCACGGGTGTTGGAGCTGCTGAGTCCACCATGGGCGCGCTATTGAGCTGAGCATTTACAGCATCCTGGAGCGGCGAACCAGTACTGGGTGCAGTAGCACCGCCGGGGGCATAGGTAGGAGGAATTTGCGCGTTTAAATCAGCTCCGGGCTGTTGTGGAGCTGCATTCTGATCATTTAGTGGTGATTGTGGATCCTGTGGCGTCATACAAATACTATTTGCCTACAAGTATATCAACTTTACCCGATAAGCACAAAATACTTATGCTAGTGGGATTCCAGATAGCGCATGTAGCGCGACCATTCCCCGCCGAGCAGACTAACTGCCAGTTCAATACCGAGCTGAACTGTCTTACCGTCTTCATCCCGCGCTGGGTTTACCTCTACCACGTCCAACGCAACGACATTTAATTCAGAGAGTTTTCTACAGAGGTAGCTAACTTCACGGTAACTCAAACCACCTTGGTTAATGATTCCCGTTCCTGGAGCTTCACTTACGTCAACCGAGTCGATATCGAGGGCTACATGCAATGGCTTCTCTCCTACAAGCTTCCGGGTGGTAGTAAACGCATGCGCTATCCCCTGCTCAGTAATCTCATCCATGGTGACGTAGCGAATTCCTTTGGCCTGCATATACCGCACCTCGTGATCATCCATGTCCTTTGCGCCGAGAATAATAACCTCATCATAGCCATAATGAGCGCCGCCAAATTCAGCGTGCAAGGCGTCCCCCAGTGCAGTTGAAAGCGGCATACCATGCAGATTGCCCGTTAAAGTCTCTTCTGGGTTAGAGCAGTCGGGGTGGGCATCGATGTAAACTATGCACGCGTCAGTATGCCGCTGCTTTGTGGCCAGCATACTGCCCATACCAATAGAATGATCTCCACCTAGGGTCAAAGCGACGTCGCCCTTGTTCGTACTCTCTATGATTTGATTTAGGAGCTCTTTATTGAAATTAACTACCGCGCCGAAGTTGCGCAGCTTACCTTTGTCGGTCGGTTCGCCATGTGCCTCGATCGGCTCATGAACCTCTGCTTCAATTCCGTTATGTGCGAGGGCCGCCAATAAGCCCTCCCGGAGCATTGCGTCTGGCCCCTGGTCAACGCCGTTACTGAAGCTACCGAGTGCGAGTGGGGCCTGGAATATCTTTAGCATATGCCCATCATTATACGCCGCGACCCCATAAGCGCCAA
This sequence comes from uncultured Candidatus Saccharibacteria bacterium, assembly GCA_964436255.1. Classification (GTDB taxonomy): domain Bacteria; phylum Patescibacteriota; class Saccharimonadia; order CAILAD01; family JADZBC01; genus CAYPSN01. The sequence continues at coordinate 28,628 of CAYTBW010000007.1, read as the reverse complement.
TCATGTATAATGGCCTTATGTCTAAAGCAATCAAGCAAATAAAAAACACCCTCCGTCCACTTATCCCCCGCGAAGCCCTCAACCGCTATCACTACCCAGAAGCTCGCTTAGCCCAGCTCAAGCACAAAAACCCGTCTGAAAAGATGATTATCATAGGCGTAGTTGGCTCCAAGGGCAAAACAACGACATCAAACATGATTTGGGCAGCACTTAGTGCTGATGGCAGCAAAGTTGGCCAAATTGGGACGGCCAACATCCGCATTGCAGGCCACGAGGAGCTGAATCGCCACCATATGACCATGCCAAATGCCTTCATTCTGCAGGGATACCTAAAGCGTATGTTGGCGGCTGGCTGCAAATACGTCGTCATGGAAGTCCCAAGCGAGGGCCAAACACAGTACCGCCATGTGGGAATTAACTTTGACGTGCTCGTGTTCACCAATGTGACACGCGAGATCATGGCCGCGCATCGCAACAGCATGGAAGTCCTCCACCAGCACAACAAGCGTGTTTTTGTACAGATGGCACGGGGCAAGCACAAGATCCTGGGTGGCAAACGCATTCCTAAAATCATCATCGCCAACAGCGACGCGCACGACGCACCTGCCTATTCTGGCTTCAAAGCTGATCAAAAGATTAGCTATAGCATTAAGTCCAATAGTGACTATAAGGCAATCGATGTTAAAGCATCAAATAAAGGCATTGATTTCAAGGTCAACGGCCACCCTTATCACCTAGACATACTCGGCACCATTAACGTCATCAACGCAGCCGGAGCGATCGCCACAGCCTTCGCGCTTGGCAAAGACGCGGAAGCAATTAGTAAAGGGCTTACTACTCTCGGCGCAATCCCCGGCCGCATGGAAGTCATTAACGAGGGCCAAGACTTTACTGTAATCGTCGACTACGCACACGAACAAGTTAGCATGCAAGCGCTTATGGATGGCGCGAACGCCATGAAGACCAAAGGTGCCAAGATCATTACCCTACTAGGTGCCGAAGGTGGTGGTAGAGACGTAGAAAAACGCCCCGACATGGGTGCAATCGCCGCCAAGGGCTCGGACGTGATCATTATTTGTAACGTAGACCCTTACAATGACGATCCTATGCAGATCATTCACGACATTGCTAAGGGAGCAGAGGAAGCCGGCGCTAAGTTAGACAAAGACATGTTCTGTATCGAAGACCGCCGCAAAGCAATTGCCAAGGCACTCAAGCTGGCCAAAAAGAACGACATGGTGCTGATTACCGGCAAAGGCTCAGAGCAATCAATGGTGCTTGGCAGCAAAAAGATTGACTGGGACGACCGCGACGTAGTTCGTGAAGAGCTTAAGAAACTAAAAGCTTAGCCGTGGCATTCCCTACTGCACCCGAAGAAGCCATATTCTACCAAGACGACGTCGTCTACGCTTGTTTAGCCTCCTATCCGCTGGCAAAAGGCCACAGCATAGTCGTATGGAAGGACAGCAAAGAAGACTTGAGTGAGCTTAACAAGTCCGAGTATACACAGCTTATGAATACTGTTGATCAGGTGCGTAATGCTCTCATGCAGACACTGGGTGTAGAGAAGGTCTATTTGATGTACCTAGATGAGATTAAACATGTTCACTGGCATTTAATCCCCGCGCACAACCACGAAGGCCTTAATGTGCTTCAGCACAAACCGACAGAGCTCAAAGACTTCAGACTTGCCGCGTCATTTCGTAATGAGCTTAAGAAGCCTTAGAGTCTAATTCCAAAACACTGGCTGGAAGGTCTGAAAACTTCTTAATAAATGCATCTACCCTGTGGCCATTAAAGTCTTCTTTTGTACGAAGACTACTCTCCAAACTGCAGATAAATCTCAACCCAGCGTCGTTGGAAGCATCAGCATCGCTTACTGAATCACCAACATAGACACAATCGCCAGGCTCAAGAAAGTGATGATGGAGCAGCTCTTTAAACGCCCGCGGATCTGGCTTATGAAACTCCATATTATCTTTGTAGTAGAATGCTTCTATTCTCTCAGCAAGTTGGTGAGTTGGCTCTAATATGTGCTTGAGTTCTCCATGTGTTCGTGAGGTCAAGATCATAAGCTGCTTGCCATTCTTGATGAGCTGATCAAGTGCCGCTATGTTTTCAGAGGATATTGTATCCAGCCGCCCTGAGCTTGTATACTCCGGTATTACTTGATGATATACATTGCTGAACTCATCTACATCGACACCTGGTGATCGTTCCGTTATAGCATCGAATAATGGCTTGCCCCAAGTCCTAAGATGCACCTCTCGCGACATAGGCTCTCTGCCCATGCGCCGCAAAACCTCGTTCTCCAGATCAAAACAAACAGCTTCAGTCAGGCAGAGGGTATCATCAAAATCTATAACTACTGCTTTTATCATCTTAGGCCTTTTGTAGTTTCTTAACTGCTTCTGGGCACATGCCTTCGTACTTGGCTTCGCAGTCTTTGCAGCAAATGAATAGCTGATGGCAATCTGATTTAGTACAGTCAATGTAGCGATCACTTGGCTCGCCGCAGTGCTCGCACGTTGCGAGTACTTTGTTCCCCGACTCGGTATCTGGCGCTAACGTTAAGCGATCATCGAACACGAAGTTCTTGCCCTCGAAGTAGCCATTCGGAAACTTCTCTAGGTACTTCGCGATTCCACCCTCTAACTGGTAAACATCCTCTACCCCCTGCTCTTTGAGCAAAATACTCGCCTTTTCGCAGCGAATCCCACCTGTGCAATATGTAACAGCCTTAGCCCCTTTGGGAATCTTCACATTCTTTACCTTCTCGGGTAGTTCGTAGAACTTGTCAGTCTTAGGCTGGATAGCATCCTTAAATCGACCTACCTTGTATTCATAATCATTGCGCATATCTACGAGGACCATGTTCTCGCCGTTCTCGAACATCTCATGGAGTTCTTCTGGCTTCAGGTACGCAGCGGTCTTGCTCATATCAACTTCCCTGCCCAAAGTTACGATCTCGTCGCGCTTCTTCACGATTAGTTTGTGGAATGGCATTCGTGGTGCTGGACTCCACTTGAACACGATGTCATTAAACTGAGGGTGGGCATTCATATAGCGCACGTAATCCTTCAGCTGGGCCTTAGTACCGGCGACGGTACCATTAATACCCTCTTCGGCAATCAAAATCCGGCCCATTAAGCCAAGCCCTTTGCAAACAAGCTTGTGTTGCGTAGCTTCAAACTCTGGGTTTGGCACCTGAACAAACTTGTAGTACAAAAGCACAAAGATTGGCTTCGGATTTGGCTGTTTTGCAGTTGTCATATAGCTAGGATTATAGCCGATTCAAGGTGATATTTCCAGCTAGGTGTATAATAAGGGCGCAGTAAACCCGACCGAAAGGACTGCGCATGAAAGTCTGGATCGACCAAGATCTGTGCACCGGAGATGGCCTCTGCGAGGAGATCGCGCCAGACATCTTCAAGATCCTCGACGACGGCCTGGCCTACGTCAAGGATGCCACCGGTGTCTACGACGGCCACGACGAGGCTCGCCCGGCGGGCCAAAAGGGCCTGGTGGACGTGCCGGCTGGTCAGGAAGAACTGGCCATCGAGTCGTCAGAGGAGTGCCCGGGCGAGTGCATCTTCCTCGAGCCGGCCTGAACGAGCCTCTAATCCGCAAGACCGATGTTCCCCACCAGGAACATCGGTCTTAACCTTTTACTAGATTATGAGTTCAGCGCTGCAACGACAATGATTGATATCCAAAGCGCTTGCGATAACGCTATAGAAAAGACTGACCATGCCTTATAGCTATTCGGTGTGTCCCAGAACTTCTGGCCACTTAGCTGAGTAGTACGCTTGCGCAGCGCGTCCAGATTCAAGCCATTCACCGCCAGCAGTATTACGAGCGTCATCTTTACCCTCGTTAAAGGTTTGCTTAAATCCGGACCAAGTAGAGCGCCGCTGATCATCATACCAATAAGCCCTGCCCATATGACCGGCTGAGCCCAAGCAGTGATTTTGAGCATGCGCTCTCGACCGAGTTCACCTAAAAGCCATAATCCGCCGATCAAATCCACGATAATAACCGTTCCGTAAGCCAGGGCCAGTGATGCCAAGTGTGCAATAAACCAGATTGTGCTGCCGTCTTCCATGCTCTAAGTATGCGCCTAGCCGCCTAAGTTTGCCAAGTGCAAATTACCTAAGCCCGTAGTGGTCTTTTGTACTTTCTATAAAGCCCTCTGAGTCAAGCGCATCGAGTATCTTCTGAACACGAACCGTGTCGGCCTCCAGGTGCTCAAGCTGACTTAATAGGTCCTGATGGGTTACTGCGCCGCCCAGTAGTATCCTCAGCACCTCGCCGCGGATCTGCCTATCTGATCCAACGAATTTCGATTGCTTGGCGTAGTGCTTACTCCTCCGATTGGGGTTCGGCAACTGAGTCGCCAAATAACTACCGTAATCCATCAGCGCCCAGTACCATTCCCGCGGCTGTTCACCATCGAGCGCTTGCTCGATGAGCGGCAAGAGCTCGATGTCAGCCACACCTCCCCGGTCGGCAAAGCAATGGTGAATAAACACCCTACGGATGTTGGTTTCAATAAAAACGACCGGGGCATCAAAGGCAAAAGCGGCTATCGAGCCGGCAGTATTTGGGCCAATACCAGGCAGCTTGCGGAGTTCTACCGGATCGTCTGGCAACTTTCCGCCATACTCACCCACAACTAGCTCGGCGGCAGCCTTAAGCCATAGGGCACGGCGATTATAACCAAGGCCCTGCCACAGCCTAATGACTTCAGCCTGCGGAGCCGCAGCTAGCTGCTCGAAGCTCGAGAGCTCCGCGGTAAATTCCGCGTACTTAGTCCGCACCCTACTAACTTGTGTTTGTTGAAGCATAACCTCACTGATGAATATTGAATACGGGGTCGTATCAATTCGCCAAGGCAGATCATGTCGGCCGTACTCCCTATAATATTCATGTACGCGCTCTTTGAGCTCTCGGAGGTCGTTCATATAACCAGTATATCAGGAGTGGGTACGTAGCCTACGCTCCGCCTGGCGTAGGAATCCCAGCCACACCCAGAATCGCGCGTGGTTCTTAACTGAAGCCCAAAAGTGCCCCAAGTAGCGATTCCTGATGATGTGATGTTTAACACCAGACGCCGCAAGTGCCTTTACGAACAGTTCAGTGTTATACGGTGGTATCGTCTTGTCCGCCTTTGAGTAATACAGCAGGACCCGCCGGTTTCCAAGCCTGTCGAGATGTTCGCAGGCTTCAACTGGGCGAAGTTCATTGTACAGTGTCGCTTCGGTATAACCCTGCACTTCGTATAAGGGTTTCCAGGCCTGACCATATGGCGAATTCCAAAGGAACTCACTCGTGCTGCCCCTCATGGTGTTCAAGACAACCACAGAGATCGCCGGAACGGCTTTAGTACATGCAAGCGCCAGTTCCGAACCAATGCTATTTCCAAACGCTACGAAGAACTCAACGCCTTGTGCGTGAAAACCCAGCACATCGGCCTCTACATCATCAGTAAGCGCCTTAAGCTGATCCAAAAAGCCTTTGTTGTCGGCTTCCGCAACATAATGTTCTGCCAAACTATAGGCGTGCACCCTATAGCCAGCAGCGTTCGCGATCCAGTAGACAGGCAAGTACGCCCAAAAAGGCATACGCCAACCACAAAAGTAAAAAATGACCCCTCGCCTGGCCTTACCATATATACGTTTCCTAAACGGGTCTACGTGCATACCCCTATCATAGCATGAGCGTCTTAGCTAATACGGCCGCGCCACTCCTGAATAACCTTGTGGGCACTCGCGTAATCTTTGCACTCCATAAGGTCTGCGCGGAACTCAGACGCATTAGCAAAGTCCTTCACGTAAATCTTAAAGAACTTTTTGAGCGGCTCGAAGCGCTTCAGATTGTTCCAAGTCTTTTCGTGAAGCTCCAGATGATAAACGAGTATATCAATCAGTTCATCGGCAGAGTGTAATTGTTGCTTCTTCTCAAACATATGGATGTTCTGGAATATACCTCGTCCAATCATAATACCGTCGACACCCGACTCCTGCGCCAGCTGCTCGCCCTGTTCGCGACTCAGCACATCACCGTTTCCTACGACAACTGTACTAACGCCGAGCTTGTCGCGCAGTTTTACAACCTTACCAATCTCGTCCCAATGCGCCGGTACCTTGCTCATCTCCTTGGCAGTGCGGCCGTGAATAGTTAGAGCTGCCAAATCGTGCCCAAGCAAGAACTCTGCCCACTCTTCCGTTGTTATCTTGTTAATGCCGATGCGGGTCTTTACGCTAATCGGGAGTTTGCCCTCACTCCCCTCCTGAACTGCACGAATAATTTCGCCAGCCCGCTCATACTGGCCAATCATGCCAGCACCATTGCCGCCCGCTACCACGCTACGCTCAGGGCAGCCCATGTTGATATCAATTCCGGCAAAGCCCATATCCACAAGTTCACGGGCCATCTTGAAGTAGTTTTCTGGGTTCTTGCCCCATATTTGAGCAATCAATGGCTGCTCTACTTTGCTATCCCATCGTAGCTTACGACCGACTGATTCCTTACCGGGTGAGAAGTATCCGTCTACATTCGTAAATTCAGTGAAGAATAGGTCTGGCTTGGCAGCTTTAGCGACTACTTGCCGAAACACCGTATCGCTCACGTCATCGAGCGGCGCGAGTACAAAAAAAGGCTTCACCAGCTCTGCCCAAATGTTATGTGAACTTTTTTTGTTCATAGCGTCATATTTTAGCCTTTTTAGCCTATAATGTTAAGTACTTATGCGAGATATCAGCCCAAAGAAACCCGCACCGGCCAAGAAGCCAGATATAGAAACTCCGCCGCCGGCGTTCACCTATGACCCCTTGAACCCAGCCGAAAACCTGGAAGAGCTAGGTGGCTTAACGAACTCAAGCGATGCGCCCTTGCCACCACAGGAAGCAAGAAGCAAGAAGGCGAAGAAGAAGTTTAAGGACCAGAAGTGGTGGAAATGGCTCCTAGGCGTTGGTCTGCTCACAGGCTTACTTGTGTTTGCCTTCCTATCATTTCAGGTTGGCAAGATAACTACAAATCCATTTAGCTGGGGCAAGCTCAAGGGTGAAGCTGACGGCAGGGTCAACATTCTACTCCTAGGCGTTGGTGATCCGGGCCATGCGGGTGAAGGCCTAGCCGACACCAACATGGTAATTAGCCTGAACACCAAGACCGACAAGGTCGCCATGATCAGCTTGCCTCGTGACTTGCGAGTCAAAGTGCCTGGCTATGGCTACCAGAAGATCAATAACGCCCATGCCGAAGGTGACATTCCCCTGGCAGTAAAGACTGTTGAACAAACCCTTGATCTGCCAATCCACTACTACGTGCGTGCTAACTTTAGTGGCCTGGAACAGGCCGTAGATGCCGTAGGCGGTATCACGATTGACGTCAAAGAGCCGCTCTACGACCCCGAGTATCCGTGCGATAAGAACCAATACCGCAGCTGTGGCTTCAATCTAAAAGCTGGTACAACCAAGATGGATGGCGCCCTAGCCCTTAAATACGCCCGCTGCCGCAAAGGAACCTGTGGAGACGACTTCGGCCGCGCTATGCGCCAGCAAGAAGTCTTGCAAGCTATTCGTGCCAAAGCCATGAGTATGGAGACCCTAGCTAACCCCGCTAAGCTCAATGCCCTGCTTGGATCGGCCGCCAACAACATCAAGACCGATTTGAGCATTAACAATATTATGCGTCTTAGTGAATTCTCTAAGAAGTTTAGTAACGCAAACGAAACGATCAACGTAGTATTCAGCCTCAAGCCGAACGGATTCCTAAAGAGCTCCGGAACAAGTAGTGATTTGCTTCCAGTTGGTGGGAACTTTGATGCCATTCAGGCCTTCGTAGCCAACGTGTTCACCGTAGGCCCGGTGTGGAAGGAAGAACCAACGGTCATTATCCAGAACGGAACCACTACCCCGGGTGTCGCCAAAAAGCTCAGTGATGCGATCGAAGACGGTAAGTTCGCCAATCTAATTGAGATTCTCGCGCTCACCAATGCAACTACAAAGGACTATACGACGAGCCAGATCGTTGACTACACGGGCGGCAAAAAGCCAGCCACTGCCAAATACCTACAAGGCTTAGTTGGTGTTGCACCGACTGCTCCAGCCAAGATGGCCAATGGAAAGCCAGAAACATCTGTGGCCGACTTTGTAATCATCCTGGGCAGCGACTACATAACAAAAACCAGTTCGAGCACAACTACCAAGCAGTAATCGCTTAGCCCTCATGCTTGGATATTAACCACCTCGGTGGTACTATATGCCCACTTGGCCGCCTAATTGGATTGGGGGCCTCCTAGCAATTGGAGGTGCCGTCATGGCACAACGAATCAAGGGCCGGGTACTAACTCGGCGCAAGGCACAACGTGCTATCAACAGCGGTCAGCTCCAGCTGGTCAAGTCATTCCTGGACTTCAAAGTGCCGGAAGGCATCGTGCTCCTGCTGACCGACATCGAGAACACTGCTGCCCTGCGCGGCGAGGATCATCTCAGCGGCATGGTCCTAGCGAAGTTCAAGGAGCTCAAGGCAGACGGCGTACACTACGTCATCCTCCGCACCAACAAGAAGCGCAAGCTGGTCAGCGCACCGATCGAGATGCGAGCACTTAGCACCTACTCCGGTGACTTCAACCGCATGGTCGCCCAGCTCGAGGAGATCTTTGGGACAGGCCATGTTCTCTTGCGCCAACCGCAGAAGACCTACTGGCCACCATGGGCGGCCGGCAAGTGGCCGCGCAAGCCCTGGCGCTCCACCTTCCGAAGCGACCTTTTCAAGCTCTATGACGAGCTCTGGGGGAACTCCGAAGGGGCGGCCTGGAGAGCCATCGAGCCCTCCGAGATCATGGCCGTCGGCGACAAGTTCCGCTTCGACGTCCTCCGGCCGCTCCTGATGGGCTGGAGCGTTGCCCTGGTGAACCCAATGGGTAGAGACGGCAAGGGCGACAACTGGGCTCAGATCCGTCGGATCGAGCGCTTCACCCTGCGCCGCCTCGGCCTCAAGCGGCCTTAGCCAGCCACAACTACACCCGCCTCGTGCAAGGAAACCCGCCTCGCATGAGGCGGGTTTCCTGTTTTAGCCAAAGCCCCTTCACGTGACTTAAGTCCCAGATAAGGCTATAATAGACATATGAATACTACGAGCATGACCAAAGAAGAAATTATCAAGCGTCTTGCCGCCGTCGAAGTTGAACTCCAGAAATACTACGACAAAGCCCAGATAACAGACCCAGCCGAACTTAAGGCTATGAGCGCCCGTGCTTACGACTCATTGATTGCCGAACGCGATCGCCTGAACCGCGCCCTAACTTAACCCTCTAGCACCACAACTACTTTTACTTCGTGCTGTGCTCGAACTTAACTGCACACCAGTCTTCGTCTAGATCGCAGACAGTCTTTGCTACTAAGCCAGCCTTCTCTCCAACCTTTTTTACGTCACCTTCACTTAAGTCACTCTTAAGCTTCGAGGCTTCCTGCGGCCAGGTAATCCACAATGCGCCCTTGCCATTTAGGCAGTTCATTAGATACTCAAACTGCTGCTCTAGGTCTGCCTTTTCCTGTGTAAAGAACTGGATGAGATCAAAGTCTACTTCCTCTAAGAAGTTCTCCACCCTAACCGAGTCAGGCAGGTCTCCCAAACGTTCCTCGAAATTTTCCGGGGGATTGATTATTGTAATACAATACTCGGGCTTAATGCCTAGCTTATCGACTAATGATGTTTTGCTCGCTGTCATATAATTACCTCTTCGTATCCACTATACAACTTTCTTGGCAGGTAGGCCATCTAGATGGCTCTGACGTAATAGCTTAGCCACGTCACCTCCCCGCGGTTCTTTGCAAACCCTGGATATATCTTTGACTCTTGTCGAATAACCGCAAAACCCGCGCCGTATAGAAGTTTTCTAAATTCATCTGTCTGATAATACGCGAATAGGCGTCTTGGTAAATTTGGTGCAAAGCTTGAAACCTCCATATGCTCCCCGCTGCCGCCCTGTATAGATATAAAGCCTAGCCCCCCATTTCTTAGTAGGTCACGCATGTCATTAAGGACTCCTTCGATATTCTCTTTTGGGATATGCATTAGCGTAGCACAACACCAAAACCCGTCGTACTGAGTTTGAACAGCTCTGGTATCGTAGAGACTCAGTGTCTCGAAATCGAGTGCTGGATTATTCCGGCGCGCAATACGAATAAACTCTTTGGACAAATCAGTACCAAGGTAATCATACTTTTGCCCGAGGAAGGTCGCTTCAACACCACCGCCACAACCAAGTTCAATTACACTGCCTTGAGGCAAGTAGTAGTTAAAGCGATGCAGCTCGGCATCCCAATAACCCTTAATGCCCCTTTTACGATGCAGCACGAACTCTTCGGCGCGAGCGTCATAAAACGAAAGTGTTTCCTTCTCTTCGTTACTCAAGGACTGGTTCATGGGTTAATTATAACCCAAATACAAATGGCCCCGAGATTAACCTCGGGGCCATGGGTTAGCGGCTCCAACGGCCGCCTCACCCTCGTCATGGCTGAAGCCACCACTCATAGAACAGCTGATGCTTCGTCAGAAGCCCAAGGAGCTCATGATTGCTCCTAGAAACGTCTTCCAGCTCGACAACCACAACTTTTGCGGCAGCGGACATCGGACGAGCATGTGCCGCGCTACTCTCACGAATAGCGGTGAGCTCTTCCTCGGTAGCAAGGCGCACCCGAACGACTTGACGAACGCCGTCGAACATCACTCCTCGCTCGCCGTCGCCCTGACAGTGGTTCCAGTGTGTGCACTCGGACCTGAACTTGCTACCAGCGGTCAGCTTTGGAGGAGCTTCTGGCGTGACCAGTGTGTAGTACCTCCTACCGATCAACAGGAGTCTTGCCTTTGGCGTATGGACGCTCAATCACCTCACCTCCTTAGGTGTCGTTGGCTTGAACATATTTATACATCATCACCCGCCATCATGCGAGCATGAGCGTTTTATTCGCTGAGCGTTCGGTAGTATACTATATGGATGATACCGCAAGCCAATACCCCCCTCGCCGAGCGCATGCGTCCCAACACGATTAATGACGTCATGGGTCAGGAGCACATAATCGGCGACCAACAATTCCTAAGAAGCGTCATTGAACAAGGCAGACCTGTCAGCATGATCCTGTGGGGTCCCCCAGGAACTGGTAAGACAACGCTGGCCCGAATCATTGCCCGCTCAAGCGACTATGAGTTTGAAGAAATTAGTGCTGTTACGTCCGGCCTACCGGATGTAAAGAAGGTAATAGAACGAGCCAAAATTGCGAAGAATGAAGGCAAAAACTCCCTGCTATTCGTAGACGAGATCCACCGGTTCAACAAAGCCCAGCAAGACGCCTTTCTGCCTCACGTAGAAAACGGCACTATTGTAATGATTGGCGCTACAACCGAGAACCCGAGCTTTGAAGTTATTGGTCCGCTGCTTAGTCGTAGCCGTGTAGTGGTGCTGGAGCCACTCAGCAAAGACGATATAGTGGCGATCTTAAAGCGAGCCGTTAAGCACCTTGGTGGCACAAAAGTTGAGCCTAAAGCTATTGAATTACTTGCAGAGATGTCGGGAGGAGATGCACGCATGGCACTAACTGGCCTGGAAGCCGCCGCGGCGATTGAACAAAAAAACATCTCGGCCGAGACGATCAAGCAAGCCATGCAGCAAAAAACAGCTCGTTATGACAAGGGCGGCGAGTACCACTTCAACTTAATCTCGGCTTACATAAAGTCCATGCGTGGTGGAGACGTCGATGCAGCACTCTACTACATGGCTCGCATGCTAGCCGGGGGCGAGGACCTCAAATTCATAGCCCGCCGCCTAGTGGTCTTTGCTAGCGAAGACGTTGGCCTAGCCAGTCCTGGCGCACTAACCCTGGCCATATCGGCATTCCAGGCGGTAGAGCGGATTGGCATGCCGGAATGCCAAATAATACTCTCCCAAGCAACCATCACAATGGCTCGGAGTAAGAAGTCTCGAAGTAGCTATGATGCCATTATGTCCGCCAATCAGGCGGTGAAGGACTTCCCCGATGCGCAGGTACCGTTGCATTTACGAAACGCCCCCACCAAGCTCATGAAGAACCTTGGCTACGGCAAGGGAGCCAAGTGGGAAGCCGGCTTTGAACACCCAGACGGATTCATACCAAAAGAGCTAAAAGGAAGAAGTATTTACCCAGGAGAGGAATAGAATGATAGTAGCCAGGCCAATTACAGAGCTCAATGATGAGCTAACTCAAAGGATCCAAGAGCTTAAAGCGCAATTATCAAAAGGCCGTAGAGGCAGCCTGAAGCAGTACGATGCGGCCGTAAACAATGCCAATACAGTAATAATCGGTGCTTGGGCCGGCGAAAAGCTAGCTGGTATCGGAGTACTAAACATTGTTCAGACCCTTGGTGGCTGCGTGGGCGACATAGACGACGTAGTGGTGGGCGAAGAGTATCGAGGCCAAGGCGTAGGTCGGATTATAATGGATGCGATAATTACTACGGCGAAAAACAAAGGCGCCACAAAGCTTAGGCTAACGTCAGCCGCGCGACGCGTAGAGGCTAACGGCCTGTATAAATCGCTTGGGTTCGAGCTGCGCGAAACAAATAGCTACGTCTACAACGTAAAGTAAGCTAAATAAAAGCAGCCCAGCAAGGCTAGGCTGTATAAGTACTGATTAATGTTTCGAGCTTGCGGGGAGGCGATACCTCCCCGCCGCTCGTTCACCTCGCCTCAGGAGCTGAAGTCACCTGGAAGGCGACCTGTTCGCTGGTACTCATCGGCCATCCGCCGTTCGGCAGCAGCGCCGAGAGCATCGAAGTACGCCCCGTCCGAGACCTGGCGACGACAACGTCTCCCGTGGCCGCCCAGGTCGGCGAACACGTCGAGTCCAAGCGGTCCATCAGATGTCGGCCTGAAGCCACCGTGACTACGGAAGCTCGGTGACTCAGCCATACCCCTGCCGCCGCTCTGATCATCGGCCATGTCGACAGCATCAGCAGCCGCCGCCAGGTACTCGATCATCTTGTACAGACCGCCGATCACCGCCGGCAAGCTCAACATGCCAAGTGCCTTCGGGTGGCGCTTGGTGAATCGGAACGCCGGCAGCCAGAGATCGCGGGTCCACAGCAGGAGCACGAACAGAGCTCCTCCCAAGATCCCCCATGTCTTCTGGGCAGCACGGTCCTCCTGGTATGAAGGGTGACGCTTCTTCCAACTCCTGTCCACCCACTCAGCCCACTTCTCGCCCAAGAAGAACCCGGCCACTGCGGCCAGCACGTACTTGAGCAACTTCTTCGGTACATCCCGCATGCTTCCCCCTAGGGTCTAGATGATCGCGGTAGCAACATTGTGCCCTAAATAAACCTGGTTTTCAAGCATAAGGATGCTTTAACTTACTTGATAAACCCTTTTATCTCCTCATTGCCCGTTAGCAACTTCAGCTGATCCTTCATCCAGTACGAGTACACGCCCGGATCATGTGGGTCTTTGGCTACCTCGTCCAGTAGCCACTGCCAAGTAACCCATTTATAATCGGCTACCTCGTCTGGGTTTGGCACAGGATCTTGATCCAACACACCAGCAAAGATCGGACAAAATTCGTATTCTACGATTCCATTGTACGGCGGCGTCTTATATATGTATTCACTAACCGCATTAACAAGGCCGTTCACGGTCGGGAGCCCGAGCTCATGATCAAGCCGGCGGGCAATTGCAGCTTCATAAGATTCCCCTGGCCCAGGATGCCCACAAACGCTATTCGTCCAAACATTCGGCCAAATCTTCTTACCCGCAGCGCGCTGTGTGATGAGTAGCTCTCCCTTAGAATTAAACACATAGCAGGAAAAAGCCCGGTGCAATTTAGTGTGCGCACCATGGCTATCGATCTTGGGGCCCGTCTCACCCGTAGGCTTGCCAGTATCGTCTACGAATACTACTTGTTCCTGATTCAGCTGATCTATACTTACCATATGCTAATTATACCTCACCCCGTAAGTATTGTTGCCGCAATGGCTCGTCGAAACGCTCAATTGCGTAACGTAGCATGGTTCGTGGCATAACCCTATAATGCTTCTTTAAAAACTCCTCCTCGGCCTCCTGGCCACAATTCTTCCCTACCTCCCGGAGCATCCAGCCGACGGCTTTATGAATCAAATCATGTGTGTCACCCAGCAAGATCTCGGCAATAGCAAAGGTGTCTTTACTCTCACCGAGGCTAATGAAATGTGCGGTAGCAATAATAGCAATCCTGCGTTCCCATAAGTTGTCTGAACGAGCTAGTTCGTATAGCACGGCGCGATCTTTGTCCGCCAGGTACGCACCAACAATATTCGAGGCCGAACTATCTACCAGGTCCCAGTTATTTACGCGCTTGGTGTGCGCCATATAAAAGTCGTATATCTCGCCTCTTGCTTGCTCATCCGACTTCTTAAACCTATAGACCAGTATCAGAAGGCCCGTTAACCGTTCTTCGTGCACCGGGCTCAGTAGTAACTTTTCTACTTCCCCAAAGCTTAGGCCTACGTATTGCTTAGCTACCTTACGCTGATTCGGCACCGTCACGCCAATGAATACATCGCCCTCGCCATACTGGCCAGGACCTGTTTTGAAGAACCACTCAGAATTCTTAGCACGCTCGGGCGATGCAACCTGCTGCAACGCCTTTACGACGTCAGCGGCCCTCACTTGCCTGCCTTATGATTGGTCCTTCCCCAAGAAATATGTGCCCAGACGCGTTCGTGAAAGTAATATATGACGGTACTGATTACAGCTGCCCAGCCAGTTAGCTGAACGGCGCTATCCATGCTGCCAGTGACGAAATATGTAACAATAAATAGCTCTAGCGAGATAATCACCCGATAGGTAAATGTTTTAGCCAGAGATCGATAGCTATGTTCGTGGTGTTTGGGTCTTTGCATAAGACCATTATACGCGGCTTAGCGTCGCGAGTAAGTAGTTAGCGACGAGTTTTGCGTGACTTTGCTGGGAAGAATTTCTTTACGAGATCGGCCAGCATTATAAGTGGGCTTGCTGTATCCCGAACCGCCCCACTGACCTCCTGGAGGTTGTCTAGGATTTCTCCCATTTGTGCCGGTACTGTCTTCATATCCTTCATAAACCGAATAAGTAATGTTGTGGCAATAATTGCCAGCACCAAGAAGACTGCGAGAGTTATTGATAGGATTACGACGAGGATTTGGAAAGCATTCATATCTATATTCTATCAGATTATATGGCCTTTGTCAATGCTAAAGATCTGACGTAACTTTAAAAGGCGCCCGAGGGCGCCTTTTAACTGAGTCGTGTAGATTTACACTGAACTATTCTACTACTTTAACCTCGTCACCGTGAACGGTAAGGGCAAAGATTACCAATACGCTAACTGCGATTGTGATAACTGACCAGATTGGGTAGATATTAACTGACGCCAAGTTTGCAGCTGCGCTACCGAGTGCAATCAATACACCAACAACGCGAGCCCAAGCAGAGCCCTTCATAACCCCAAAGCCTGCTAAGAGAACAGTTAGGCCCAAGAGGAAGTAGGTCCAACCCCATGTGCTAAAGTCGAGCAAGAGCAGCTTTGACTCTGTAGTAACGAGCCAATCGCTGTTGAAGAGGACTGTGAGTCCAGCGATCATTTGAAAAGTACCAAGCATGGTCATCATGAAGCCTGCGAAGAAAATCCAGCCGACCCAGCCAGTAACGTTATTCTTTGTTGCCATGATAAAACTCCTTAATTACCCTTTAATTGTCCTCCTGCCCTTGGCATCTTGTCAATAGTATGGGCTAGCTATGCTTCTGTCGTGGTGTTGTAACAATGTAGATAAGCGCCACGAAGGCCAATAGTACAAGAATAGTACAAACAATACTGAGTGGCGTTTGGTCCGGCCAGAACGCAAGGTATAAGGCGGACAGAGCAGCTGCGGCGCCATAAAGATACTGACGAGCGCCAATTACTACTTCGCGGGCTGTGTGGACGGAAGAAGCAATCTTTTTATACCAGTTCTGCTTCTTTAGCCGACGAGGGATCATCAAGCTAAATACCCCCTTGTGCCAGGCAAAGGCAACGGTAATGCCCAAGAACGACAGGACCACCATGCTGCGCGCAAACTCTAGGAATGGTGGCATGAGCGAAGTCCATAGGGCACTAAAGATTGGCTGATATGTTTTGTCTTCAAGCATGTTAAGTAGTGCCGGACGTACAAAGTTTACACCTGCAATGGCCAGTACGCTAACCGTGATAACACCAATGCCGATTGCGACAACTGCCCTGAACCTACGTTTGGCCAGTGCGATAGCGCCCAAGAAGCTTGCCAGAATAGCATATGGCAAGAGTGCGTAAAGCGCGTCGCTTGCACGAACGAGAGCTCTAGCTTGGTTTAAGCCATTTCGCAGACTAGCATTGAATGTCTCGACCTTATCAGCCGTGTTGCTAGCCCTGAGCAACCCTGCATTGTCGGACTTCTCGGCTGCAGTCTGTAGCCAATCCTGAGCTTGAGCTAAGTTGATTTTGTACGGAAGTGCCGCAGTGGCCTCTGATTCGGCCGCTGGCTTGCGCAGTGCGATTATGAGCCTTTCGTGCGCAGTGCGATTAGCTGCGACCCAAAACTGAGTAAACCGCTCGCCCTGGATAAGCTTAACTGCCAACTCATCAGCTTTATCTCGTAAAAAGCCGCTAATAGTTGGGGCCAGGAATATTAATCGTGGGGGCAACACACCCTGAATGTCTCCGGTTACGTCTGTGCCTTCGAACATCCTATCAACAATCTGCCCGCCAATCGCTTCGGCGACTGCCTTGTCCTTCGGTAAAGTCGCCATGGTAGCTACCCAGCTATCGGTACTCAGAACCTGTTGCTCGGTCCAGCGCACAATACCATATGTAGAAACCATCAGACAGCCCGCTACAATCAACACCCAGCTCATTACGGATTTAAAGGCCTGCATAACTATCCCCTTTCAGACTTATTATACTCTTTACTGTTCACCACCTGCTGGGTAAATAAGTACAGCCAGCTAAAGCAGATCGCAAAGCAGCCCAGCTCGAATGCAGTTAGGCCGAGGTAGCCAATACGCGCATAGAGTATGTAGGATCCAACCAAGCTCGCCAGAATGATGTATGAAATAGCTAAAAACGACTTGCTCGCGTCAGGCAGGAGCCAGCGTAGTAAACCAATTAGAATGCCGAAGCTAATCGCCACAAGCCCCGCTGAAAGCACATGCATAAACGCCTTATAGGTATCGGGGGTGTATGGAAACAAACCCACTCCAGCCAAGCCTAGTGACGCAACGACCATGAATACATAAACAGTACGGAGCTTGTTTTTGGAGCCGCTTTCACCGCCAACAAATACATCTTTGGCATCAGAAATCACCTGCCTTGCGAGGACCACCAATGCAAACCCAGAGAGGATTAGGGTGAGGTTGAATATGTAGTACGAAGCCGTGAACTCCTGAGTTGCCTGACCTAATGTACTAAAGTTTGCCTCCCACCATGCTGGCTCTTTGGTAGTAAGCATACTAACAATTACGCCCCCTATCAGGAACAGGGCAAGTACATTGATGATCTGTTTGCTAGAAATATTACGGGTGAGGCGAATTATGCTGTATGTAACTATGCCGATAACCACGCCGATTAGGAGCGAGGACGTGTACTGATCGAGCTTTAAGCCGACAAAGGAGTTGCTGAAGATCCGCTCCAGCCATATGGTGATTGCTCCAACCACAATCATATAAACCAGGCCTAGGCTTATGCCGTCTGCCACCACTGCCAACCTACGTTTGTACATATCTGCGTTGTTTCCCTTTGGGTAGAATTCCGTCAGGTAACGCCGCATAAATACCACGAGCACCACAAGCATAGCAATTGGCGTGATGTAGATCGCAAATGAAGGCCTGCCAAGAATAGAGAGTGCTTGGCCGGCATTAAAGAGTTGGTTTAGCAACAAAACGATCATAGCTACCACGGGGGTAGCTATGAGAATTGCCTTAATCGAACGGTCTTCGTTTTGCGCCCTATCCACTACCATGCTAGTGGCAGGAACGGCACGTTTTGATTTTGTTGTTTGAGTCATCTATTTACTCCTAACCCTTGTACGGGCGAGTGTTTACTTGGCCAGTTTCTTGGCGTCTAGTGAAAGTGCGATCACTACTGGACCCATAATGAGCGAGTAAAGACCTACGAGCCATACGAACGCAACACCACTAGCTGCTGGCTGGAAGAGGATCAATACGCCAACTGCTACACCCAGTAATCCACCGATAATGGTCAGAGTCTTGGTAGTAGCCATGTTCTCACTAGTAAGCGCTGTTACGACTTCGACCACACCGCGGATAATAAAGCTAAACCCAAGTAGTAGAACGAAGGTTGCAAAGGTAACAAGCGGGTTGCGTACCAAGTAAAGACCGAGGCCAAGCTCTACAAGACTGATGAGCAAAGCTACAACCCAGCCCTTTTTACCAATTGAGACTAAGCTCGTAATTGTGCCGACGATTCCACCGATGAGCAAGAATGCACTAAAGAGATACACGAAGGTCACGAGGGTGAGACCTGGCCAGAATACAGCCGCTAGACCGAATAACAGCAGCATAACGCCGCGTACGGTGAGCATCCACCAATTAGCTTGTAAAGTTTCTGGACTATTCATTTTTTGTTCCTCACTACCTTAATTATTGAATCATACCTACATAGCATTCTATTCCCTGGTGAAATCAAGTGTCAAGCAGCCATTGCAATGTTGGTATTCAGGAATATAATAAAATCATGGAAGATCGCAAAATAGCCAGTATATTATTCGGCATCATCGTTATCATCTTCGGCGTAGTACTTTTGCTTAATTTACTTGGTACCCTCAGGAGCTACGACCCTAGCCCATGGTGGCCAGCACTACTTATCTTTGCAGGTGCATTGTCGGCCGGCAGCGGCAACATTGCCATCCCATTTGGCATGCTCAGCGCCGGGGCTATATTGCTAGCACGAAACCTAGGCTTATTTGCATCCAGCTCCCCCATCAGCGGTATTCTCCTCCTCCTGGTAGCTCTAGGCATTCTAGCAATCGCAGTCTCCCCTAAAGGCAAGCCGCAAGCCTAGCCCGTTACTGTTCTCCGGCTTTTAGCTTTTCTTTGCGTTCGCGCAACTTCTTTAGGTTAATAACACTAGGGATCGGCTGCTCCTTTATGCTCATATCTGGCATTTCCTTGGAGAACCCAAGTCTGGCCATACCTATGAACGCCCCGATAGTGAGCCAGGTCGCGGAGTATGCAAAGCTCTTCCCAAATGCCCGCCCCAATCGCTCGGCCGTGGCAAGGGAATAAACAAATCCAACGTAGGGTACGAGCGCGTAGAAGAACCAATGTCGAGGTAGCCCTACGGAAGCCATTAGCGCCATGAAGTTGTAGCCAGGCACAAAAGCTTGCCACCAGGGAGTTTGTAACTTATGCAGAACGGCTGCCAAGCAGATGCAGTACCAAAAGTAAGCTACTAGCACTATGGCGATCGCCGCCATGCCAAGCTGCATAAGTGTTTCATTCATACGCTTATCGTATCACAAGTACAAACTATGGTCGCAACGTGCCAAAGAACACTTGCCAGGCGAGGGCCGACTTAGCAACGAGGCTAAGGATTATATACGCGCGCTCACCATACAGATAGTCCTTCCATTTGCCCACCTGCTTGTACTGAAGAAACATATTGATTGCAAAGATGTTAAAGAAACCAAAAATAGAAACGTAAATCCAGTAAACAAAGGTAGGGATGTTACCACTGCCGTAGGCGTTACTTGCCCAGAATGAAGTAGCGACGATTATCCATGGCACTATGCCAGCAATACAGCCGACAACAAAGCCGACCCACCTAGTCTTCTCTGTCGTCTGATTGTGAATTTCCATGACCAAGCCCATCAGATTCATGACCGCGACAAGCGCAAATATACCGATTAAAAGCGAGAGGTCGTATATGCCGACCAGGAGCGAAATAGCCACCATCATGGTGCTAGCAGACAACGAGTATTCGATCCAGCGAGCTCGGTTGATCCCTTTACTTAAACCCTTGTTATATCGCTTATTGTAGACGGTAGCGATTATCAGGTGGGCCAATGAAGATATCACCAGGAACGCAACCACGAGGTATGCCAACGGCACATCAAAGAGCGTCTTGGTGGCAGGCTCTAGGTTTTGAGTTTGTCTATTGAATGACAGGTAGGTCGTAGTGATAGGTAGCAGGAATTCCTTACTAAGAAGTAATATTGCCAAGGCCTGGACCGCGTGCAAGGCGGCCATCTTGAAGTTAAACGACCTCAGTCCTGCTTTTGTAATCTTTTTGCGGGGCACTACACGTTCTCCTCATTTAGCGTGATTATAGCATAGCGCCTATGCTAGCAGTTTCACGTAGTGTTCTATACGATATCGTTAGGCCGACCATGAAAGGAACCTACCTTGCCTCGCAAAACAGCGAAGCGACACCTGTTGCCCACGGGCGACAGCGCGCGAACATGGTGCAGAATGGGATCTGGCTCGGTTTTCACCACAGCCCTTGCCTCTGAGGCGACCTGTCAAGGATGCCTCAAGGCATATTGGCGGACCATCGTCCCAAACCCAACCGACATCATGGAATTGCTGGTGGTACTCGCCCCACAAGGGGCATCTAGCCTCGGTCCAATCCAGCGTGCGCTCTACGAGCAATTGACTGGCCACAAAGCGCCGAATGCCTGAACTCACAACGATGTGGGTTCAGGCATTCTCCTCTATGAATTTTTCTGTCTGGCGGGTATTTCATAAATCGAAGCTTATGGGGCCATCTTATCTGTTTCTTTTTGTCTGTATCCATTGACAAAGTACTAACTTTATGCTAATATCTCTAGGTTACCTGTGGCTTCGTCCCAGGAGCACATCACATCCAAGAAGTATATCAAGGAGAGGGTGCCTTGCAGGCAACCGACCAGTCCACATCCACCTCGCGAGCACTCGTGCTCGCCGACAAGATCCTGCCGGCCATCATGGACCCGGCGCAGTTCCCGCAGATCGCGGGCGGCAAGTCCCAGACCGACAAGATCAACCTCGCGCGCGACGTGGCCGACATCGTCGTTCGTCGCAACGCCGACGAGAGCCAGGACGAGGGCTTCGCCCTCACCCTGGTGACCACCATGGACGAGTTCCCCAAGAAGGCTTCCAAGGCTGCCGTCAGCCGGCTGCTCGACACGGGGATGAGCTCGATGGAGGTGCACGGGGCGATGAAGTTCGCCACGGAGCTGGACGTCAGCCTGGACTTCGCCATCACGTGGATGAAGTACTGGGACGTCACCCTGTCCGACGAGGACGAGGTGTCAGCCTGTGCGGACTCCACCATCGAGCTGCTCAACGCGCAGCCGCGCGGCGTCGGGATCAACGCCCAGGGCAAGCTCCAGGGCGGGACCCGTCCGCGGAACCCGCACTCGGTCCCCGACCCGGGGCAGAGCCAGGACCGCGAGCAGATCCTGCTCACGGCCCGCCAGCTCGGCGAAGACCTCAACAAGAGGACCCTCGACGAGCTGGTTGCCCACTACGGCGGCTCCTGATGCCGCGCCTACAGAACCCCTTCTTGACCCTCGGGCTCACCCCCGCAGTGGTCAAGAAGGCCAAGTTCGAGGGCGCCATCGCCATCGCCAAGGTGATGTACCTCCAGAACAGTCGTCTGCACCACCCCGACACGGGCGGTGACAGGCGGCTGTTCGAGGCCGTCGCCGAAGCGTGGGAGCTCCTGCAGGGAGACATGGCACAAGCCTTCTACGACGAGTACATCTCGTCGCAGGCCGCCAAGCGGGCAGAGTCAGCAGCCCAACTCCGCCTCGAACATGAGGCTGAGTTGGAGCAATGGCGGGGCGCCCTCGAGCGCACGCTCGAAGCACCCCACCGCCAAGGAAACGTGTTCAACCCCACGGCAGGCCTTCGGGTCCTGCTAAGGGGCAAGCACTCCTTCCTGGAGCTGACCTTCGAGGGCAGCAAGCTGGTAGTTCACACACACGACCAGCTGGATCAGGGAGAGATGCCCTCAACTGTAAAGGGGGGCATGTCGGTCTACTACTACTCCAACGGGGCAACTCTGAAGAGTCATGGTGGAATCGACATTGGGGGCAAGGAACTGGAAGCCGACGAGGGCCCAACCAACCTTCGGGAAGGATGGTACCAAATCGGACCAGTCACGGACGAAGGGACCAATCTCTACTCCCCGCTGGAGCCTTCGGGCAGAAAGCAGGAGAAGGACGTCTCGCCGTTCGTGCTGATCAGGGGCCACGCCACACGGGTCGCAGCCGACATCGGTCGGCAGCGTAGGCTCTCGGCAGGCGAGGACGATGCGTCCATCGCCGGCATCGAGGTCTCAAGTCTCGTGAGCAACCCTCAGCTCCTCAGCTTCGAGTGGAAGGAGGGCGCAGCCCTACTGGCCATCACACCGGGCCAAAGGATCGACATCCTCGGCACGGTGGTTGGCATCTACGCGCCGACCTGAGCTGAGCTCTCATGCTTCCTGGGATGTGATTCCCGGGGACGCCCCTAAAAAGGCGTCCCCGGTTTCCCAAGCAATTATCTAAAAACCACCTCAAACACGAGGTGGTTTTTGCTTCATAAGATATTAAATACCTAGCTTAACAACGCTCATCGCCCCAGACACTTAGATCTTTAATGACCTTATGGAGTGAGCGGCCCTTTTCGGTCAATGTATATTCGACCTTCGGGGGAACTTCCGCATAGACCTTTTTGGTAATTATCTTGTCCTGCTCGAGCTGCTGTAGGCGCAAAGCCAGCGTACGGGGGCTCAGCCCCAAGTCATCCTGCAACTCCCCGAAGCGCTTTGTGCCGTCAAACAGACTATATAGAATCATCAGGGTCCATTTACTGCCGATTATCTTCAGCGTCTTGGCAAGACCACAGTTTACATAGTCCTTCTCTTGCTCTGGTTTGGCTGATTTCTGAATTGCCTTCATGGGCAAATTATAACACAAAACTATAGCATGATACTATACTGTTTGTAACTACTTTACATTGTATAGCTAGTACTATAGACTCATTACTATACAAAAAATAGTAAGGAGAAATATGAAACTACAAATAATTACCGGGTCAGTCCGAGCAGAGGCCCTGGGCACCACCGTTGCCAAGTGGGCTATGGAAACAATAAACGGAGTTGAGAACTTAGACGTCGAGCTACTCGACCTGCGCACATTCGACCTCCCCTTATCGTTAGAGCAAAATACCGACACAGCAAGGTGGAACGAAAAACTATCCGAAGCCGACGCCTACATGCTCATCACCCCAGAATACAACCACGGCTACCCAGCTGCGCTTAAGAACGCTCTAGATCACAGCAAAGCCTGGGATGGCAAGCCTGTCTTCTTGATTGGCTACTCTGTAGGCCCGGCTGCCGGAATCCGCGCTGTAGAACAGCTCCGACCAGTTGTAAGTGAACTCGGGATGATACAACTAAAATATGCTCTACAAATTCCATCCGCCCAAGAAACGCTCGCTAAAGACTCTGACTTAAAACAACAGCTTAAGAAATCCCTGGTGCGTTCAATTGGCGACCTGCGCGAACTTGCCTCAAAACTAAGCCGCTAGTGCTTAGATGGGGAGACTTTGTAGCGTATAATTAGGGTATGAGCAAACTTCTCCGCGAACATGACGACATAATTAACGCAGCCTTAAAGAAGGCCGAGAAGCTTGGAGTGTACCTCGTTTTAAGAGTTAATAAGAATGAACGCATCTCCCTCGACTGGAAAGATGGAGGCGTTGAGTCCGTTTCTATTGGGGACAAAACAGGAGTCGGTCTATACACGTTTACAGAGTCTGGTCATGTCGGTTTCGGCTCCAGCAACCTAATAAGCGAAGACAATATCGTCGCTTTAGTAGAAAGTACTGCCGCCATAGCCAAAGCAAATGAGGCAGCAGGCACAGATAGTGCTAAGGAAATATATACCCTGCCAAAGCAAGAAAACCTTGGCGAAGACAGCCTCCACTACAATACGGTTGACGTAGCATCCATCAACCAAAAAGACCTGAGGGAATACTGCAAGAAGATCGAAGCTATCATCTTGGCGAACGGTAAGGACTTACGCCCTGTCATCAGCACGAGCTACGAGCAAGTCCAGTGGCGAATTCTACGTAGTGACGGGACTGACGTCGACTTTGCACTGCCCTACGCCCGCGCCAGAATCAGTATGACGCTACGCAAAGATGACGTTTCAACTCGAGGATTCGTAGCCCTATTCAAACCAAGCCTGCAAGCACTTTTGGACGACCTAGGAACACCGAGTGAACTCATAGCCCGCGAAGTTGCCATGATGCGCGACCAACTGGAAGTCGGCCCAGTCCAGGATCCGGGTACAAACAAGCCCGTCTTGATAGCTGGGGACCTAGCTGGAACGTTGGTGCATGAAGCGCTGGGGCATCCGGCGGAATCGGATGCAGTTGCTGAAAACGCAAGTGTACTTGGCGATGAAAACAGCCAGTTCACAAAAGGAACTTTAGTCGCCGCCAAGGGCATTACTGTCGTTGACCACGAAGAAGGGCTAAATCATGGCTTTCATCCGTACGGCACGTTCGGAAACAAGCGTGAACCAGTCACAATAATTGACGATGGCATACTTAGAGAATCACTAAGCGACATATTTACAGCGGCTAAATCGGGCGTAGCCAACAAAAACACCGAGCGGAGCGAAGACTATAGTATGGTCGCAATCCCGCGTATGTCCACTACCTACATTAAACTCTCTCCCGAGCTACTTATAGAAACTGACCTAGCGAGTACTGAGCCACAAGCGGTCCAGGCTGTCCTAAAGAAACACGGCATATTTAAGAAATACCCGACCATCCACTACCTTATTGGTTTTAGGGGTGGTTCAGTCTCGCCAAAAACTGGAACATTTATGTTCGGGTCAGGCTACACTTACGAGCTTAGTGAAAAAGGAGCAAAGGCAGTTAAGCCAGCTTCATTCAGTGGTGATGTCCTTGGCGCACTTAAGTCAATTGAGTTTGGTGCCGGCAAACTCACGACGGACGACATTGGCTACTGCGGTAAATCTAGTCAGCGCGCCTATGTGAGTGATGGCGGTCATGAGCTCATATTCTTTGCGCCAACCAAGCACGTGGGGATAGCATAATGGAAAAGATGATTGAAGAGCTGGCATCTAAGCTCAAGGCGGATCCGTCAACCTCAAAGTACCAACTGAGTCACAGTGTAAACCGTACAGTCAGTGGCGGCTTCCTTAATAATGCTGTTGGCGGCATATATAGGCCTGTCCAGGTATGTGATAAGTCGGCCATGTCATACCGGGTTGAGTTTGCAGATGGCCAGGCAAGTAACGGCAGCATGCCGGCAAGCACAGAGATCAAGCAAATAATCAAAGTGATCAACCAGGGCAAGCACAAACCGACTGAACAAATCGAGATCGCGCCTAAACTAGATACTATTCCGAACATCAAGCTCATGGATACCGAGCTAGCTGCCAAGATTCAAGGCGAGCCTGATTTTATTAGCCAATCTGTCAAGGAACTCCAGAATAACCATAATTTCGAAGAGATAGAAAATACTGAGGGAGAAATAGAAGCGACGCATGGCATGACGAGGATCGTGAACTCGAACGGTCTAGACATTACATCTGAGGGCACCAAGTATTCGTCCTATGTCTCACTTAATGACCGTATTGGTTACGCTGAGTCGACACGAACGCTGCAAGACCCTCGAGCTATGCAGAACTATAGCAACCACTATACCGAGATTGCTCTTGCCCTAGAATCAAAGCCGGCCGAGCTAGCTTCTAACACATACCCGGTACTCTTTTCTTCAAGCACTGGCTGGAGCATACTGGGTGCGTATTTGCGCTCAAATCTGAGTGGATTTAACCTTGATGCCGGACAAAGCCGCTTCACACTTGATGAGCTTAAGTCTCACAAGCAAATTGCTCACGATGGTTTTAATTTATCTTACAACCAGCTCGTGAACATGGACCCGTACAGCTTTAAATTCGACGGCGAAGGCATTCCTGCCCAGAAGTTTGAGCTTATAAAAGGCGGTAAACTTGTTGATCCTATTTGCGACCTTAAGTCGGCCCATAAGCTGGGTCATGTGCCGCGCTCGCTCGGCGGGCTAAAAACCAATCTTGTGCAGGCGACTGAATATGATGAGTTCAAGAAGGAAAAGCCTACTTTCCTGCTGGTCTTTGGACTTCTCGGCCTTCACTCAGTAAACAACGTAACTGGTGACTTCTCCCTCCCATCAGACAACATACTTCTCGTGCAGGACGGGAAGATTATTGGTCCAGTCAATGGAGTTTTTAGCGGCAACTTCTTCGACATTCTCATGCAGCCTTCAACTGGCTTCGTAAACGCTCCACATCTGTTCGACTCACCAGCCCTTACCTTCGAAACTCAAGTAACGGTAAAATAACCCAAATAGGAGAAGGCCCAGAGTCGAAACCCTGGGCCTTATTCACCCTCCTTCGATGCCGGTCTATGACCCGCTCAGATAGCCGTCGCTCGGCTAGTGCACTATTCCCCTGCACTGGGTTCGCTGCCATTATGTTGCCTGGCTGCAGCGAGGTGATTCTTTCGAATCTGCCACGGGCCAAAGCCCTCAGTAGACGGTGCTGCACTCCCGGGGGAGCACAAGCACATCGCCCTTGTTGAACTTCTCCTTGCCGTAGACGTAGCTGCGCTGGACGATCAGCCGGCGCCAAGCCTGGAGGCTCTCCCTCTTCGGCTTGGTTGCCTTGGCGAACTCGTCGATCGTCAGCGGCGTCTGGAGCATCACGTCAGCATCGCAGCCGTAACGGTCGTTCAGCGACCGGCCGTTGAGCGCGTGGCTCGCGCCGCCGCAGCCGGCCAGCACGAAGACGAGGAGGATTGCCGCAGTAACCGCGCGGCGCCGATGGGTGATGGTGTGTGTGTTCATCTCGCCACTGGCATTACCAACAATGAGATGAACACAGCTACCGACCACCATAGAACCTGTTTCGCCATAACTTGGCTCATCAGTGCAGATCACTATCTGCAGACAGGGTCCCTCCAAGGAGCACGTCCTGCTCCCTGTAGGGATTTACGCATTGCCCGATCGGGCTTGAAGGCCACTTCGCGCTGGCCTGCTCTGTTTTTGTGGTCATGAGCCAGACCGTTGCGGTGTCTAGAAGGCTTCTTTTTCTCGCCAACTATACTTCTGTTGTCAGGCCGTCGCTACGGCCCCGAAGCTCCTACCGGCGGCGGCGTGGGTTCGGCGGACCGAACGCCTCGTCGTAGCTGATGGGGTCCTCCTTGAGGTCTTCCGGATCCTCATCCGTCTCCCAGCGCCCAAACAGGACATTGCGAGGATCGAACGATGCACCTTCATGCTCTTCTGAACTACGTGGCATAACCGCCCCTTGCTACGGAGTTGCGATTCAACTCCCCGACGGGAGGCATCCGCCTCTTACCTCCGGTTGGAGAGTTGAGCAATGGCAACTTGTATAATTTCTCTGATAGTTTCGTCGTTTCCGACTCATCAGCTCAGACATACATCCGAGGACTATCTACTCACGAACCCATATTGGGCTCGCGAGCGACCCTGGGGAGCCTCTGCGCATGTGCAAAGTCTACAACCCAGGGAAGGCTTGTCCGACTTTCACTCGCTGGAGTGACCCGGAGCGGCTTACCTTCTGCCGCGGCGTGACTGCGTTCGCTTTGGAGGGCACATTGGTTTTCAGGCCGTTGTGTCCGGGGTGGCGAAACGCACTTTCAGCTAGTGAAGTTAACCCCGGATCAATTGTTCTTACCCACCACTCTCGTGGTCGCGCGCCCCGTTTGGGTGCTACACGTCGGGTTTCGTACCCGCAGGCTGATCGCTTCTCCTCTTCTGTCGTACCCTGCCCATCCCTCGGTGGATGAGCGCATATGCGGGCCACACCGCTCCATGATGGAGCACGACTTTACTAGCATCGAACTGTGGCTGTGACTGGCGGGGATGCTTCCGCGCAATCACTTTACGAGATCTCGTAAGGCAGGCTGTGAACAGCGTGCCTTACTCACTCGGCTTTTGGGTACTCCGTAGCGCAGGGCGACTCACCGCCCTGCGCCGGGGTTGTCATGGCCCTATTCTGCAGGGCGCCCCTTTATACCCTCAAGGACGCGCGCCATGCACGCCCACTTATCCCTAATCCTAGTCAGCCACAAGGGGCCGGTAACGGAACTCCGTAAGGAGCGCTGTCCAGGGACGCGTTTCGGCTTCGACAGCCAGGGTGCTGGCGTCCTGTCATGCTTGGTGTAAATATTTACAGAACCCAGCGCCTTGACTGTTGAGAACCTTTGACTATTATTTTTTGATGTTCTATGCAGTTCTTATCTGCACTGTTGAGTATGTTACACAATAGCATACTTTTTGTCAATGCTTTTTGTCGCTTTTTTTTTACTTTTCTTTGATTTATTCTACCTCTAACCTGTTGGGTAGAATAAGTTATCTTCATTCTCTAAGCATAAGCAAGTTAGTAATTGTCTACTTTATATAACAAAAAGAGACCCGTGTAGAGGGTCTTAACCGTATGATTGCTTTGGGGTGTGGTCGGGGGGGGGGGGGGGGGGGGGGCGCCCCCCCCCCCCCCCCCACGGGGGGGGGGGGGGGGGCGCAAGGTTGGACAGGGCG
>CAYTBW010000006.1:58548-76911 GCA_964436255.1 uncultured Candidatus Saccharibacteria bacterium | reverse complement strand
TATCAGCTACCGTACCTGCTTGGTAGCCCCATTCTGCTAATGCATAGATGCCGCGACCGATCAGTACAAAGCGCTTGTCTTTGATGAGTTCGTTGTGCACAGCCTGGGTAGTTACCTTTTTAGGGTTAGCCTGAACTTGGTCTAGTTTCGCAGCGATATCAGAAAAGTGCATTGGCCGACCGTTCTTTTTGAGTACCAAATAGACCTTATCGCGAATACTTTTCGGATTTACTTCTGGCCAGTGGCTTAGACCCCAGTTCTCTTCTAGTTCCGCCATTTTGGCAGAGGCATGGGCAATTTCCATAAGTGATTCAGCCTTATGCGGGCCATCGATCTTGCCTGCAATGCGCTCGAACCTACCTGGCTTACCGAGTTCTTTGGTAGTGACTAGGATGAGTTGGTGTAAGTCTTTTACGTCCTCTTCGCTATAAACCTCAGCATTCACAACAAGGCTATCGAGCAAGTCGTTCTTATCAAGGTAGTAGAACTTTGGATTGGTACGGATTATGAAGCTTAGTTCGGCGGCTAGTTCCTGGTCGGTTAAGCGATCGACCACTTGTTCAAATCGAATCACGCCACCCTTTTTGTCGATTATCGCAATAAGTGCGTTCGAAAAGTCCGGGTTGATTTCGTTTTCCTGGCGAATACGGGCAAGGGCTGCCTTTTCAATCTGTCGGACGCGCTCACGAGTAATACCAAGCTGCTGGCCAATTTGCTCGAGTGTCTGCGGCTTATTGCCAAGCACGCCGTGGCGCTTCGTCAGAACTTCGCGATCACGATCCTTGCGCAGGACTTCGAGCGAAGCTTCGATCATTGCCCGTAAGTCTTCTAAGTTGTATTGAATGTTGTTAGTTTTATCCATAAAAATAAAATCACCCTCACCGTTATAGTTAGGTATGGGCTGCTCAATAAGGAGTCAAGCCTCATACGACATAAGCAATTATACTATATGAGACCTATTAAGTCAACACAAAACATTGTGTAATATTTTGGAGGCAACTGACGCTAATAGCTACTTTTTACGGCGCGGGCGGGCTTTTTTATCTGGGGCTTCGGCGATAATCTGTTTGGCTTGCTCGAGGGTGATGTTCGCTGGGTCTGTATCCTTGGGCGGCTTAGCATTTTTTTTACCATCCGTTATATAGACTCCGTAGCGACCGTTGATGATGTCGATACCTTCTTTTTCAAAGCGCTGAATATACTTTGCTGCTTCGGCCTTTTGTTTTTCAACAATAAGCTCGCGGGCCCGCTCGAGGGTTATATCAAATGGACTCTCAGGCTTGATCGACACAAACAGCTTGCCTATCTTTACATACGGTCCAAACGGCCCGATGTTAGCGAGGATTTCTTGGCCATCACTCGTTTGGCCAACCGTGCGCGGCAGCTTAAACATTTCGAGGGCTTCATCCAACGTAACTTCTTCGAGCCTTTTACCTTCCGGCATTGGTGCAAAGGTAGGCTTGTTCTCCTTGTCCTCAGTACTGCCCATCTGTAGCATTGGTCCGTATTTGCCGAATCTGGCTAGGATTGGTTTGCCGTTTTTAGGGTGTAAACCTATCTCTCGTGCTTGCGCTACGGCAGAACGGTCAATCCCCCCGGATGCCGCAATCAGGGCGTGAAACGGCTTGTAGAAGTGCGTGAGCATGTCATTGCGGGCCAGTTTGCCTTCGGCGATGTCGTCAAACTCCTTTTCTACGTCGGCGGTAAAACCATAATCGACAACCTTTTCAAAATAATCAGTCAAGAAGTCGCTAATCAGTTCTCCACTCGGTGTCGGCACGAGTTTTCCTTTGTCAGAACCCGTCTTTTCTTCTGTGATTTCCCGTTGCACTTTTTGATCTGTTAGATTGAGCAATATAACTTCGCGCGGAGTACCTTCTCCTTCGCCCTTAACGGCATAGCCGCGGGCTTGTACGGTCGAAATTATCGTCGCATAGGTAGATGGTCGACCGATGCCAAGCTCTTCGAGCTTCTTTACTAAGCTACCCTCGCTGTATCTGGCTGGAGGGCGAGCAAACACTTGCTTGGCTTGGGCACTTTGCATTTCAAGTGTCTGGTCCGCTTCGAGTGGTGGTAGGATATCGGGATCCTTTTTGCTCCCGCCGTAGACCTTCATAAACCCATCGAATATCACAACTTCACCCTTCGCCTCAAAGACTTCTTTGCCGTTCGATATGATTATTATGGCTGTTGTGCGTTCGAGTTCTGCCGGCGCCATCTGACTTGCGAGCGTGCGCCGGCGAATTAAGTCGTAGAGCTTTTGGTCATAGGCGTTCGCACTCGCCTTTTCGGCCCGCACATCCGTGGGGCGGATCGCTTCGTGAGCTTCCTGTGCGCTGGCCGACTTGGTTTTGAACGTACGCAGATTATGGTACTTGTCGCCAAATTCACTCTTTATATAGGCAGTAGTCTGTCCGAGTGCTTGCTTGCTCAGGTTTACCGAATCAGTACGCATGTAGGTGATTTTACCTTCCTGGTAGAGCTTCTGGGCAGCCGACATGGTTGCTTTGGCGCTAAAGCCCAGTCTGCTATTGGCATCCTGCTGCAAGGTACTGGTGGTGTAGGGTGCTCCTGGGTTGCGTTTGCTCGGGCTGGTGGTAACTTTTGACACACTAAAATTAGCGTCGAGCAGGCTTTTTAGGAAGGCTTCGGCTTCTGCCTCGGTAGCGAAGCGTTTAGGTAGCTCCGCCTTGAATGTTTGGCCCTCATGAATGAATTCGGCGGTTACTTTGAATTCTGATGAACCTTCAAAGGCTCGGATTTCGCGCTCACGCTCTACAAGCAAACGTACTGCTGGGGACTGTACGCGTCCAGCGGATTTGCCGCCTGGCACCTTTTGCCATACTACTGGGGAAAGTTCAAAGCCTACAATACGATCGAGTATTTGTCGCGCCTGCTGGGCTTCTACTAAGCTCATGTCGACCGTGCGAGGCTCTTTTATTGCCTCGCTAATGGCGTCTTGAGTGATCTCGTGGAATACAATGCGCTTTGTTTTTTTGGGGTCAAGGCCAAGCACCTCGCACAAATGCCAAGCAATAGCTTCTCCTTCGCGGTCTTCATCGGTAGCCAGCCAGACGGTATCGGTTGCTTTGACTGCTCGCTTTAGCTCGGTGATCACCTTTTTCTTCTCAGGATCGACCTCGTAGACCGTTTTAAAGCCGTTATCTACATCGATCGTTTTGCTGCCATCCTTGGTTTTTTTGGCAATTGAGCGAATATGGCCAATACTCGATAGCACCTGGAAATCTTTGCCCAGGTACTTTTCGATTGTCTTTGCCTTTGCGGGGCTCTCTACGATTACGAGGTTTTTGCTCATGTCTTTGTAATGCTAATGCTTATAGGTTTGCTTTGCAAGTTAATATAGTTAGCCGACTTGAATGTTGGCTTAAAGTCACAAGGTGAGACTATACAGAGTAGCTTTGGTGTTGTCAAAGAGACATATAGTGTCCAAATGTATTGACATTATCTATCAATTATTGTATCATTCTGCTCAGTCCATGACCTATTGTCTATCTCGAAGGAGAAGCCATGGAAGACCGAGATACCAGAATTGCGCGTCAAGCGCACGAAGCTGCCATCTGTTTGGCAGCAGAAGCATTCGCAGCCCTGGCAGCCGGCAAGGTTCCGCCAAGCTTGGAGTTCTCGGCGAACATCTTGTTCGTCGCCGACCTGGGGCTGAGCGACAAGCCCAGCCGCTTGTTGGCCGAGCAGGGCATCGAACTCGTCGGCGACCTGGTTCGCCACAGCGAGGACGACCTCCTCGTCATCATCGGCTTTGGGGAGAAGTCGCTCGATGAGGTGAGGGCCAGGCTCGCCGAGCACGAGCTCACCCTGAAGGGCTCTGAGCTGCCTGCTCCGACTCCGGTGCAGAACCTGCGCTTCAGTGCTGTTGTGCTTCGGCGCTTCGCCAGGGGAACGTTCAGGCTCGACGGTACGTACGTCCCCATCGAGACGGTCGAACAGCTCGTTCGGCTGTGCGCCGATGACCTCCTCACGATCCCCGGTTTCGGCCAGGCCTACCTCAGGCAGGTCGAACAGGTACTTGCCCGCCACGGCAAGTCCCTGCGCCAGTAGGTGGCACCTTCGCTTCAGGCGGACGATTCGATCGCTCCTCCTGGGGCGATCTTTCGTTCAAGAGGTCAAAACCCACTGGCCAGCGCCAATGTTGCGGACTTTACCAGTTATTTCCATGAGGCTAAGCATACCAGCGATCTTTTCGGCAGGAATGTTGCTCTTTTCTATTAGGTCGTGTGTAGTATGACTGCCTGCATCTATAAGCTCCATAAGTCGCGCCTCCTCTGCCGAATCTGCCCTTCGCTTCTTTGGCTTTACTAACGTGCTTTGTAGGCCGAGTTCGGACAGAACATCTACTGCGTCTAGTACTGGCTTGGCGCCACACTTGAGTAAGTTATTTGGCCCAGCTGAGCGCGGGCTCGTGACGTTGCCAGGTACGGCCATGACCATGCGGTTCTCTTGCAAGGCAAAGTTGGCTGTAATAAGCGATCCGCTACTGGCGTTGGCTTCCGTAATAATTGTTGCCAGGCTGAGTCCGGCGATTATTCTGTTGCGAGCCGGAAAGTTTTGCTTAAATGGTGTGGTTCCTTCGGGGTATTCACTTATAACACCGCCGCCAGAAGCCACTATCGCTTTGAATAAGTGGTAATTTGACCTGGGCGAAGGTGCGTCTAAGCCGCTCGCTAGAACCGCCACAGTTGCACCGCCAGCATCGAGCGCCGCCTGGTGGGCAACCGCGTCAACTCCCAGCGCCATGCCACTTACTATACAGATGCCAGCGCGGGCTAAATCATAGGCTAGGCGGTACGTCATGTGCTTGCCATAATCGGTAATTGCCCTGCTCCCAACGATGGCCACCATAGGCAGATCAGGTATGCTACCTATTACATATAGCTCTTTGGGCGGAGCCGCAATATCCCGCAAAAGAGCAGGATATTTATTGCTATTATATCGGATATATTGCATAGGATTATTGAATATCTAACCTGTTAAGCATAAATAGTATAAAACTATCCCTGTAAAAAGTGTTGACAAAAGCACTAAGGTATGTTAGTATACGTAGGCTCTTATATGGCCACGTAAAAACGGCTCAAAGAGAGTGCACCTCACACAAAACTCACCTCATTATTGAAGTGAGTAATCTGCTCTCGAGGCTAAACCTAAAACTCACCCTCCTTTAGGTTCTCGGAGCAGATTACTCCCTTTAATTGCCACGGTCTACTTATTACTATAGCGACTGCAAAATCCCAAACTTCGGGGGCATTAGAGGGTGTTAAAACGGACTCGACTCCTTAATTGAAGCGAGTCTTTTTTAATTCTAAAGTGTTCGCTTTTTGATTGCTAGCTTAGATGGCAATTTTTGGTTAATCTTCCAAAACTGAGCGCGAAAGATGTTCAGCTCCATCAGAAGCGATCTTTGTTAGGATGTCGCATGCTTCGACGGCGATGGCCGGCATATGTTTCTGTTCGTAGGCACTAAACTTTTGCAGGACATAATCCCGAGCATCAATCTGCCCTCGCTCGGTCCCGGCTATGCCGATCCGCAGGCGCACAAAGTCCTTACCAACTGTCTCGATAATTGAAGCGAGGCCGTTTTGCCCGCCGCTACTACCCCCTATGCGGACGCGTACCTTGCCAAACGTTAAGTCCAAGTCATCAGAAACGACCACCACGTCCTCGAGCGACACTTTGTAATACTGCATTAAGGCCATGACTGCCTTGCCGCTCCGATTCATATATGTGTCTGGCTTTGCCAGTAGAACCTTATCTGCGCCAATAAGTGCAGTTGTGGTGTGGGCAAAGAATTTTGCTTGATGTTGCCAAGTAGCATGGTGTCGGCTCGCCAGTTCATCGACCACCATAAATCCGGCGTTGTGTCGTGTTTTTTCGTATTCACTACCTACGTTGCCGAGCCCAACTACGAGCTTCATCGCTCCTCCTTGCGCTTGTGCTTGAATATGATTTTAATTGGTGTGCCGTCGAATTCAGCTGCCTCGCGTAGTACGTTTTCTAGGTAGCGCGGGTAGGAAAACTGGATCATGTCAGGATGAGTTGCGAAGATCGTAAACTCGGGCGGTTTTGTGCCTGTTTGCGTAATGTAATTGAGCTTAGGGTGGGTGTTTTTAAGCCCAACCGGCGGCTGCTTGGCGGTGGCTTGGCTGAGGAGCTTATTAAGCTTAGGGGTAGAAATCTGCGTGTTTGAGCTGGCATTTATTTTTACAATAAGTTCGTAGAGCTTATCTAAGTTAAGGCCCGTTTCGGCAGAGGTAAATATGAGTGGCGCCCACCATACAAACTGGTATTGTGCGCTAATGTAGTTAGCCATGCGCTGCATAGTGTTGTCTTCTTTGTCCTCGACCGCATCCCACTTGCTGACCGCAAGTATGAGGCCTTTGCCCGCTTCCTTAACGAGTCCGGCAATGTTTTGGTCTTGCGACACGCTGTTTTCATTGGCATCGATTAGTACCAGGCAAACGTCTGCCCAGGCAATGGCCTTTTTGGTTCGTAAACTCGAAAAGAATTCAATACCACGGCCAATCTTGCCGGCTCTACGCAAGCCCGCCGTATCGGCGAATACCAGCTCTTTGTCGCCATGCGTTATGCTGCCGTAGTTAATGTCTCGCGTGGTGCCGCTAATGTCTGAAACCAGGGCCTTTGGCGTGCCAATGATTTTGTTGAGCAAACTAGATTTGCCTACGTTTGGTCGACCCAGGATCGCTACCTTAATGGTATTCTCATCCTGGGAAATGGTGCTTGTATCTGTAGTTTCGAGCTTGCCCGAAATAGCATCGAGTAAGTCTCCGCTACCCTGCCCGCTTATTGCGGCAAGCGGCATAATGTCTTTAATACCAAGGCGCTCATAGTGGTCAGCCAGACCGCCGCGATGCGTTTGATCGACCTTGTTTACAGCCAGAATGGCTGGCTTCTGGCTCTTGAGGATCTCCTGGGCAACCTTGCGGTCATGCGCGTCAATTGGAACGGTGCCGTCTACGAGCATGACTACCACATCTGCTAATGCGATTGCTTCATCGATTTTGTCCTGCGCCCTACGTACCAGCTCGTCATCGCTCTTGGCGAGTCCGGCGCTATCAAGTAGGCGAAAATGTCTGCCCTGCCATTCTACGTCGCCCTCTACCAGGTCACGCGTGGTGCCGGCCAGATCAGCCACAATTGCCTGATTAGTGTTTGTGAGTCGGTTGAACAACGTTGATTTACCAACGTTCGGTTGACCAATAATGAGTACGGTTGGTTGTTTGTCTTGTGTCATGTGATTATTCCCAGCGATATGTGGCGTAGGCAGTGTTTAGGAGCGTTCTGGTCTGGCCAAAACGATCATTGCTGCCGAGCATTACGCCTATTATCTCACGTCCGTCGCGTCGTGTCAGGCTTAGCAGGCATTGTCCAGCTTCTAGCGTGTAGCCTGTCTTGGTTCCAATCACGCCATTTCGACCAAGTAATTGGTTGGTAGTAGGAAGATTATAGGTCTTTCCAGTAAGGGTTTTTACTGCCACTCTGGGCTGACTGGTGGCCTGGCGGAAGAAGTTGCTACGGAGCGCGATGGTAGCGAGGACTGTTAGATCCTGGGCAGTTGAATACGAACCTTGCTGACTCAGGCCGGTGGCATCGGTATAGCGCGTGTCTTTTAAGCCCCACTGAAGGGCTTGGTCGTTCATTTTATCTACAAAGGCCAGTTCGCTGCCGCTATCCCAAATAGCTAGCGCTACGGCCATGTCGTTAGCCGAGTATGTTAGTATGGCGGTCATAGCCTCTGAGAGGGTGAACTGCTCGCCTGGCTGGACGTTCATGACCTGACTACCTGGGGGTTGCTGCGGCAGTGCGGGAATAGTTATCGTCTCGTCTAGACTGTGGTTCTGTAGTAATACCACGGCCGTCATGACCTTCGTGATTGATGCAATAGGCAGTCGGCTCGAGGTGTTCTTTTCGTAGAGTACCTTGGTGGAGTCAACGTCATAGAGCATAGCGGCTTTGTTGTCTTGCGACAGCGCAATTGCACTATCTGCTACTGGTATCGCAGCGTAGGTGGCACTCAGCAGGCTTTTTGTGCGTGGAGCCATGGCTTCTCGGGTTTCGGCAGCTCCTTGATTGACTGTATTGTACGCAGCATCAAGCGCTGCCGAAGCCGGCATTACACCCTGCAAGGCGACTAGTAACGCAGCCACGAGGCTAAGCATCCACAATCTCACTTGACTTAATAAAGCGGTGAGCACCAGATTTGAGCACACCAAGGTCTAGTCGGCCAATCCTGGTGCGCTCAAGCATCTTTACTTTGTATCCAAGCGCCTCAAACGTCCGTCGGATCTGTCGGTTGCGGCCTTCGCTCAAAGTTACCCGGAGTAGCTGTGGCTTGATTCGCGATACACCCTCGAACTTACTTACGCCATCATAGAGTTTGATTCCTTCCAGTAACTTGGCTTGATCGGACTGTTGAACCGGTTTGTCTACAAATACCATGTATGTTTTTAGCTTGCCCTGCGACGGGTGTGATATAGCCTGGATAAAGGCGCCATCTGACGACAAGACCATGAGGCCCTGGCTTTCTTTGTCGAGTCGACCAGCGATTTTTAAACCCGCAAAGCTAAGGGGTAAAAGGTCAAAGATGGTCTTCTGCCGATCTGTTTGCGTGCGGTGTGTGCATACGTAGCCCACTGGCTTGTTGAAAGCCAGATAAACGTGCTCTCGCTTCTGTCCTGATCGGCCGTAGAGTGTAATGACGTCCTCGGCGCCAATCTGTGTGGCTAGCTTCGTGGTTACCGTGCCATTAACACTTACTGCCCCTTGGGTAATCAGTTCGTCAGCTTTGCGCCTGGAGGAAACCAGGCCTAGTTCTACGAGCTGCTTGTTGAGCCGAGTACTCATGCTTTGAGCTCCTTTAAATCTTTTATGCCTGCTTGGAGCAGAAAGTCTTTGGTTGTTTCGTAATACGTTAGTTTGATGGGGTCATTCGGCTTAGTGGTGCTACGCACGAGCCCAAGTGAGGTTAAGTTGCGAAGCGTTTGGTCGCTGCTCACCCCACGAATATCATCGATGTCCTGCTTGGTGCACGACCCCGAATGCGCCACGATTGCTAGCACTTCGAGCATGGGCTGGCTTAACTGCTGCTTTTGTTCTGGCAAAAAATCTTCGACGTCAGCCGATACCGCGCTGTCTACTACTAGCGCGTAGAGGTCTTTGTGTGAGAACACCGACACGCCGCTGCCTTTGAGCCAGGCTTCTAACTTTGCCACTTCGGATTTCGTAGCTTCGCTACCCAAGCCTAGGAAGTCGCATAGTTCACTGAGCTTTACGCCACTTGGCTGCGCGAATAACAAGGCATGCAGCTTGGCTGTAATCGGGTTCATGCGCTTACTCCAGGATAGATCATGAGAACCTTGTCAGATGAATATTCAATTCGGGCACGGTTAACTTTTGCCAATTCTAGGATAGCTAGAAAGCTCAATACCGCTTCGTGTTGATTCTTGCTTACGGCAATGAGCTTGTCGAGCGAGAGCTGTTTGGCTTCTTGCAGCTGGCCGACAATCTGACGCAGTACAGCGTCGAGCGACAACGGCTTTGTGCGGACGGTATGCCGCGCCGAGCTTTTTTGAGTTTTTCGCTCACTTACTTGCTCCCAGGCTGTCTCGAGCAAGCCTTTAGAAATGTCGAAACCCTGCTTACTGCCAGCGCGCAGCTTAACACGTTTTGGCGGTCGCAGTAGGAATGGCGTGCGGGTACGTTCTGCTAAGGCCGTGGCGAGGCCGCGATAGTACTGATAGCGTTCAAGCCGGTCAGCTAGGTCTTCTTCGCTCACATCATCCTCGGCTATCTGTGCTTTTGGCAAGACGCGACGGCTTTTTGTAAGCAGTAGCTGAGTTGCAACCGCCAGGAAGTGATTGACTTCATCCGGCTCTAATTCGATTGATCGGATGTGTACAATGTAGCTTTGCGTGACTTGGCTCACTGCTACGTCGCGTATGTCGAGCTTCTCTCGCTCTACTAATTGAAGCAATAGGTCAAGTGGACCTTCAAAATTCTCTAGAAGTACCGTGTAGTCTTGCATGTCCGCCCTACTCCAGCTTACGTTTTCTGTGGTCGTGATTGGATACCAAGTTCGCGTAGCTGTTCCAGGTTTGGTCCTGCCGGAGCCCCGAGCATCAAGTCTCGCATGTCGCCTGTCTTTGGGAAGGCAATGACTTCGCGAATCGATGATTCCTTCATTAGTACCATAATCAGTCGGTCTAAGCCGGGAGCAAAACCACCGTGCGGCGGAGCGCCATACGTAAAGGCCTTCATGAAGGCTCCAAAGCGTTCGTTCGTTTCGTCTTCGCTCAATCCCATTAAGCCAAACACTTTGCGCTGCAAGGCCGGATCGTGGATACGCAAACTGCCGGATGAGATTTCGAAGCCGTTAAGCACCAAGTCATAGCAGTAGGCACGGATTTTTAGCCAGTCTTCGGGGTTGTCGCTTTCGAGTAAGTGCAGGTCCTCATCTCGTGGGCGTGCAAATGGATTGTGTGCAAAGGTAATCTTACCCGTACTATCACGCTCGAACATTGGGAAGTCGGTAATCCAGGCAAAGGCCAGTTCGTCGTCATCCTTCTTGTCTTTTCGTAGGTCTGGCTTGTCGCTTTGGTATTTAGCCATTGCCTCGTCGTATGTTAGGCGCTGGAAGCTCTCAGGAATCTTCTTGTCAGGCAACAGCTCGCTAATGACCTCGCGGAACATGCTCTCGTTTAGCTCCAGGATGTCCTCTTGGTCTACAAAGCTCATTTCCATATCTAACTGGGTAAATTCTGGCTGGCGATCTTGGCGTAGGTCTTCGTCGCGGAAACATCGAGCAATCTGGTAGTAGCGTTCATAGCCAGCAATCATGAGGAGCTGCTTAAATTGCTGGGGGGCTTGTGGTAGGGCGTAGAAGTTTCCTAGGCTGAGGCGTGATGGCACAATGAAGTCACGGGCTCCTTCAGGGCTACTCTTGGCAAGGATCGGAGTTTCAATTTCTATAAAACCACGTGAATCTAAGTAATCACGCAATGCCTTTATAAAACGATGGCGGAATTTAATGTTGCGCTGCATGCGCTCGCTACGCAAATCGAGATAGCGGTACTGCATACGGACTTCTTCGCCAGCCGGAGCATGCGTATCGTGGATCTCGAACGGTGGCGTTTGGGCTTGGTTGATTACCGTAATTTTGTCAGCACCGAGTTCTATTGTGCCTGTTGCCATGTCTGGGTTCACCATTCGCTCGGGACGTTGCTTGACCAAGCCTTCGATCTGCACGACCGATTCGGGCTTAATGCGCTCGGCCAAGTCGCCGTCGCTGTCACTAAACTGGTACACGACTTGTACCGTGGCACTAACATCGCGCACGTCCAAAAAGATAAGCTTACCGTGGTCACGGCGTACGCTCACCCAACCTTTAATGACAACTTGTTGATCAACCGAGTCGACCAACTCGGCAATTTGAGTTCGTTTCATGATCTTATTATACCAATCTTATCTTCTACTGCCCAGCAGGCACTGCGGGCTATTGTTGCGGAGGCGCTGGAGGCACGACACCTGGCTGTGGGGCTGGCTGGCCGGGTCCACCTACAATTGGCTCGCCAGCTGGAGCATTGCCGCCGCCATGTGCCAAAACTTCAGCTATGGTGCCAACTACTTCCTCTAGTGTTACCTGGGATTTCACTAAGTATCTGTCTACGCCAAGCTTTTCGCCTCGGGCGTGGTCTTCTGGAGAGCTCAGGGCCGTCATCATGATCACCTTTACCGCAGCCGTTTCGGGCGTGGAGCGAATAATGTCGAGTACGTCAAAGCCAGATATTCGCGGCATCATTACATCTAACAGCACGAGGTCTGGCATTTCCTTTACAGCCATTGCGAGGGCTTCCTCTCCGTTAGCAGCCGTTACAATTGTGTAGCCCTCGGCCTGTAAGCGTGCCGAATAAACATCCCTGAGTGCTACGTCATCTTCTACCAGTAATATTTTAGCCACGTTCGTTCTCCCTCTGTATAGTGCTATTGTAATCTGCTCTGGTTGGCGAGGCAAGCTTCTTATCCTTCGCGAGCGGCAGGCTAAACGAAAAAGTACTGCCTTTGCCGGGTGTGCTGCGAATGTGCATCTTGCCACCATAGTGCTCTACGAGGTTGCGGCTAATGTACAGACCAAGCCCAGTGCCGCCAATCTCGCGCGTCATGGTGCTATTAACTCGGTAGAATTTCTCGAACAAGTGCCTTTGGTCTTCTGGGCTAATGCCAATGCCCGTATCGGTGACGTGGACGGTGACTTTATCCTCACCTGATTCTAGTTTGACCTCGACTCCGCCGTGCATGGTGTACTTTAGGCCGTTATCAATCAAGTTACTGAGCACTTCTTGAATCCGATCTCGGTCAGCTTCTACCATCGCCAGCGGCGCAACCGTCTTTGTACCCACTAAGTTGCTTGCCGTGTTGTACGTTAGGCTTAGCTTCTTTTGCTCGGCCATCATATTCAGGTTGTCGACTGTTTCCTTGGTGAGCTCGCTTAGGCTAAAGTTGGTTATATGATCGTTGAGCCTACGGTCTTCGAGCTTGGTCACACTAAGTAAGTCGCGGAACAGCTTGCCCAAATGCAGCGCTGCCTGATGAGCTTTTTCGATGTAGTCTTTGGCCCTTGAGTCCACCTGTGCAAGCTTTGGGTTAGTGGCCATAGATAAATAGCCTTCTACCGCGGCCACAGGGGTTCGCATTTCGTGCGAGGCGGTCGACACAAATTCATTGCGTTCGCGTTGAAGGGCCTTTTGCTCGCTGATGTCGTGCATGATGCCAATCGCGCCATTAATGTTGCCATTCCCGTCTTTGGTTGGGGCTATTGCAATCGAAAACTCAATCTTCTGCTCGTTGCCGTCGAGCATATAGTAATCATTAACGCTCGTTTTCTTGTTGGCCTCGAATGCCTTCAGGAACGGATCGTTCTTGCTCGTAACCTCCTTGTCTTTACCGTCTTTGAGCTGGAATACGTTGTTGTAGTAAATGCCGAGTGCGCTGTGTTTGTCCCAGCCGGTAAGCTCTTCGGCGGCTTTGTTAAATACCACAATTTGCAAGCTTTGATTGACCCCCACTACCGCGTCGGCAATCTCTTCCATCATAAGCTCCGTCTTGGTTTGCTCGCCCTCGAGCTGGCCACTTAAGTTCTCGGCCTTTTCACGATTGCGCGTGACTTGCTCGGCTTGCTGGGCGATCACGTAGGCTACGGACATAGCAAGCAGGGTGGCTACCAGCTCAGGCCAATCACCCACGTAGTTCTTACCGCTGGCGAAGCTAATGCCGCCAAGGAGCAAGTAGTAAGCTATTCCAACGCTGATCGTTATGTCCACCGCCATAATCCCCGATATGCCACTCGCCATCATGAGCACCAGCCAGAACAGGTAGTAGCCTGATTCTACGCCTCCCTCTAGGTAGGCCATAATCAGAATACTGATGGCCAGTGGCGCTACCAGTAGGAGCAGGGCTATTTCTGGCTTGCGCTTGCTCATACCTTTGAGCCCGAGCAGTGCGTAGGCAAGACCGGCAATGTATAGGGGTGCAATTACGAAGCTAATAATGAGTTGATGGTCGGGTAGGAGGCCAAAGGCACTTCCAACGGCAATAGCCAACAATGCCCCGGCTTGAACGCCCGCAGCTCCATAGCTCACCAAGCGTTCATATTTTGATAACGAATTTGTTATCTCTGCCACCCAGTTTCCTACCTAAATAATTAGTCTCATTATAGCATAAGCGCTTGGGTTTAGGCCTGATTACGAATTGTGTTGTTCGATCGTGAATACATGCGCTTCATCTGCGTGAGACTCTGGCGAAAGTAAAAGTAGTTCGGAGTTGCCAAAGTGGAATTGCTTCAAGACTTGCCTCCAGTCGAGTTTATAATATGCCGCGTATACCATTTTTCCGAAGTCACCATGCGACACAAGCAAGATCGAGCCGTCGTTGTGTGAGCGCTGTAGCTTGCCCAGAAGATTATCGGCACGCCGCAGAAGATCAGGGAACGTTTCGGCCCCTTCTGGGTTTAAGAAATACGTAATGTGCTCCGCCTTCAATATATCCGGGGCACAAAGCTCCTCTACCCTCGATTGTTCAACTCCAGTCATAACGCCGAAGTCTCGCTCAATTAGGCCTGGTTCAATTATCGGGGTTGGCCCGTGAGCGACTTTTGAGATGATAACGGCAGTCTGATGAGCTCTTTCAAGTGGGGATGTGTAGATATGATCAAAACTTAGGTCCGCATCTTTTATCTCTTTGGCCACTTCTTCCGCCTGCTCAACCCCCTTCTGGGTTAAAGGCTCATCGCGATGGCCATTTAGTATGCCATTTGCGTTGTCAACGTTCTGGCCGTGTCGTGCTATGTATATCTTCAACATGATAAGAGTATATCAAAATTGATACCCTGAACGTGAAAAGCGACCTGCGAACCTTTCGATTCGTAAGTCGCTTGCGCTATTTGGGCTGTGGTAAAAGAGGGGCCTGCGCCATTCAAGCTAGTCCGTGTCAGCTGGAGTTCGCTTTCCGGTAGGAGACCCCTCCCTCCCATTTGCATTTTTATAGAAGTGCCGGCAGAGGCACCACCGATTACTAGGGGTTAGCAGCCCCGTTTTCCAGTGATACAGTGCCGTCTTCTGCCCCGATCGTCTCCGGGGTCTGGAGTGGGTTCCTGATCCTGGCTCAGAACCACATAAGCCGTTTTAGATACGCTCATCGACCACTGACATGGCCTGCGCCCGGGAACGCCCAGGAGACTGTGCTACCAGCCTGTCGCCTACCAATTTCCTAAGGCAGGACTCCACTTTCCGACTCTGCCGAGTTCGGCGGGAGAGGTCTCGTGCGGACACGAGAGTCAAGTACAATTATACGCTACGGGGAGGTTTGGGCAACCTTGAGTATAATAACGAAAAACGACCCATGAATATCGTAATTCATAGGTCGCGCGGGTGGAGCGGATTCTTGTTCCGCCCCACCCTGCCTCTTGGCCGTCGGCTAGTTGGTCTTGAGGAACCACCAGCGCTTCAGGGGATGCATCTTGATCAGCTCCTCGAGCTTGAGCTTGCGCATCACCGCACCGAGGTTGTGCTGCAGCTCGCTGCTGATGACATGGGTTTGCCGATGCGGGTCCGCACTGCTCCACTTCAGCTCACGGCCGAAGTAGTTCTTGGCTCGGGC
The DNA here is from genome assembly GCA_964436255.1 of uncultured Candidatus Saccharibacteria bacterium. Classification (GTDB taxonomy): domain Bacteria; phylum Patescibacteriota; class Saccharimonadia; order CAILAD01; family JADZBC01; genus CAYPSN01. The sequence continues at coordinate 61,713 of CAYTBW010000006.1, read as the reverse complement.
CGAGGTGACGCTGATGCCCCCGCTCGCGAAGACGCGGAACTGCACCTCCACTCGAGGTCCGCGTGAACCTCGGACGATGGCTCGTCCGGTGGATCCGCTGATGGGATCCGGCTTGGTGCGGCAGCTGATGATCCTCCCCTTGGACAGGTCATCAGTCACGCGCCATGTCCAGGCAGATAGCTCTGCCAAATCCTTACCTCTGGTGCCTTGCATAGCATTCCCCTTCAGGGTCGTCGTATCGAACGCAGTTACTTTACTATAAAAGGATAGATAAGTCAATGTAATAGATAAGCGACCTAGATTTCTCTAAGTCGCTTGGGGTGAGGCCGCGTTGCCCCACCCCGCCTCGATTGCTAGTGCCACGCCGGACCAAGATCCCGGCCGGTGGTGTTGTCGATGATGTGCGGCGCCACGTTGCTCGTCATGAACATCGCGCAGCAGCAGTTGCATCCATAGGCGGTTGGGTAGTCATCCCACAGGTCCTTGCTCCCACACCGGAGGCATCGACCGGTGAAGTCGCCGACTGGTTCGCCTCTGGGGTTGTGCAGTGCCATGAGTCGAGCAAGCTCGGCCTTGTCGGTGATCCATTCTGTATCTGGGCTACTCACTTGCCGCTCCGATCCGCTGGGCGCGCCTAGGCGCAGTCTTCGAAATCACCGATGCAGCGAATCGGCGTCGCGTCCACCTTGACGCTGGCCTCGCCGAACCCGATGCCTTTGTACTCCCCGAGGAGGTAGAACTCGTCGGAATCGGCATCGTGGACGAGGATGATCCCTCGAACTGTCACCGCCGTCGTGCTGCAGAGCTGGAAGGCACTGCTCGCTTCGTCACCGAACGTCTCTGCTGCTTGTTCGGTCGTGGCTCGCAACTCTTCTTCGCTCAATATTGGGTACTTCATGTTGCCCCCTTGGGCTCATTGGTCTGAACAGGGTTATTATGCATTATTAAGGGCTATTAGTCAATGATAGCCCCTACCCTGTCCCCAGGCACGAAACTAGGCTATACTAAGGTGATGCAAAAAACCGAGCAAGGCCCACAAAAGGACCCTAATTTTAAGAAGCTGCCGATGACTGTGCTCACCGGCTTTTTAGGCGCGGGCAAAACCACGCTACTCAACTACATCCTGACCAACAACCAAGGCCTTAACATCGGCGTGGTGGTTAATGACTATGGTGACATTAATGTGGATTCTGACTTAATTGCCGACAAGACCGATGCTAAGCTAGAGCTCACCAACGGCTGCATTTGCTGCAGTTTAGAAACGCTTGATCTGCAAGAAGCGATTGGCCAGTTTGCTTACCAGGGCAGCCCAATCGACTACATCATTATCGAAGCCAGTGGCTTAGCGGAACCCAAGGACCTCGCCCTAACCCTTAAGGATACGATTGGCCAGCGTGTCTATCTAGACAGTATCGTTACCGTGCTTGATGCCGAGAATTTAGAGAAGAACGCGCAGGAACACGGTACGGCGACCGAGCAGATTGAGTTCTGTGACTTTGTGATTATTAATAAGGTCGATTTGGTACCGGAGGCCAAAGTGAAAGACATCCGTAATCTGATTGGCAGCATTAACCCCAAAGCCCGCATTCTAGAAGCCACTAAGGGTGAAGTCGAGATTCACTTGCTCCTGGACCAAGACGTGTTTGCCAAGCGAGACGCAAAGCCAGCTGGCGATCACGTTCATGATGGCGACGAGCATTCTCACCACGCAGATCATGTTCACTCCCACTACCAAACTTTTAGCTTCACGAGCGACAAGCCACTCCACCCAATGAGGTTCCAAGAATTTGTGAACAAGCAGATTCCAACGAGTATTTACCGCGCCAAAGGCTTCGTTGATTTGGGCACCAAAGGCCACGAGCGTAAATACATCTTCCAGCTGGTTGGTACACGTGCCGAAATTACCTGGAGTAACTGGGGCGGCGACGCAGCGCAAACACGCCTCGTATTCATTGGTCAGGATGCTGATCAAGCCAAGATTATGGATGCCCTCCAAGAGTGTGTGGATGAAGCGCCAGAAGAGCCGCTTGATGGCATCGAAGTTCAATTGCCCAAGAAGGCACAGTAAGGTCTAAACCATGCTACTGAACCTAGATATTGAATCTAAACACATGGGCAACAAGCAGCTGCTTGGCGAATGCAGTATTGCTATCAACGAGCGTGAACGAATCGCGCTCATTGGCCGTAATGGTGTCGGAAAGTCCACTCTTTTCCATTTACTCGACGAAAGCGACAACGAATTTATCGGTCAACGGAACGCCAAAAAAGGCCTGCGTCTCATTTCGACCCGCCAGGAGCATCACGACATAGCTGGTGAATCCGCTGTGTCCTACATCCTTTCTGAGTTGCCGCATTACACCGAACTCAAACACATTCTCGAAACATACCCCGAAACTATGGGCGACGATATGGCCAAAATCGAAGAATACAGCCATGCCTTAGAAAAGTTTGCCGAACTTAACTTTTATAGCGTAGAGGACAAAATAATTTCCGAGCTCGAGCGCTATCAAATATCTGCCGAGCTAGCTAACGGACCGCTATCGCGCTTGTCTGGTGGGCAGAAGCGCTTTGTAGAACTCGTTAAGATTACCGAGGCCGACGCCGACGTCGTACTGATTGATGAACCAACTAACCATATGGATTACGTAGCTAAGGAACAGTTTATTCGTTGGCTCAAAAACTACGACCGCAGTGTGGTGCTGATTTCGCACGACCGCGATGTACTGAAGTATGTCGATAAAATCATTGAGCTCAAAGATAAGAAGCTCTTTACCTACCCCGGTAATTACGACGCCTATTTAGCACAGAATAGCACCTCCACTCTTACCGGCATCGACCAGTACGAGGTGGCGCAGCGCACGCTCGAGAAGCTACATGCTCAGATCGTTTCGGCTCGCGCCAAAAAGGCATCGAGTTCTAAAAACCCTAACCCATTTGTGCCAATGGAGCGCCGACTTATGAAGCAGTATGCCGAGCTCAAGGCCACGGTTGAAAAGCCTTCGTTTTGGATCGACCAAGACTCTGTCAATGACATGAGTGGTAAGTTGGTCGAAAAGTACGATAAATACAAGACTAAAAATATCTCGCTCGAAAGCGGCAAAGAAGACGGCAAGCAGGTCGACCTCACTCATTTGCTCGACGTTCAGGACGTTTCGCTAGGTTACG
>CAYTBW010000006.1:9199-58448 GCA_964436255.1 uncultured Candidatus Saccharibacteria bacterium | reverse complement strand
CCCACTGTTTAAAGACATTACCTTTTTAATGGGTTCTGGCGAGCGCGTGCAGATCCGTGGTCGCAACGGTGCTGGTAAATCAACGCTGCTCAAAACCATCATTGCTACCACCCGCGCTCAAGAACTTCCGGCTAAAAGCTTCAGTGGCTTTATTGAATTCGATCACCGCCTGCGCCTTGGTGTGTACGAGCAGGAAATCGAGGCGGAGTTTATGGACGTGCCGCTCGGTGACGCCGTCATTCAGGTATACCGCAAGCTAAATATCGATATTAATCATGAAAAGGTCGCGCGAATACTAAGCCAATACTTGTTCCACCCCACGGGCGATGCCCGGCTCATGATCAATCAGCTGTCTGGTGGGCAAAAAGCTCGCTTCCAGTTGATCCGCATGTTCGCGCACGAACCAAACATATTGATCCTCGATGAGCCAACCAATCACTTGGATTTGCCCTCCATCGAAGAACTCGAGAAGTACTTAGTTAATTACCAAGGCGCTATTTTATACGTGTCGCACGATAGCTACTTTACCGACAAGCTCGGTGGCAAAACGATTCAAATCGGCCGCGACTAGAAGAGATAATTACTGTGCTGCAGTAGGTGGATGAGGCTCGAGCAGCGATGCCCTTACCTCACCCACCCACCGACGGTCTTGCCAATTGGCACTCGAACCAGCGAGCAGATTCTGCCCTTTCAAGCGTGGCTGCTTCTAAGCCAGGCTACTGGATGTCTTGGCGCCCTTCGACAAGAAGAGTGTTCATGGTTCCGATCGGCCCGGATGGCCACGACGTAAGCCTCGTTGTTACCGCTATCAGCTGGCAACGAGATTGGTGTGTGCTTGTTTCCCCAGTCGACAAGGAGCTACCGATCACACCTACGGCTGCTTGGTGGACGTTCCACCGGTGTTACCGCAAGCGGTTACTGCAATATTGTAGCATAGGATCAAGAGCTTGTTTGAATAATAACGTTGGTGGCACTCGATGGTGCGTGAATGCACACCATCGAGGCCGGTTGGCCTACTCGCTGTTCTCGTCTGGGACGTCGGGGGCGGGTGCCCAGACGATGATCACGTGGTCCGTGCAGTGCCTGCTGGTGACCACGTCGAGGGCCGCCGGTGCGGCGCGCCAGGCGACCCTGTAGCCGTCCTGCACGAGCATCTGCTCCACGAAGTCCTGCTCGCCCGAGGACAGGCGCACAGTCACCGTGACCTTGTGATTCGGGTCCTGAGCGGCGATGATCTCCTGCCGGATGGCGTCGGTGATCTTGGCGAACTCCAACTCCAGGCTGTTGGGCTCGTGGGCGGCCAGCCATCGCGCGCGGTAGGCGCTTGGCAGGTCCGAGGCGAAGTAGCTGAGTCGAGCGTCGCTGGGTACATCGCGCAGAGCGGATGCCATGTCTTCTGCAAGGTTCACACCCCCTGCTTCTCTCACCAGCTGCTGCCAGGCTTCGTTGTTCTCCCATACTGGGGGTTTGCCATCGTGCATTTGCACGCTCCTTGATCGGTTGTAGGCCAAACCCCATTATGCCTTGCTGCGAATAGCTCCGCAAGTATGATCTTTGCAGCTCTCCCCGCAACATTCGAGTATCCTGGACGTGGTTCGGAGTGCTCAGAACAGAACGCTCGAGGATTGTCTGAGTCTGGCCTCCAGGCGAGTCCCGCAGAGCACTTCTGTTTGAGTACGAAGAAGCACCACCAAGAGATGAGCCCCATGTCGCAAGGGTTTTAGGTTCTTTTGGCCCTTTCAAAAGAACGAATGATTTAAAGTTGAGTACTGCACCTATGTATTACTACTTTTTAAGATACCAAAAGTAGTCAAAAGTATTTCCGACCACGGGTTCGCATCTAGGTGCGTTCGTTCGCCCATGAAGACTAGAATGTCGTGCCCACTGCGAGTTTGAGGACTCTCGTGGTTCACTCGTTCTGGCTCATGAGTTCCTCACTACCTGATCCGCCAGCTGGCGGATCCAAGGTCGGAGAGCTGCAGGTTAAGTAATGCTATTCCCCAGCGATGACGTGCTTTCCAAGCCGCAATGGAGACTTCCACACGCTACCATTCTCTGGTTCACCCAGCAGCCGCTTAGGGCGAACCAAGCAGCGTATAATCGCTATAATTTGCACTACGTTCATAATGTAGAACACAAAATACATTGCCGGCACGTACAAACTCAGGCTGGCTTTGCGTTTGGTGCTAATGTGCTCGTCGGACCATAGGGTAATCAGAATAATACCCGAGATTGCCAGGTATGCTCCAAATAGTAGGCCAAAGGACAACTGGGAAACTGACAACGCTACCAGGTATAGAACGATCAGCGGCTCGATAATAAGCAACACCTCTGCCAGGAACGCCATCGGCAAGCGATAAAACGTTAGCATCTTACTGTACTTATTTGAACGCGCGAACGTCAGTCGACGGAACTTTATTAAATTCTGTAAGCTCCCAAGCTTCCAGCGGTAGCGCTGGCTCATGAGGGCCGTGAAGCTCTGTACGCCTTCCGTCATGGCTAAGATGTCGGCACCGTAAACAATCCGGTGCTGCTTGTTTCCAAGTGCGGCTATCTTGAGGCTTAGGCTAATATCTTCGGTGGCCGAATCAGTATCATAGTGCCCCACGCGCGACATCACGCTGCGGCGGAAGGTGGAGGCCACCCCGCCGACAATAAATTCACTATTGGTAATTGAATAAAACTTTTTGGACCGGTAGCCAATCATGTGCTCAAAGCGCTGCAGTAAGCCGAGTACGCTGGGCTGGTGCAGAATGCGCACGTTGGCGGCTACACCCGCAACTTTAGGGTCGTCAAAGTAGCGCACCGCGCGCGCAATTGCATGGCGGTCAATGAACGAATCGGCGTCGAGTGTCATGACGAGCTCGCCACGTACATAGCGGCGCAGTGCCGAATTAAGGGCTCGTGCTTTGCCGACGTTCTTATGCTTGCTGACCAGCTGGAAACCGCGGGTAGGGTGCTTGGCTATGTAGGCCTCTACAATCTTACGTGTATCGTCGGTCGAGGCATCGTTTACAATAACCACTTGGGTTTTACGATAGGTATTAACCCGAATCGATTCCAGACAGCGCACAATGGTTAGCTCTTCATTATGGGCCGGCACCAAGACTGTTACGAGCGGTACGGCACGGTGCTTGCGGCGCTGTTTGCCAGTTCGCTTCTTCATGGCGCGCACGTCATATATGTTCGCACCGACCAGATAAAAGCCATAGTGCAGCATGCTAATGATGCTTAGTGTCACAAACAAATAGAATACAACTACGCCGATACTCACTTCTCTACCCTCGTCAGCTTAAATGATACGAGCAAGCGGTTCTGGTCCCATACCCCCGAACATGTTTGCACGGTCAGGATGGGTGGCCCGGTGTAATAAAACAAGCGGTCATCGTAGGGGTTGGTCTCGTAGCGCGAGCTCATGGTGTATACGAACCTATGGCCGCCTTCGCCCAGCAGAATGAATTCATCGCCCTCGGTGAGTTCGCTTAGTCGGCCAAACACGGCTGGGTAATTATGTGCGTATATGAAGGTGTTGCCCTGTTTGTTGTTGGCGCGTGGCGTAATGGTCGCCCACTGCGCTCGCGTGTTGCTCAGGTTCCAAGTTTTTGATACGGGATTATAGAATCCCTCATCGATTTCCAAGAACAAATTGAGCTTTGGCACATACAAGCTGATGGGTCGTTCAGACACATCATAGCTTATCGCGCTTGACGGTTTTGTTACTGCGGCTGGTGCCTGGGTAGGCTTGGGCTGACGTGGGCTAAAGAGCTGGCTGTCTGCCTGGGCAGATAGCACAAAGCCGCCACCCAGGATCAGTGCTATACCAATGGTAAGAATGAATATTCGCTTCATGATAATTCCTGCTAGAGCCCTCCACTCTAACGCGGCTTACTTGTAAGCCTTGTGTGCCATACTGCGCCAAACTGTGCTGGCTACTATGGCTGTGCCGACTGCGATGCTAACGGCCGCTAGGGCGTCGATCATCCACAGTGCACCGGTATTTGGCAGAACGATTGCTGCTGTGGTTGTAGCTGCTGCAACTGCACCAGCGCCACCACTTGTGCCACCGCCCCCACCACCCATACCTCCGTACATGGTGACCTCCTTCGGGCATTAAAAAAGAGGGCAATTGCACGATCATTTACCACTATTGCGGTATACGAATCGGGCAATTCACCCTCTGCTATCCATATTACGCCCTACTTGCTATAAAGTAAACAACATTGTATAACTGCTTATGCTTCAGGCTAGGTTATGGCTTTGCGAACCAGCGTACGGAATCAATGTGGCCACTTGTTCCGCTGTTGCCAGCTACGATCATTTGCCAGCTTGCCTTGGCAACGGCCGCGCTCGTCGGCGTGTAGTCAAAGCTATAGTCTCCGCTGTAGGTCTGCCCTATGCTGGCCTTGTACTGGCCACTTATCCAGTTGCCCGCTGCGTCGTATTCGTCGATGTAGAAGCCCACTACCCCGCTCGTAATTGCCTCAACTGATAACCACTGTTTAATCTGGTATGTTTTTGTAGCTTCCAAACGAACGACTGGCGAGAATAGATGGCTATTGGCCGCGGTCGCTGTAAAGGCCATTGCTGACTGGTTGGGCTGACCGCCTAGCGTTGCGATAACTGCCGATATGCTCGACGGGCTGCCTGTGCGCCAGCCATCACTCAGTCCGCCCTCGAAGCCGCCATTTGGCATTATGTCTACCGGTTCTGGAGTTGGTTCGGGCACAGGCGGTGGGGTAACTTCTCGACCCTGGCTGATCCACTGGACGTTATCTATGAATGCCTTCGCGCCAGAGTTGGCAGTGACAAACACTTGCAAGCGAGCCTGAGCTACTGCAATCGAGGTTGGTACGTATTCAAAGTTGAGGTTCTCTACAAACACGCTGTTTTCGCCGCGCTTATATTGACCACTAATCCAGTTGCCGGCCGCGTCGTATTCATCGATGTAGAAGCCGACTTCCCCACTGGCAATCCGTACTACGTTCAAGAAGCTCTTAATTACGTAGGCCTGCCCGGCCTGGATATCGACTTTGGGCGCAAACAAATGCTTGTTGGTGGTACCACTATTTATCTCGATTGATTGTGCAGCATTCGGATAGCTCCCCTTGTTTTGGGTATTCGGCTTAATGAGTGCTGGTGCGTCAGTTGTCCAGCCAGCTCCAAGCCCACTCGTGAAGTCGCCATTCGGTAGTAAGTTTTGCCCACTCGCCAACCCGCGACTCACGGTGGTGGACGCTACCCCTTGTGCTGCCGCATAGGCCGCAATTGCCTCTAGGTCGGCACTGCTGTATTGAAAGTCGTTCGGATCAGCGCTTGGCGTGGGGCTAATGTCGTGGAAGGCCAGAATCAGCCACAGATTATTGGCCTTGGCGTGGTCTATGTAGCCCTTTACTTGATCGACTGACACCCCGGCCTGGACTTGCTGCACATAGAGCAGGTAGTCGTTGTATGGGAAGCTATTGTAGCCCGTGTCGGCAAAGCCACGGTGCGAGCTGTAGCTGCGTGCTACGGCTGCAACGACACTATTGTTGTAATCGCCGTACGGCGAGCAGTAGGCATCGGCCGTGATGCCACGGCTGGTTAGGGCGTTCTTGCTATTTATGAACTCCTGGCTTACCTTGGCGGCCGTAAGCGTGGTCATGGCTTTGTGTGTAACCGTGTGGCTACCGACTTCCCAGCCGTACTGATCTTGCAGAGCTTTAATCTGCGTCCAGTTCATAAAACCAAAGCTTTTTTCGACCGGGCATTGCTTCGTGGGTGTACCTACGCAGCTCGTTATGGGGTAGCTGGTACCGACCAAGCCGTACTTAGCCAACGTCGGTGCGGCTATAGCAAAGGTGCTTCTAAACCCGTCGTCGAAGGTAAAGCTTACTTTAGCACTCGCCTGCGTGGCAGCTTGCGTGCTCGGAGCAGCTACGCTTAATACCGCCACCCAGGCAAGGCTGATTATGATTTGTGCAATTCGTTTTTTCATTTTGTTTACACGCGTCGTTTATCCCCCCGCATGTCCTTATAACCTAATTATCAAACTGGAATGGCTATAGCGCAAGCTTGAGTGGATTGCTGCAGAATAAAAACTTTAAAACAGAAGAAGCCCACGGGGTCGGACCAATTGGTCTTCTTCCGTGGGCTCGATGCTCAGTGCCCACTGTTGGCGTCACGCCATGTACTCGGCGATCACGCGCTCGTGCTCCCGCCGGTAGTACTCATCGCTGCCTGGGGCAACCATGAGGCTGCCGGGTGAACGCCAGATCTCCCTGGCGGTCAGGCCGATCACGATCGGAGATGCGAACCCTGCGTAGAAGCAGAGCGTGATCATCCAGCCGAAGGGCCAGACGTCGCTCCGCATCTGCGCGAGCACCTGCTGGCACTCCTCCATCCCGAAGCGAACCACGGGGTTGAGGACGCCGATGGCGATGGCGATGGTGCCGATGGTCAGGTACGCCCAGCGCCAGATGTGGCGGGACTTGTTGCTGGCCAGGGCGCCGAGGATCATCCGGGCCCCGACGATCCCGACCGCGACTGCGGCGAGGAAGAGGGCGATGAACACGTCATCCTGGACCTTGCTGGAAATTGCCTGTGCTGCGAGCATCTCTGCTCCTCCTGCGTGTTGTGTGAGTGGGTCAATGAACTCAGCACATATTAACATGCTTATGCTAAATTGTCAAGCCAATGATTGCTACATCTCTTTACCCTAAATTTTCGAGAATTGCCATGCAGCCTACACATCGTCAAAATGTCGAATACCGACAAAGCGGTAGTTACGGTAGAACTTTTTGAAAAACTTTCGGGCTACACCGTGAATCTTGTCACTGTACTTATCAACCACTTCTAGCTTTGCCTCGTTCATAACCATGCGTTTGCGCGCGTTTCGTCGCATGGCCTTCATGAATGTCGGGTACAGGCTATTGTCTCGCGCTGCATACTGCCATATGAGTTTGTGGTTATAGCGCCCACTTTCATTGTCATATCGTATTTGTGCCTCATGGGCATATTCTGCAGGAACCCCAAGCGCCTGTAGGCATATTTCTAGCCGATTCTCAATGAATGTTATGATGTCCGGCGAACCCATTGTGCGGGGGTCATCCAGGGCGACGTTTGATTGCCAAGCGGTGTCTGCCCCCATTTGTGCTGAGTAGCAATACTGCAGTAAGAGTAGATAGTACGTGCCTTCTTCCGCCAGTATCGCGCAGTCGTTGTCGCTCAGCGCATGCTGGTGGTCTATGCGACGGACGTAGCTCGTCCCGGCTTGCGTTACCCCTTCTTCCTCGAGCAACTTTCTGAACGCTGGCGGTATCTCGGTTTTGTTGCGTGGTAAAAACATCGCAAGGTCCACAAAGAACCCTACTACGTCGAGGATGGATATCGGCTGTTTTTGGCTCGTGTCGCCGGGTTTTACTATGTGTGCCATATGTTTATTCTACTCTGCCGAACGCCAGCTGAGCTGGCAGTGGCACGAGTCTAGGTATTTTAAGTTTGCGGACTATCGTTTAACTCACTGAATTTAGCGGCCATTGTATCGTTGTCTCGCGTAAGCTTCTTGACCGTTAGCTCGTCAGCTTTGTTGTTTGCAAGGCGCAAATTGTCTTCTGATCGTAGCAGGTTCTCTTTCGTTTTCTGGAGTTGCACAATCGACTTATCAATACTTTCAATAGCCGCTTTGAACTTTTCTGATGCCAAGCGGTAGTTTCTGCCAAATGAATCGCGGAAATCATTGAGTTGAGCTTCGAAGTTCGTTACGTCTACGTACTGCGCCTTTACCAACGCGAGCTCGGATTTGTATTGCAACGAATTCAATGCGGCGTTACGTAAGAGTGTAATCATCGGTATAAAGAATTGTGGTCGAATTACGTACATCTTTGGGTGCCGGTGCGAAACGTCTACAATGCCCGTATTGTAGAGTTCATTGTCGGCCTCGAGCAGCGATACAAGTACGGCGTACTCACAACTCTTTTCATTGCGATCCTTATCGAGCTCCCGCAAGAAGTCCTCATTCTTCTTCTTGGTCGCGGTTTCGTCGCCCTCGTTCTTCATCTCAAACATGATTGAGATTATCTCATTGCCAGCATCGTCCGTTTCGCGGTATATGTAGTCACCCTTACTGCCGGTGCTGGCGTCATTATCTTTTTCGAAGTAGGCGTTCGGGAATGCAGTTGCTCTGAGCTTATTAAATTCTGTCTCGCAGTGCTGCTCCAGTGTTTCGCCAACCATCTTGGTCGACAGTCGAGCCTTCATATCTTTATACTGGGCGATTGTCTCGTCTTTTTGCCTAAGTTCAGCCTCGTACTTATCTTTCATAGAGGCCTCTAGGAGTTGCTTCTCGGTGTCCTTCGAGCTCAGCTTGTGGACTAACTCATCGCGCTCTTTCTCTACTGTCTTTAGTGCCTGGGCGACAGCTAGCTGCTTGGATGTATCAGACAACTCCAGTTGGGCCTTCACTCGAGCAACTTCGGCGTCTCGCTTACTTATCTCTTCTTGCAGTTCGTTTTTAACCTTAGCTTCTGCGAGCTGCACGGCATTCACCTTTTCTTTTTCTAGCAGCTCCAGTCGTTCGTGAATCTCTTTTTCAAACTCACTGGTGCGGACTTGCTTTAGGATATCGGCATACCCTGCCTCATCAATAGTGAATGACTTTTTACAATGCGGACATATAATTTCGTTCATTACATATAGCTCCTTCTATTACTCAATTATAGCCCTGTTCGCTCGTTGGTTGTACTCATTCGCAAGTTGTTCCAGGTGCGCTTCGGCCTGTTTGGGAGATCGGCATAGCTTTGATGCTTCGTGGAGACTTCCCGTTTTTGTGTCTACTACAGTTACGCCATACACCGTGTCTCCAAGTGCATCCATGCCCTTGGAGAGTTCGACTTCGAGTTCGCCGATAGTGTAATAGTCCAGAATATCCGGCGTCATTTCGTTTACACCTTGCAAATGACTTTTTATAAACGAACCGTCACTTTGCTTAAGGCCAGCCTTTTTCGTGTTCCCAAGACCCTGTTTGGGCATAGTATGAATGAATGTTACTTCAATCGACTTGTCTTTTCTGTTTGCCGACTTGGTCATGACCTTATTGTACTCCGCCACAAGCTTTTGTGGCATGGTAGAATTCTTTTTACTGATTAGTAGCCTTAGAGTGTCTCGTAGTAATCTTTAACTATGAGTGCCATGAGCTTGCGGCGTTCCTGCATAAAATCAAAGAAATCTTCATGCGTTGCGGTTAGTAATGAGTCTGGCAGTGCATTGTTTTCAAGATTTTCGGCCAATTCGGTATCGCTTGTTATATCGCTGCCAAATGCGCCATTGTATTCTTTGACTCTTGCCATATATCGAGCCGGTTCTTGATCACTTACCTTAATATTGATGTCGTCACGCAAATACACGAAGTTCGCAATTTTGTTATAGTCGCTCCGCTCCACTCCGTGCTTTACAAGATAGTTCTTAGGGAATATATGGTGCACCTGTGCAGTCGTCATTGACTCAACCTTGTTTGAGTTAGACAAGAAACTGGATTTACCAAGAACATTCTGAGCTGCCACATACACATTCCAAAATGGACTCGTTGTGTTTGTTTTGTTGAATTCATCGGGCAACGTTGAGGCCCAGTATATGTCAGACATGGTCTGTTCTTCGAGTGTGCGTACGAACTTTTCTATATCCCCTGGCTTTACTATATGTTTCAAGTCGCTCTCGAACTGCGATTCAAAAGATCCTGAATGCCTACCAGTTAGCAAAGATAGTACCAATAATCGTTTCGTGTATTTTGTGGCCACATGAGTCTCTTCCTCGATGTCTCTTGTTCTTAAATAAACTGCGTAGGCATAGTTTATGGCATTCTTTGACCCGATCATGTCGGAGTTTTTAAAGCCAGCCGCCCGCAGTATGTCCTGCACGAAGTGCTTCATATGGTATTCGCGAGTAAACTTATAAACGCCTCGCTCGAGTTTTTCAAATGATTCGTCAGCAATTTCTTTTAGGTTCTCGCGAGTTTCAAAATTTCTTCCCGACAATAGTGCAACCAAGTCACTTAATCTGCCGCGGTTAAACTCGGTTAGGGCAGCAACGCGTAAGATGTCGTTATAATCTGGGTCGTAAATGTCGTCTGCGTCGCCCCTGAGCCAGCTAATATGCTGGAAGTAGTCCGTACTTACAAAGTGCGTATCGTTTTCTTCGATGTCTTTAAAGTGAGTGGGCTCAATTGCAAGGTTGCAGAAGTAATCTATGAACTTACGCAGGCTCATGCCGTATTCATCGCCCTCTTCTTTTTCGTACACCGCAATCTTACTCATGGCGAAGTCAGCGCTCGAAAGCGGGACGCCAGATTTGTTAATACGTATGAAAATTTCATTAACGATTTCAATCGGCAGATCTGCAGACAGCACAATATTTCCAATGTTTTTATTCTTAACTTGGATCAGTCTCAAAACCCGGTCAAGCACTTTGCTTTTATCAGCATCTTGATTCTTTTCCATATATTTATCGAGAAACGCTAACTGGTTAAAGTCATCTGTCATCACTTCTGCGATGTCGGTGATCCATTCAGCTCCTCGTTCCGTGCCCCGGTCTTTCACTTTGAATTCTTCAGTCACAGGGTTGAACGAAATGACAATCTTTTCGTACTTGTATTTCTTATTCATTACTTCTTTGCCAAGTATTGCTGCGCGAAGAGCAGTAATACGCTGCTGGCCATCTATCAAAACGTTCTTACCCTGCGACGTCGTTCCATCCTTAAGGCGCACATGCGGATTTTGCCAAGTAATAATGTAGCCGACCGGATAGCCTTGGTATAAGGAGTCCATCAGGTTCCGGACCTGTGATTTACTCCATACGAAAGGTCGCTGGATTTCTGGTATTGCAACTATACCTCCTTTAACCCAAGATAATAGAATGCTCACTGTTTGATTATTGATTGAATACTTCTCCATATCACTCCGTTCTACTATTTATATCACTTCACCCAAGATAACCTCGTCAATTTCATCACGCGTAAGACTAGTATCAAATCCACCAATTTTTTCATCACCCGACAGACTGCGTCCACCGGCGTAAATAAGACTCGAGTCTTCAAAGCGCTTAAACATAAATATCGCTTGGTTGAGCTCATTCTGATTGAATACGCCAATCTCACACATTCGGTCAAAATCACGCACCGATAGGCCCGTAACTTTCGTGAACAATTCGGGCTCTAGGTTTCGGATAACATCGATTAGAGTTTCTTCTCGATAGTCGGTAAGATACATGAAAACAGGGATACGAGTTATAAACTTTAATAATTTCTCGCGAAGTTGACGCTTGAACCCCTTGTTTTCCTTTTCTTCAGCATCCTCTTTCTTTTTGTCTTCTTTGGTTGGCTCTTCGCCTGTTTCGGCACGATCTTTCTTCTTTTCATTCAAAGACTTTTCGCTATTTATAGTCTTAGTAATATCTTGTCGTAAATTACGGAAATCCTCGATTTTCTCCAGCGCTGCTAAGACGTCTGGGGCATTGAGCACCTTCTCTAACACAATAGTCGTGACATCGACTAAACGTGCCGACTGCCAGCGCTTTGCCAGCATGGTGCTTGCCGTGCCATAAGTTGATATATCAAGAATTGCCGTAGCGTCTAGCTTCGTCATTGATACGCCGTCGTAACATAACACTGGCAAGAACTCGATAAACTCCTCAAGTCGCTTTTCTGTAGTCCGATTATCACTCACTCCACCGAGTTCATTGCTGTAATTTGCCATGAGCTTCAAAGCTCGGCTCGGCGCAAAATCTAGCAGGTAACAGGTAGGCTTTATAATCTCTTTTTCGTTCGGATTCTCTGCATTAGTAATTGACCATGGACTCTGTGCACGAAAAGCAGTCTGAAAGTAAGTCTCCGGACTGTCTGTATTTCTAAGGAAGAATACACCACTCCAAGGCTTGACCGTGACACCTGTAGTAAGCTTACCGCAAGAAAGAGTGATCGTACGCGTTTTGAATGGATCTCCTATTTTATCCAGCACTGGGTCAAGTGCCTCTTTCCCAATTCCGGCATCTTTTCCTGCCGCGTTTATAATTTCATATTCGCTAAAGAACGGATCATTATCCAGAAGCCGTTTCATGGCCTTACAACTTGAGACACGCGGCAGAAACCAAAAGGTGTGCTTAAGTGTAGATAGTAGCCGAGCGTCCTCAAACGGTAAAGCTGGCTTTTGGTGATCCATCTTATTCTCTACAGCGACATCAAGGTCCATGCCGCGAAGAATATTCAAAAACTTCTGAACGTCGTTTTCACGCTCAAATACATATTCACCTTCATCATTTTTCTTGGCACTAAAAAACTTATTGAGATCAAACTCATTAAATTCACCCTGTTTGGCGATTTCTCGCAGACTATCTGGCATCTGATATGTCATCATGACAATCTGCGGCAGTTCAGCATACGGATTATCTTCATCTCTGCCTTGCCAGTTCTTTTTTTCACGCTGCTCGTCTGCGTAAGTCCAGTTGAATATTTGGTCTTCGCTAAACTCACCACCAGCCAAGGCTCGGAACGGGGTACCCGATAGGTAAAGATAGGAACCGATCTTAAACGGTAGTATTTCCTCAATTTGGCCTTCTTCTAGGTCTGTGAGCGGATCTTTTTCATCTTTATCTTCAGAGGTAAGCTCTTTTGCGCTATCACGCCATGCACCAAAGTGATATTCATCAATTACTAAGCAGTCCCAATCTTCCTGACGCATGCGTTTATGGCGCTCCTTGAGTGCGCCCGACTCTCTGTCTTTACCCATGACGTCTTGGAAACTTGCAAACCAAACAACGGGTTTTTCTTCGTCAATATTGTCCCACCTCTGCTTGCCACCAATGAACTGCCAACCTTCAAAATCAACATGTTGGTCTAAATCTTCGCGCCATTGCTTTTCTGTGGCCGGCTTATAGGTTAAGACTAGTATGCGCTTCCAGCCCATCTCTTTAGCAAGCTGGTATGACGTAAACGTTTTGCCAAATCGCATTTTTGCATTCCACAAAAAGTGTGGCGCACGACCCTCGTATGTTTTTGGATATTTAGAGAAATAAAGCGATGTTTCCTCGACGGCTTTTTGTTGCTCTGGGCGCATAGGAAAAGTGTCTAGGCGATTACGATCGGTACGTATACCGGTCTTCATCTCCAAAATCGCAGCCTTTACGTCATCTACTTCGCACTCGAACCATTCACGGGCCAATCTTCGGTAGCCACGATCGAGAAGTATTTTATGAATCGCATGGTCTCGAAAATATGCACCATCTTCTGTGATAGCTTCGGTGAAAAATTCAAGCTTATATTGCTTGTTCGGGGTATTAACGAGCCCCTCCTCAATACGAGCTGCTACCGCATCAACATCACGATCAGATTTTGTTCGACGTGATGTATCGCCAACCTTAACTCCAGGCTGATTTGGTGCGGAGTATACGTAGATTTGAGGTTTTTTACGATAATCAAGCAGTTCAGCCATAATTAATTCATTTCCTTAATCATGGATTCAATGAATTTTTGTTCGGCGGGTGTTATGTCGTATCGCTCGTAGAGTTTTTCGTCAGTCCAGACTTGATCCATCGGTAGATTTGGTACGAACGCATATACTTTACTAGACGCATGCTGGGTATTTTTTTTGAGAGAGACCAGAAATCTAAAAAACCTTGTTTTGATATATTTTGCATAATTTTCCGCTTCAATTCTACTTTTGAAGTGACCAGCGACTATATACGTGAATGTACATACGCTTGGTGGATCGGCTATGATTGGTCTTCCCAGAATCTGGTGTGGAAAACCGTCCCCGGCACCATAGGCTTCGCTTAGTAAGACCTTGTGTCTGTCTATTAGTCCTGCTCGAGTCTCCACGCGCTCTCGTACAATATACCCCGTTGCCTTGTTTGCATATATTTTAACTTTGTTAGGTTTGTTGATTTGATCAAAATCTTTAAAATTTGTCGCAAATCCGAAAGGATTAACTCCTGAAACCACCTTGTCTAGCGTTTCCTCGTTTCGTGCCTTAACTTTTTCAAGGATTGGAACGGCTTGATTGTAGCGCACGAATATATCAAACTCTCCAAGGCTACGCTTCATAACAGGTAGTTCTTCATCTCCAGTTATTGTATGGATTTCCGCATCTCCCTGATAATTTGAATCCCAAACAAAGTACATTACGCCACCCTTAATCTCTACACCCGGAAAGCAATCGCTAGAATCTGGAAAGTCATAGAGCACTTTAATACTCCGGTCGCTTAACATCTCATTACGAAAGTCGTTAAGCCCCATTCCACCTGCAAACCAACGAGATGGAATGATAAATGACATGTAGCGCGGTCGTAATTTTTTTGCCTGGTCAATGAATTTCTGATATATGGGAGTTGCCTGAGACCCGCCACTGCCGGTGCCTAGCTGGTAGGGGGGATTTCCTACGATAACATCAAACTTCATTTTACTCGCCTCCTCTTCTGTTAAGTGAATAAATTTATATGCGTGTCGCTCTTGATCTTCCTCACGGCCTCCGAGTTGTGCGTCGGTTTCTTTATTACCACAATATTTACAGCTACCACCTACGTAAGTATGTGGACGGTTTTCGTAATCAATATTTCCTTGATCAGACTCAAAATGTGCAACAGAATTTTTACCACTCGCATCTTTACTTGTATATAGGCTTCTTCGGGCCATAAGCGCTGTAAGCTCAGTAATACCAATGCCATAAATCATGTTGTGGAAGATATGCTGGCGCCGCTCTTCCTCGTCAGGGAATTTATCCTTTAGGCCAATCATAAGTCGATACGCGATTTGACGCAGAAAGACACCGGTTTTTGTTGCGGGATCAATCCACCTTAGGCTTGGGTTGCTCCATACCTCTTCTGGTAGTGCATCTAGTACCTTATCGACCATATTTGGTGGCGTAAAAACTTCATCGCTAGATAGGTTGGCAATACAGTCAAGGATGTCTGGCCGATGGTCAACTTCGTTTAAGATTCGCGTAACAATATTAGACATTTGCAGACTCCTCATTAAATAAAGTAGCTTGGCCGGTTAGCAGATTGATGTTGCCGGACGGCTTTGGATGATATTTTACTAAATCGATTGACTCCATTGCTGATAACTTTACCAACCGGAACTCCTCCAACAATGAATTATCGCCACTTTCCATGCTTGATAGAGCATAAACTTTACGCTTAACACTTGCTTTTGTAATATACTCAGCGCCATGAAAGCTATATTCAACAAAAAATACTTTATCTTTACCATACAGCATATCGCCTAGCTGAATATTGGTGTCGAGAATGTTTTTCAATGCACTAAAGAAAATATTTGTAGGTTTTTTCGGGGCAAATCTCATTACTTCATCTTGCAGGCGCTGCTTACACTCCTCAATATTGTCTTCGGCGATATCGACACCATAAATAGAGGATAACATATGAATCATCGCAAACTCCCTCTTGTCTGCTGGCATGTAGTTGGGATTATGCTTAATATGTTCTAAGCGCTGCCTAACAATCTCTACCAAGAAGTTGCCATGGCCACACGCCGGCTCAAGAAACCGCCAAAATATGTTACTCGTCGCCTGGGTGAGTTTTAAGATATTCTTGACCTCGCGTTCTTGAGTGAATACCTCACCAGCATCTCTTACCCGTTGTTTTGTCCTCATAAAACCCCTTTATGATTCATTTTACTCTTTTTACAGGTCTAGGGGTAGGGCTCACTACTCATTACTATCAAACAAGTACTGGCTAGGAGCATTTATAAACGTATGTATAGCGTCGCCCGAAAAGTGATGGTCGGCGTCTTTGACATTCAACACCTGCACGCGCGGGAGCTTACCCAGCTCCTGGCCCAGGAATATGGAAGAATCATGCTCGCCAAACAGGATTGTGGTGATACCCTTGAACTTACGCAGTCCGTCCGCCACCTGCCGGTAACCATGCTTGAGCGCTGGGTTTACCAACAGCAACCGCGTAACTTCGGGGTATTCCCAGGCCATCAGCCCGGCCACCGTACCGCCCGCCGAATGCGCCATAATACGAATTTCTTTGAACTCCGGCCCGGCAATCTCGGCGCTATGTGCAATTACGTAGTCCAGAGTATGGCGCAGGTTACTTTCCCAACTAAGACTACTAATGAACGGGTTGCCAACGCGCACGGCTGCAACGCCGTGCTCCCGCTGTGCGTTTTGGGCAATCGTAACATACTTGCCCTGGTAGCCATCGGCCGAGCCCTCCACGCCAGACATGGTCAGTAGGATGATACTGCTTTTGGCAGGGTGCATAGCAACATCCAGGCTGCATTTGAAAGTCTCAGGGCCGTGCTCCTCGGTCCAAGCTAGTTTGTGGTGCTTGATGGTCGTACCTAGAGTATCCATTGGTTTTTTGGGTGGGGTAGGTCCGGACATGTGTCTACTCGGTGTTATAGCTTGAAAATGTAGTAGCGATGCCAGCCGGATCAATATAAAGTGTGTGGCCATTAGCTTCACCCGCGGCTTCTAAACCGTTTTTATACCGTGCTAGCGAATCTATGTAGCCTTGAGCTACGGGAATGTCAACATTAAGACTTTTTGCCACATCGGCAGCACTATGGGGCTTGCCGTCACTAAATACATCCATAACCGACATTACAAGCGGTGTGCCACAGTATGATCCTTCGCTAGAACTTGTCATGGTTTCTCCTTTGACTCGGCTTAATTATACGCCTTAGTGCTCTTTTGCTGTAGTTGCGGCATGACTTCGGATAGTTTATACAATTCCATAGCGGTGTCGTGAATAACATCGTGCATAACCATCGGTTCGTGCCAGTGGGCTGGAATCCCCTGTATGCCATAATGTGCGCCTGCCAACTGGCCATACACGGCCGCGATGGTGTCGGTATCGCCACCCAGGTTTACTGCCAGTAGGGCGCCTTCGGTAAACGTGCTGCTATGCGCGAAGGCCCACAGGGCGGCTTCGAGCGTGTCGACCACATAGCCACTGGATTTAACCTGCGCGCGCTCCAGCTGCTGGAATGAGCCAAGCGCAATGGCGCGGATGGGATCGGACAGGCCATTTACACTCTGTCCTGCTGCTAGAATCTCTAGCTTGGATTTGCCCTGCAGCGCGGCTAATAGGTAGTGTGCAAACAGTTTGCAGCCTGCCACGGCGTCCGGCGCGCCGTGCGTAGTGCGAGAACTTTCGGCTGCGTAATGAGTGGCTTGATCGGGCATGAGGCGGTACAGCATGGGTACGGGTACCAAGCGCATGATTGATCCATTGCCAGCGGTGGCAGGGTCGGTGCTGCCTGAAAAGGCTTCGGCAGTATCAATAAAGCGCTGCATGGAATAGTGTACCGTGCGGCCAATACCATATGCGTAGCCGAGTGGACTCATAAAACCGTCGTCGTACCACCTAAAGTAGCGATACATTTGATCGGCGGGCTTAAAACCCTGGCAGCTAATCAGACTATCAGCCAGGCAGAGCGCCATGCTAGTGTCATCCGTAAAGTGATTGGGTGGCAGGCCGTGGCGCAGCTCCTCGGTCGGCATATCGGTAATAGTGTATTTGTCGCGCTCGCGAAATTCGTGCTGCGCGCCGAGGGTATCACCCACGGCCAAACCGAATAATGCGCCGAGGTAGCGATCTTCGGTGGTAATTTCTTCTAGCCTACTCATACTAATAGTATACAGGTTGGTATTACTCGAGCGACTGAATCGGTAGAGGGAAGCTCGCGATGAACTTCTGGAGGTGGTGTTCGTCTTCGTGCAAACGTACGTCAATCCAGTTGTCGAATGCATTGTGCTTCGTTAGCTCCGCGCGTTCGTCTTCAAAACAATCATCATCAAACCACAAGAATGGCTGACTGAAATCTATAGCTTCTGTTTTGGCATCCGTCCAATGCGTTGGTAGGCAGTTTGTGCTTAAAAGCTCGATAGTGGCCGTGTTCATATCGGTCTGCTTAAGCCGACGAATAGCTGGTGCGGGATCGTTTTCCTTGCACCAAGTGGTTAGCCAATAGAGCTTCTCCCCTCGCTCAATGCACGAAGCGACAAACTCATCGACATGCAGGGCGGCGTGATGATCGTTTGCTAGCAGTACTCCGTCGATATCAAGATAAATATTTGGCTTCATATATTGAGTATACAGCCATAAATGTAAAAACCACCTTTCGGCAGGGGGCTTTTACTTAGCTCCCTTCGCTAAAAAGTGGTTTAATCGCTGCCGGTACAGGCCACCGCGTCGGCCTGCACATACATGCAAGCCTGCATGGCGAGGTGATTGCGATCTATGTACGACGGAACCAGGATGACCAGGCGCTTGACGGGACGTTCCCGCGCTACCGTCAAGGTCTGGACGATGAGCTTCTCGAACTCCTTGTGTACTCGACGCCACTCGAACAGACCGGTCTTTTCGCCCCGGGCGATTCGTTGGAACACAGCGTCGAGTGGCACCATCTGCTCGACTGCGCTGATGACACGGGTGTCATGCAGCGGGGCGATCATGGCCTCGACGGACTCCTGCGGGTAGCCAGGGTCCAGGTTGATTACGACCAGGTCGGCTTTGTCATTCATCATGTCTGGTCTCCCAGGGCTCGTTTGATGGGCGGATGCCCACGCGGCACTAAGCAGGTACTCGCGCACCAGCACCGCAGTCTCACAATGTTCGGATCGTCCGTGGATTCGATGGCAATGTAGTTGTCACCACATTCTTCGCACGCCATCTGGATGTGACTGTATCCTTTCAAAACTGCCATTGTCCCTCCTAGGGGTCGATGTGGCTCTTGAACGGTGTAATTATCTAATCACCCCGGGGCTTTTGCAAGCATAACCACATGGCCTACATGATTGACAAAGCATACTATTTATGCTATTATAGCTACGTTTTGCCAGTGGTTACGACCCTTGGCAACACCTTGAAAAGTTCTCTGTAATACTCCCATTACCCCACTCACGAACATGGCTGCGGCCAGAAAGCAGGTAGTAATGGTCACCCAGACCACCACCGAATTCCCCATCGACCTCGACAACGAGGCGGAGGGCCTCGGAATGCTGATCGTCACCGACGCTCAGCTGCTCATCCGCCCCGCCGTGCCGGGCCAGCACTACCGCTACGAGCAGCACGATGCCGACCACGCCTACGGCGTGCTCTGCCTCGGCAACGATGGCCAGGGGCACGAGACGACTCACATCGTCTTCTCGGGCTCGCCGGCGGAGGCGCACAAGCTCCTCGACCGGGTGTTCCACTGCTACGTGGATGCCTGCTGTCTCGAGCTGGGTTGCGATGCCCGCGTGCTTTACCTGGTCGACGGCGAGACCGTCGATTACCACACGTACGGCTGGGACGATGGCCACTACACCATGACCTTCTTCGTGCACTGCAACGTGCCCGAAGGTCAGGTGGAAACCTCCGTCGGCCGGACGATTGCCGAGGCCGATGAGGATCAGCGCTTCGTCGTGGTCCGCCCGGACTCCTCGGAGCTGGGCTACGCGGCCCAGGGCATCATCGCCGGACACTCCCAACAGGATGATCCCGAAGATGACTTCGACGAGCCGTACGACCCTCGCGATGAGCGCGAGGATGAGTGCGAAGGGGGTTGCGGCCAGCCGGCCTACGCCTGCGTCTGCGCCGAGATGGACAGCCTGCGGGCCTACAACTCTCTCCCCATGGAGGAGCGCGAGGGCCCCTGGACGCCCTGAGCAGGCAACAGAGAACTTCCGGGAGGATTGTGTGCGACACCCGTCGCCCGCACTTCCTCCTGGCAGTTCCTAAGCACAGTACTTATTACAAGTAATGTTATTAGGAATTGAGAACTAAGAAATAGCCCCGCTGATAATGACGGGCTATTTTTTGTTGTGACAATAACGTATTAGGGCCTCGCGTTGCCGCGAGGCCCTTGAGATCGGTGTATGAACTTGGCGCATCTGGGATCTCACTCAGAATGCGTTGCTTGCTACGAGTCGTCCTCGCCGTCGAGCTTGGCCAGCTTGGCGGCCGTGGCTCGCCCCGAGGCCATGCGAGTCAGCTCATCCAAGTTGTCAGCCTGGTCCACGAACTTCATGGCGGCGGACAAACGCGGGTAGACGCGCTCCAGCTGGTGGAACATGTCCAGGCAGAGCTTGCGGTAGCCGGGGTGCCCCTGGGGGCTGGTCCGCAACTCCAGCAGATGGAACAGCTCACGCAGGTTCGTGGTGAACTGGTAGCGCATGCGGTGCCCCAGCAGGGTGGCATACTGCGCCTCTACCGGATGGCTGGTGGCCATCGCGACATAGAGGAGAAGTGACGCCTTGAAGGCCTGCCGGAACAGGTCTTCACAACCGGCTTGCGTTACGAGATCTGGCACCTCGAAGCCGAAGTCTGGGTGCAGCGGTTGCCAGCGCAGGTCATCGACCATGCGGTGGCGCTGCAGATCACGGAAGGTGCCGTAATCCCCGACCAGTTCCCAGCTGAAGTGAGCGCGCTCGAGCGCCCGACCTGGACGGTGTCGGCGGTTGAGCCGATCGCCCATGTAGGCTTCGAGGATCCGTTCCTCCAGCCCTTCCGGCCGGATGGTCTCGCTGTAGATGTCCTCGAGGCTCAGACCGCAGTGATCGAACAGCATGGGCGCTGCCAGATCAGTCTCGTTCTGAGGCCAGTAGTCGGTCAGCCGAACGGCTTTGCCATCCCACTCAGGGCTCCTCGGGAGCACGCTGGCTGCCAGCTCGGCCATGGCCGAAGTGGTGTTCTGCCAGTACTCCGTGGTGAGTCCCCCGCGATCTGGCAGATCGGTGCGCTCCAGGAAGGCTGGAACGACCTGCCTGGCATGCTCGAGGATCTTGCGACCTACCGCTTGGGCTTCGGGCAGCTCGTGGGCGAGCAGTCGCATCACCAGCGCGTCGACGGCTTGCGAACTCAAGGCGAAGCCGACGGTCGAGCGGGTGGCCACGGGCAAGAGCGGACGTGCAGCGTCGCAAGCTTGCGCTCGCGTGATTGCTGGCCATGCTCGGTACCCATTCGGGTCCTCAGCACGATCTGGTCGTGGGTTGGTGGCGCGAACGTGGTCGGTGACGCGTCGCACGACCTCCGAGTAGATGTCGAAGATCGTGTTCATGTCACGTTCGAAGCGCTCGGTGAGTGCCGGTTCGAGCGAATCCGGGGTGTAGAACAGGTACTTCCCGTCAGGCCCCTTCTCGTCGAAGTAGATGTAGCGCGTGGATTGCTCCAGGTACGCTGCACCAATCCGGCCCCACTCCAGCAGCTTGGTCAACAAGTTGCTGGCACCTTCCACTACGAACTGGATGGTGACGAGCTGCTGGACGGAATCGTCCCCGTATTCGGTGACGACGCGGCGAATCAGCTCTGGAGCATCGGCGGGGTCGCCGGCGAACTCGTCGAGCAGAGCCACGCGCATGTCGCCCGCCCGTCGGCTGAGCCGTGCCATGGCAGCAGCCACGATCACCGGATCGGCGTTCGGGGTGAAGGCATAGACCTGGTCCTCGGTCGAGGTCAAGATCTCGGCCAGCCATTCGTGGCCAGCTGAGGTGACGACCTTGCGGCCATCAACTTCTGTCAGGAACTCTGATTGTGCGGACACGTAGGTCCACCTCCTTTGTCAATGAGCGGATTACCTCCGCCTCTGGGTCTAACGTATTATACACCATGAGCCGGCAGCCAAGTTCGGTGCCCTAGCCGCGGATGTCTCGTCTGCGGAAGCCAAGCCAGGCGGCGCCGAGAAGTGCGCCTGCAATAATTACAAAGCCTGCTAAAGTCAGGTAGTTTGGTCCGCTCTCAAGTACGTTGGTCTTATTGTAGTAGTAGAACATCGAAGCGTATTTGTATGGCTCCAGCGATTTAACGCCGGCCGAGAGTGAGTATAGGAAGAAGCTGGCTAAAGCGAGTACGGTTGGGATTGATACAGCCAGCGAGCGCTTACCAGTGAGTGCACCAATGGCGTAAGCTAAACTGCCGAATACGAGCGCAAGCCCAGTAGCCTGCAGGGTTGCGGCTAGCGTGCGCACCAGGCTGATATCGTAATTGATCGCCGCGATGGCGCCAATGAGCCCGACCCAGCTGGCGACCGCCACGATGCCGAGGATACTAACTCCAGCTAGGTACTTATGGACGAGTACTTTTGCGCGACTAACCGGCTGCGCAAGGAGGCTCGCTAGGGTACCATTGTCTTCCTCTCCCGCCAGGGTGGCCGAATAGAACATTATGACGAGGATGATAAACAGGAGTGGTAAGTTGAGCGCAAAGACCTGGCTGTTGGTATAGCCTTCGATTTTGCCAAAGTTGAGCGATTCCCCGACCAGGGTTTTGAGCTCCGGCGGCATTTGGTTGAGCAGTTCGGTGTACTGGCTGCTGTTGGCAAACGATGGGTAAAAGATCATGTTTACCCCATTCATAATAGCGAGGCCAATGCTCCAGCCAAAGATCATCCAGCGCTTGTCGTATAGGGTTTTGGTGAAAATTGAGCGAAACATTACTTTTTGCCCCCTCCGTATAAGTTCATAAAGACTTCTTCAAGTTCAAGTTCGCGGCTTTCAATGTTAATCACATCGTACTTGCCAAGCACCCGGACGAGTTCGTTGAGCCGCCCCTTTACACTGCAGGTGAGCTCCTTGCCTTCGATAGTAACGTCACGAACTGAGCTGAAGGACTTAAAGTGCGCTGGGTCCGGCGCGGCGGCAAAGGTGATTCGATACTCTTTGGTGGCTGCCTTGCGTAACTCTCGCACGCTACTGACCTCGATGAGCTTGCCGGAGCGAATAAAGCCCACGCGATCGCAGACCTTCTCGACCTCGGTGAGGTTGTGTGATGACATGAATGTGGTTCCGCCGCGTTTTTTGTGCTCAGCGAGTAGGCCATAGAAAATCTCTTGCATCAGCGGGTCAAGGCCGCTGGTCGGTTCGTCTAGTATGAGGAGCTTTGGTTTGTGGGCTAGGGCGGCAATAATCCCGATCTTCTGCCTGTTTCCGCGCGAAAGGTTTTTGATCTTTGGCTTAAGGTCGGCCTGTAAGGTGTCGGCCAGGCGGTTTACCTCTGTCATGTCAGTTTCGCCCTGCAGGCGCATTATGTATTTGAGGTAGTTCCAGCCACTTAGCCCGGTATACATGGCCATGTCACCGGCTAGGTAGCCAATAGTTTTGTGGACGTCCACGTAGTGCTTTTCGCTGTCTTTGCCGAATACATGAATCCTGCCCGCGGTAGGACTAATGTGATTCAGGATAAGGCGGATGGTCGTAGTTTTGCCCGCACCGTTTGGGCCCAGAAAGCCGAATATCTCGCCTTCTTTGACGTCAATGCTGACATTGTCGACCGCGGTCTTTTTGCCAAACTTCTTACTAAGGCGGGAGATCTTGATGGCATTCTTCATAGTGCTATTTTACTCTCTTCTCACCAGTTCGTAACCATTGACAGATTAACGAAAACATCGTGGCATTAACGCACGCGGTAACGCTATAGCCTTAGGCTCGTATTGACCTGCTCGAGCTGACTCATGATGCGAGTTCTTGCCTCGGCCGCATAAGGATTTCCAAGCATAATTGTCTCAAAAAGCTCCTGGCTGTGTACTCTATCCAGATGAGCTAGCTGCTTAATGTGCCGGAATGAGGGCGTCTCAAGCACGAGTCGATCAAACTTGATCCCGCGCAATCCGCGAGCAATAAAGAATGTCATAGCATGAACGAATGCCATTTCCTTGTCATGCTCATCTGGCGTCGTGGCGGCAATATTCATGCCCAATTCGTTTCTGCAGAATTCCACGACCTCACTTGATCGCCCAGTTGGTTTCGAACAAATAACCAGTGTGGGCCTACTATCGTCTCGCCGGTACGTCTCCGGCCCAAAAAGCGGATGGGTTAGTAAAACATTCTTATGCCCAGGCAAAAGCTTTTCAATGAGCTCGGCGGGTTTTAGTTTTACCGAGCAGACGTCAATCAATAGTGCCTCAGCGCGTAGGTGCGGTTTGAGCTTTGTTAGTACATCTTCATAAGCACTTAATGGTACGGCAAGTAGGACTATGTCGCACCTCCCGACGGTAGCGAATTGATTATCAGTATCGCTAAGGTCGAAGGCATGGCGCGTGATGTCTTTTGGAACCAGACTTAGGGCAAGCTTGCCAAAGGCCCCCTGCCCTATTATTCCTACGGACGAAATTGACTTACCCATTTTTTACCTCTCTCTGCATTGCTTCGTGGCTGCGTACTACTTCATCGATAACCAAGCGCAAAAAAGCTTGTGAAAAATCTTGATCTAAGCCACTAGATAAGGCGAGCATTCTAGCCCTTTTGAATTGTTTTGCCTCGCGCTCTAAGTCAATTGCGGGCAGATTGTGTTTGGCCTTGTATTCGCCTACCTGTCGAGTGAGCTCGAACCGCTCTGCCAACAGTGCTATAAGTTGTCCGTCGATAACATCGAGTTTAGTGCGCAGGGTGGGTAATGTAGCTTTTTGTGAATTCATATTGGTTCTCCTTGTAAATTAAAAACCGCCGTGTGGCGGTTTGCTGATAGTTTGTTTGAGAGTTTTAATACATACTAATAGCCGCCACGAAAAGTGTCGGTATAATAGTATGAGAATGCGCGTAGTTCGTGCTTTGACATAACACAACTATAACATGAGCTCTCTGCACCGCAATAATTCATAGCTCGGCAGTACTCGTGATACAATACAGGCATGAAGCCCAAAGATAAACTAACCATTACCGAAGCACGAGAGATACAGCGTAACTTCCAGCTCATTGCCCTGGCCGCCACAGCGGTATTGGCCGTAGGAGTAGTCTTCTATCATGTGGTAGAAAAGTTCCGCTGGATTGATTCACTCTACTTTTCGGTAGTTACGCTTACCACCGTGGGCTATGGTGACTTTACCCCTAAGACCGATATTGGCAAGCTCTTCACGATCTTCTATCTCCTCATCGGCATCGCAATTATCGCCTCACTCCTTAATACCCTTGTTCGTAGCGGAGTAGCTCGGCGCAAAATCAAAGAATACGAAGAAGCTAGCAAGTAGGTTCTTGCCTGATTTGACCTAAGAGAGTATAAATACACACAACGGTTCGCCGTAGTTAGTGCACGTTTCCATTCGAATATTCTACCCAAGGAGGTCGGCCGTGGCTGACGATAGTTTTCCGCCTGACCTGCTGCGAGATATCGAGGAGGTCTTTGCAAGTGCTGATCCAGACTTGGAGCTCGCGAGTAAGGCTTTCGAAAAGCTGCCGTTGCCCAAGATGGGGAGCCTCATAGAGCTGCCGAGTGATGAGTTCTCGCCCGCTAACATCCGAGGCCTCAACCGCAGAGAGATGCGATGTCTCAAGCGAGTCGACCGTAGGCTTGCTTTCGAGCAGGCTTTGGTCGATGCCGAAGCTGAGTGGGATGAGGCGAGCAGGATTCGTAGGGGGCTCAGAGTCTTTTCCGCCCTGTGCTTTGGGGCCTCGCTCTTCCTGTACTTCCTGGGTCTAGGTATAAGAGGCCAGGGGGCCGAGTACCAACCGGCTTCTGCTCATCTGCTGTGGATGTTCGTGTCGGGGACGTTTCTGTTTGCTATGTACGCAGAGGAGTTGATTTCCCGCACCCTGCGCTATGGCCGCGCCTACTGGGCGGTTGGCGGCTCGACGTCCTGGCTAGGCCGAACGTTCTTGAGGTTCAAGAACTGGCGCTGGCTGCACACTGTGTGCCACTGCAGGAAGTGCAGGCGGCTCCCGCGTACCCACCAGAGCTTTTGCCGTTGCTGGCATTGCAAGTTGGCTCGGCGCTGGACGTTCTGGCGTCGAGGCAAGCGCTACCGGCCCTAATTAGGGTCATCCGCTCACTGCGGACGGAGATTCCGTCCTTGGTGGGCGGTTCTTCGTTTAGGTATTGATTTATAACGATAATTATAGTATTATAGCGAAAGTCCGCCGTCCGCAATCAAAGGAGCAACGGCATGGCAAAGGAAAAGAAGAAGTCCAAGAAGTCCAAGAAGGGCAAGAGCAAGAAGGGTTCGGGCAAGCTGCCCAAGAAGAGCCCCAAGGTGACGAAGCTCAAGGCTCCGGACAAGAAGGGTCCTGACAAGAAGTCCAAAAAGGGCAAGAAGAAGGCCGCCGCCGAGGTGCCGACCGGAGACATCGACCTCTCCTCCGTGATGATCACGGAGCTGGTTCGGAATCGCATCTGCAGCGAGCTCAAGCTCACTCCCCAAGAGACTGGCTACATCACCAAGGTGATCACTTCGGTCTGGGTGTCTGTTGACATCGTCCAGCAGGAGCCGATCGGCAACAGCGACAGCCCGCTCATGCCCGCACGGACGGGAGAGAACCGGGCGGTCGACCTGGGGACGCTGGCCAAGGTCGTCTCGTTCCCGGAACTCCAGCGCGAGGTGCGAGGCGTCCTTCGCCAGGCGCGCCGGGCGTCCTTCGTTGGGCCCAAGGGTCTGGCCGTCCTCGAGCGCTTCGTGGACAAGGCCAAGAAGATCATCATCTACCAGAGCCCCCGTCCAGACCATGACGGAGATGGCGGCGGTTCCGAGTAGCCAACGTCCGTCTGACCACCCCGCCTCACGGCCGAGAGTCTCCTCTCCGCTGTGAGGCGGCTTTCGTATATCGAAATAATTACAAATGAAAAAGCCCACATCTCTGTGGGCATAGCCGGCTAGTCTTCGATGCTAGCCGGCCCTATTCACCTCTGCGGCAGGCCAGCATGTCCTGAATAATGGCGATGGCTTCGTGGTGGCGACGCCTGGCCATATTCCTACCCCAACCAAGCTCTCGCTCAATTGAGGCGAACTGCTTGCCCTCGAAGTAGTGCAGATCCAAGACCGCCCTTTGGTCCGGACTGAGCCACGCAGCGTCAAGCATGGAGCTAAGGTGAACGCTACTTGTCATGTCGGGCTCCAGGCCCAGCATGTCCCCAAGCTCAGTACTGCTATCCTCACCAAGCTCTTCGTTGAGTGACGTAGTGTTCCTCATGACTTGCTGCAGCTCTGCCACTTCGTCGACAGACCAGTCGAGACGATCTGCTATTTCGTCCGGCGTTGGCTCTCGCCCCAGCTTCATCATCAGCTCATGCGACACCGTTTGCATCGTCTTGATGTCGTTTACCACATGAATAGGTAAACGAATCAAACGAGCCTTGTTGGCTATGGCTCGTTGGACTGCTTGGCGAATCCACCATGTGGCGTAGGTGCTGAACTTAAAGCCCTTGCGCCAGTCGAACTTCTCAACCGCATGCATCATGCCTAGGTTGCCCTCTTGGATCAGGTCCATGAGCTCCAGGCCACGATTCGTGTACTTCTTGGCGATCGAGACCACCAAGCGCAAGTTCGCGTTTATGAACGTTCGTTCGGCTCGCTCGCCCCGGCGCACTAGGCGCTGGAGCTCGCGATAACGATTCGAGTTCTTGTGCGGTGGTTGCGAGGCAAGTTCAGCGGCAGCATTCCTGCCTTCTTCGATTACTTTTGCTAGCCGTATCTCATCCGCCTTGGTAAGCAACGGGTGTTGGCCAATCTCGGCGAGATATAGCCTCACCAGATCTTCTTCATTGCTGTCGCGTCGCCGATTAGTAGGCATGATCTCACCTCGATTCGGTGTAGTAGGTGCGTGATACCTGGCGCGCGCCAGATATCGGCATACTATACCATATGAATCAGTGCTGCCAAAGCATAAGTGCCTGTAATCAGTTATTGCGTGGTTGGGATATATGTGGTAAAGTGTGCTTCCTGTTCACCATCCGAACAAAGGCGAATACGTTGACTGAATATGGATACCCGGAACGCTATACCCCATCGGACGTTTGGCCGAGCAAGCTCAGTATCGAAGAATGCGATGAGATCGTCGCAAAGGTCCTGAGAGACAACTACTACTGTGGTCCAAGAGGCCAGCTCTTGGTCAAGATCGTCAACAAGCTGATGAGTCGACACCCTGGCGACCGCAAAGATGGCCTGGACGGCGTTGCGAGGTTCGAAGGCAAGCTTGCCCGCGAGGGCTACTTCGGCCCCGACCAGATTCCTCGTTCGTAGCGCGTCCAAACCGGTCGCTCCACCCCGCCCCGCGGTAGAGATTCGTCTCTCCTGCGGGGCGGTTCCCGTTATCGTTCATTTACAAAGCTGTCTATTCCTGTTATTATGTATATCCATTTTAGTTCAGCCAAGGGGTATTTCAGTATGAAAGTCAGGGTTACCACCTACGATCGTCGCGAGGGCGGCGGAGAGCTGATGCTCTTCTCCGAGGATGCACTGTTCGCCGACGCACCAGCTCAGGCAACTTTCGGTAAGACCAGCTACGAGAACGCAGTTGGTCGTCGCCTCACTCGTTTGGGGTCGGCAACAGTCAACCACCTGTGCGCCGGACTCGATGGAGTTTCGGTGCACCTCATGGTCGGCGACAGCCGTATCCGCATCGTCGTACCAGCGGGAAGCAAGACAGCGAGTACTTACGACCGCGTGTGCAGTCGGATTCTCTCTCCACGGCGTGGCGAGCTCAGCCTGCCTCAAGCCCTCGAAAGAGACCTTGGAGAGCCGGTCGATGTCGAGCTGGCTGGCAACAAGACCGCTGGGGCAGTACCGGTCAACTGAGCCACCCGCCGTGGTGGAAACACCCGCTTGTCGGGGCGAATCCTCGCCCTAACGGGCGGGTTTTCGTTTTAACTTATTTTTCCCAAGCAAACTCTTTGTGTCCGAAGTGTCCGTAGCGCGCCGTGGCTTCAAACTGCGGCTTCGTTAACTCAAGGACCTCAACAATGCCGCACGGCGACAGGTCGTATCCTACAATCTTTTCCTGAACGCCATCGATTAATACACTTGCTTCGAGGGGCTGATCGTGACCTATGGCGTATGCAAGCCTCGTAAATACCTCCTCGGCCCCGCGCGTACGTAAATAGTCGAGTGCAATCTTGCGTGCCATGTAGGCAGCCGAACGATCGACCTTACTTGCATCTTTGCCACTAAAGCAGCCACCGCCAATAGGAATACGCGGACCGTAGTTATCTACGACCAGCTTTCGGCCCGTAAGTCCGGTGTCAGCATCGAACCCGCCCTGCTGCCATTCGCCAGCTGGATTGGCATGGATTTCAGGATTATCAATCGCATTCTTGTTGGTCAGCCAACTCGCGATAGAGGCTTTGAGTTCTTGAGTTTTTGAATTCTGAAAACTCGCCACTACGGCGATAATTTTGTCGTCCTGGAGGGTGACTTGAGTTTTGCCGTCATATGGCCATATGGCGTATAGGTACTGGTTGAGCTGGCGGCTCAACACAACCTCGAGCGGCAGGGCTTCGGGCGTCTCGGCGCAGGCATAGCCAATCATTATTCCCTGGTCTCCTGCTCCACCCGTATCAACGCACTGGGCAATTTCTGGGCTCTGGGCGACGATGTTCGTGGTGAGTGCAATGCCGCCTGCAATGCGCTTTGCAATTGGCACCACATCGACACTCGCCGAGCTGGTTACCTCGCCCATGATTACGAGCTGGCCGTGTCCACCGAGAGCCTCAACGGCGACGCGCGCCGTGGGGTCTTGAGCTAGGTAGGCATCCAGAATCGCGTCACTGATTTGGTCGCACAGTTTGTCGGGGTGTTTTGGGCTAACACTTTCGGCGGTTCGTAGGTTAGTTAGTTTGGTCATAAAAAATACTCCTTTCGTATCGTCCCCGCCACCGGCAGGAAAAAGGAGTTTAGCGCAAATGCATACACTTATCTTTCCCACACTGGGCTAGAAGGGGCACCGTTCTGACTGTTCAGATGGTTGCCGGCAGGTCATAAAGCTAGATCTCTCGCTGCACTCTTGATACTTGGTTATGTTAATGTGTGAAGCTATTGTACGTACGATGAGCATGCGGCGTCAAGCGCCTAAAACAAATCACCACCCCTTCGGGGCGGCGATAAGCCTTCCGAAGAAGTGGTTGGTGCGCTACGCCGTTCTGGTGAGCGGCTTGGGGAGCTGGCCCGAGTGCCCACGATCGCGCATGGTCTCGACCACGTTGGGCTGTTCGTAGACGTAGGGCATGACGTAGACCTTGAGGTGCAGCCTTGCGGTACCGCGGGGGCTGAGCTGGTTGGTCATCCCGGTCAGCGGAGCTTGGGCATCTTCGGCGAGAAGCTCACCGAAGAAGTGCTGCAAGGAGCGGACCTCCAGGTCCTTCAGGACCTTCATGGCTACGTCCGACGGAGGACGCTTGCTGTCGGGGTGATCCAGGTAGCTGCTCGCGATCTGGGCGATCAGTGGCGCGATCCCAAGGATCGCCGGTTCATCTGTGTACGTAGGCATTTTCTGCTTTCTGACTTGTCGCTATGACTCGGGTAGATGGATTGTTATTGTACGTACATAAGGCCAAGAAGTCAATAAGGCGATCAGAACGAAACGCCACCCTTGCAGGCGACGGATCGTCGTTGCAAAGGCGGCTATTGGGCCCCGTCGGCACTACTTCAGTACCAGTAGGACCGGTGGCTTGGACTCGAGTGCCAAGTCGGGAACGAGTGCCTGTAGATGCGTCCTGCCGTGCCGAACCACACGCTTGAAACCCTTGCTGGCAAAGAGCTGCTGATTGCACAGCCCATGCGCCGACTCTTTGATCGGGTTCGTGATGTTCGGCCTCATGAACACCTCGAAGATCTTCTCGGTGCGTGTTGCTTCAGCCTCATCAAGCATTCGCAAGCGTCCCATCCCGCAGTACAGAGGCTCCGAACGGGCATCGTGCACTACCTGGAGCAAGATTCGTACCACCAAGGTGGCATCGCGCCGACTGCACTTCACTTTTGCCTCGCGGCACTCTCCTCGGATTGCCTTTGCAGCCTCCGGGAACAACTTGGGGTCGAATGTGCCGGTAGTCTCTCTGTATCTCTTCACCAAGATCTCCTCGGTCTCGCTCACCCTGGCTAGGTAAGAACAGGTGCAACTTTACTATGCTTGGCTGACTTCGTCAACGCAAAACAGCCCCGCTTAGGAGGCTTTTGCTTACAAACGCTATGTTTTGTTTTGAAACGAACATATCTGTAGGGGCTTTGGCTTGATGTACGTGTGCGACCCGGGCGAATTGTGCCTCTATAGGGTTGGTACACGCTCGCTTCAGCCTTACGGCGTTGCGAGAAGCTGTTAGCCTTCACGAGGGCTTAGGTGCATGCACAAAAGCTACGTTTGTTAGTGTCTATACTATCACAGTTATTCCATTTTGTCAAGTACTTTATGGTAGAACGGTAACGCTAACAGTGATGCTGTCTCCTGTTTGGAGGCCTTCGATATTGCGCACAGCAGCCTTGACGGGAAGCATGTAGCAGCCCGACTTACGGTCTGGGAAGATGGAGGTTTTCCAGGCAGTTCTACCAACGTGCACCTCGACCGGCAAAGATCCCCAGCCGCGTGTTAAGCCCTGAAAGGCGTGTTTGATTTCTGCTGAAATATCTTGCGGCAGCGACACAAAATGCCATGCTGCTTCACCAGGCCATAGCCATACCTCAGATTCAAAGCTATAGCTGTTCTGTTGCATAGAGGCTTTTGTTGTTACCCATGGCCTGAATGAGTGCATTACGCAGGGCTTCCTCTAGGCTTACCGTGCGCATCAACTGATAGCCTGTGTATAAACCCCAGGTGTCTTTGTCATTGCTGAGTTCAAGCTGTTCTCTAATTTTTCTTAGTGTTGGTCCGTGCTCTTCGCCACTCTCTGCCATCTCTTGAGTTACAATCGCTGGCAACATAAGACCGCTAGAGTAACCCAAATATTCCTTGTTCTGATGAATAACACAGCACCAAGCTTCTTCATACGTGTTGCCATAACGAGTTACTAAGCCACTTTCTAGGCCAATCGCATAAATGCCTGTGTCCGCCTTTGAGATTTTTCGAGCTCGGTTCTCGGCTCCAAGCTTGGTTTGTTCATCCCATGGAGTGTCAGGAACGCCAGATACTACATCCTCTCCTCGAATGTCCGGATCTACCCCCGCAATATCCTTAATTGCTCGAGCTACTGTGTCGATTTTGAGCTTACTCGTTGTCCCAATGATAACTTTCATGTCACTAGTCTAGCAGAGGTGATGTCTACCAATCTAGGTCCAACTGCACTGGTTTGCCGACTATGCTGTCTTCAGTCACGAGCTTTTGCAAAAAGTTGTAAATTTCTACCATGGCCAGAGTGTCGAGCTCGCAATATTTGTCGAGCCCGGCCAAAATACTTTTCTTCTGATCTTCCCGCTTACCTTCCAGGATTGATTCCATCCACAGTCGTTGAGCTGCGCCACTCTCCTGAATATCAAGTTCCTTGTAGCTTAGGCTTGGGACTAATGCCGGCATAACCTTCTTAATACTTGCGCTCCCGCCGAATGCAGCATCGACGTACCAGCCTTTGCTAAAAGGTATCATGAGGTCCATAATGCGGCTGTTGAGCTGTTTGTAGAACTCGGCGTATTCTGGAACCAACTCGCCAAGCGTTGTGTTGCACGACTTTTCGAACGCCATATACCACGTTAACACCGACCCCTTATCCCCTACCTGTGACTTTAGCGCGCGACTAAGTTCCTCGGCGGGGTTAGAATTTGCGGCATGCAAATAGCCACTGTGGCGTAGCTCGCCGCCTGGGTGGTCAATGACGTGCAGTGAATACTGGAATGGATACTGCGCGTACGGCCGCATGCCGTCAAAGTACGGCACCACGCTCGAGAGCGTTTCGTAGTCAAAAAAGTAGAGCGGATACACTAGGCTATTTAGGAAGTTGCTGATTTTATCCTTCTGGACAATAGGCTTACCGCTGCGCACCACCTCGAGCTGCAGCTTCTGCTTGTCGTTCTGAATGATATCGAGGGGAATGTTTTTGAGCTCAGTAATGCCTTCTTCCTCGAGTACGCCGATCAAGCTTGGATCAATGCGAGTAAGTTCGTATATGCTACCATCTTCAACTTTCGTAAGACCACGGTAGATATCCATCCATTCCTTCAGGCAGCCCAACCTGCAGCGAGCCGGCGAAGGGTCTGGCATGGTTGGCTGACTTACGACTTGCAAGGCTGATTTAATATCACGTTCTGTTTGGGCAAGACGCATCTTGACCGCGTGCGTTACGTCGGTTGTTGCCGTTAGCTTGGCTGGATCGATCTCGCCATTTCGAACGTAGTCGGTATTAACGTGGACCACGGCTACATTCCGAACCTGCCAGCCGCATTGCTGCAAAACGTATACTTGAAATGCGAGGTCTAGTTCGTGATCTAGCTTTGCTTTGGTACTGGATTTTATTTCGGTTAGATCTACGAGCTTGTCGCCGACTACTTGCAATACGTCGCATATAAAGGTTACTTGGCCGTGTTCGAATCTGCCTTGGAAAATGGTTTTTGCACCATCGGCCAGCGCTTTCTCGGTTCGTGCGGGCAAACTTAAGTATTCTTGGTAGTCATTAAAGCCGAGTCGAACGCCGTCCGGGAATAACTTTTCGGCATAAACCTCGAAGGCGTTCCCAGCATCAAACATGGCTTGCAGGTTATCGTCGGGCGGCGGGAGCTTGGACTTATCATGCTTTTTGAGCCACAACCAGGTGGGATGCTTCAAGAACATCATGTACTCGGACTTAGAGATAACCAACTGTGTCATTAGCTGTATTATACCCTACTAGCGCAATCAGGGCTTGACCGCTATGGATATGGGCGTATACTAAATCCAACCCTGCTATTCGATGCAGGCTACCATGGAGGTGGCTTAGGCCATGACCATCACCGAACCGGACGTCGCAACCGCGGCGACCATGCCCACCCCGTACCCCGACACCATCAGCCCCCGACCCACCATCGACCAGATCCGCAGCGCGATCATGAAGCAGACCGGCTGCAGCAAGCGTCGGGCTCGTCGCTTCATCGCCTTCCTGCGCGACCAGATCTCCTGCGCACGCAGCGAGGATGGCTACGGGCCGGTCCACCTCACGCAGGAGGAGATCGACGAGTTCCACCCGATGCTCGAGCTGGTCATGCCCGACGACACGGCGTCCACGCCGGGTTCCGCTCACGACCTGATCGAGCGCGGCCTGCTCAGCGCTCACCGCGGCGAGCTGTCCATCACCCACACCAAGGGCGGGCCGACGGCCGAGGACTGCGTCACCGTCGTCGAGGTCCACAAGGTCGGCTGATCGAAGTCGGCTGGGCTCTACCACGAGCCTCGATGAGAGCCCCAATGCTCTTGTCGGGGCTCTCATTCGTTTCTGCTATAATTACTCTATGAATAACCCAAAACCACTCGAAGGAACAAAACTAAAAGACTTTAAGCCGATTGATAAAGTCGAGGAACTCGAAAGCATCGACATCAAAGTCGGTGATGGAGCCGAAGTACCAAAGGGCGCAACAATTACTGCCCACTACACTGGAGCCCTGGCCAAAGACGGTACAATCTTCCAGAGCTCACACGACTTTGGTAATCCGGCCACGTTTGGGCTGCACCAAGTTATTAAAGGCTGGACCGATGGCGTGCCTGGCATGAAGGTTGGCGGCACGCGCAGGCTCATTATCCCGGCCGTTCAGGCTTACGGCTCAAGCTCGCCTAGCCACAACATCCCGCCAAACTCTGACCTGGTTTTCGATATAGAACTAATCGCAATAAAAGCTTAATTACAAAAGGCCCTCGGAATATTCCGAGGGCCTACTGGCCGGTGGGTCCTATTTCAGCCCACCGCACCACTACACTGCAGCACGACTCCCCCTACGACTAGAGGTACTGACCTGGCAGGTCGTCCAGCTCTCGCTGTACGTCTGCGACGATCAGGTCAGCTGCTCGCTCAGCCTCCCTCGCAACTGAGGGGCAGGCCGCGATGCTTCGAACCAGAACGCTACGGAGCTCCGGGTAGTCGTTGGCCACATGGATCCCTGGAGCAGCGTCATGGCTGTGCAGCCCGCAGAAGGCTTCCTGCGTCTTGCCGGTTGGGTCCGTGGAGTACGCGAGCTCCAGCACCAAGCGTGGCACGTAGATGGCACCTCGCTTTTCTGGGACCATCACCTTGATGATCGGAAGGTTCGACGTCAGCTGCCCCTTTTCGACAACGACCTCGAACACATTTGCTCCAACAGTCATGTTTCCTCCTAGAAACTCGACGAACTGAGAAGTTTTGATATTTTAACTCTAAATCGTTATCTTGTCAATAATTCTTAACAGAAAAGAGACCATCCAAGGCTAGAGGCAGCTAGCAACGGAGTCCAGAAAGAGCACCATGCTCCATTCGGGGCTCTTTTCGTTTAGCTCAATTCGATTTTCTTTAGCTTAAGCGTTATACTTAGGGCTATGAAACGGCGTAAAAGCAGCGGGCGGCGCAGCCTCCAGCCGACAACATTTAGCTACCTGCTTATTGGCTTGCAAATTATCTTGATGATCGCAGTTTTATACTTCCCAGGCCGACGTGAAGGCGGCGCGCATATCCTACTGGCAAACTTGATGCGCGTAGCCGGCGTGGGCATGGCCCTCTTGGCCCTTTGGCAACTGCGTAAGTTCTCGCTTACCGCCCTGCCAGAACCGATTAAGAATGCCAAGCTCCTTACGCGCGGGCTGTATAAGCGCATGCGCCACCCAGTATATAGTGGCATTATGCTATGGGGGCTCGGAACGCTCATTATTCGCCCAAGCATTGCTCGCTTTGGCCTATATGCTGCACTTATACTGTTGTTTTGGTACAAATCAGGCCGTGAAGAGCGAATGCTTGAGGCGACGTTTGGATCCCGCTACGCACGCTATAAGCTCAATACCCCGCGCTTTGTTCCGCGCAGAAGCAGCTAAGACCCCGTATCTATAAATGAGGAAGGCCCGTTCTGCGTTGAAACAGAACGGGCCTTCGAGGTTGTACTGCTCGACTTCGCTACCGGGGCTCGAACATCACCCCGAGGCTCCAGTGGCAGAACCACTTGCCCATGACCAGGTCCTTGCTGTGGACGAACGGGCGGTCCGCGGGAGCAAGCTGGTTGAGCGCAGCGTGTGCGGTTGCTGGCTTGGCCACAGCGCCATCGGGCATGATGCGCGTGAGCACCGGGTGGATCAGCAGCATCTGCGGGATCGTCATGCGACCATGGCAGCCCCGCTTGGTGCGATCTTCGGCGAAGAACAGGGTCAGCCGGGCGCGAACCCAGCCGCACTGGCCGTCGCGCTTGATCAGGCTGATGATCTCGGCACGTGAGTGGGTGTGCGACTGCACGGAGCGGGTATGAGCTGGTGCGGTCGCCGTGTGGCGATCCAGGGTTGCGGTCAAGGTGTTACCTCCTGCAAATACCAACCCCCTCTGGGTTAGTGTGTTTTATACTACTCCCATACGGCGGGGAGTCAAGGTGTTAGTTACGCGA
Source organism: uncultured Candidatus Saccharibacteria bacterium (assembly GCA_964436255.1). Lineage (GTDB taxonomy): Bacteria > Patescibacteriota > Saccharimonadia > CAILAD01 > JADZBC01 > CAYPSN01. The sequence goes on along the minus strand of CAYTBW010000006.1, from coordinate 22,279 downwards.
ACGTGGCATAAGTGCGGAGAGTGCCCAGCCAGCTAGAACATACAGACCTATGGCAATGGGTATAACGATATTAAAGCCACTTGGTAGGGCTTTGGGCAGGCTAATGTACTGATCAAGCCAGGATACTGGAATAAGCAGTATATTGCTCCAGCTGTAAATTAGGCTTGTAAGTTTGCCTTCCGGGCTACGGCCAAATAGGTCGTAAGCAAAGCGCAGAAGCAATGTCGCCACCGAGCTGGCCACAAAGATCCAAATGATGCCGCCAAGTATTCCGCTATTTGCTCGTCTATTCATACCATTAGTATAACAGCTAATCAAAAAACACCTCAAACCGAGGTGTTCTGTGAATAATTGCTAGGGTTGTGGTGGGGGGGGGGGGGGGGGCGACCCCCCCCCCCACCCCCCCCCCCCCCCCCCCCCCCCTCAGGCCGCTCGCGATCCCTCGTCCCACGATGCGTCCATGGGGGTGTCGGGGTCGGGTTCTGGCGAGTAGTCGCGCTGTTCTTTGCCGAGCCTCCAGGAGGCCCAGCTGAAGAACGCGCAGCAGGCTGCGCAGAACACGAATGCGAGCAGGCCCGTGAGCGTGCCGACCATCGGCCCGCCGTTGCCACTGGCATCGACGGTGTTGCGGTCCTCGCCGAAGAGCAGGACAAAAGCCATGAGGCCGAAGCCAACTGCTGCGATACGTGCTGCTTGTGCCATGCGGCACCTCCTTGTGCGGTGCGGGTTTGGAGCCCGCAGACGATTTGTCGGCGGACACCGAACTTGCACATTCTAGCATAAGCATAAGCATTTGTCAATACAACTAAGTTATGGTTGCCAAATCCTCGTATCAATATATACTCAAACTACTTGTACCCAAACAGTATCGGAGTCCGCTATGCCGGAAGATGCAGTAGAGCAGTCCCGCCGTGCGTGGGCAGCTATGCAAGACCCCCCGCTCGCAACGACCCTGCAGGTAGCAGAAATGCTCAGGCACAAGAGGGCAACACAGGTCGGCAGGATCATGTGGAAATACGACGTTGATCCTGTCGTTCGGCCCGGGGATCCACGGCCGGATAGTCCTTACTACGACTACGGAGAGGCTGCACGAGCAGTTAGTCGCTACAAGATGGAAGGACCTGCCTTGAGGGCAGAATCGCGAGCGCAAGCCCGTTCGGCCACGACGAAGCAGCAAGATCGGCTTGCTGCAGTACAGGTGGTGCAGCCGCACAAATCCGGCTGGACACAGCGTCAGCTCGAGATGGCCTGGCAAGACCAGGTTGATGCCTTGAGCGCTGTGGCGTTGTTGTTTCGGCGCTGTCCATCATTCCCCCGCTTCAGCTTCTCAGAGGCCAAGGCGTTTGTTGCAGTTCTGTCGGGGCATCTGCACCAGATGGACAAGATCCGCTTTGACCGGGACCAGTTCATTGACGAGCTGCGAAAGCTGACGCGAGATGCCAAGGAGCGAGCCGCTGCTGAGCGAGCCATCAACTCCTACTACGGTTCAACGGCCAACTTCAGCCGGCTCGATCCAGCAATCTCGGCCGCTGTCATCTTGGAGCTGGTTCGCACTGCTCCTGCTCGATGAATCGAAACAAGGGCGCACACTCAATGCCCCCTGGCGAATCACCGCCAGGGGGTTCGTTATTTACGCATAAAAACAAAAGCACCTCCCCACAGGCAGGTGCTTTTGCACTGCCCGCGAAGAGGTGTGTGTCGGCTACGCCGACTGGTCGACCAGATCGCGCCGGATGGGCTCCTCGTCGAAGTGGTACTTGGCATCTGCCACGATGAACCCGAGCTCCCGAGTCAGAAAGCTTGTAAGCTTGTGCTGGCCCGGATTCGGGATCAGCTCATGCCGGTGCCCTTCGTCCATCCCAGCCAGGAAGGCCTCCCGCAACACCTCCTTCATGCTCGCACGCATGTCGTTGATGACCAGGCGTGCTGCTGCGTGTGGCGCCAGCTGAGGGCTGCTCGCATCGATCTGGTTGAGGATCTTCAGCAGGATGTCGACGACCCCCGCCGTGTAGCCCCCCCAGGTCTTCTCGCGGAAGTTGTCCACGATGATTCGGAACGCCGCAGACTTGTTGTCTGCGCTCAGGCTGGAGTTGATCACCCTCAGCCCAAGGGTAAGGGCATTCCAGTCGATGGACAGTTGAGGCGCCTTTGCGGGCGCCGTGGTTACTGAGGTCACAATGATCCTTCCAGAATCATAGTCGGTCTTGACTATAATATTATAACCTAAATATGCACATAAAACAATACTAGATCGGTCCCTAAACGAAAACCATCCTCCCGAAGGATGGACAATTTCCGTCCTCAGGAGGATGTTGTGCCGACCCCTACAGGTAGGAGCCAGCGAACAAGTCGGGAAATGCCGTGCTCGTTCAGGGGCTTGGTTGTGGTCCACCTCGCTGCTCGCGAAGAGCACGGTTGGCTGCTCGGGCCTTGAGGGCCTGGTCGTAAGCCCAGGTGATCCATTTGAGGAGCCAGATTCCGATGAAGAAGCCAATGCTTCCGAACCAGATCGGGAGGAACGGGCTGGAATTGGGCCAGTTCTTACGCGGGTCCTCTGCGTAGATGCGAGTCGTCTTGGCCGATACCCACACGGTCTTGCGCTCCCCCAGGTATGAGCCCTCAACCACAGGCTGCGTGTAGGTCACCAACTCTTCGTTTCCAGGCAGCCTGACATCGAACCAGATGAGAGCGCCAGCCCGCTTGTCATCAGGATCCACCTTGATCGCTGTGATCTTGGTTGTAACCGGCTGCCACTCTTGACGTTTGGCAGTGTCCTGTCTGGCCCATTGTCGACCAATGTGAACGCCTGTGGTGAGGGGAACCAGCAGGTAGGTCGCGACCAAGATGTAGGTCAGAAACCTGAACGCCTGCTGTCTCGCTTGTAACTTCCAGCTCAGAATCAGGGGCAGCCCCACCACGCACCCCGCCATCCACCACAGGAGGTGCAAGATGTAGCTCAGGGTCTGGTTGGGGCCTGGCGACTCCGTCTCGCTTGTTACTTCAGGTACTTCATCCACGGCTCTCGCCTTTCGTTGTCGAGTCTTGATCCGATCGGATACTAGAAGTATAAACAGAACGAACCAGAAAACAAGCTTTTATTAACGATGGCGATGTAAAAACCTACTGATGAAGTATCGAAAAAGCGACCTGAGATATTTCTCAAGTCGCTCTGGGGTGGGGCCACGTTGCCCCACCCCGCCCTATGCCGCAGCTCAGCTGGCGGTGAGGGCTTCTGCTGCGCTGAAGTCGCGAAACCGAAGCCTCTGTCGCTCGTACTGCTTCACCCCACGTTGAGCGAGCTCGCCTGCATGGGCCCGCTTCAGGTGCCAATGCTGATCCTCCTCGTGAGATCCACTGCGCATCTGTTCACAGAAAGGGCACCGCACGTAGTAGAGAGGGCCTTCACCCTCCTTGCCTAGCTGAAGTTCTCGCTCCATTGCGCACTTCCTGCAGCCGTCTGCCGGCAGGTAGTAGTTGCCGTGGTACAGGCAGAACTCCGTTCCGCTAGGAATTGCCGGATTGCCCGACTCGTCCACGTATACGTTCATGCCGTAGCGACGTGCCTCGTCCGACACTTCGAGCGCATCGAAAATGTCGACATACGGAGTCCGCTCTTCGTCGTCTCTCCACCACCTCTCTTCGAGGCGAAACCTCTCGCCAGTCTCCGTTGCGGCGGTGAGCTTCAGTCCGCTGCCATGAGGGTCTGTGGTCAGATGCTGCTCCGTCACGACAACGATGTACTCCTCCAGTACGACGTGACCGCCGTGGATGCGTCCAGCGCCATCTGTTGTGGCAGCAGTGCTGTAGGTAGCAGCCCACAATACGTACTGCTGGCCACGGTAGTCCCGTATTGTCTTGTGCATGCTTGGGCTCCTAGCTCAAGGTACGAATGATACCCTTAACAGGCCACCTGGTATTGGTTACCAGGAATTAGACATATCATATATGCAACATGCATACAGTAAAAGCATTTGCGTTTTGTGGTTAGGCTTCTTTAGGCTAGAAGTTACTGTATAATAGTCCCATGTTTCACTACCCTAAAACTCGCAAAGAGTATAAAAAACACTTGCGACCTGCGTCTTGCCCATTCTGCAATGTAGAAGAACTCAAGCAGCGCAAGTTTATCGAGACCGAGCACGCCTATATCGTCCCCAATAAAACATCATATGACTTATGGGAGGCTCGTGATGTTAAAGATCACCTGCTGGTGCTACCGAAAAGGCATGTACTGAAGCTTTCAGAGTTAAGTGCCGAAGAGGCTGCAGACTTGATGAAGATTTTTGCTGAATACGAGGCGAAGGGCTACAACGTCTACGCTCGTGGCGTGAACAGCACCATGCGTTCCGTGCCCCACCAGCACACGCACTTGATCAAAACGAGTCCAAAAGAACACCACGGTACGGTGTTTATCCGCAAGCCATATATGTTTTTTAAATTCTGAAGAAATAATACTACAGCTACTACAGCGGAAGACTAGATTCACGAAAGCTAGTCAGGGTAATCTACCTTAAGTCCAATCTCAGCTGCAAGATTGTTCGTTATCGAGATGAGCTGCTCGGGGCTAATTCGCGCACCTTTTAGACTTGTAACTCCGGTAATTTCTTGAAGCTTAGACCCCCTTAGGTCAAGCGATATTGCCTTTGAGTTTGAGAAGTTAACCTGCTCCAGACTGCAGTCGCTCATCTCTACATCTTCAAACACTGCTCCCGAAAAGTCAGTGCTGGTCATTTGACACTCTTTGAATATAACTCGCTTAAACTTGGCTGAACGAAAATTCGTCATATCTAGTTTGCAGTTGTCGAAGATAACGTCTTTGACCTTACCCTCGTACAGTTGAGCTCCGCTCAAGCGGTCCTTGGTCAACAATACTCTTTCTAGATAGCACGGGGCCAGTGTTGCGCCAGAAAAGTCTGACCCTGAAACAATGCAGTCGCGCAGATTGACGTCCGGCAATTCTGTAGCTATGAGCTCCAGATCTATCAGCTTGCACGATTTAAAGTAGACACCTCTTGCTGCATTTTGAACCTTGGTATGGCTGATCTCTAGATTCGAGAGTTCATCACCAGAATTCAGACCCAGTAGGTCTGTTATTGATTTGATCTTTCCGGTGTCAATATCTGGACGCAGTGCTTTCATCCCTTACATCCTAACACAAAAGGCCCCGGCGGGAGCCTCAATAATAACTGGTGATCCCGGTGGGATTACTAAGAGTATAACCTCCTCGAGTGCTCGGAATTCATTCCTGCGCGCTCTCGTAGTTATCGTCCCCACTTCGTGGGCAAGAGTCGCTGTCGCGTCAGCCATGAAAAAAGCCCCAGATGAGCTGAGGCACTTTTCATGGTGATCCCGGTGGGATTCGAACCCACGATCTTCTGGATGAGAACCAGATATCCTAACCACTAGACGACGGGACCTCGCCATAAAATAACCCAGTAATACTAGCATTTTTCGGCTAAAACTTCAATTCTAGCTTGACGTACTGCCTGCGGATTTCGTATTATGTTCGTAAGTAATGTGTGTGCAGGGATATTCTGAAGAAAAACACGGGTGGTGGTGTTGACGACAGCTTAACCACTATATATAGTGTTTATCATAACAATACAAACACTAAGGAGGGTGAGGATGAGTTTTTCGCAAATAAAAAAGCGCAATGGCGCTGTAGTGGATTTTGATGCCACCAGGATAGAAGTTGCCATCGGTAAAGCTAGTCAAGCGGCTGGCGGCGAGGTGCCGGGCGAGGACGTAGTTCTGCTCGTAGATTCTGTGGTTTCAAACCTAGAAACTATGTTTGCCGAAGGCACACCCGATGTGGAGACCATCCAGGACCTTGTAGAACAAGAACTTATGCGCAGTGGCCACTACCAGACTGCCAGAACGTACATTGTATACCGTGACACGCGCCAGGCTGCTCGCGAAGCTGCAGAGCGGGACAGCGCGAACCGTCTTGAGCACAGCGAGCTGCGCATCATTGGCAAAGACGGCAGCGAAGACACGTTTAGCTACGCAAGGCTCATCAAGGACCTGCTTGTCGCTGCAGATGGCCTAGACAAGGATGTGGACGTCGATGAACTAGCTCAGGCCGTTAAGACTAATCTGTATGACGGCATGACTACCGTAGAGCTCGAAGATGCCATGATTATGGCCACAAAGGCCTACATAGAGCGTGATAAAGCCTATTCCCTGCTCGCCTCTCGCCTGCTTATGCGAAAACTGTACCGCGAAGTTCTAACTATAAAGTCCGGTCAGGACCCAATAGAGCAATACCGCGCCCAGTTTCCTGACTTCGTTAAGAACGCCGTTGCCACCAAGCGCTTAGACAAGCGGATGCTAGATTTTGATATGGATAAGCTAACTGCAGCGCTCGACCTAGAACGCGATAACTTGCTCGATTACATGGGTTTGCATGTGCTGTACGGCAACTACTTCCTGCGTACTGCCGAGCGCAAAGACGTCTTGGAGCTGCCCCAGTACTTCTGGATGCGGGTAGCCATGGGCATGGCAATCTTGGAAAAGAAAGACAAGACTGGCTGGGCGATTAAGTTCTACGGTGTGCTTTCTAGCTTGCGATACGTAACGTCTAGCCCTACTCTGTTCAACTCTGGCACAAACTTCTCCCAGCTAAGCTCGTGTTTCTTGAACACAGTCGAGGATGATTTAAAGCATATCTATAAGGTTTATTTGGACACCGCGCTGATGTCTAAGTTCTCCGGCGGGATTGCAACTGACTGGACGAACATTCGTGCTACCGGGGCGCAGATTAAGACCGTGGATGTAGCCAGCCAGGGCGTAGTCCCCTTCCTGAAGATTGCCAATGATTCTACCGTGGCGATTGCGCGCAGTGGGCGCCGCATAGGTGCTACCGCGGTCTACTTGGAGTCATGGCATTTGGACATCGAGGACTTCTTAGAGCTACGTAAGAACACCGGCGACGAACGACGCAGAACCCACGACATAAACACGGCTAACTGGATTCCCGATCTGTTCATGAAGCGCGTGGAAAGTGATGGCGAATGGACACTATTCTCCCCCGACGAAACTCCGGACTTGCACGATCTCTACGGTAAAGCATTCGAAAAACGCTACATCCAGTACGAAAAGATGGCGGATAAGGGTGAGATCAAACTTTTTAAGCGACTACCGGCGGGCAGCTTGTGGCGTAAAATGCTCTCGATGCTGTTCGAGACAGGCCACCCCTGGATCACGTTTAAAGACCCAAGCAACTTGAGGTCGCCACAGGATCACGTAGGCGTGGTGCATAATTCAAACCTTTGCACGGAGATTACCTTAAACAACTCTAAAGACGAGACTGCCGTATGTAACTTGGGCTCAGTCAACCTTGCGCGCCACATGAAGGACGGCAGGCTGGACGAAAAGCTGATTAAAGAAACAGTAGCGAATGCCGTAAGAATGCTTGATAACGTAATTGATATTTGTTACTACGTAACCAAGGAGACTGAGCGGGCCAACATGAATCATCGCCCCGTTGGGCTTGGCATCATGGGCCACCAGGACGCCCTCTATATGCAGGATATCGATTTTGCTTCAGACGATGCAGTGCAGTTTGCTGATGAGAGTATGGAGCTAATTTCCTACTACGCCATCCTGGCTTCGAGCGAGCTGGCCAAAGAACGCGGAACTTACAAGACCTTTAAGGGCTCAAAATGGGATCGTAACATCTTTCCTGTTGACACCCTGGACATACTTGAGCGAGAGCGAGGAATTAAGCTTGATATACCCCGCAAAGGCAAATTGGAGTGGAAGCCAGTGCGCGAATCTGTAAAAAAACACGGCATGCGTAATTCGAACGTCATGGCCATAGCCCCAACTGCTTCGATTGCTAACGTAGCTGGCTGTACTCCGTGTATCGAGCCAATCTACAAGAACCTCTATGCAAAATCGAATATGAGCGGCGACTTCACCGTTCTGAATGGCTACCTAATTGACGACCTCAAGAAACTCGGACTATGGAATCAAACAATGCTCAATAAGATTAAATACTATGACGGCAGTATCCAGCAGATCGAAGAGATCCCGGTCAGTATTCGTGCTAAATACAAAGAAGTTTTCGAAATCGAACCCGAGTGGCTCATAAAGGCCGCTGCGTACCGAGGCAAATGGATAGACCAGAGTCAGTCGCTCAACATCTACATGCGAGGCGTATCGGGTAAGAAGCTTTCGGACGCGTATGTGTATGCTTGGCGCATGGGTCTTAAGACAACCTACTACCTGCGCACCCTTGCAGCATCTCAAGTAGAAAAATCCACTGTGAACACTACTGAGTTCGGCGCGACCCATAAACGTGATTTTGCAGAAAAAACAAACTAAGGAGACCTAGCCATGCCTATTACGCAGACCAAAGAACGAATCGACATCAATAAGCGCCGTATCATTAACGGAGCTGACGCAGATGTAATGCAGCTGCACCCTATGAAGCACACCTTTGCTTGGGATGCCTATAACGCCGGTAACGCCAATCACTGGCTCCCTACTGAGATCGCAATGCAAGACGACATAGAGCTATGGAAATCTACTCGACTTAGTGAAGATGAGCGAAGGGCACTTAAGACGGTACTGGGATTCTTTACTACGGCCGACTCAATTGCTGCGAACAACATCGTGCTTGCATTGTATAAACACATTACCTCGCCCGAATGCCGCATGTACTTACTACGCCAGGCGTACGAAGAAGCAATCCACACGCACGCTTACCAGTATATTGTAGAAAGCCTTGGGCTTGATGGTGCAGAAATATTCAATATGTACCGAGAGAACGCCGCAATATATAGCAAGGCTTCCTTCATACTCAGCTTTAATGAAGGTATATTCGATGATGGATTCAAAACGGGGACCTTTGAAGCAGACCAGAAGTTTCTCGAGAACTTGTGTGTGTTTTCGTTGATTCTGGAGGGTATATTCTTTTACAGTTCGTTTGCTGTCATGTTCGGATTCCAGCGCCAAAACAAGATGACAGGTTCGGCCGAGCAAATACAGTACATTATGCGCGACGAATCGCAGCACCTTAACTTCGGTATTAACATGATAAATACCATCAAAGAGGAGCAACCCGAGCTCTGGACGCCAGAGTTTGCCGAACACATTACAAAGCTTGTGCGAGATGCCGCTAAGTTAGAGTACACTTACGCGGCCGAGGTTTTCCCTCACGGCATATTCGGCATGAATGCTGCTGGATTCAAGCAGTACATTGAGCACATTGCGGACAGGCGTCTGCAGACCGTCGGTCTAGCACCTCAATTTAATGTTAAGAATCCATTCCCATGGATGAGCGAGGCAGTCGATCTGACGAAGGAAAAGAACTTCTTCGAGACACGCGTGACCGAATACCAGACTGGTGGAGCCCTCAGCTGGGATTAGCCCCCTTTCTCGGAAACTTGGGCCTGTTGTGCTAGAATAGTGCTAAAGCTTAACTTATGCCAAAAGACCCTAAAGGGAAGATAAACAGCCCAAAAAAAACCACCAAAGTAGCGGATGCCCCCTCCCTAAGTGAGCTGAAGGTACCGCAAGCAGACATTGTAATCGACGAAACCGATCTGAAAAGCAAGAAGAACTTCCTAACTAAGCGCAGAGTGATTATAGGCGCTGTAGTGTTAGTCGCCCTACTTGTTGTTTCGGCCGCCGCTTGGGCACTATTGTCTCCCCCTGCCGAGCCAACAAGTCGCAAAGTAGTTAGCAAGACGGTAAAGACGCCTCCGAAGCCAAAGACTGCACCAAGTCCTTTGACTGGGGTCGAAGTACCGCCTGAGCTTGCTGATAATCCTGTAATTTCGGTGGTAATCGAAAACCTCTATCCAAGTGCGAGGCCCCAATCAGGACTTTCGTCTGCCGGGGTCGTTTATGAAACGCTCGCCGAAGGTGGTATAACCAGGTATCAGGCATTCTTTGGCGATACTATGCCGTCAGACGTAGGTCCAGTACGCAGTCTGCGTACATTCTTCGTGCGTTGGGGTCTTGAGTATGATGCCCCCGTGGTGCATGCCGGCGGGAACATTGATGCACTCGATTTGATTAGGCCTCTTGGCATGAAGGACTTAGACCAGTTTGCGAATGGTGCCTACTTCCGCCGTATATCAACGCGTTATGCACCACACAACCTATACACAACTGGCGCGCAGCTTGAAAAGCTTATGCAGGCCAGGGGGTTCTACTCCGAGCCTACTTTTGCACCCTGGATGCGCAAGGATGACAAGAAGGTTGCAACACCAACTGCAGCTAGCATTACAATCGATCCCTCGTATCCAGACTACAGAGTGACCTATTCGTATGACCCAGCAAGCAACAGCTACATCCGCTTTATACGTGGAGTGGCGGACATTGACGCCAGTGGTAATGTGCAGGTAAAGCCCAAAAATGTCGTGGTCCTGAAGGCAGCCACTACCTATGGGACTACGCGAGCAAACACTCAGGCAGTATATACTCAGACGGTCGGCAGTGGCTCGGGAGTAATATTCATGGACGGCCAGGCTACCGAAATAACTTGGCGCAAGCCGAGCGACAAAGCGCGTACCCAATTCTATAATGCCGCAGGCAAAGAAGTTGCTCTAAACCGCGGCCAAACTTGGGTAACGGTCATCCCTCTCGAGAAAAGTGTAAGCTATAAGTAGGTTTTAGCCTAAAGCTAAAATCGCACTATCAATTCTTGCCCTTGACTCCCCTATGCCAAGGGTAGCGATGGTCTCAAACAGACCCGGCGCCGCAGTTCTGCCTGTTACGGCTACGCGAATGGCATAAAAGAACTTTCCTGTATGAACTTCTTTACTATCTGCCACTTGGCGCAGGGCGCTTTCTAGTTGGTCGACCGAGCCATCAGTGCCATCAATGGCCCTCTTTGCATACTCGAGCCATTCCCTGACCTCTCCTTTGCCGGCTTTTGCGGTCAGGAGGCCTATGCGCTCACTGTCCCAAGCTGGGGCAACGAAGAAGAGTTCCACTATCTCTGCAATATCCGCGAAGGTTTTAATCCTCTCTCTATCCAGGACGAGAACCTTGGAAATGTAAGAATCGTCATGATTGACACTATAGTCTGCTTTGGACAAGAATGCCTTGGCATGGCGTAGATATTCTTGCTCGCCAAGCACAGTGCGAATGTATTCCCCATTCATCCATGTAAGTCTCTCGGCATCGAACACAGCTGGGCTTTTTTGGATTCGCTCAAGCGAGAAGGCATCAATTAGTTCCATGAGGGTATAGATCTCCTTAGTGCTACCGTCACCCTGATTCCAGCCGAGCATCGCCAAGAAATTCACCACAGCTTCTGGTACGTAGCCCTCATCGCGCAGCTCCAATGCCGACTTGGCACCGTGGCGCTTGCTTAGCTTTTTGCCACCACCTGGAGGCACCACCGCGGGCAGGTGAGCAAACTCAGGGTGCTCCCAACCAAAAGCCTCGTAGAGCAGTACATGCTTTGGCGTACTAGGAATCCATTCGTCTGCTCGCAGGACGTGCGAAATCTCCATAAGGTGATCGTCTACCACGTTTGCAAACTGATAGGTAGGAAATCCATCCGATTTAACTGCCACATAGTCATCAATATCATTTGAATTAAATTCAAGTCTACCGCGAACAGCGTCGTCCCATGCGATTTTTTCGCCAGTAGGAACCTTGAACCGCAAGACATGTGGACTCTCTGGATTTCCCGGGCTGCCCAAGCAATGCCGGTCGTACTTAAAAGCCACCTTTTCTTTTTGCGCCTGCTCTCGAAGCCCAGCTAGCCGTTCTGCACTGCACCAGCAAGGATAAAGGTGTCCCGAAGCAACCAGCTTGTCGGCATACTCCTTATAAACATCAAGTCGTTCAGATTGTACGTACGGGCCATAACCCTTGTCTTCACCCCCTACTCCTTCGTCCGGAGAAATACCAAGCCACGAAAGAGACGCAAGTAGATGATCCTCCGCTTCCGGAACAAACCGCTCTCGATCGGTATCTTCGAGTCGTAGTATGAAGTCGCCACCGTGCTTTTTTGCATAAAGGTAGTTAAATAGTGCCGAACGTATGCCACCAATATGTAAAAGGCCCGTAGGGCTTGGCGCAAATCTCGTTCTTACTTTGGGCTTCTGGTTACTCATGGTTATAAGTATAGCGAGATAAGGCTGCGCGGGCTAGTGCAAGAGATCTTCGGGCGATACTTCGACAGGGTTTTCGCCGTCCATGCGATAAAAGACAACCTTGTGAGTAAGTTCGTTCGCGTCATAGAGCACGTGCGAGCTAGTCGCGACCCCAGTTTTGTTATATGTTGTTTTCTTGTCAATTATAGCCGGGGAGCTAATCCGCTCGATGCGATAAGGCTGACCGCCACGCGTAAAGTCTACGCGGTCAATTGTGTTCTTGAGCTCACGCTCCCCCTCAATTGCTTCTTCGAACTTGCGGGAGTGAGTAATGCCAAAATTAACGTCTATTCGATCGACCAGGTCTTCCCAGGCGCGATCGCTCATAGGCTTGTGGCTAGTTTTATGATCTGATCTTGGCTTAAACCATGGTCGCTACCCTCGATACGGTACCACGTACCATTGTTTACCCAGCTTGCCTGATTGCCATCATACAAGTAGATAGTGAGGCCCTGGGCCTGAAGGGCGAGGTAATTGTCTGATTTTGGAGCTACATAGTTTTCAGCTAATGCCTGTGAGTCCCAGCTTGTCTTTGACTCACTAACCTGGACAGCTTTGTCGCTTTTTGTGTTGGCAATGTTATAACTGATATTCCCAGGGGTAGACTGAATATTGCCGCTAAGCTTCCACCCGCTCGGTATGTATCCGGGGAAATTGGCGCTAATGCCGGCCTTACTACCCGCCACCTTTAGCGCGAGGTTTGGATAATTAACTTGCCACACGTAACCACCGAGCAAAAGAAGGCCAACAAGACTTAACGCTACGCTACTCGCCTTTAGACCCTTACTTGGCTGTGTAGTCGGAGTAGGGGCCGCCTGACTAGAGGTGTCCATAACAGAGGCTACTGCGGGCTGTGCTGGCGCCGCCTGGACTGGTGCTGGGCTAGGCGATGGTTGAGCAACAGGAGTCTGATTTGGTAGTGGTGCTGCAAATGCAACTGGTGTAGGGGTGGGGGTTGCGG
>CAYTBW010000006.1:0-9189 GCA_964436255.1 uncultured Candidatus Saccharibacteria bacterium | reverse complement strand
TATAGCAGTTGCAGCAGTGATTGGCGGTACGGGGGTGGAAGCAGGCACTTGAGTTGGGACAGTCGGAGCAGACTGTACACCGGGACGGATGTCGCTAACGGCCTTCGGTAGCTTTGCCGATGAGGTCTGCGTTAGGTCTAGCTTGTAACTTGATTGCTTTGGTGTCGCGGGCTCATCTTCAGGAGGGACTGTGGGCATTACTAGGTCAGAAGAGGTGTTCGCTAGCGCATCAAGCGTTTCGTCGCTCATTACGGATTCACCTACTTTATCGTTCAGGGAACCCATTTCGCTGTTAGACTTGTCTTCGGGTAATTCTGCCGATGCACTCGTGTCTTCGGAGCTAAACTTGGCAATGCTCGGACTTGATTGAGTGGATAGTGCGCTGCTCAGCTGGTCGGCCTTTAAACGAGTTTGCACGGTGTTTTGAGCTACAGGTGCTGTTGAATCCGAGCCAACTGTAGTCTGCTCTAAGCCGGGCATTTTATCTGCCAATTGTGCACTCACTGTAGGCATTTGAACAGAAGATGTATCGGAGGCAGTGTGTGGTGTCACGGAGAGGCTCGGCGCCGGCGTAGATGATTGCTGAACCGATGGGTCGGCCTGCGCTGCTGACTGGGGTGTTCCGCAGTTCGCACAGAATGTCTTTCCGGCAATACTAATTGTGTCCTGCTCGCTACAGTTTGTACAATTTTGCGTAGTATTTCCTGTCTGATTCACACTGTCACCCTCACCCATCCATGGTTATCTTAAGGCCATTCTACACGAGATAAGCATGAGCGTAAAGAGGAATTAGTCGCTTTTGGTCTGCCAATTCCCCCGAGCTTGCCGATGTACGGCCAAAATAAAACGAGGAATTGCTACTTGCCGAGTAATTCTGCTAGGCTGGCGCAACAGTCGCCATAGCCACTCGAGACCAAAGCGTCTCATCCAGGCAGGTGCACGGCGTATGGAGCCCCCCATTTCCTGGTAATCAAAGCTTCCTCCTTCTCCGATCATGACTTTAGCCAGACCGACCTCTCGAAATGTATCCATAAAGATCTCCTGACGCGGGAAGCCCATGCCCACACATAGTAGGTCGAGCTTTTTTGCTTGGATTTCCGGAATGACCTTAGACAATACCCTATCATTCTGCCAGGCTGTAAAGTCCATAGTCTTGGCGGAATTACTGTATCCGCTCCACACTTCTACTAAATCTAAGTCTGGCCAGCGCTTCCTCAGCTCACCTGTAATCACTTGTGGCGGATTTGTGCCGCCAATTACCCCCACGCTCCAACCCTCTTTTTGAGCTCGATTAAACAGTTGAGCCGTGTGCGTTATGCCGGCAAATTTTTCGGGCAGAATCTGGTCGCGCCAAGTATCTTTCTGGATCCAGCCCATGAGGCTGCGGACCAACTTGGCGAGACTTGGCTTTGTAGCAGGCTTGCCATACAGATAACTTGCGGCCCATTGAAGGGACACCCCATCGGCGACCACAAGGTCCATCGTTCCTAAAACAGTTCTAATTTTAGGATCAGTGCTGGCTTTTGACGCAAACTCAACATATGGCTTAATCATGCAGAAAGATCCGCTGCTCCGCCCGCCGGCTATCTGCTTGGCCAAAATGTCTAATGATTCATTAATCATAACAGCATCAATCTGTAAGCCCAGTATGTCATAACGATTGGTTTTGTCTTGAGGTTTCATTAATCCATCACCCTAGCTACGTAGTCCAACAAGTTTTTTGCAAACTTTACTTTGGTAAACTTTTTAGCAACTTGTTGGACTGCGCTTCGTTGCCAAGAAGTGCTTTCTGCGCGTATCACGGCGGCCTTCAGCTGACTTACGGTAGGATGATCGAAGATAATACCAGATACGCCGTCCTGAACGGTTTCCATGAGGCCACCGCCCCTCAGCGCGATCACCGGAGTACCGAATGACATAGCCTCGACTGGAGTTATCCCAAAATCTTCAATACTAGGAAAGATGAAGGCTTCTGCACCTGCCATGAGTTCGTCACGCCTCTGGTCATTAACCCGGCCTTCGAAAACAATATTCTCCGCACCTTCAGCTAATGCCACGAGCCGCTCCCGGTCCGGCCCATCCCCGGCTATTACAAGGTTCTTCCCGTTTGACTTGAAGACCTCTACGGCTAAATCGATATTCTTATACCTGCTAAGCACCGAAAGAACCAGGTAATAAGGCTCCTCACTGGGCAGATGATCTCGAGCTGGAGCGTCCACGGGTGGGTAGAGCACTGGTGCTTCAATCCCATAGAACTTCTTAATCCTTCCGGCAATGTAGCGACTGTTGCCGACAATCAGGTCAATATTACTCGTAGCATAATAGTCCCATAAGCGAAGCCGAGACGTCATCTTGGTTATGAAGAATCTTTTTAGTGAGCCTAGCCATGAGTGCTTGATACCCTTCGTATCAAGGTAGCCAGGCCAACTATCCCAAATCATTCGGGCGGGAGAATGACAGTAAGACAGGTGCTTGACCCCTTCCGGAACGCGCACGTTCTTTGACCAGGCAGTAGAGTTTGAAATTACTAAGTCGTAGCCAGCGAAATCAAACGAAGTCACTGCTCGCCGCACAAACGGCAGGAGATATTGTGGGCGATGCTTCAAGAAGCGTGGCATGTGCTGTAAGAATGACGTGCGGACCTCTCGCATGCCTAAGTATGGACGAAACACTTTACGATTATAGGTAAGGGCAAAAAGATCGGCTTCGGGATACTGTTTCATGATCTCAAAAAGTACAAACTCCGCACCGCCTACCTTTTGATTAAGCCAGTCATGGACAACTGCTACTCTCATGCGCTACGGTTCCTTCCGATCCCCATCAAGCTAAAAATAATAATCCCGAGCGTAGAATCTGCCCAGGCGTGCAAGAACAGATTGGTAACGAATAGGCCGCAAATGCTTGCCCCCAGAACTTGCCAAAACAGGTCTTTACTACGAATGAGCTCAAAGATATTCACCCCAAAGAATAGCAGGAATAATACAACGCCCAGAATGCCGATTTCTATAGCCACCTGTAGGTACCAGTTCTCTGTAATAACTGGCTGAGTGGAACGAAAGCTGGCAGGCCCAGCCGTGCCGAGCCCATTGCCCCATGGATGGTCCTTGACGGATTGAACTGCCGTATTGAGGGCAGTTATGCGGCCCGAATCCGAGCCTTCAATCTCTTGGGTTTGACTGTAACGTCCGTGAAGCAAGAAGTATTGAAGTTGGGTATTTTGCAAGCGAGCCGGCAATGTAGCGCTTATTGTTATCAGTACAATTATTGCAGCGACTACTAAGAAAGTGGTGGCGAACCTAATTAGGCGGTTGCCAAAAACAACTATTGCCACGAGAGCCGCGGTGGCCAGACCAAGCCAGGCACTGCGTGAAAAGGAAAATACAACCCCAGAGAGAGTCAGGACAGCGCCGGCACCATACTGAATCTGCTTTGTTTTAATGAACTTTGCAGCACCTAAAAGGGTTGGCAAGATGAGGTAAGCACCCATTTGGTTCGGCCCGCCCAGGGTTGCAAAAGCTCGTATGCTCTTTACTGCCGGATCCACTAGCTGAAGCGGGCGAATTGTGGACTCGCCATAGCCAATTGCCCCCCACCAACCCAATGGTATTACGAACTCCTGCAAGACCGCCAATATCGCAACAACATATGCAGGCCACAGAATTAACTTGGTTAGTGTATCCTCGCTAAATTTAACTCCGCCCAGCTGCATGATGATGTACAGCACCAAAGGCAATACGACTACCTTCAATCCAAAAGCCGCCTGAACTACCGGAACAGTTGAAACGATTGTAGCAAGCAGACCAAGGGCGATGAGTGTGAGTACACTAATGTTAGCTGTGTCGAACCTAAAGGTGCGCCGCTTGGCTGATGCAAAGACAAAGACAGCCAGGCCAATCATTCCTATAAAAAGCAGTTCTTTCCAGGCCTGCCAGTAAGCTTGGCCACCTATGAAGTAGCCTAGAGAAATGACTGCCATTGCATGAAACGGCATTCCTACCAAAAGTGCTACGACCGCGCCGTTCAGAACTCTAGATGGCAGTGTGTGCGCGACAGATTTCATCGATTGCTTATCACACTGCGCATATAATCATCTAGATTCTCGAGTGCGATCCCGGTACCCTTTGCAACACATAACAAAGGCTCCTCTGCCACATAACTTGGGACCCCCGTTACCTTCGTCATTAGCTTATCAATGTTACGTAGCAGTGCGCCGCCGCCCGTCATGACCATGCCTCGATCTATAATGTCACTTGAGAGCTCCGGTGGTGTTTGCTCCAGTACGGCGCGAACCGCCAATATAATTTCGTCAAGCGAATCGCTCATTGCTTCGGTTATTTCGGTAGAGTTCAGTGTAATTGTTTTTGGCAGTCCAGCAACCATATCGCGGCCACGGATCTGCATTGTCATAGGCTTATCGAGTGGCAGAGCACTGCCGATCTCTTTTTTTATCTCTTCGGCCGTTTGATCCCCCACCACCAGACTGTACTTTTTGCGAACATAGTCGGCTATGGCTTGGTCAATTTTGTCACCACCTACGCGCACACTGTTCTGGGCTACGATGCCTCCGAGTGAGATAATTGCAACCTCGGTCGTTCCTCCGCCAATATCTACCACCAAGTTTCCCGCTGGAGCGGCTATAGGCACCCCCGCTCCTATCGCTGCGGCGACAGGTTCGCGAATAATGTAGGTGCGTTTAGCGCCGGCAGCAGAAGCAGCGTCAATGACCGCCCGCCGTTCAGTCGACGTAACTCCGGCTGGCACGCTAATCATCAGTTCGGGCCTTCCTAGGCGAAAACTACCACTGACTTTATCGATGAAGTGTCGCAACATAGCCTGTGTAATCCGATAATCGGCTATTACGCCATCCTTCAACGGCTTAGAAGCCGTAATGATGTCTGGTGTGCGGCCGAGCATTTCGCGCGCTTCGTTACCAATAGCTACTATGCGATTGTCATCTACACTGACTGCAACGACAGAAGGCTCGTTGGCAACAATGCCCTTTTTAGGGACGTAGACTAACGTGTTGGCAGTCCCTAGATCAATTGCAATTCGTTTTTTAAACATAGCCCTATTTTAGCAAGCGGATGAGGGCAAGGCCAGCTAATCCACCCTCTCCATGCTTGCGCCCAAGCTATTGAGTCGTTTATCGATAAACTCATAGCCTCGATCGATGTGCTCAACTCGATCGATAACCGTCGTTCCTTCGGCAACCATAGCGGCAAGCAAAATTGTAGCTCCCGCACGGACGTCGAAGCTGATCACATCGGTACCATGTAGCTTGGTCGGACCCTTTACAAAGCCAACGTGGGGGCCCTCGATGCCTACCTCGGCGCCCATACGTTGCAGTTCGAAAAGGTAGTTCAACCTCCCCTCATACATGATTTCGAATATTTCAGACTTACCTTCGGCTTGCGTCATGAGTACGGCAAATGGAGCCTGGAGATCACTTGGGAAACCTGGATACGGCTGCGTTTGAATATCGACTGCCTTAAGTGTCCGCGAAGGCTTTATATGAATCGTCCTGTTATTAACCAGTGTAAAGTTCACTCCCATTTCAGCGAACTTAAGTAGTAGCATGTCATGATCGTTGGCCACGAACTCCTCTATTACCACGTCACCCATGCCGGCGGCTGCGGCAATAGCTAACGTGCCTGCCTCCAGTTGATCTGGGATGATTGTACCCTCTCCCTCATGCAGGGATTCAACCCCCTCTATATCCAGCACAAAACCGCCGATTCCGGATATTTTAGCCCCCAGGCTATTCAAGTATTCGCACAGAGAGACTACGTGTGGCTCAAGAGCAGCCAGTCTAATCTGTCTATGGCCTTTACCCAAGACTGCTGCCAAAACCGCGTTTTCTGTTGGAGTAACAGTGCGTTCGGCATTTACGACGCAATTCCCCTGAACCTTGCCCACCAGCTTCACCCCGGCATCACTTACCGTAATACTCAGCCCAAGATCTTCAAATATGCGCCCATGCACACCCAGTGAGCGCGCACCAATAATATCTCCGCCCGGCTGTGCGATTAATATGCTACCTAATCTGCCGATGGCACCACCCAGGACAAGGAGGGAGGCCCGCATTTTTCGAGCATCCTGAAGGTACGTATCTGTAGCAGTCAAGTTAGTTGCGTCAATCGTCAAGGTCGTACCACTACGAACAACCGTTGCCCCCAGACCTGTGAACATACTGGTCATTACTTCAACATCCGATATATGGGGTACGTTATGCAGCTTCGTAACTCCTTTAACGAGCAGACATGCGGCCATCATGGGCAGCACGTGATTTTTATTACCAGCCACTCTAATCGTTCCTTTTAGTACGGATGGTCCTTTAACTATCAGTTTAGACACGTGCTCTCCTTGGGTAATGTGATTTGTCGAATCATTGTATCAGTCGTTGCCATGCAGCACCATGCCGTGAATAGTTAACAAAACCAATAATTAAGACTATAATCTAGACAATCTCATGATATCTAAGCAGACTCAAAAAGCACTCACCTATATCTTTGCCATCCTCGCGATGGTTCTGGGCAGCATCTTCCTTGTGGCTATGGCACAGGGCTACCGATACGACTTTCTGACGGGGCAAATTAAAGAGTCTGGACTTGTACTGATTGATTCTAAACCGAATGGCGCAGATATCTACATTAACGGTACGAGGGACAAAAATGCTACACCGTACCGCCTGACGAACGCTCAACTGGGACCTATGAACATTGAACTCGTGAGGCCAGAGTTTAGAGTCTGGAAAAAGTCCCTTACTGTTGAAGCCCAACAGGTTAGTTTCGCAAACTACGCGCTCCTGTTACCTCAAAAGCTTGGCTACCAGAATTGGCTGCCCGAATATAACTTCGGCCAGGTCACGCAGTCCGGAGACCAGCGTAGGTCATTTGCTATTTCTGCAAAGCCGGAAACGGCCGTTTGGCAGCTTAATGGGTCAGATGCACCTACAAAACTCTATACCCCACAATCTAATAGCGGCCCGCTAACTATCACTGATTTGCGCGTTAACGAAAAAGGCTCGCGCCAAATTATTACGCAAACGAGTGGGACTATTGCTCAAACTATCGTAATAACAGATAGTGACTCGTCGTTAAACCTAACCGCCAATTTACAAGTTGCCGGCGGAAGTTTTACGTTCCACCCAGCCAATGACAATGAGATCTACTGGCTCAGTCCAGAAAAGGCCCTACGCAAAATTAATATTGAAAGCCAAACTCTTGGGCCTGTTCTAGCCCAGAATGTCCTAGCCTTTACGCCTTATGATAATCAGGTATTCGCGGTGCTTGGACCAGACGCGAACTCTACCAAGAACACTCTGTGGCGTATCGATGGCTCAAATAACGATAAGTCCCGACGACCAGTGGTGATACCCCAGAGCGCGACATACTCCCTCAAAAGAGAAAAAGATCGCGCGGGTGAATACATTGCCATGCTCGCCCTTGAGACGAAAGAGCTTGTAGTTATCCGCGAGCCTAATAGCCAAAAACCGCTCACTGGATTACTGTCAAATTCCGCAACAGCCTACACGATTAGCAATAATGGTCAGCGAATTGTCTACAACGCGGGCGACAAGCTTAAAACCTACGACCTAGAACAGGCAGAACGTTTTGATTTTGGAGTGAGTTTGACAAGACTCCAGGGCTGGTCCTGGTATGACGATAACCATATTATAGTTGTGGCCAATGGGCAGTTGAGATTGATTGACTATGACGGCCAGAACGACCAGATCATCAGTGACCGAGGCGACAACGTGGGCTTCAGTTCATTCCGTCGAAGCGACGACATCATCTTCTATACGAACGCAGGCTTCTTGAAAGAAGTGAAACTTACTCAAGACTAGCAATATTAACTCGGCGCTGCTGGCTAGCTAACTTCTGGTAGGCGCTGTGGTCCGGCTGGCTCGTCCTCTTGATTGCCAGTTTCCTCTCGCTGCTCTGGGGTAAAGAACGCGACGACGTCGGTCCATATACTACTAATCTGTTCACCAATGCTTGGCGCGTTACTTGGGATTGATGCTGGCTTGGCAGGGTTTTCAACTGGCTGTTGGCCAGGCTTCTGTACTGACGCCACTTGCTCAACTGGCTCTACGTCTGGGCTAGGCTGGATCTGCTTAGCTACAATTATGAGCCGCTGCCATGCTGTGCCTGGTGGGGTGCATGTAATGAGGGTGAGAACTGGATTGGGCGTAGGGTTGAGTACCGAGACTTCCGAAGGTTCGACAACTTTCTTCTCAGTCACTTCATATACGTACTTGCGAGAAGAATAGTTAACTTGGATCTGATCGCCAACTTCGAGCTTTCCTAATAAAGCAAAAACAAATTTATAGTCGCCTGATTCCCACCAGTCGTTCGAGGAATGACCGAATATAACTGCGTTGCCATTCTCGCCAGGCTTGGCAGTATTGGCATAGTGAACAACTCCACTTTCGAGGTCCTTCATTACTTCATCTTCCGCTACGGAATCCGCATATACTATCGGGGCACTCACATTTATCTTGGGTATTATGATTACACTTTCCGGGGAGACTATACTAGCGTTCGTAGTAACAGCGTTCGGGTCTTGCAGTGCCATATTCTCGGCTGGCTTAGGTGGATTTAAGAAGTAACCTATCTGCTGAGCAATGAGCTGAAAATTAAAAAGCACTATAAACAACAGGAACCCACCGAGTGCATAACCAATTGGTCGGAGACGATGTTTGTGCTGATGAGCAAGCTGCACAACTCGGTCTTTTGAATTGAGTTGTGGCGAAGCTGACGCCAGTGGTTCAGGTTGTGGCTGTGCCAGGCCGGCCACCATAGGCGCAACTGCCGCAGGGTAGGTAGGCTCAGCATTGGCAGGGCTTGCCACAGTTCCCTCTGGTTCTGAGCCCGCTATAGCCGGGGGTGAAACGCTCTCTGTCTGCTGCGTCGGCTCAAAAACAGTTTGAGGCTGCTCTTGCACGCCAATAAGCTCAGGCTCTGCCGGCTGCATTTGCTGGCCTTGAGTCATCTCCTCGACGCTTAGGGTAAATTCTGGCTTTTGTTCAGTCATAGACAATATTTGTACTCATCCATTATAATACAGGAGCTCTATGAATGGCTATTGAAGCTAAGCATTTTGCCAGAGTGGTGGAATTGGTATACACGCACGACTCAAAATCGTGTGCCGCAAGGCTTGTGGGTTCGAGTCCCACCTCTGGCACCA
>CAYTBW010000005.1:73591-77286 GCA_964436255.1 uncultured Candidatus Saccharibacteria bacterium | reverse complement strand
GTAAGTTATCGAGCCCTGTTGGCCACTAGTGGCAACGATCTGCGAGTATGACGACCCGACCGCACCGTTTGGCAAGCTCGTTGTGTCAATGCTCAGTGTGGTGGTGTCTTGTATGCGGACCAACTGGCTTACAGAATTATTAGGATTGATATTTGTACCAACGAGATAGTTGCCAGATTCCGCTGCAATTGATACTACCGGGGGATTAGAACTGAGGTCTGCTTTTGTGAGATACGTACCGGTGTTCGAAAACTTCTCAACGGCAACACCTTCCCCTTCCATATCTAACACATATACCTGATTCGCTGAGTTCACCGTGACTGCCAACGGCCCTGCAAACTGCCCGGGCAGACCCCAAGCGAGTTTGCAAAACTCCTGTAGGAGAATACTTCAGGATCTCGGGCGTCCCCGTCACTGCCCCTTCCCACCCCTGAAGACCCGTCACGACGTACACGTAGCCAGCGCTATCGGTCGTTATGCCACTTGCCCAGAGATTATCCGGGAGAGCCCAACTTGTGGTGAAGCCCCCGGTAGAGGTGAACTTTTCGATATGATCAACATTTGTGGCGTATAGAGTGTTCGATGGCCCAGCTGCTATATAGTAACCGACTTCCCCTGAATAAAACTGTCCTGGTACGTACTCTTCTTTTGAAAACGCGCTACCCCGTCCGCCCCACTGCTGTTGAAAGGTACCCGAACTATTGTACTTGCGGATGTAGCCATCGAACTGCATGACGTACCTATTGCCAGCACCATCTACCGTGGTACTTAGGCCAAAGTTCGTCAGCGTTGCTATTGTACCAACCTGGCTAATCCCACCTGCCGCCTTGATCTTGTCCGCATACCACAGGAGTCCGCCGGCTACAGTCTGTACAGATATGAGGCCTAGGAGAACAAAAATAGCCGTCTTACTAACCTTGAGGGTAGTAGATGGCTTTAGGTGGAGCCTTTGGAGCAATGTCTTGGCCTTGTCTGCCATTGTTTTGTTTTTGGTGGTTTTTCTGGAGAGAAACCGCCCTCTTCTCCTTGAATAATGCTTGTGCTTATTGTACCGAGAATACCAGATATGGGCAAGGCTTTTATAACCTGGTGAATAATTGCCTGGTCAGGGTGACAGGGTTCGAACCTGCGACCTTACGACCCCCAGCCGTACGCGCTACCAACTGCGCCACACCCTGCTACCAACGAACCCCTAGGCCCGCGAGGTTATTATACCAATAATCCCCCAACAGATAGAAAATTGTCGCAAAAAGTACTTTACATAACTCTCATGCTTTGACATAATACTTATGTAACGAGTAAATGTGTGCCAAGGATCAACAAATCAGCAGAGGTGCTGAAAGTCATAGCGGGCAAGCGGGTTATCGTCGAAGACGAGCTAACCGCTGCCCGTTCTCTTTTGAGCTTATTTGGGCCTAATGCCCGCCGCCGTATTATCGACACGACCGCCCTACTAGCCAAGCAAGGTTTTGTATCTATTGGTACGATTGAGCACGAAAAGCTCTACAAAGTAACCGATAAGGGACTGCGCCACCTCGATCTCTATACCCTCAGCATAAAAGGTATCGCCAAGCCGAAGGAGTGGGACGGCAAATGGTACCTTGTGACATTCGAAATCCCAGATAGCCAAAAGGTCACCCGAAACTACCTGGTGTCCCAACTCAAGCTGCAAGGGTTTGTGAGCTACACCAAAGGGCTCTGGATCTACCCGTATGACCCTGCCAACTATGTAAAGGGACTCAAAAAGCTCCTTAGCTTACCCAAGGAGATCAAGATCATTACAGCCGTGGGTTTGGACGGCGAAGCAGCCCTACGAACACAATTTGGCCTACTATAGAGAGTCATAAGCAAAAACCACCCGCTATCCAGGTGGTTTATTTGATAATGCAGATCCGCACACTCCGCAGGGGCGTTAACTCTTCCCGGCAATATCCAGGTGGGTGTTCGCAGCACAGAGTCTTTCGACCAAGGCAATCTAGAACTCCCAAAGCAACTATCTTAATAGGAAAAAGTTACGTGCCCACTTCTGGGCGAGAGCAGCAGAACACCCTTATTATAGCACAGCGCCGCCGAGTAATAGCTTCGCCAAAAATGCTACCGCGGTGGCAATGAAAGGGCTAAAGAAGCGATAGAACAGAAACAGAAAAAGCATAATCCCCACCAGGCCAAAGCGCTCAATTCGGTCCATCAGGTCCGCCAAAGCCGGCGGTGCGGCAGCATATAGTATTCTCGAGCCATCCAATGGCGGAATTGGCAGCATATTAAATACAAAGAAGCCTAGGTTCATAAGTACAAAGCTAATAAGTACTTGCTCTACCGTGCCCGAGAGGTTAAATAGGCGCAGATACACAGCCACGAAGGTGGCCATGAACAGATTGCTAAACGGTCCCGCGGCGGCCACCATAGCCGCCCCCCATTTGCCGTAACGCACAGCATAGGGGTTAAACGGCACAGGTTTGGCGGCACCAAACACTACTGGCGAGCCCGCCAAGATTAGAAACAAAGGTAGCGCCAGGGTCAGTAAGGGGTCTATATGGGCAATTGGGTTAAGTGTCAGTCGACCCTCCCCCTTGGCAGTAACATCTCCAAGCTGGTGTCCAGCCCAGGCGTGCGAGAACTCGTGCACGGTTAAGGCGATTACCAGAGTCAACAGGTATGCGATTAGCGTAATTGCATTCAATTCCATAACGAATATGATAGCCGATTTGAGCTCGGCCCACCACCCCTACAAAGCTTGTCAAAATCATGCCAACATGCTACTATATTCAGGTTACTTCGGCGCTAAACAATAAATACTGCCGAAAAAGGAATTAACTATGTCATACAAATGCGACATTACAGGTAAGGGCAAGCAGTTCGGCAACAACGTGAGCCACTCCATGCGCCACACGAAGCGAGACTGGAAGCCAAACTTGCAGACTAAAACCCTCATCATTGATGGGCAGAAGGTCCGACTAAAGCTCGCGGCTTCGACAATTCGCACGCTCAACAAATATCAGAAGCAAGCAGCCGCTCAGACAGAACAAAAAGCCTCCTAAAAGGAGGTTTTTTGATGTTCCTACTGCGCCTCCTATCTCTCGGAGCGCTTACTGGTATTAACCCTGCAAGACTACGGTCTGCTGCTTGTCCTCTTCAATATCTTTACGCTGAAGCTTGAACTTCTCGACAGGCTCAACATCCTTAGCCCCCATCTCGGCCAAGAACGCTTTTAATTCGGCTTCGCTATACTTAATCGGCATCACAATTTTTGGCTCTAGGGAGGCCACGAGCTTGGCTACCTTTTCCACCTCTACGCCTTCAAGGGGCACAAACAAGGCATCTGCTCCCGCCAAAGCCTCTATATTCTTCTCTCCTTCAGCAGGGAAAGCTGGTAGATAGCCCAAGCGAATATCTTCCATATCAACTCGAAAAGCAGTTGCCCCCTCGCCCATCGATACTCCGTCTATCATGCAGCCCTTCACTTCGTATTCGCCAGGAGAATCAAAGCTCGTTAGGCTTGGTCGAGCCTCCTGAACAGATGAAAACAAAGCCACGTCCGCCTTAGCATCTAGCGGTCCGTCCAGAACAATTGTAAAGCCTTTGCCAGTTAGTTTAATGCCGTCTTTTTGTGTGTAAGTTATATCCATAACGTCTATTCTAGCAAAAACCAGGGTTGCGAACCACCTATGCTGGGTCTATTCTTTAGAAAAATCAGG
>CAYTBW010000005.1:450-73581 GCA_964436255.1 uncultured Candidatus Saccharibacteria bacterium | reverse complement strand
ACGTCTTCGGCTACAACCAGGATAGTCGCAGCTACCGGCGCCGCCAATAACACGCCAACGAATCCAAATAGCTTACCGCCAATCAATACAGCCGATAAAATTACTATCGGGGGTAAGCCTAGTGCTCGCTTCATAACTTGAGGCACAATAACCTGGCCTTCTAGTATCTGGATTACCAGGAACAGTAAGGCAACAGCGAGTCCTTTGCCCGGCGACATCGTGACTGCCACCAAAATAGCCGGTATAGCGCCGAGGTAAGCCCCTACGAGCGGTACAAGCTCCATAATGCCCGCTATCACCGCCAGAGTGAGTGCGTACTCGATACCCAGCACGCTCAAGCCTATAAATGCCGCGACGAAGATGATTAATCCAAGCGCCGCCTGACCACGTAGCCAATAGCCTAACTTGGTGGAGATCGCCAGGCTCAGGGTTATCAAGCGCTTCTTCAAGTGTGGTTGCGGGATGAAGTCGAAGGCTGTTATAGCGATCCTCTTGCCTCCGGAGAGCATATAGAACGTCAAAACCAAGAAGGTCAAGAAGCCGAATACGCCGCTGAAGAAGCCAGCTGCGACCGGCGCGGCATTATCAATCAATCCTTCCCCCAGCGTAGAGGCTTGTTTTGTCAGCTTTGTGTACAAATTAGCCAATTGCGGCGACTGATCGGCCAAGTCCTTTAGCTTTGCACTATAAGTTGGGAGCTCCTTCGACAAAGTATCTATCTGTGCAGAAACGGTCGGAACAAGCAGGAACACAGTGCCAACTACAACCGCCAGGAAAATTACATAAATTAGCGCCACGGCAACTATACGCGGTATCTTATAGCGCTGCATAGCTCGTACAGATGGATCAAGCGCCGCTGCAAACACCACACTCGCGAATAGTAGGATGAGGATGTCGGATATGAACCACAGGAAGGCGATTACCGCTAAAGCACCTAACAGGTACAGATAGGAGCGTAGAGAAATGTCGGCCGTAATGCGCTCCCGCTTAGCCATACTAGCCCTGCACCTCTACCTTGATCGAGTCAGGCGTCTGGCCGCCGCTACCCGCGCCAGAGTAATCTGCGCGTTGATATTCCTGGATTGGCTGCTCAACTTGCTCTTCGTCCGTGCTGGCATCACCCTTTTTGCCAAAAACCTCCAGCGTATCAACCAGAACCTTCTTTTTGGCGTCGAGTATGTCCATAAGGAACCTATCGTTCAGGTTACGGCGATAGTCAAAGTCCTCTACACGCATTGCCCAGTAGTTCAGTTCACGACTCATTTCTTGCTCCATGTCCCCTATGACCTTAGCAAGCTGCGCTTTGTTCATGTCACCTACCACGCAAATGTCGACGTTCTGGTTGCTACCACGTACAAATGCTCCGGATAGGAACAGCACCTTCACGTTACCGGCCTTGGAGATCTTGCGAAGAATCTGATCTTCTTCCTTAGTCTCTTTAATTTCTTTGGTCTTGGCAGGGATCTGCTGGAATATCGACTGCAACTGCTCGTGGAATTTGTACTTAGGGTCAACTTCGTAATACAGTCGGTTCGACTGATTCACAGATTTAACAATGCCAATGTTCAAGAGGTTTTGGAGCTCGCGGCGTACAGAGTTAATCTGCTCATCTACCTTACGTGTAATCTCGCGGACGTAGAACGGACGCTCTGGGTTGTTATAAAACAAGCTCAAAAGCTTTACTCTCGTCTTTGATCCAAACAATTGTTCGAAGCGCATGTGTGTGGCCTCCTACCTCAAAATGTGTGCAATAATGCGCATTTACTGCTGTGTATAGGTCGTATTATAGGCCTTTACGTGTGCAATTGCCAATGCTTTTTGGAACAAAAAGCGATTAGTTTTTGGCTAGGTACTGAGTCACTAGGAGCCCTGCGTCGTCAGGCTGGTCACACCAATGAATCGCTGGGTTGCGCTTAAACCACGTAACCTGTCGCTTGGCTAAAGCCATGTCATCCCTTGCAAACCGTTGCTTCATCTCGTCCAGGTTAATCTCTCCACGTAAATAACTCGCGGCGTGCCTATAGCCGATGATGTTTAGCTGTGGGCAGCCGTATCCATGCTTCTCTAACAGGCCTTCCACCTCTTGAATAAATCCGTTGTTCAACATTACATCAACCCTGTCCTCAATATTTTGCTTTAAATAAAGCCTATCTGGGTTAAGCCCGAGGATTAAACAGTCATATGCTAACTCTCTCCGATCATCCGTCGTAGCCAACCCACGCTGCACAATCTGCTCTAAACGCAAGCGATTTTTGTTATCAATAACTTTGTACTGTTCGGGGTACTGACTTCGAACAAGGCTTTGGAGCTCGTCTAGGCTTAGTTCGGGATTATCGTCTACAGAACCAGGCGTATCACTCCTAAACCCGTAGTCAAACAGCACTGCGTCCACATACATACCGCTCCCGCCGACCAGGAACGCAACTTTACCGCGCGCCCAGATGTCACGCATTGCCTCATCAGCTAGCTCTTTAAAACGAGCCGCGCTGAACTCTTCCCCCGGCTCGGACACATCGAGCAAGTGGTGAGGTACGAGCTGCTGGTCCTCCATACTTGGCTTAGCCGTCCCTATATTAAACCCCCTGTAGACAGTCCTAGAATCGGCGCAGATAATTTCCCCGTAGTACTTTTGGGCGAGGTCCATGGCCAAAGCAGACTTCCCACTCGCCGTCGGACCCACTACCGCTATGAGCTTACCGGTCTCAGGCTTTTCTGGCTTTGATTTCATCGGTGATATCCTGTAGAAACTCTACTGAGCTCTTACTGCCTAAATCACCCTCACCTCGCTTGCGCACAGCCACTTCTCCGGCTTCTTGCTCCCGCTCGCCAACTACCAGTGTATATGGCACTTTGGCGGCTTCAGCGGCGCGTATGCGCTTGCCGAGAGATTCGCCATCATCGAGGCTCACCCGAACCCCTGCAGCCTTCAGCTCGGTAACGACCTTTTGGCCATATTCAGAGAACTTGTCGGACACAGGCAAGACCCTGACTTGCTCTGGGGATAGCCAAACCGGAAAAGCACCCGCCGTATGCTCGATGTAGACAGACAGGAATCGCTCGATCGAACCAAGTAGCGCGAAGTGTATCATCACAGGAGTTTTAGACTGGCCGTCACTGTCTACGTAGGTCAACTCAAAGCGCTGAGGCTGCACAAAGTCTAGCTGCGGCGTGGCAAGCTGATGCTCCCTACCAAGCGCATCTGTCGCCATAAAGTCGATTTTGGGACCATAAAAAGCCGCTTCACCCTCTGCTTCATAAAACTCCAGTTCGCTTTCTTCTAAAACTTTACGTAACGTCGACTCAGCCTGCGTCCAAGTTGCCTTGTCCCCCAGATACGCATCAGACTCATCCCGTTTAGACAGCCGGGCCCGTAACTTCATTCCCAACGCACCATAGAACTCCTTGGTAATGGTCGTTAGTTCACTTAGCACGCCTTCGATCTGCTCGGGCGTACAGAATATATGGCTATCGTCCTGGGTAATGGAGCGCACTCTAGACAGGCCACCTAGCTCACCACTCTTTTCGTCGCGGTATACCGTAGTTGTTTCCAGGTATCGAATAGGTAAGTCTCGATAACTATGGGGCTGTGAAGCGTAAATTTGCTGGTGGTGAGGACAGTTCATTGGTTTTAGTACCAACTCGTCGCTCGTTTCCTGACTCTTTACTAGAAATAGCTCATCGCCAAACTTGTCCCAATGTCCTGAAGTTTCGTAAAGCTCCTTTTTGGTTACATGAGGAATCCAGACCTTTTCGAACCCAAGTGCGAGTCGCAGAGCTTGTGAGTATTCGTTCAGAAGCTCGCGCAATATTGTTCCCTTGGGGGTAAAGAGCGGCAAACCAGAGCCGACCTTATCTGAGAACACAAACAGATTAAGCTCTTTACCGATCTTGCGGTGGTCGCGCTTCTCGGCCTCTTCAAGCATAGCCAGGTAGCGATCAAGCTCATCCTGAGTAGCAAACGCCACTCCGTAAACACGCTGCATTTGAGGATTCTTTTCATCGCCGCGCCAGTATGCACCGGCCAGCTTAGTGAGCTTAAACGCTCCGACCTCAGACGTATTTTCTACGTGTGGCCCTCGACATAGGTCCACAAAGTCACCCGTGCGATACACCGTAACTGTTGTAACTGACGCAACGTTATCCCCGACTAGGTTTTCGTCACCAGAATCCTTTACAGCAGTTGTGCCTTTCGTCTTGAGATCTGTCAGCAGCTCGACCTTAAAAGGCTGGTTGTGGTCCTTAAAAAAGCTAATCGCTTCGTCAATTGGCCATTCTTCGCGCACAAAGTCGAGCTTGGCATCAATAATCTTTGCCATCTCAGTCTCAATACCGGCCAAATCATCGCTACTGAGTGTTTCGGCTAGCTTAATGTCGTAATAAAAGCCATTCACCACCACTGGCCACACGCCAAACTGCGCGACAGGTTGCAATTTGAACACCGCCGCAGCCATGATGTGCGCGAGTGAATGCCTCATTGCTTCGATATTTGCCTGATCTGCCATATATGTGCTCCTAACTTTGTAATATTATACAAAAACCACCAAAATGATGCTGCCCGGCCCCAAGATCTTGGGGGGTTCCACCGGGCTTATCCTTGGTGGATCACTCTTCCCTGACCTGTAACGCGTCGTCAGCCGCGGAGCTTGCCTAGGTGGTAACTAAGCTCAAACACTCTCTTTATCTAGCCCAAGCATAGCCGAAAGCCTAGCACAATTCAAGCGTGGCCCAGACCTTTGCTCATAGGCATGCCGGCCTTGCAAAGGGGACAGTCCTCTGGCCCATAAATGTTTAGTTTGAATTCGATGTAGCTGTACAGCTTTGGCACTCCGAAGTCCTCGGCAGTTGATTCATAGCGATTACACAAACACCCCACTCCAGCTATTTCGCACCCTATCCGCGCAACCTCACGTTGCAGCCCCTTGAGGGAAGAGCCTTGGTTGATAATATCGTCAACGAGCAGAATGCGCTTACCGCGAATCATCTCATCGTAACCACGCCGGATAATAAACTCTCCTTCGGTTTTGCGCTTATCGGCATAAACGGCCAACACCTCGCGGCCTTCGAGCTTACCCAAATGATGCGCCACCCACTGACTCAACACCACCCCGCCAGCCACTGGGCCCAAAACGGCATCAATGCCCTGCCCAACAAACTCGCTGGCTATTTGCTCGCATATCTCACTTACCAGCTCCACGTGCGGTAGCAAGGCATCTTTGTTCAGGTACGTATCGCCATGTTTGCCCGAGGTGTAAACATAATGCCCACTCTCCCTCAATACGTTATGCTCCTTGAGGTACGCGCGAGCTTCTGTTTGTGATAATTTTGACACCCTCACCTCCAAATAATAATTGCATTTTTCTGGTGGGCCCTAGAGGATTCGAACCACTGACCTCTTCCACGTCAAGGAAGCGCTCTAGCCAACTGAGCTAAGGGCCCACAAAAGCTACATCCGAGGTGCAGCCATGCCCTACTTTATGCTAAAAACCCGCCTACCGTCAACTTTAGGCCATAAGGAGTGCGAGGCGAATCTGCAGAGCATCTTCGAATCTCGTAAGATCGTAGCCCGTTGCCTGCCTTATTCGTCCGACTCTGTAAATCAGGGTGTTGCGGTGCACCTTGAGCCGGCTTGCCGCCAGCGTGAGATTTAAAGACGAATCAAGCAGCGCGGTAGCAGTTCTCTCTAGCTGCCTGTTAGCCTGAATCTCGGCAACGATAGCCCCAGCTCGAACACGAGCATAACTTCTTAGCCTGTTGCTGTTTGTCAGCGCGAGCAAGCCACCCACAGCCCCCTCGGCAATCACGCGCCTACTAGGCCATTTGGACTCGCCTAGGCGCAGGTCGTGCACGAGCACCAGAAGAGCCTTGCTCAAGTGCCCCTTGGCCCGTCTGCTATTCAAATACGCTACCGTGCCCTGCTGGCCAAGCGTTTCTGCAGCCTGAATAACTCGCTTTCCTTGCATAGGCCGAATCGAGAATTCCAGATCATCACCAAGTGGCATCGAGAAGATTACTGAGTCCTGTGGCTCGATAGCGGTACCTCCGCCGTTACGCTGCAGGAACATTGCAAAGTCTTGTGGCAACGTTACGCCCAGGCTACTCATAACTTCTCGGATCTTATCGTCGCTTACGTCGGCCCTACTACAGAACAAGCCCGCCACTACTTTTTCGGTTATCGATGCGTTTGTGCTCAAGCAGCATGAGACCGCGCCTAGCTCATTGATCTCGGTCAAGCCGATTGCCAGATATAACTGAGAGGCATCATTGAAATCCAAAGGGTCCAACCCGGTTTGATTCTTAATCTTCTCCAGCCTATAAATAACCGTATTGCGATGAATTCTACCTGCCCTTGCAACTTCCGTAGGGCTCATGTTGTGAGTAAAGAACAGCTTTAGTGTGGGTAACAAGTTTTTCGGCTTGGCCAGTGAAGCTAAAATGGCTTCTGACTCTGCCGCGGCACGATCCTTCATACCGCATTCGTCTACCACCGCACCGATGATGCCAAGGTCAGCCTTACGGTACGCGTAAGGTTTGCCCCACAAGCGCTCACCGACCCGAGCCACCTCGCATGATTGACCATACGCCACCGGTAGATCTCGCGCGTTTGCTACTTCTTCGCAGATGCCGATATTCACTTCTGCACCAAACGACCGAACAACCTTCTTCACCTCGGCGCATAACTTATCTACCGGGATTCCGTCGGGAGCCAACACGCACATCTTGCCTAAACCGATATGTAGACTAGTTACTTTTGCGTGACCAACTTCCGCGAGTGTGCCCAGACACTGCTCCGTGATCCCTGCCAGTGCCTCATCCTGCATCGTGCTACCGGTGCTCAACTCGGCTGCGACTACATTGAGCGGGAAACTGACTCCCTTTAGAGCCTGCTTTAGCGCGTCCTTCGAAGGCGCCAAGCCCTGAATGAACAACGAGAGGGCCAAACGCCCCTGTCCAGGACTTTGGTGTTTCACCTGGAACTTATTCGTAACGTTTTTGATTATTTTTGGCGACAATACAGGCCCCATACTTGCTGGGGTAATCTTTTTACTAAGATCGAGCTGTACTGTCATGCGTGCTCCTACTTCTAGGCTAGATTACCAGATACGAAAATCGCACGGCAAGCATGAGTGTCATGAAAGACTCATGAATTCCCGAAGCCAATCCGGTCCGGTACATAATCCTTACTGGCTATTACTGCCCGCTGAACGGTGTGTGGGCCGAACTTGGCGTTAAGCTTGTCAATCGCACGGCTCAAGGCCGCATCCTGCAGACTCTCCGCGTCCTCAAGCTGTAAGCTTTGCTGCTCCACCGCCGTTAAGCCACTCAACCAAAGCGCAAGCAGCCGCACCTCTCGACCCTCTGCAGCGATGGATTCTAGCAATTCGAGTGATAAGGCAACAATCTCCGCTTCGCCCTGCAAACACCTCGTGTGCGGGAATTCCCTGTGCCCACTTGCACCATCGGCATAAGAAACGTACAGGCCGATACCACGTGCCTTAAGCCCATAGCGCCGCAAGCGTGCCGACAAACGAGCCGCTAGTGCAATCACATACTTCTGGCGCTGAGCTGTAGTCAACTTACGGTCCCCCAGCACGGTTACCTGGTGGCTGATGTTCTTACGCTCGCGGCTCCGCCGTGTTTCGTCTACTTCGAAACCACGCAAGCGCAAATACCACTTCTCCCCCATGACACCAAGGTGGCCACGCATGAATGGAAGTGAACGACCTGCCAAATCGGCCGTATCCGACACGCCCACATCATAAAGCCGCCTGGCCATTCGCCTGCCAATCCCCGTACACGCTACGAGGGGCAGGCCACGATAGAACTCGGCTAGGCTCTCAAGCGTCAAAATCGTAACCCCATTCGGCTTATTACTCTGTGCTGCCATCTTGGCCAACCAAATATTGGGCGCAATACCAATTGAACACGAAATGTGTTCACCAACCTGGGTTTTTATGCTCTTCTTAATTTCTTTTGCTAAAGCATAAACGTTATAATACCTTCGCGCATACGAGGGTACGAGCATGTAAGCTTCGTCTATCCCCCGCACGCCGATACGACATATAGTGGCTTCTAAAATTGCTAAAATCTGCTCGTGGTAGCGCCGATAGACAGCGGGGTCGTCGCGCACGACCTCTATAGTCGGGCAAAGCTCCTGCGCCCGGCGGATCCGAGTCCCTACCCCCACACCATACGCCCTGGCCTCATACGAGGCCGCTATAATCGAGCAATTACTCCCGAGACAAGGAACAACACCTACAGGCTTTCCACGCAGTCTAGGGTGCTCCTGTTGCGCCACAGAGGCAAAGAATGCATCCATGTCGATGTACATTGCAGCATATTCCTGGGGCTTCTGAGCAGATAGCATATCTTCAAACATACAAAAGATTATAGCCCACTTTGGGGCTATATACCAAACAAAATACGAATAAATTTACACGCTATTCGCGGCGCATAGAATCAACGGGGTTAGTGTTGGCAGCCTTGTGTGCTGGGTACAGTACAACCAAGAAGCCAAGGCCAGCCACGAACAGCAAAGTGGCAAACATAAGGGTTGGTGAGATTGCGAATAGGCTAACGGTATCGGTCACTCCCCGTCCGCGAGCAAAGCCGTTTACGACCGCATTCGTAACTGCGCCAAGGATTACGGCAGCCACGATGCCGAAGATGCCACCAAGCATAGATAGGGTTAGCGCTTCAGCTACGAACAAGCGCTTAACATCCCTGGCACGAGCACCGAGCGAGATCATAAGGCCGAACTCCTTGGTGCGCTCCAGGAGTGAAATAGTTAGGGTATTAAACATGCCCAGGATCGCGATTACCATACCGATACCACCAAAGCCAACGAGCACGACGTTAAGGAGGTTAAAGATCTGGTTAATCTGATCGATCGTATCGATTGGTGAAGCGGTTATGAAGCCTTGGTTCTCGACCTGCTTACGAACTACGCTTACCTGATCGCGGTCAGCGACGAGGATCTTTGCCTGAGTAGCACTCGTAAGGCCCTCTTCCTCGAATACGTTAATTGGTGTGAACACCTCTGAACCAGCGCCGGTCTCAACTACCGCGCCCACTTTGAGCGTGCGCTTCACCACTCTATCCTCTTCGCCATCCTTCTGACCCGGGATCGTGACGTTTAGAGTAATTTCCTTGCCAACTGCCTTGGTGTTCTCCTTAGAACCAATCGCCTTTAGAAGAGATGTGTTCACGATCACGCTGTCAGTGCTCTCCATGGTGCCGGTCGAACCAGCAATACTCTTGAGTGAGCTTAAATCTACATAAGCTTGATCGGCGCCATAAACAACTACGTCAGTTTCGGACTCGCCCAAGCTAGCCTTACCAGATGAATAATACACTCGAGCAACCTGCTCAACGCCTGCCAAGTCCTTAAATCCAGCCACGCGCTCGCGGTCAATCTTCACGCTTTTCGACTTTGGCGTACTTACATCTATCGTTTTAATCGACTTTGAGCCCACCACTTGACTGGCAACCAGCTTCTGCAGGCCAAAACCAAGTGAAAGCAAGAACACGATCGAGCCAATACCGATTACAACGCCCAATATCGTTAGGGTTGTGCGTAGGCGTTTGAAGAATAAGTTCTTAACTGCAATGCGGGCCAATACATTTGGCTTGATCACTGGCTGTGGGGCTTGCTTGCTCATAGTGTATTGCCCTTCTTATTTGGTATTACGGGGTTAAAGTCCAAAACTGGTGCCGGGTGCTTCGATTCCTTCATTACGTCATCGTCCTTTGGCTTGTTTGGGCCCTTGTATGAACCCTTTTCCTCGGTTACAACACCATCTTTGATGTACAGGCGGTAATCACTAAGTGGCAAGTAGTCTAAGTTGTGAGTAACCAGGATGATTGTGCTACCGAAGTCGCTCTTGAACGATTGCACCAACTCCATGATCATATCGCCGTTCTTGGAGTCCAGGTTACCGGTTGGCTCATCTGCGATCAGGAGCATGGGACTGATGATCGATGCTCGCGCCATAGATATGCGCTGCTGCTGACCACCAGAGAGCAGATTAGGACGATACTCGGCATATTTATCCAGTCCAACACGGCTAATACTCGCCTTAGCCTCCCCCATTGCTTCCTGGTAGGTGCGGCCGGTCAGGAAGAGTGGCAGTGCCACGTTCTCGATTGCGGTAAGGCTGTTCACCCAGTAATTGGTCTGGTACACCATGCCCATACGGCGAGCACGAAAACCAGCTCGCTCATCAGCGTCCATAGTGTATAGGTGCTGACCATCGACCACGACCGATCCAGTTGTAGGCGGCTCCAGTCCCGTTAATACGTTGAGTAAGGTCGACTTACCAGATCCAGACGGTCCATAAATGATTGTGAAGCTCCCGCGCTTAACGGTGAAGTTCACGTTATGCAATACCTCAACCGGCCCATCGTCTAGCTGGAACTGCTTGGAAACATTCTCAAATTTTACTAATACGTCGTCGTTCATAGCCTCAATTCTTTCCCCTATTGTAGCATAAGCACTTTGTTGGGACCAACTTAATCATCCCCTACAACTCCACCCCGAATATCTTCTGTAAGGCGCCGAAGATGATGCTAAAGATGTTGTCTGTCCCCCTACCTACTACCACAGACTGGTCAGTAGAGACTACTTTGTTACCGGCCTTGTCAGCTGAAATTGCCTGCACATTGTATACACTCGACGTAGATAGGTCAGAGATGATCACAATGTGGTCAGTGGTCAGTCTGGCGTCTTCAGCTGTCTTGGTGGTGGCAGAGGATCCTGCACCTACGCCATAGCTTACTTGGGAGGTAGATGGTTCGTCGGTCTTCCACGTAACGATGATTTGTCCACGGGCTTCAGCACCAGTACCACGAATGCTGGATTCGGTGTTAATGTCGAAGGCCTTTGGTGGGCGGGTGTCTAGGGCAGTACGGAACTCTTGAGGATCACTGACCGCTACGTTGCCCAGGGCGTCGCGGGAGCGGGCGATCCACGTGTACTGGGTATCGTCACTCAAGCCACGGATGATCATCTCGTGCTGAGTTTTAAGTTCACTCGTAACCGCTACTTCTTGTGGAGTTCCGGTCGGGCTGTAAGCTACCTCACTACTAGCCGGAACGTTGGTGGTCCACGTAATCTTCTGTGTGCTACTCGGTTCGCCTTCAATTTGTGCACGCACCAGATTTTCAATCCTTGGTCTTGGAAGTGTTGTAAAGCTCGCAACACTTCCATCGTATTCATAACCTGAGCTGTCTACGGTGTTAATGCGGTAGAAGTACTTGGTACCGTCAGCTAAGTTGCTAAGCTGCGTGGTGTAGCTAGATAGGTCGGTTGAGGTGTTTACGGTTACGAGTGAACCGAAGGCAGTACTGGTACCGTAGTAGATCTTAGCTCTTGTTGCTGCTTGGGTTGTGAAGCCAAGGGTGGCACTACTAAGGTTAATGTTGCTAATGGATGCATCACTTACTACTGGAGCTGGTTGGGTCTTGAACTGAAGTTCAGCGGACTGGCCGGTGTTACCATCATCATCAGTCCAACGAGCTCGGTAGTAGTAGGTAGTACCGGGCTGGAGGTTGCTCAGCTCTATGCTGTGGCTGGTGACTTGAGCAGCTTGGTAGGCTTGAGCCGCTTGGTAGTTATTACTACTGGTGCCGTAGGCTACCTTAGTGTCACTTACTCTATCTGTACTCCACTGGATGCGGGCACTGCGGGTTTTAATGTCTACGACCTGAGGGCCAGAGACCAAGTTAGCAGGATCAGTGTAGCGACCAGTCGGTAGGAGTGAGTCCATGTCACTGTAGAGTCCACAGTTGTTGGCGTTGTCACAGGCTTTAATTTTGTAGTAGTACTCTACTTGGCTGAGGCCAGCATCTACGAAGCTGGTTGCAGTAGTAGAACCAATCTCGGTGTAGGTAATGTCGTCCACGGAGCGGAAGATCTTGTACTTGTCTACGCCGGAACCAGCTAGGAGTGGTACATCCCAGCTTAGAGCCAGCTTCCAGGTGCTGGTGGCCTTGTTGGAGGCGTCAATGACTTCGAGGTTACGTGGGGCGCCAGGAGCTGAGGTGTTGGCAGTGAAGGTAGCACTGGCGTAGTTAGCGTAGTCTATGTTGCCGGCTTCATCTTTAGCTACAACGTACATGGTGTTTAAGCCTGGCTGAGTGGCGTAGGCGTCAGCGCTCAAGCTCTCCACCCCTACCCCGGCGAAGGTACAGTTGTTAGCATCTGGCAGTACATTAGCACTCCAGCAGTAGTTGGCGTTCTGGGTGAGGCCTACGAGGTCACTTGGAGCATCCCAGCTGAAGGCAAAGCTATTGGCGTTGTTGGTAGTTGGTGTGGCTACCAGGTTCTGTGGGGCAGATGGCGGGGTGTTGTTGAAGACGACGAACGTTGCCGAAGAAGGGTCATAGCCAGAAGCGAACGTGTTGGTTATGTTTCCAGCGTTGTCGAAGAGCATGATTTGGATAATGTTCAGCCCATTAAAGTCTACGGCGGGGTTGGTGCTCAGATCAGCAAAGTACTCTCCTGAGGTGGCCGGTATCAGGCCTGTCTGCGTCGAAGTAAGGAGTTGCTGAAGTGTTACCGGGGCTTCGCCGTTGGCCTTATACCAGCTCGCGTCCTGCGAACCACCTACGCAATGTCCAGCAAAAGTATGCGGGATATCTGCAACACAATAAGCTATGCCGGCGATGTCACTTGGGTTGCCTGGCGGGCCCCCAAATAGACTCTGCAAGTTATCGGCAGGAATCGTCAATACGTTACCAAGAACATCAACACTCGTAGGCCAGGTTATCCTCATTGCCGTCCCGCTAACCGTCGCCCCGGGAACGACCGCTGTGAAGCCCAGCGGCGACACCGTATCCAGCTTAAACTCGAACTGCTCGGTATCCACACTTGGGTTATATACGGCGTCGATCGTTCGGATGCGCAGGTAGTAATTGGCGTCGCTTGCACCATTGTATTGGATGTTGTCCATTACAGTGCCAAGCCCGGTCAGGTCTAGGCTCGTTCCGGCAATCGCATATGGGCAAGCCCCATTCGTATCAAGCGGGCTTGAAGTAGTTATACTCCCCTTCGTCACAAGTGGGTCGGCGCTGTCATCCCTGCCAAAGTATATACAATAGCCCAATACACCAGATCCGCCGACGTTATCTGCCGCCCCACTCCACTCGAAGTAAGGCTTACTGTACGTAGTCTGGCCGAAGGTGCCACCTGGGGTACTCGGCATCGCTAGCAGGTTCGTCCAGCCGCCGTTAGGGATTGCCTGGCCACCCGAGCCTTCTGCCATAGTGATTGTTGGGTTTGTAGGGGCAGTTCCGTCTACCGTATAGTCAATACTAATGTCTTCAACCTTGAAGTTGCTGCCATCCTCGGCGGAGATGAACACAGCATACTTAAGGTACTGCTCAGCCCCGTTATTACAAACACTCGGGGCTGTGCCATCGTATAGGAACGAGCACGCGTTATCATAGCTTGAGTTATCACTGGCACTCGAAACAAACCTTGGCTGGACCATAGCCTCGCCGCCAGAGCCGCTACTGACGATATGCACGTTATTGAACAGCTTATACTCCGTAGTGCCGGTGTCAAATGTTGCAGAGGTAAGCCAGCCAGAGCGGCCGCCCACGAACTCCGTGATACCAAACAATGGCGTGCTCAGATCTGCGCCCGACTTGTGGCGGGCAACCTTATCGACCCTGAAGCCCGTCCCGATACCATTAAAGTAAAAACTAAAGTTAAGTGGCGATTGCGAGCCAGCCTTATTATTAGCACCCAGTAAGTCTACCCAGTCCCCAAGGTGATAGTTGTTATTATAAGCGGCTATACCATTAGCGCCATCAAGCCCAACCCGGTATTTTACGGGAAATTGACCAAGCGGCTGGTTATCCATCCCAGCACCGGGGTACCCCCCATCACCACTGTCGGCTGTGCTGGCATGGGAGTAGACACTATAGGAGCCCCCATTGTTTTGGCAACTAAAGCCGACTGTGTAATTATCAATGCCGTTACTGTTAGTCCACATATTGGGGCTAATATCACTCCCGTTACAGTCGCCGTTATTCCCCATGGAGTTCACCTGAAGGCCAAAGTCAAAAACTGCCGGGTCATTGCGAAGAACTGAAGCTCTACCACTACTTGGGATGATGTTGATGCCGTTTGTAGTCGTGCTATTTACTACCATTGCCCCATCGCCGCTCAAGCCAACGCCTGCAGTTGCAAGGTCGTTTACATTGTCCCACTTCGTTGGGTCAAGAGTACCTGTACCATCAAATTCATCGAAGAAGTCCATGGTAGCTTCCCCGTCACTTTGGCCAGAGGCTGCGCCATTACCATAATACATTCTAATGAAGTTGCCGCCGGCACCTATATCGGTCTTAACGTACACGCGCGCGGATACGCCATTTGAAACATGGTCGATATAGTATGGCAAGTCTGTATCACCGGCTGCGTTTGTAAACCTCAAGTCGCCAAAATCCGCCCGCATTGCGGCGTCATATGGTATAGCAAGATACACCTGATAATCAGTCCGAGCTCCGCCGTTGTTCTGGAAGAATATCTGCTTTCGTTTGGTCCAGTTGTTGTCACAATTCGCGGTGCTACACCAATCTGAGATTGTAGGTGCCAGTGCGTCCAAGCTGAGTTCTCCCGATACAGAAGCATCTATATTTCCACTTTGGTTGAAATACTCATCGACAGTCGAGGTGCCTACCCCGCCACTCCAGTCGGACTGAGTAAAGGTATCGATTGCTTTAGCTACGTTGCTAAGCCCAAGTGCACCTACAATGGCTATCATAGCCCAGACACTAGCTATGCCTAGGTGGACCTTATGGTGATGCTTTTTGGTATGCCACGTAGCGTACGCCTTACCCTTGGCCATCAGGTGGGCATGGGGTTTACCGACCGTGTGGTGATGAACTTTCTTGGCTGTTGTTGTTATGTGTTTTAGCATAAGCGGTTCCTACCATTGTACGGATTCGAGGCTAAATCAGCAACCAGTTGGTAGTGAGCAAATAATGTAGTCATGTGTGTTTTTACCCTCATCCCCTACAACTCCAACCCGAATATCTTCTGTAAGGCGCCGAAGATGATGCTAAAGATGTTGTCTGTTCCCCTACCTACTACTACAGACTGGTCGGTAGAAACTACCTTGTTGCCAGCCTTGTCAGCAGAGATAGCTTGCACGTTGTATACGCTCGAGGTAGATAGGTCAGAGATGATCACAATGTGGTCAGTGGTTAGTCGAGCGTCTTCGGCCGTCTTGGTGCTAGCAGAGGACCCTGCACCTACGCCATAGCTTACTTGGCTGGTAGATGGTTCGTCCGTCTTCCACGTTACGATGATTTGTCCACGAGCTTCAGCACCCGTACCACGAATACTAGATTCGGTGTTAATGTCGAAGGCTTTAGGGGCACGGGTGTCTAGAGCAGTACGGAACTCTTGAGGGTCACTGGTGGCTACGTTACCCAGGGCGTCGCGGGAGCGGGCGATCAAGCTATATGTAGTGTCATCCAGCAACTCGCGCACCGTTACTTCGTGCTCTGTGCGCAAGTCGCCACCTTCGCTCACACTGGCCTGTGGCAAACCTACTGGGCCGAATACGACTTCACTACTGGCCGGCACATTGGTGGTCCAGGTAATCTTTTGCGTCGAGGATGGTTCGCCTTCGACTGTCTGGAAGCGTAAATTGCTAATGCGCGGGCGAGCTATCGTTGTAAAACTTGCTACACTACCATCATATTCATACCCGGAGCTGTCTACCGTGTTAATGCGGTAGTAGTACTTGGTACCATCAGCTAAGTCACTAAGCTGTGTGGTGTAGGTAGATAGGTCAGTTGAAGTGTTTACGGTTACGAGTGAGCCAAAGGCGGTAGAGGTACCGTAGTAGATCTTGGCTTTGACGGCTGCTTGGGTGGTAAAGCCAAGGGTAGCACTGCTGAGGTTAATGTTACTAATGGTAGCGTCACTCACTACTGGAGCTGGTTGGGTCTTGAACTGGAGTTCAGCAGACTGGCCAGTATTACCGTCATCGTCGGTCCAGCGGGCTCGGTAGTAATAGGTAGTTCCGGGCTGGAGGTTGCTGAGCTCTATGCTGTGGCTGGTCACTTGAGCAGCTTGGTAGGCTTGAGCAGCTTGGTAGTTGTTGCTGCTGGTACCATACGCTACCTTGGTGTCACTTACGCGGTCAGTACTCCACTGGATGCCAGCACTCCTCGTCTTAATGTTCACAACTTGAGGTCCAGACACTAAGTTGGCAGGGTCAGTGTAGCGGCCAGTTGGTAGGAGTGAATCCATGTCGCTGTAGAGACCACAGTTATTGGCATTGTCACAGGCTTTAATCTTGTAGAAGTACTCTACTTGGCTGAGGCCAGCATCTACGAAGCTAGTGGCAGTAGTAGAACCAATCTCGGTGTAGGTAATGTCGTCTTGGCTACGGAAGATCTTGTACTTATCTATGCCCGAACCAGCTAAGAGTGGGATATCCCAGCTTAGAGCCAGCTTCCAAGTGCTGGTGGCCTTGTTAGAGGCGTCAATGACTTCGAGGTTGCGCGGAGCGCCAGGAGCTGAGGTGTTAGCGGTAAAGGTAGTAGATGCATAGTTAGCGTAGTCTATGTTGCCAGCTTCGTCTTTGGCTACCACATACATCGTGTTGAGACCTGGCTGAGTAGCGTAAGCGTCAGCGCTTAGGTTCTCTACCCCTACTCCGGCATAGGTACAATTGTTGGCGTTTGGCAGAACGTTTACACTCCAGCAGTAGTTAGCGTTCTGGGTCAGGCCTACGAGGTCGCTCGGAGCATCCCAGCTGAAGGCAAAGCTGTTGGCAGTGTTAGTGGTTGGCGTAGCAGCCAAGTTCTGTGGGGCAGATGGCGGGGTGTTGTTGAAGACGACGAACTTGTTATTGCCTACATTAAAGCCACTGGCCGGCATGTTAGTAAAGTTCCCAGCGTTGTCGAATACAGCGATATACATAGTGTTCGGGCCGTTAAAGTCAGTAGTGGGCTCCTCGCTCAGGTCTGCAATGAGCTGTCCAGCAGAAGCATCTGCAAAAGTAAAGTTACCGTTAATCATATCTAGGAAGCTACCAGCAGCAGACCCGTTCGCTCCGTGCCAAACCGGGGCATTAGGATCAGACATGCAGTGGCCAGCAAATGCTCCTGCTGTGTCGGAGGAGCACCAAGCGATCCCCGCTACGCCACTTGGGTTGCCAGGGCCCCCGCCAAATAATTCCGAAGCATTGTCTGTCGGTAATGGCAACATACCCCCAAGCGTAGTAGGCCAAGTGATCTCTACCTCAGGGCCTTGCCTGGTTGCAGCGGATATCACGGGGCTGAACATCCCGGGGTACGTGGAGTCTAGCTTGAACTCAAACTGCTCTGTAGCAACGCTTGGGTTGTATACGGCATCGAGTGTACGAATACGTAAGTAGTAGTTAGCATCGTTAATCGCAAACTGAGTCAGGTCAATTGACGTTGTGACATTCGCAAAGTCCAAACTGGTGCCAGTTATAGCGTAGGGGCAAGTCCCGTTTGTATCGAGCGGGCTATTATCTGTAATTGCGCCCTTGCTCGTTAGCGGGTCGGCGCTATTATCGGTACCAAAGTATATGCAGTAGCCGAGTACCCCAGCTCCACCAACGTTGTCTGCTGCCCCGCTCCACTCGAAGTAAGGCTTACCGACCTGCCCACCTAGCTCAGTGGGTATTGTGCGCAAATTCGTAAAACCGCCATTGCTAATGGCCTGCCCACCTGGGCCCTCGGCCATCGTAAGAGTGGTTGGATTAGTTGGCGGAGTCACGTCCAGAAGGTAGTCGAGACTAACCTCCTCTACCTTGAAATCATTCCCCGCATCCCCGCTCATGACTACCTGATAGTATAAGTATGTAGCGCCATCACCGTGCCCATTCAGCAAACAGTCTGCCGTACCGGTTGATGGCGTTTCGCCGTCAAGAGCGATTGGACAATACAGGAAGTCAGACGGCCCAGCCGCACCGTAGCTGCGATATACCTTGAGGGCTGCTCTACCCCCACTACCAGACGTTGTTAAATGAACAGCACCTATCGCCCACGATTCCAAATCAACGCCGCCTAAGTCAAAAGCAGCGGAGGATATAGTACCGACACTCCCCCCAATTGATTCTTCTAAGCCAACATTGGCACCGTAGTTAGCGCCTGCCTTATATCGATACATACTATCTATCGTGAACTGTGACCCCGGACTCGCTGTGATAAAGAAGTTTAGAGATGGAACTGACCCAATTTGATACACGCTTGATTCGAAATCTGTCCAGTCAGCCCCGCTGGAGCCACCACTTGTAGAGTACTGCAACACGGGCGCCCCGCCACTTAAGCCTACTTTGTATCCGAAACCACCCGAACCGAAGTTTCTATCAGAAAGAGGCACAGGATAAGACCCAGCCCAACTATTGCCGCCGGCGGCGCTGTAGGCACTAATAGTGTAGGTATTTTGCCCCTCGTTGCAACCTAACGTGATTCCATAATCATCTTGGTCGGGCCCATCCGACCCAACCACCTTTGGGCCAAACCAAGATTGATTGTCGACATTGCAGGTGGCGTTGTTACCAATAGCCTGCACACCTAGGTGCTTTATTTCATACACAGCAGGGTCGCTTCGGTCAATCGCGCTATTAACTGGCATAAGGTTAATGCCTGAGGCAGTGCTCCCGTCAGCGGTTAGGTTGTCACTTCCATCCAGCGTGACCCCATTGGCCTCAGCAGTAGCCACGTCCTGCCATTTGGCAGGGTCAAGCTGGCCAGCCGAGCCATTAAAGGTGTCGTACCAGTCATAAA
Organism: uncultured Candidatus Saccharibacteria bacterium; assembly: GCA_964436255.1. GTDB lineage: Bacteria > Patescibacteriota > Saccharimonadia > CAILAD01 > JADZBC01 > CAYPSN01. The sequence continues at coordinate 54,801 of CAYTBW010000005.1, read as the reverse complement.
CTGCATTTGAGTTTTCCGCGCTGCCTGCGGTCAAGTTACCGTAGTACACATACACACTAGTTGTAGTCGCCCCGTACAAGATCGGCAGCTTTACCATTACTTTAGCTGAAACATCCTCATTAACATTACGGAATGTAAATGGGAGATCTGTGTCGCCAGCTTCGTTTGTAAAGCGTAGGGTGTGGAAATACGGATCCATGTCGGCACCAGTGTCGAATACTGTGAACTCAACCTGATAGTCAGTTCTTTCCACGCCCTGATTGCTTATTTCTATCTTTTTGCGCTTAGTCCAGTTGTTATCGCAATTCGCCGTACTGCACCAATTAGATATAACCGTGGAGTCAAGTGACAGTTCGCCAGCGTTAGAAACAACAATATTATCCTTATATAAGTACTGGTCAGTGGTTGAGCTTCCAACCCCACCGCTCCAATCAGATTGAGTGAAGGTGTCATAGGCTTTGGCAATGTTAGTAAGCCCTAGGGCGCCTACGATGGCAATCATGGCCCATACACTAGCTATACCTAGGTGAACTTTGTGGTGGTGCTTTTTTGTATGCCAGGTAGCGTAGACCTTTCCCTTGTTCATCAGGTGGGTGTGAGGTTTCGTGATGGCGTGGTGGTGGGCTTTGCGCACAACGCGAAGAGCCTTCTTGGGCAAGAAGGTAATAACACGCTTGAAACTAGTTTGATTTGATTTTGGTTTCACCATCTCTTTGTGCGGAGTCTTTTTCCTGGCACTTACCTTAAGCGTTATATATAGGCTCATTATAACCTTAAGCGTCTTAAGTATGCAAACCCTTTCTGCACACTTTCTACAACACCTTAAAACACAATATTTATTCACTTTTCCCCACCCAAAAAGACTTTTCCACTTGTTATTTTTATAGTCATATGACAACATATAGTCATGTTATGCCCATTTTGCCAACATAATAAAACAGAGGTGTTCAATAGCCGCGGTACCGCCCACAGCACCCAAGTATGGCGCCGCAGACGCTGCAAGAGTTGCCTGAACGCCTTTACCACGTATGAGGCGTATGACTTAGGCTTTTTGGACGTTAAACAACGCAGCGACGCCGTACTCCCCTATAGCCGAGCCCGCTTGTTCAGCAGCGTGTATATGGCATTCGTAGGAAGCAAGCTGGGTGATGATCAGAATATCGACAACATCACAGCCACCATCGAGCACAAGCTGCAGGCTATGCAAAAACCCCTCCTCCACCGGGATGAGATTATTGATATCGTGGTTAAAAGCATTCGCCCACTAAGTATTACTGCCACTATGCGCTACCTAGCTGACCACCCGCCAACAGATAGCAAAGACCCCTCCCGCCTCGTTTAATGTAACTTAACTTTGATGCTTTCACATTGATTATATGTACCAGCTTCTTGCCACTAGGCCCGACCTTGGAGCATCAGGTAGTGAGGAGCTCATGAACCAGAAAGAGTGAACCACGAGAGTCCTCAAACTCGCAGTGGGCTTGGGCATTCTAGTCTCATGAGTGAACGAACGCACCTAGATGCGAACCCGTGGTCGGAAGACCTTTTCGCCCTTTTGGGTCTTTCAAAAGGGCATTATAAGCATAAAACCATATTTCACTAAGTCATTCGTTCTTTTGAATGGGCCAAAAGAACCTAAAGCCCTTGCGACATGGGGCTCATCTCTTGGTGGTGCTTCTTCGTACTCAAACAGAAGTGCTCTGCGGGACTCGCCTGGAGGCCAGACTCAGACAATCCTCGAGCGTTCTGTTCTGAATACTTCGAACCACGTCCAGGATCTTCGAATGTCGCGGTTAGCGGCAGGGGCTCCAAGGTCGGGGTGTGAGCTGCAGGGAAAGAAAAAGACCCCGGTTGGGGCCTTTTTCTAAGTGGTAAAGGGTAGGATTACTCCTTAGTAGCTTCGCCTTCGGCTTTATCGCCCTCAGCGGCAGCTTCACCCTCTTCGCCTTCTTCGGCAGGAGCAGCTGGTCCAACTTCTGAATCGAGGTCTTCCATTTCCTCTTCGCTACGTGGAGCATCTACCTTAGCAACAAGCTCTTCGAGCTCAGTGTGAACTTCTACACCAGCAGGAATCTTCAAATCAGCCACAGTAATGGTCTTTTCGAAGTCATCAAGCACGGCAATGTCTACTTCGATACTCGCAGGCAACTTACCTGGCAGACATTCGATTTCGAGCTCATCAATAGCTGTAAGCAAGCTACCACCATCTTGGAATACTGCAGTTGATTCACCTACAAAGTGTAGTGGCACAGATGTGCGTACGGTCTCGTCCATCTTAACCGTATAAAGATCAGCATGAATTGGAGTAATGCTGTGTAGGTGGTTCTGGACGTCCTGGATTAGTACGTTTTCAGTTCCTTCGCCCTCGACTTCGATCTGCAAGATCGTATTGTGACCGGCATGAGCGTACATTTTGCCAAACTCAACAGCGTCGAAGCTCAAAAGCTTAGCTTCCTTGCCCTGACCATACATTACAGCTGGCATTTTGCCTTCTGCGCGCAATCCAGCGATTGCTTTTCCTTTAATATCACGTTTTTGCGCCTTTAAGGCAGTCGAATCTGTCATGTTGAATCCTTTTACTTATTACGTTTGCGTGCGGGTGACGCTTTGTCCACAAAGTTTCCTTTGTAAGCACTAATCTGCAAGTGAAAATCTGCAATCTCGGCCGAAGTTATGGGCTCCATGCGAGCAAACCGAGCCTTCTCGCCTGCCTTTAAGTCCGTCTTGGCGGCTTTGCGGCGCTTCGTAGGTCGATTTGGTATCGATTTAGGGTCAACCTGGTTGTCCTCAGTCAAGAACACGGTAGCGAGTACCGGCAATGAACAGTGGTGGCAGTTCAGCTGCATGAAGCAGTGGTTGTCCACCTTGCCCAAGAATGTAATGTCATTGAGTCGATAGCCGCCGTCACAGGAAGGACACTTGTAGAAAACCTGGAGGTTCTTAATCAGCTCTTGCAGATTTTTGCTTGTCAAATGCGTACTCCCTCTTGCCATAAAGCATAGCATTTTCGCCTCCAGGAGTCAATCTGATACTAGGCGGCTTGTTTTTTGCGTCGTAGGAGCGTTAGGGACAGGATTAATACCGCCAGAATAACTACCAGACAGGCAAAGGCTAGAATCTTCTGCGCACTTGAGGCAAACAGTGCGATAGAGCCAAAAACAATTGAGAATGCATAGATAACCAAAACGGCTTGAGGCTGGCTCAGGCCTACATCAAGCAATAAATGATGGATATGCCCCCTGTCGGCGCTAAATGGCGACCGCCCGGCCGCAACTCTGCGCACCACGGCCCAGAACGTGTCCACAATCGGTAAACCGAGGACCAGCATGGCGGTTGCGAGCTTAGCACCCGAGAAAATGGCTAATATTCCGATGGTCATACCCAAAAAGTACGCCCCGCTATCACCATTAAAGATCTTGGCAGGGTAAAAGTTGTAAACCAGATAGCCCAAACAAGCTCCTGCTAGAATAAGCGAAATAAGTGCTGTATCTGGTTGGTTAACGTTCGGCCCTGCTGCCACGAAGAACATAATGACCGCCGCGATAGCCGCTACCCCGCTCGATAAGCCATCAAGGCCATCGAGTAGATTCATAGTATTGGTCATGCCCACCAGCCACACGACGGTAAGCGCAACGGCTACGACGTTGACCGTAACGCTCCACGAACCAAGGGCAAGCGTCCATTGTGTTGTAGAAAATACAAAAGTCTCACCAAATGGATTGCTCACGGCGTCAATACTGATGCCAAAGCCAATAGCTGCGACGAGTGCTGCGCCAGTGTGGCCGAGTAGCTTTACCCAAGGATTAACACCCCATATATCATCGGCTAGCCCGACCAATAGGACTATGGTGCCAGCTACAAGCAGGCCAATATAGGGTGTGCTGACCTGGCTAATGAGCGCCAAGCTAACGCTCACAAAGCTAATGAATATAGCCAGCCCACCTGCACGAGCTATTGGTTTGGTGTGAAGTTTGCGCTTTTCTTTGGAGACCTCATCAACCGCGCCAACCTGGAAGGCAAAGCGCCGCACAGATGGCACGAGCAATAACGCAACGAGCGCGCCGGCTACCAGGCCAAGCAAGTAGATCACTTCTTAATGCCCTTTTCGGTTACATCGAACTCCTCCAGATACTTGCCAAACATGAGCCGTGTTTGCGCGTTTAGAGCTGCGAACGCACCGAATGCTACGGTCGTAATAGGTAACAACAGCCACTGTAGGAGCATTGATATGAATCGAGTCTTTTTGTGGTGCGCCGGGCGAGGTGGCAGGAGTAATAGACTGACCCATATGGTGGCTACGATACCGACTGAGGCAAAAGTAAGGACGTTGGACGCTATTACTGGCAGCTGGTGCGCTAATACTTGGTCTTTAAAGGACGGGTTGAGCAATAATGGCAGCCATGCGTAGTACGCAAGCACCAAGGGGGCCGTAGCCCAGCTTACGTGGCCTTCGAGCAAGCGAGCTATTTGTACAAACTTGTCGCCAAACGGAGCCCGCGGGTTTTTGACTGCTTCGCGCACTGCATAGGCAAAATCACTCACCCCCCATGCCCACCGTCGCAGCTGTACAAACTGATTCTTGAACGCGTGGCGGTAACTCCGACCCTCTATGGCGTCCTGGTAGATCGGTACATACATTGGAATGACCTTGTGGTCCCCATCGTAAGTAAAGTACGTGCGCCAGTACTGATGGCCGTCTTCTACTACGGTTGTGACTGACCAAAAGTCGGTATCAATCAGGGTCTGTAAGCCCTGTCCGTGGGATGCAAAGTTACGCAAGCGGTGTGGCCTAGTCATCTCAATCATGTTCCAGAATGAATTACCGCTAGCAATCACCCTCATAGGAGCCGGCACGTCCCATATATTGGTCAAATACATAGCGATCGGCTGGAACGACCTACGGCGACGGTTCGGCTCCGAGGCGTATGAGGCTGCCAGGTAGGAAAAGTAGTTCGGGTCTACAATGTTATCTTCGTCTAACGTTGTAACAATTACATTACCTACAGGTATTTCAAGTTCTTCTACGATTGCAAGGGAGGCCCTACCGGCAAAAGTAATGTTGGCACCTTTGCCGCGCAGCTCACCTTTAATACCATCTGGGTGCTTAACGATCCGGAAGGTCTTAAAGGAGTTCTTATACTTCACTGCCATTTGCTCTGCATTACGCTCGGATTCCTCACCCCCGCGCTCTTCGTAGGCCAGAATAAATATAATCTTCTTGGCATCATTGCTGGATTTAAGTACAGCCTCAATCGACGGCTCAACCACCTCTGGCATCACCTTATAGCACGGCATAATTACCATGTGGTACAGGTCTTTTGGCTTCATGAGTAAATCCTCGTGACTTGCGAGCACCTGGAGCTCGGCAATGTAGCGCTTCAGCTCTTTGCGCTGACGGGTTTCGGCGTTCGGCATGATGCGCTGCCAAATGGTCGGGCGCGGCATTTCCAGAAACTCTTCTTGCTTTTGTTTTAATGCTGCAGCGAGGTTGTTTAGATCCTTTGATCGCTGCTCCCATTTGACCGTTTTGTTATTCTTGTACCTTCTGTAGGCTATGATCAGATTTGTGCTCATGCGCACCGATTTGAGCAGCCAGTAGATATCAAAGGCGATAATGAAGTATGCCAACACTACTGGTGCACTGAAGCTTAGGTAAAATGGTAAGAGGATTATCGTCCAGGTGAGCAGGCCTGGGGCGATCTCGAGTAAGCGATAAAACCAATGAGTGTCTGCAAAGCCTAGTGAAATGCGCGGGATGGTACGACGAGCCATAACCTATACCCCGCCGAAGTTAATTGCCGTAAAGCCAACCAGCATAGCAAAGCACAAAATTGAAACCACTACGCTCACCCCCAACAGCACAACACTCAGGAAGCGGTGCTTAGAATGTGCGACTAAGGCCAAAACAAGGTTGCAGGCGAACACAGTTAGGGCAATCAGGAATAATTCATAGAGCTGATACCATTTCCCAAGGATATCGAAGTTAGCGAAGCTCGTGAACCGAATCGGTACAGATAGTTCCGTTGGCTTTATGTTATTAAAACTCCAAAACAGCAGGCCCAGCAGAATTGCCACGTTGAACAAGACTACTATTAACAAAGGAGTGTCGCTAAAAAGCTGGTGCCTTTTAACCTGGCCAAGCTGGCCTTTAAGCTTCTTTTTCATCTTGATAGTAGTATAGCATTTTGAGCCTGCTAGGGGGAGATAATTCCTGGAGCCACCTGCCGGGATTGAACCGGCGACCTACGCTTTACGAAAGCGTCGCTCTACCAACTGAGCTAAGGTGGCTCGTCGATTTTATGCCTTTTAGTCGCTCATAACAGACAATGAGCTCCACTCCTTGGCATAAATTCTCCTCTTCGCTTGACAAACAGTGCTACGCACTTCGGTTTACCGCGCGTTATCACGATGTCAAGGCAAGATGTCTGATTTTGACGGAACTCAAACCTGTTAAGTTACCAAGGTTGGTACATATATGACTGTGCACCTGGCTACAGCCAGTCGTTCAGTCATGGAGCGGGTAACGGGAATCGAACCCGTATCTCAACCTTGGGAAGGTCGCATTCTACCACTAAACCATACCCGCTAATATAGCCCAATTGTACCAAATTTTACCCTAAAATTAATCCTGCGTGAAACTAAAATAACTCACGTGGGTTACGCGAGTTATTTTAACACAATGTTGTGGCGAACTGGTAGACTCCCTATCTGGGAAGGCGCTTTTGCAACTTGGATTCCAGGGTTTCCCACTGAGCCTGCTCGGCCTGTGGGGCATTAGGCAGCTTTAGCAAGAATGTAGCACCAAACTTCTTTACTGCTTCACTGCGTGTGTTGACCACATTTTCGCCATGCAGGTATGGGACCTGGGCCTGAGGCTTAACTTTGCGCACCTTAATGGCTCGCTCTTTGCTTGGTTCATAGTTGTAAAACATTGCTTAATCCTTGTTCTAATTTTGTGTTCGTTTTTGTTACTCAATAAAGCATTTTATTTTATGTATTCATTCCACCTCCACTAATGTGTTCAAAAACACTAACAGCTGAATATTATACGCCGATTGTCAATACTTTTCAAGTATATTTCTTATGTTTGGGTCTATGCATGCCAACCTTGCTCCCCTAGCCTGTTTTTGGTACTATATCTTAGTTATGTGCTGCCAAGAACGCTACGGGCCCGTGGTGTAGAGGCCTAACATGCCTCCCTGTCACGGAGGAGATCGCCGGTTCGAATCCGGTCGGGCCCGCCAAGAAAAGACACTGAGCTTGCCTCGGTGTTTTTTCTTGGGTGAGCGCCAGCTCGCTATTCGTTACCGCGGTTCGATAATGACGAGCACGCGCAGAAGCTACCTCCTAGCTTCGAGCATGTGAGGAAATTATACCTATAGTAATCCACGGTCGGGCCCGCCAAAGTAAGAGCCTCACTCAATAAGTGGGGTTTTTACTTTGTATGAATGCCGGGCTATTGACTTTTTATTATACTTATGCTATTATACACCTCATCACGTCCCTCAAGTCTACCTAAGGAGGTGGGGCATGAAGTACCGTTACACCATTCGGGAACAGGAGCGACAAGCGTAGGGCTACGGCCCCACCCTTCTCTCCCGTACCTGAACACCAGGGTGTGTTCCTTCGAACTGGTACGGGCAACCGTACCTACTTCGCAAGGAGCAACACCATGCAGACCAACATCGACCCGAACACCTACGCACTCTTCGAGCGAGTCATCCGCGAGAAGCTCGAGACGGCAACCTCCGTCCGGGCCGACCAGGAGGGCACTCGAGCGAACGGGTCGACCTTCATCTACACCCAGGAACTGTGGCCGGATGAGTTCGACCGCATCCCCTGGGGCAAGGTTGACGCCATCCGTGAGGCCTACTGGCGCCCAAGTGGCTGCACCGATCGCTTCAGGTCGAGCTACTCGCTCGACCCAGCGTCCATCAACGTCCGCCTCTTCATGGACGTCTGGGACCGCGGCATCGGTGTCGACAAGCATGTGCTGGGCCACAACGAGGCGCTGCTCGTCGGCGTCAAGGGGACGGTCAACCAGTACTGCAACCACCGCGAAGTCATCAAGTGTGACAGCGAGGACGAGGCCATCGCGGCCATCCGTGGGATCATCGAAGACACCTTCGATGCCTACCGGTCGGAGACGGCCTACCGGGCCGACCTCGACCGGTACGACTTCGATGAGAGCCGCTACGACCCGCTCGACGAGAGGAACTACCCGCTCGACGAGCGATGACAACTACGCCCCCGGCAGGGCAACCCTTCTACCCAGAAGGAGCTCTGCCGGGGGCCCTTCATTTACTAGACAATGTGGTTGTAGTTTCCTGTGTTTAGTGTCATAATTTTGCTGTTCCTATCCATGAGCAGTATATGCTCCTTGAAATGAAAGGTTCGGCCCTTGCCTGAACCAAGGAAACGCCGCAAGCCAACACGCAAAAAGCTCGTTGTATTCGTAATGGATGCTCCAAACGTCGATGCAAGCTTCGGCTTGACTCTGGGAGAAAGAGCCCCAAGAGCGAACGAACGCATGCGCCTGGACATGCTGATGAAGTGGCTACGCGAGAAGTCATCCGCGCAAGGCTGCACGCTTTACGCCAAGATCTTCGTCAACCGCCCAATCGACCCAGATGCGAGCCTCAAGCAGCTCGGGTGGGTCATGACTATGAAAAAGCTCGGCTATCGGGTGTATTCAAAAGTGCGCACCACCGAAGACAGCGATGTCGATGAAGACATCGTCGAATGTATCGACTACTTCGTCAGACAAGATCGAGTTGCCGAGATTGTTTTGGCGTCGAACGACGGCAAGCGATTCAATGCCATCCTGGAGATCCTTGCCCTATCGGACATCAAGGTCACCATCCTTGGATTCGATCAATTCCCAAGTTCCCTTACCAGGAACGAGCTGTTCGAATACGTGTCATACACGAGTATCCCGGGGATTATGCCAGCTTGACCAATCGTCAGCAATTTGAAGAAGAGACTCCACCCAAGTATATCGAGGATAAGGAAACCGCATGGACGTAGAAGAACCAGATGCGCTGCCAAGCAAGCCGCGTCGCATCAACGAGAGCCTGCAATCGCTCCAGACCTACGCAGCGTTGATCGAAGCAGTTAGGCCCATCACCGCCCGTGAGATCATGGCTCGAACGGGTGTCGCAGACGGAACCCTTTACCCACTGCTCGAGAAACGCGTATCTGCCGGCATCGTCACCGAGTTCAAGGGCGAGAGCGCTACTAGGTACGACCTCTCCCCTGCCGGATACCAAGTCGCCAGAGCAGCCCTCCTCTCACTCGAGGTCAAGACAGCCGCCTGGTTGCACTGCGAGTGGAGGTTCGGGCCTCCGAAGTGACCACCGGGGCCCGCCATATCTTAAGCACGACAAGTGTAAAGGATTTGGCGGGCCCCTTCAGTTTGTCTTTAAAATAGTCAACCCAGATCATTGCCCTTGACCTAGCTCCATTTAGAAGCACTGCTCATCTACAAGCCCGAAACCTTCAATAGCGGCGCTCGCCCGGGGTCCCCTAGCCACGTAATAATCTCCCTAAACCCGGTCAGGCAGTTGCCTGAGTCCAGCATACCCGGATGCGCCCAGAATGCTTCACCTGTTAAGCCGTCGGGGGTTTCGACACGTGTCAGCCCCGAAGCCTCGAATACGCTAATCGCGAGATGATCAACCGCCTCGCTCTCTTTATCCAAAGTGATGCTGTCCACTTGGCCAATAAACTCTAGTTGAGCTTGATAACCAGTCTTTAAGCGTAGCTGCTCGCTAACCACCCAGTCGAGCGGTTCACCGTAGAACTGGCGGCCAAACGGTAGACTCACCATCCCCCTGTACGGTTGACGGCGCCACTTGAATAACAAATACTCCCCAGCGTCATTCTTGCACGCAATCATCACGACCGCACGGGGCAACTTACGAACGCCCATTTGCTTCATCTGGCTCAGATCGGCAACGAATACTTTACCCTTGGCGGTAAGGCTATAGCCCTCGTCAGATCGACTTATTAAACTCTGCTTCTCTAGCACCCGCGCGTGGTATTGAAACAAATTACCTTCTACCGCATCGGGCTTGAGCTCGCTATAGCGCATTGTGTCGTTAAAGGCGAGTTGCTTGAGTATGTGGCGTTCAATCCAGTGCATAAGCCCAAGTATACCCCAAGGCCAAGCAGTACAAAACGTTTTGCTATGTCTCGTGTGGTCACAAGAGCAGAATGAAAACGCACCTTAACAACTTAGGAGAATCAGATGCAGCTAGAAACCTGTGACTTTGCGATCGGCGACAATGCTCAATTCACATGTGAACGCGAGAAGGGCCATTCTGACCCCCATGTACACCGAGGCTACGGGAACTACCCGTTCATGTATGCAACGGAGGATCCCCGGAAGACCGTCTACGGCTACTGCCACGACTGCTACGCGGAGATAGTCGGTGACAACAAAGGCACGGGTGTTGGGAGTGCGCTCCACTGCGCCGAGCACCTTGGACCAGTCCAAGAAGCTCATAGGATTGCGAACAGCTGCAAAGCCTGTGGCTTCCCCGGACCGCACCAAATGCGTAATTACAGCATGATGTGGCACGAAGCCGATATTCACTGTGGTAGCTGCGGAGCCTTCGTTCGCTACTGGGACGCGGGCTGAACGCTTATCCTATTGCGAACCAGCCATGAATCTGTTATGATTCTCTCCTCGCTCGCACTAACAGAATCAGGGGAAAAGATTGAGCGTTTTCACAGATACCCTCGAGGGTATCGGAAATTGGTACGCGGACCTCTCGCTCACCACAAGCCTGTTGGTCCTCATCTTGGCGGCGATTGCTGTCATGTGGGTGATCTACTGGCTCCTGGGACCTTGGGATCAGCCCTACATCCAGAAGCCGCGCAAGCGTCGTGACTGGCTGTGGCCGATCCAGTGGGAGATGCGTTACTGCATCCAGCGCGCACGGGCCCACGGGCAGCACAAGCGCAACGAGTAGCCCAGCTACTCCACCACACCGCCGTTTCACTCATAGGAAGGAGTTACAAACTCCCCTCGGGTGAAGCGGCGCACCCTTTTGTAATCATTTTCGTATAACTAAAAACTCCTGGGTGTGCCCAGGAGTTTTATGAGCTAGATTAAAACCTACGGTCGGAAGTACTGCTTAATCTTCGCCTTGGTTCGCTGAGCCTTGAGCCAAGTCTCCACATCAGTTCCCTTAATGAGGATGTGTGATGCCTTCACCTGGTCATCCTTCTTATCCGTGACCTTGATGATATGGTAGCCGTACTGGGTCTTTACGATACCACTTACTGCATCCTTTTCGAGCGCAAAGGCTGCCTGTTCGAATTCTGGCACCATTTGACCTTTGCCGAAGAACCCGAGGTCTCCGCCGTTCGATGCACTACCGTCCTGAGAATACTTCTTGGCCAGCTCTGCAAAGTCACCGCCTTCGCGAACCTGCTTGAGGATGTCCTCGGCCTGCTTCTCTGCTCCGCCGTTCAATGCTGGATCACTCGCGATCTTCTCGCCGAGCTTCTTTTGCACGATGCTCTGACGCACCTTTTCACGGAAGTCATCGACCGTCCAGCCATAGAGCTTGTCTAGGGTCGTCTTGACCTTTTCGATACCGCCGGCATTCTTAACCAGCTCGTTGAATTCAGTGTCTACGTCCTTTTTGGTCACGACAATCTTATACTTCTTAGCAGACTGCTCTACGAGGATGTTGTCTTCCTGCTGCTTAATTAAGTCTTGCTTAAGTTGTGCGAACTTCTTTTTGCCATCTGCAGAAGTTAAGTCCTGACCTTGTGACTTATAGAACTTCTCTACACTTGCAAGTTCGAACAAATAATCCTTGTAGCTAGTAGTGTTCCATACTACGTTGCCATTCACGCTCGACACTGGATATGGCACCACGCTGGCAAAGATGCGCACAGCACGGTTCGTCTGCTTGTATTTGTAAATCAGTACGCCAAACACAATCATCATAACTACAATCGCAGCCACAACAGCACCTACAATCAAACCAATGGTCTTCTTGCTTGGTCCGTTCTTGACTCCGAGCTTATTGAGTCGTTCCTGGAAGCTCTGCTGCTTGGCACCGGTAGGCTTTTTGGCCTCTTCTGCTGGCTTAGCTGCAGGCTTTACCTCTGCTTTGCCCGCAGACTTCTTCGGAGCTGACTTTTTAGTTGATGAGGCCGCAGGCTTAGCCGGCTTCTTGTTCTGCTTAATGTCTGGATCTTGTGCCATATAACGTGATTTCACCCTCATAAATTACTAATACTTACCCCGTATAGTATCACGAAGCAGCAGGTGGTGTCGAACCGTATTGGTGGACGGCATCAGTAATCTGCTTGGCCAAAACTGCCGGCTTATGGACGAACTTCAACTCCATGTCCCCCGAACCAGATAGGGTCTGGACTAGCACGTTGCCATAACCAAAAACCGCAGCATTAAAACCATCGATGTGGTAGTTAACGCTCTGGATATTATGAAGCTCCATGTCTGATACTTTGCGGTTAAAGAAGCCCTTTTGCGTGATAATCGTGAGGCTCTTATTGGTTAATACATACACGCTGTAATACCAGCCTACCCAGCGCCAGAAGCCGTACAGGGCAAGGATGCCAAACGTGATCCACATAAGCCCCGCGGTCATGCCGACAAAGTCAGACGCATAATTACTCGCCAGCGCCCAGGGCAGCATCGCTATTACGGTAACTGTGCCAATAAAGAGGATCGGGCGGCGCAAGGCAACGACGAATTGGCGCACAACGGCAATGACTACTTCTCCCTCGTGGCCCGGCGCCACACTGCATTTACGCTTACGGGCGAGCTCTCTTTTGTCGCGATGATTATGTTCACTCATGCGCATATTGTAACAGCTTATGCTGCAATTCTGCCAGATATAAATACTCGGTGTAAAAGGGAACCCGGTCTTCTCGTCTTTGAGAAAACCGGGCAGGCACCTTCATGTGCCTTGTGTCCGTTCCCGACGGCCCAACACCAAGGGCGAATTACTCGTCAACCGATACAGGTACTCGTCTGGTTCATCGTGGGTTGAAGCTGATACATCCAGGGACCTCCTCTTAGCCGGGTGTCGCTTCGCGGGGTCCTCAGGCCACTCAAAGCGGCCTTCGCGGTCGAACAGCTTCCACCCTTGCTCGGAGACGTACTGGCAGTACTTGCTACGAGCCGAGGTGTCACCCTTAGCGTTACTCGAGACCTCGACCCAGAACGACGTCGGCGCGCCCCTTATATTACCGGTAACCCGATAATATTCGTAGGCGACAGCCCTTGTCGGCGTTTGGCCGTCTCGAGCTGTTGGGTGCCTGCTGGCAGAGGCACGAGCATCTTCCTCGGTCCCAAAGATCGGGAGTACGGGGGCGAAAAACTCGTGAGTCTCAGCCAGCGAACGACGATTCGCCTCGAAGTCGATGCCCTCTTCAGGATCACCAAGCTCGATGTCGTCGGCCACCTCTGCGGCTCCAGCCAACTCGTGGAATCGGGCCTCCCTCACCCGCTGTTCTAGGCGATCGAGGGCTTCATCTGTCTCGCTCACGAACGGCTGGAAGCCAAGAGATTCCCCACAGCCATAACAGGTACCAGCAAATTCCTCCTCCTTAGGAGGGATCGCGGCACCGCAATTAGTGCAGTCCATATCTACCTCCTAAGTAGGTTGCGGACGCCCTAAAAATACAACACTTATGCTTTTCTGTCAATCCCCCATGACAATAACTAGTGTATAATAACTTCTGCACGCTGTTAGATTAGTCACGAAACTGCTAGTTTTATAACTGAGCATCACACGACCTGGTAGCTCAGTGCCCAGGCCGTAGGCCGAGGATTGAAAACAAGCGTCGAACGCCCTTACACTGAGGGCCTTGGCGTTGTAGAGTGAGCAGAGTTAAGCATACGCCCTGGTAGCTCAGTGGATAGAGCGTCTCCGTCCTAAGGAGAGCGTCGGGGGTTCGATTCCCTCCCAGGGTACCAAAAGCCTGATGATTACATTAGTAGTCAGCAGGCTTTTGTATTTAGGGCGGATGAGAGCCGTAGGTATATTTTGAGCACAAATGAAAATGCGGCCTGCACATTTCTATGCAAACCGCGATTGGGGTGTGAGCCTCGTGGCTCCAGAGACACCCCGCCGCACTCACGTATCTCGTCGGAGTCGATGCTCCATCTCGTCCGTGACCCCCTCGGCCTGCTGTCGCTCTGTGACGACGGCAAGTTCGGGTGCCTCAGACCTTCCGTCCAGGACTTCTGGGAGCGAGACCGGCGAGTACATGATCATCCATTCGCCATTGATCCGCACTACTGAGGCCAGCCAGAGAGTGTCCGGCCTCTCGAAGAGCTGCACCAGGAGCGTGGTACGCCTCGGCATCATGATGCTCTGGGCCTCAGCCCCACGCGTCCGGACGTTGATCACGTGATCACCCCCGAACAGAGGGAGGGTGTCGAACATGCACTCGTCGTCCATCCCCTGCCCGTAGATCCGGCCCACCTCCGTCGAGGAGGTAAGGAAGGTAGCTGCTTCTGAAACCATCTCAAGAACCCTTTCATCGCTTCTGGAAGTCATTCTTTCACCACTGGGTGATGCCACATCATACCACTAAGTATTGCATTTGTAAAGGTTTAGTGGTATTATATGCGGGTTCTCATGTTGGTAATGACGGCTAGCCCGTCCTGAACAAGGAGGGCTGCCATGCCCGAGTACCCAGCAATTGAAGGCATCAAGCTCATCAGCCTCACCGGGCAGTTCAACGAGCCCGATGACGACACCTACCCCTGGAAGCTCGTGGTCGACTTCAGGCCACCTGAGTTCATGCAGGTGACGTGGGCGCTGATGTACGGAGGAACGGAGGAGCTGGTCGTCCGGGGCATGTCCCGCGAACTTCTCGAGCAGTTCCTGGAGGCCGAGAACTTCACCTTCCATCCCCGGCTTCGTAAGCTGGTCTTCTACGGACCAGACGGCGTCGCTGACAAAGTAAAGCCAACCAGGCGCTCGCACGCCTGAGCAAATGGTTGCCAGACCCACAAAACTGGCATTACCTAAGTTCATAATCAAAGTATTGTGAGTTTAGGTGATAAGTTCCAAATCTCAATTACGTGGTGTACCAAAAGTCTGATGATTACATTAGTAGTCAGCAGGCTTTTGTATTTAGGGCGGATGAGAACCGCAGGTTCGGTGGAGTGGCGCGCGCAGCGTCAAAAGCAAGTTCGCTTGCGCTTTGACCAAGCACGCCACGGAGGTTGCGCTAGCAACCTACCCTCCTGGGATTAATGGGTACAAATGAAAATGCGGCTCGCACATTTCTGTGCAAACCGCGCTTGGGGTGTGAGCCTCTTGGCTCCAGAGACACCCCGCCTCTTGTTGGCCTTGAAGCATCAGGCCTCGGCCCAGGCTCCGGGGAACTTGGGGTCGAAGCGAACGGCCACCAGCTTGGTCTTGCCGGGGAACATGCGCTCCAGGAACTCCTCGACCTCGACGTTGAGGAGGCGCCGCACGTCCTGGGTGATGTCCCAGATGCGGTCATCGAGGTTGGCCATGCGATCGGGCCATGCGTAGGTGCTGATCCGGACCTGGATGGGGGTCCAGATGTCGCTGCCGTCCTCGGGCTTGTACGGACGGAGCAGCAGGCCGACGTTGCCGTCGGGATCGGCGGCGTACCGCGTCATGACCTCCGGCTCACCTTCCTCGGGCGGCTTGATGCAGTCCATGCCACGCGCGACCACCCCCTTGACGTCCCGCTTGAAGCGGAGACGGTTGGTGATGTCGTCGAGCATGCCTTCGGGATAATCCACTTCCACGTCGGGCATTGTAGCCCCTTCCTGTGATGTTCAACTGCTTCGGTTGAGAGCAGGGGTACATATTACCATAATCTATTGCTTTTGTAAAGGTTTCGTGGTATTATATGCGTTGTTCATGCCGCCACAACCCGTGGTAGCTACGCACCCAAGAAAGGCGGCATCGTGCCCCACCCCATCAGCAAGCTCAAGACGCGGCTCTCGACCATCCCCACCGACAGCAGGCGCTACCGGTTCGTCAACTTCTTCTGGGAGGATCCCGAGAAGATCGAAGGAGCGAAGGCCTGCAAGTTCTACTGGATCATGATTCCGGCTTCGGCCATCGGGTCAGTGATCCTTGGCATCATCATGCTCCTCTTCTGGATCCTGGTCGTGCCAATCGCATGGTTCCTCGGCTACACACCTACCCCCGAGACAACGAAGAAGAAAGACAAGCTGCCGTCACACATCCCGACGGACAAGATGCTCCTTCCGAAGGGCTACAGCCCGCGCACGGGCGAGTACCGGAAGCACAACCCCTGGTACTACGTACTCCCCTTCGTCGGCGTTGGCGTCATCGTGGCCGGGCTTTCCAACGGCATGCTGTGGGAAGCCTTCCTTGCGATCGGCAACTTCTTGCAGGCCGCCTGGCCGTACTTCCTCGGGATAGCGGTGATCATCGGAGCCTGCTGGATCATCGGGGTCCTCTACAAGAAGCGGCAGTTCCGCTTCAGTGCCTGGTGGAACAAGGCCTGCCCGCCCCTCGTGGTGGTGCAGGTCGAGGACAAGGAGCAGGCTCAGGCCTGAGCAACAACTGCGTATCGTGAATGAGATCCTCGATACACCAAGCAGGGCAAGCTGATCTCGAGCCCCACGGCAACGTGGGGCTCATTTCGTATAACGAGCCGAACTGAGCTCGTAAGATTTCCAAATCTCAATCACGTGATGTACCATTGACTTTTTATTACACTTATGCTATTATAGTCTAGTTCTAACGTTCGGGTGCTAGCTTCTTCAAGCTTGTCCCATCCCTACCCTAAGGAGGCGCCGTGAGGCGTATCTTGATTCTAATGCTGATCATTCTCTTCGGAGCATCGATCGGCTCACCCGCTTCTGCGGCGTCAAGCGAAGGCTCCCCGTCGACAACAACGACACAGGCCTTCACGACGACCGCGCCGCCAACCAAGTCAGAATGCGTGCCCAAGGCCCTAGTCCCGACCGAGCTACCAGGTGACCCACGAGGGCCGGTGCCCGGCACCGAACAGTGGAAGCCCTGCCCGCCTGCGAGCAGCTCCTCTTGGCTGCAGCCGGTGACACCGGCACCACCACCGGTCGAGGTAAAGGACATGCACGAAGCAGTCGTACTGCTCCGCATGATCTTCATCGCGATTCTCTTCGTCGGCTACATGATCTTTAGGACCCTACTGGAGATGAAGAAGACCGGAGGAAAGACCTCTGACGAGGAATCGACTTCGGCTGATAGCTGAACCCATGTCCTGCACGCATCAATGTGCAGCGTTGCCAGTCGAGACCTGGCATTACCCAAGTTCATAATCCAGCATTGTGAGTTTAGGTGATAATTAAAGTCTCGTAGAGATAACATACTAGCCCTTGTAATCATCTTAATTTCATGCTATAAATACACAAGTTCCTGCACATGGTGCCTATGGCGCCCCAAACACTGAGGAGGCCTGAATGGCCAAAGCAAAATGGGGTACCTATAAGTACCCGGCCCGGTTCGGTTGGATGTACGAGTTCCGGAGAAAGAGCAAAAAGGGCCACCCGGAAGAAGTAGAGGTCAGCAACATCTACACGGCGATCTTCTTCCTGGCCTTCGCCGTGTTCGTGACGATCGGCGTCATCAACTTCATCAACGGATAATTCGCCCGCTCACTAAGGAGAGGTATGAGATGAAAGCTTTTTCGCACTATCAAGGCGCGAAGTCACCTGCTAGTCGTACCCGAGCTGGAGAGTCTGGCGAGATCAGCCTCGCTCGCATCGGCGGCATGATCATCGGCATCTGGCTTGGCACACTCGTGGTGGCCCTCATCAAAGAGGCCGTAAAGCGAAGCCAACACCACGACACGGTCGTGACCTGCATCCAGTACGCCAACGGCGTCATCGCTTGCGGCCACTAGCCGGCAGGCGGCGGGGTGTGGCGCAGGGCCCACCCCAGAACGACTTAGAAATATCTAGGTCGTTTTTTCGTTTACTTTATACTTAAGCTTGAGATATTTGCGTGTTCATTTAATAATACCCTCCATGCATAGTGCGATCCGCGCACGAGCAAGAACCACTAGGGGGAACGTTGAAAGCAGTTGGAACGGCAGTCTCGCTCGGTCTCACGGCCGCAGCGGGCGCAGTCAGCTTGGCGCTGGCGAGCAAGCGCAAGCACGCCGAAGCGGCACGGCCAAAGGAGGTCAAGTACCAGGGAGGGCCTCACTTCCTGGACCAGGTGCTCGGGGCTGCCTTCGTGCTCACCCCGGTCGGCCTGACGTGGCTCATCACTCGTCCGCTGAGGAGGAACCGATGATCCGCAACGGACTGAAGTGCGTCGGAGCAATTGGCCTGGGTGCTGCCATCGGCATCACCTCGGTCAAGGCAGCCGGGTGGGCCCTGGTCCACGGATGGGATGCGGTCATGAACCCAAGTGCAACGAGGCACCGATGACACAGCCATACCCAGGCAAAGACCCGAACTTTACGCAAGCGTGGTGGGATCTGATCTGCTCGGCTCCCGGCAAGATCGAGCGAGCCAGAGCAAAGACCAGGGCCGTTCGTGAAGGACGCGTACCACCAAGCCGATACGACTTCGGTGATGCCCTGACCAAGGCAGGGCTCGATGGTGCCGCGGAGTACAAGGCCAAACGCGATCAGGCTGAGGGCAGAACACCGCTAGGTGAGCCAGGAAGCTGGCGTGATGAAGCCTGAGACATGCTCACAGCGCCTGGCCTACCGGATTGGTCGATTCATCGGCCTGATCATCGGAGCCCTGCTTCGATCCATCGACACCTGAAGCGCGGGATTACGGCACTGGACCGGTCCCGCAAACCAAAAGCCCCGAGATTACTCGGGGCTTCAGTATTATTAGAACTTATCACTAGTGACCAAAGGTATGGATCTGATGAACGGTCTTATAGTCGTGAATATCTTCGTCAGCGAACCAGAGCTTGATCTCGTGAGCAGCTTCCTCGGCATTACCTGAAGCATGTACCAAGTTACGCAAGGATTTGTTGTTACTATCCCCCCAGTTGTAGTTCTCATGCGCAAAGTCACCGCGAATTGTTCCTGGTGCTGCGCCGAGTGGTTCGGTAGTTCCTGCGATCTTACGCACAGCGGCAATCACGCCAACGCCTTCAAGTACAAATGCCAATACCGGCCCTTCTGACATGTAAGCAGTTGCTTCATCAAAGACCTTCTGGCTCACGCGTTCTGCCAGGCCATCGTAATGTGCATCGGCGTGCTCTTTGTTCACATTCATAAGCTTCATGCCGATCACCTTCATGCCGGCGTCTTCAAATCGCTGAATAATCCTGCCAATAAGTCCTCGCGCCACGCCGTCAGGCTTAACAATAACTAACGTTCTTTCCATCCTAGTTCTCCTTCTGTATCAAGTTGTTATTGTAGCAGCTTTGCGCGCACTCTGGCCACGGTGCCGATAACCATGTAGCGCTATCATCAGAATACTCAAATCAGCTGGCGTAATCCCCTGCACTTTACCGGCCTGCGCCAGGGTGGTTGGTTGAATCTCCTCGAGCCGCTTACGCGCTTCATTACGCAGTCCCCTAACCTTTTCGTAATCAAAGTCATCTGGTATTGGTTGGCCGGCCTTGTCGCGCAACCTGTCCGCCTCACGCTGCTGACGCTCAAAGTAACCATGGTATTTGGCCTCGAGCTCTACGGCGTCAATCAAGTCATCTGGAATATCTAGATTATGATCCTTTACTAGGTCGGCCAGTTTCACCTCTGGCCTAGCAAGGAGCTCATAGAGCGGCATCCTGCCATGGTCCTGGCGAACCCTAACCTGTTGCAACTCCTTTAGGGCTTTTTGTATGCCCGCCTGCTTTTCCTCTACGCTCATGTACGACGCTTCGCTGACAAGGCCTAGCTCGTAACCGAGCCTGGTCAGGCGCACATCGGCATTGTCGTTGCGCAACAGCAAGCGATATTCGGCGCGGCTGGTGAACATTCTATACGGCTCCACGTGTGTTTTGGTCGTTAAATCCTCAATCAAAACACCGATGTAAGCCTGCGTTCTATCCAACGTAAATTCTGGCCTGCCGAGAGCCTTATGAGCGGCATTCACTCCTGATATTAGCCCCTGAGCGGCTGCTTCTTCGTAGCCCGTGGTTCCATTCATTTGACCGGCAAAATACAAACCTTGAACAACTTTTGTTTCCAATGTGAGCTTGAGCTGATGGGGCAAAAAATAATCGTATACAACCGCATAGCCATGGGCTAAAAACTGTGCACGTTCTAGACCGGGCACGCTGTGGATAATTTCTTCCTGCACTTCCTCGGGGAAGGCCAAGGATCCTCCCTGTATGTACATGCGGTTACCGTCAGGTCCACCTACTCGACCCTCCGGCTCTATGAATAGCGGGTGGCGCTCCTTATCTGGAAAGTTCGCCACCTTCAGATCAAGCGATGGGCAGCTCCTAGGGGCTCGCTCATTAATCATGCCTGAGAACACAGGTGACTTTTTAAGGTTATCCATGATAATCTTGTGCGTCTGTGGAGTGGTGTAGGTTAGGTAGCAAGGCTCTTGGCTCTCTAGCGGCAAGACCTCCCTATCTGGATAGCTGAAGCTAACGGGACCCGCCGTACCTGGAGCCAGCTCCATCTTACTGTAGTCAATGCTGTCGCGCGCTATGCGCGGAGGAGTTCCGGTCTTGAGCCTACCGTGCTTAAGCCCCAGCTTAACCAATGACTCTGTGAGCCCACCAACGGAGTCTTCGTCGATCCGCCCACCCTTGCGCACCACTCTGTCCCCCACCACAATTTCGCCGTTTAGGAACGTACCAGCACAGATAATGACTGATTTAGTAGCAAGTGCGCCTCGATGCTTGGTCTGTACGGCCGTAATCTTGCCGCGCTCAGCGTCTACCCCGCTCACCTCGTCTTCAATAAGCTCTAAGCCCTTTGTGGCTCGCAAAACCGCTAGCATGTTGTCGTTATAGCCTGGCTTGTCTATCTGCGCTCTGTAAGCCCGTACGGCAGGTCCTTTGGAGGTATTAAGCTCCTTTAGCTGTATGGCGCTCGCGTCCACCACATCGGCCATAATGCCGCCCAGGGCGCCGATTTCGCGGACTAAGTGGCCCTTGCCTGGTCCACCTACGGAAGGGTTGCACGGCAGAGTCGCTACTTTAGTTAGTGTAGTCGTGATCAGCGCGGTGCGAGCACCAAGCTTTGCTGCCGCTACAGCTGCTTCGCAGCCAGCGTGCCCAGCTCCTACCACAATCACGTCATATTCAGTTGTGTTTTTAGCTTTGGCAGTCATACAAATCGAGGCTAATTATACCTGAAAACTGTCACTTTGTCAGCTTGCGGTTGCACCCAAAACAGCTTAAGCTAAGAGTATGTTTAGCGACTACATGGGTGACTTTTTAGAATACTTAGAGGTCGAGCGTGGGCGCAGCCTCAAGACGATCGAGAACTATTCGCATTACCTAAACCGCTTCGACGAGTTCACAGGTGAGATTAAGGTAGATAAAATCACCCTCGACACCATCAGCAAATGGCGCCAATGGCTAAACCGCTACGTCACCGACGATGGGCGCAGTATTAGCCGCACTACGCAAAACTACCACCTAATTGCTATGCGTAGCTTCCTACGCTACTTGGTTAAGCGTGACATAACCAGCCTCAGCCCTGACAAGATAGAGCTTGCGGTGGCGAAACGGCCACAAGTAAGCTTCCTGGACAAAGACGAAGTTCACAGGCTCATGGAGGCCGTGAAGCCTGATACGCAAACTGGTAAGCGCGATCGTGCCATCCTGGCCCTCCTGTTCTCTACCGGGCTGCGTGTATCCGAGTTGGTGGCGCTCAATCGCGACAGCATTAACTTAGAACGTGGTGAGTTCAGTGTGCGTGGTAAAGGCCAAAAAGATCGGCCGGTGTACCTGAGCGATTCGGCAACACAAATCTTGGCAGATTACCTGCAGGGTCGAAAAGACGACTTCGACCCTCTCTTTATCCACTTTAGTGGTAGCAAAAGCGAGCTCGAAGGCGGCGAATACACCCGACTTACCACTCGCAGCATTCAGCGTATTGTTGAAAAGTACAGCAAGCTAGCTGGCATAACCAAGCACGTTACGCCACACACGCTGCGGCATAGCTTTGCCACGGACCTACTTATGAACGGTGCTGACATCCGTAGCGTGCAGGGTCTGCTGGGACATTCCAACATCTCGACAACACAAGTTTACACCCACATTACCGACCCGCACCTGAAGGACGTGCATAAAAAGTTCCATTCGGATAATAGCTAAATATTATTCGGGTGGTGGGTTCTCGCAATTTACATCATTCGTACCATTACCACCATTCACCCCATTGTAGTCACTCCCAACCATGAGTGTCTTGCAGATGTTCTTGCCCGAGAACAAGACATTTCCATCTAAATGACTATAGGCCAATGTCGGATCAAGCGCTTTAGTAGCTACGACCCGTCTATATAGGTTGTTAGCCCGGGCAGTAACATCAATAGTCGCGTATGGTAGCGGAATCGTAATAACCTTACCAGTACTGTCAAAAAACTTGATCCGTACTTTGGCGCCACTGTAGCGTGGAGTGATTTTGAAGACCAGATTGCTACCAATAGGCTGGCCCGTAGCAGTGGCTAGATTAATGCGGCTGGAAGTCCTACAATAATAACCCTCTTCTGGTTCACCACAAATAGTCTGGATTGTAGTACCATTGCTGCCACCAGGTTTCGTTAAGTACTTCTTTAGTGGCAGACCAAAGTCCCCATCAGTAGCATTAGGGACAATGTTGCCGCTGCTCTTTTGCCAAGCTACGAAGGTAGTCTCGATTGCAGCAGGGACATCCCCCTCGCCTTCAAAAGTGGTTGGCCAACCGGCCCCTGCATAATAGTCAGCCCAATTATCAGGTAGACTCCCGTCGGACTCTACATGCCACTCTATGGACATACTGGCGGGTGCTGGTGAGACGTCATCAAGCTGGAGTCGGAATGTCTTATCCCTATCTAGTACCGCCTCTGCGCTATCGCCCCTTCCTTTTGTAACTGTGTAGCAAGTAATGGCGAGGTTGTCCGCAGCACCGCCGATGCTCTGGTTTTTGCACGTATCGTTAAAGGCTGTGCTACCAGCGACCACGATTTCGTTTGCCTTCTGTTCCACAAATGACTCCGCCGCGCTCAACGCACGATTAGACTGCTCTGTGTTACTTGCTTGGCGCAATTCACGCACGGACAGCGTAGTAAGTCCACCAACTACGCCTAATAGTAAAAGGGCTAGAACTACGGTAACTAAAAGTGAAGCTCCGCCAGCTTGAGTATTTAGTCGGTTTTTCATACTCCTTATGCTAGCAGATAATCGCTGAGCTGTTAACGCCATGCTACAGCCCTCCCCTCAGGAAGTATGTAGACTGCAACTCATAAGCATTGCTAAATTGCCTAGCACGAGGCGAAGACTCGCTCCCCCTCTGAACCCCAATGAGTACCCTTACGGAGCCGGCATCGGCATCGGATTGTTGTAGCTTGGTAGGCTCAAACGCGCTCACGTTTAGGAGTACTCCTGAATCGCCAGCGATTGCCGTAGGCGCAGCAGCGAACGTGGCACAATCAACACCCGGTGCTAGATCTTGTTGCTTCAGTTCAGAGCTACCGCTGAGTCTATAGTAAGCTGTGTTGCCGCTAGGTAGGCCCTCTAAGCATAGCCAAGTCCCGGATCCAGCAGTGCTCGTTGTGGCGCCCTTGGCCACACGAATGTCTCCCGCCAACTGCTCCATAGCCCTTCGGACCTGCTGTTGATTGTCCCTACTTACATTAGCCTGATTATAAATCCCGACCGCGTTTAGAAAGCCAGACACGGCTACAATTAGCATAATACTAAAGCCTGCCATGGCGAATATTAGCTCAATGAGTGTGAAGCCTTTTCTGTCGTTACAGCGCATCTTCACTACTTGTTCTCCGAGAGTGTTACAAGCTGCGTTGTCTTATTGGTCACGCTTGAACCTAGCGTCTTCCAGGTAACGGTAACTTCTAAATCGATCGAAGTGCTCGTGCTCGTAACCGGATTCTTTGGGGATAGCCCTACAATCGCACCAGGGAGTGGGGCATCGAGCAACTCTCCGTTTATAGTACCTGGCTTCAAGTCCCAATACGGCATATCGGGAAGGGCGTTCAGGCCAGAAATTTCCGCATGATAAGGCGAGGTGAGGCCAAGAATGGTATCCCTAAAATCCCCCCACTCCAAGGCTTGCTTATAAGACCTTAGTGCCTCCACCTGCTCAGTGGCCATAGCGGCAGCCTGCGCCCGTTCACCGGCAGCACGCGAAGTTCGCCAGGCTGTAATTGCACCGCTTGTTACCACAGTAAGTATGGTGGCCAAGATAGCCAAAGCAAATATAACCTCGATCAAGGTGTCCCCCCGCCTATTCTTCAGCTTCACTGCTTCAGCTCCATTGTGCCCGTTGCAGTATTGACCTCAATTTTTGCAGTATAGCCAGTGTTACTCCTGCCCACATAAGTTAACGTAACTTTGTTATCCTGTGACTGCGCATATGGCGCTACAGTGCCTACTCCTGAAGCTGGTGACGGATCTGCCACGCCATAATTGGGAAAGAAATAAGGTAATACGTTGCCTGAATTCGCGCCCCCACCGGTAAAGACCAGGGTGCCCTTAGAATAAGCTACGGCGTTACCGCCAGCATTGGGCACGACCTCTATGCTCTTGAGGGCCACAGAGCCTGGGTAAGCGCTAGCAGCGGGGCTGTGCTCAGTAAGTGTGTCAGTGCCGGTCGTACGCAGCGCAAAGTATTTTCGAGAGTCAATTCCTACAGAATCTAGCCCCGAGCCCCGAAAGACAAAGGACCCAGCAGGCACCTCGTCGGCCTTAGTAGCGAATCCAACACCCTTACCAAATAATTCGCTCCCACCAGGCACGGTACCGATAGCCTGTCCACTGGCTGCTTCGTTTTGAACCTGACGGAGGTCATTGAGTACTTGCTTCATGCCGTCGTCGAAGCTAGAGCGACCACCACTAGATATGCCGCTGATAGCCAAGGTAATCATAAAGCCGGCAATGGCGATAACGAGTATCACTTCTACCAATCCAATGCCCTGGGGCTGACGATTAAAAATATGTTTTTTTAGCCTGTACATAAATGCTTTCCAATTGGATATATTATACCACTTATGCTACCGAGAATTCGCTACAAACCAAGGTAAAAATTCATAATTGCTTGGCCAAAGAACAAGCCGATAAATGTACCAATTATTAAGAACGGGCCGAGCGGTACCGCATCATGCCGCGTCTTCTTTTTGTTCAGTAACAGCCCAATTGCTACTACGGCAGCGATGTTAAAGGCAAAGAATATCCCTACCAAAAGTTGCTCAAAACTGAGTAGCAAGCCCATGGCAAAAGCCAGCCGAATGTCGCCATCGCCTAACCATTTTCCAGATGAGACGAGCCAAAGTGTTGTAAAGAATAATGCAAATGCAGACGCTGCTATCAGCCGAGGAATTAGCACGCTTTGATCAAAAACTGTATTCAATACGATAACGTTTATGATTCCTAGAACTATAAGCGGAATCATGAACCGGTCCGGCAAAATCATCCACCGCGAATCGTACACCGCTGCGGCGATTAGCAAGCTTGCGGCGGCAAGCCATATGCATAAGCTAAATACAGCTTGTGAAGACTCTACTCCAATTGCCATATACAGCGCAGCATAGACAGCCCCCGTGAGTAATTCGACCAATGGGTACTGCGGGCTAATCTTTGCTCGACAGCCCCTACACCTGCCCTTCTGCAGCACGTAGCTCAACACGGGCACGAGTTCGTACCATGCGAGGGCTTTGTGACACTTAGGGCACTCAGAGCGACCCGCTACGAAGCTTTTACCGCTCTTTGTGCGGAGTATAAGGACATTGAGGAAGCTGCCCACCAACAGACCTAGAATACCGAATAGAACAATCATTACGGCGTATATGTATATTGGCCGCCCTCAAGTTTGGACATAATACGGTATTCGCTAGGGTTGGCCGGATCATATATGTAGAACATGTTACCAGTCCAGAAGAAGCTAAAACTGTCTGTAGGGCGCATAAAAAGCCTGTATGTCATGCCATCCTTAGGGTCTTTAAACTTAGCTGGGTCAATATAACCGTTACCAGGTTCGGTCAGACCCCGTAGCTCTGCCTCTGTTTGCGGCAAAGACCCGTTATGGTTAGCTGCATACTGCTCAATTGCAGTCGCCAGCTTCTGAGTATCTGCTCGGCGAGTGGTGTCTCGGGCGCTACGTTGTGCGCCACTAACTGCAATGAAGACTGCTGCAGTAATAAGAGAAGCAATCCCTAACACCATAATGATCTCAACCAGAGTAAAGCCTTTTTGGAAACGTTTCATATGTCTACTCTAGTATAGTTCTTATGTTTCTGCAATCTAAAAGCGCCCACAGGGGCGCTTTTAGATTGCAGAATAAGACCTTAGCCCTAATTGCTCATGCAGACCGAACCGCCTTTTGACTCAGAGTAGTAAACTACAGCGATTGCTGTATCTGAGGTCCCAACAACGGTAGCACCAGATGCACATGTCCCCTTAGGCGTGTATCTAAAATCCGTCTTAGCGGCAGCAGAAAAGGCGGTGGCACTAATTGTTGGCACATTACCGCGCGCATCTTTAACATCAGTCAAATATGTACTCATCTGTGCGTCTGTAGTAGGGGCTTTGTTTGAGTTATCACCCAAGTACGTAGTGTATGCCGCGATCACCCTAGATGCGGCGTCCTTGCTGGCGTTATCACGTTGGCTACGCTGGGCGCCACCAACTGCCAAGAATACAATTACCAAGATCAAAGCGGCTATTGCCAAAACGATCACTATCTCGATTAATGTGAAACCTTTTTTCTTAAGAGCTAACATTTATAAATTCTCCTTTGTAATATTCTTTAAAGTTCTTATGTTTAGATTAGTTGATTTAACCATGCCAGTCAATAGCTACTTGGTCTGTACCGTATCAGCAGGGTTCGTATCGATCCCACCGCCAACCAAGCTATAAACCGGTAGCAAAATGGCCGCGATCATAAAGAACACTAGCCCACCAAGCACAATCATCATAACGGGCTCTATGATGGTCGAGAGGTTCTTGACCGTCTGGTCTACTTCGTCCTCATAAAAGCTAGCGACCTTATCCAGCATGTCGCCAAGCGTACCAGAGTCTTCACCAATGCGAATCATTTGTGGTACAAGCGGCAGAATGTATTTATGATTGCTTAACGTCATAGAAAGGGCCTTACCGCCCTTAACTTGCTGGGCAGCACCATCAATGATGTCTTTGATAATCACGTTGTTTACCGATTCGGCTGTGATGTCGAGTGCTTCGAGCATAGGCACGCCACTAGCGACCAACGAACCTAGCGTACGTGTAAAGCGCGCCATATAGACTTTTTGAAACAACTTACCAAATACTGGAGCAGTTAACTTAACCTTGTCCAGCATGCGCCGACCGCCCCTGGACTGCACATACGCCCTAACCCCGAACACCATTGCGACAATAATCAGAATTGTCAGCCACCAGTAGTTGATAGTGAACTGTGAAATACCCAGAAGAATGCTCGTGTAAATCGGGAGCGTCTTTCCTAAGTCACTATAGAGCCCTGTAATCTGTGGGAGCACAGAAACCAGCATATAACCGAGCACCAAGATTATGACACCGAGCACCAGAAGTGGGTAGATGAGAGCCCCGCGTATCTTTGAGGCAATGGCCAGTTCCTTCTCCTGCTGACCCGCCAAGCGCTCTAGAGCAACGTCAAGGGTACCAGACGTCTCTCCGGCCTTAACAAGGCTAACATAGGTGTGATTAAATACGTCCGGGAAGCGCCCGAAAGATTCAGCCAAGCTTGTGCCGCCTTCAACCGAAGCCACGACCTTTTGCAGAATCGATTTAAACTTATCGCTACTTACCTGGTCCACTGCAGTAGCGAGTGCCTGCGTAATCGGCAGCCCTGCTTTAATCAATGTGGACAGCTGACGAGTAAATATTACTCTATCCCTTGCCTTGACCTTCTCCACCCCAGAAAAATCTATGCCAAGCACCTTGCCATTTTTAGCAGGCACTATTTTAACGGGGACTAAATCCTTTTGCATGAGCAAATCAGCAGCAGCTGATTCATTGTCGGCCTGAATGTTGCCTTTGATAATGGAGCCGCTCGACTGATCACGAGCTGTATATAGGTAATCTATCATAGCTAGCCCCTCATGAGCCGTTCTAGCTCAACTGGATCGACTGCGTAGTTACGAGCCTCGTCGTACGATATCTTGCCTGAGCGTACGAGCGAAATAAGTGTACGGTCCATAGTCTGCATACCGTACTCTGCGCCAGTCTGGATAGCCGCGTCTAGCTGGTGTGTCTTGGCGTCTCGAATAATGTTGCGGACCGCAGAGGTCGCCACCATAATCTCGGCGGCAGCAATTCGGCCGCCACCAACCATTGGGATTAAACGCTGGGCCACGATTGCCTGCAATATACCGGCCAATTGTACGCGCACCTGCTGCTGCTGGTATGGCGGGAATACGTCTATGATGCGATCAATGGTTTGCGCGGCGCTATTGGTATGTAGCGTAGCCAATACCAGGTGACCGGTTTCAGCAATTGTAATAGCTGCGGCGATGGTTTCGAGGTCGCGCATTTCACCAATAAGCACTACATCCGGGTCTTCACGAAGGGCTGACCTTAGAGCCGGAGCAAACCCGTTGGTGTCGAAGTGAACTTCACGCTGGACTACAATAGACTTTTTGTGATGATGCTCGTACTCTATAGGGTCTTCGATCGTCACGATATGAAGAGACTTGTTGGTATTAATTTGATCCACCATAGCCGCCAGCGTAGTAGACTTTCCAGATCCTGTAGGACCGGTAACAAGCATAAGGCCACGTGGGAAGTCGGTAAACTTGCTAACGATCTGAGGCATGCCCAGCTCTTCTAGAGTGCGAATCTTGGTGGGGATAAGACGCAAGGCAACGGCTACATTGCCCTTTTCGTGGAAGGCATTTACACGAAATCGAGCTTTATTGCCAAACGCGAATGAAAAGTCTAATTCGCGATCCTTAACAAGGATCTTCTTCTGATCTTCGTCCAGTAAAGAGTATGCGAGCAGTTCAACATCTGATCTGTTAAGGGCTTTGCCTCCAGAAACTGGCTGGAGTGCGCCATCAACACGAAGCATAGGCGCCAAGCCAACTTGCAAATGCAAGTCAGACGCATCGCGCCGCAGTACTTCTTCTAAAAATGGTTCGATTCTCAGCTGAGTCGACTCCATCCGCCCTCCTTAATAATCACTTGCTACCCTCGATACTTCTTCGATCGTTGTCACGCCCATGAGGACCTTAAGTATACCGTCTTGCTGCATAGTCAGCATGCCATCTGCCTGCGCTTGCTTTTGAATGTCTGCGGTAGTCGCATGGCTCAACAGAAGCTTCTCCATGGCCGTGTTCATTTCAAACACTTCGTAAATACCAGTTCTGCCCTTGTAGCCATCGGCACACTGAGAGCAGCCCTCCCCCTTATACAAAGTATAAGCTTTTTCGTTATAGATTGGCAAATTGTCGTAACCCAATTCTTCAGCCTTAGCAGCCGCCTCAGACTCGCTCTTCGGCAACACTGCGCTTAGTGCCCGATTGATCATCTGGGTGGCCGCTTCGGTCGATTCGACCGGCTTTTTACAGTTCTCGCATACCTTACGTACCAAGCGCTGTCCAATCACCGTATTGATCGTAGACGCGATCAAGAAGGGCTCTATATCCATGTCCAACATTCTGGGGAGCACGCCAGAAGCAGAGTTCGTGTGAAGCGTAGATAATACCACGTGACCCGTCAGGGAGGCCTGCACGGCCAAATCTGCAGTCTCGTGGTCACGAATCTCGCCAACCATAATTACGTTCGGATCCTGACGTAGGATCGAGCGTAAGCCCGAAGCGAACGTCAGCCCGACTGCGCTATTTACCTGGATTTGGTTTATTCCATCCATCTTGTACTCTACCGGGTCCTCTAGCGTAACGATGTTTATCGATACGTCCTTAATTTCCTGGATAACGGCATACAGTGTGGTGGACTTACCCGAGCCCGTTGGCCCAGTTGAGAGGATCATGCCGTGGGGCTTTTTCATCCCCTGCTCGATCAAGCGCAAGGATCTACCCCTGAAGCCTAAACTATCCAGGGTCATGAGTGATTCACTCTTGTCTAAGATACGCATCACCACCTGCTCGCCGTAAGTAATAGGTGCTATAGCGATACGCAAATCCACCTCGCGATCAGCAACCTTGTACTGAGCCTGGCCATCCTGTGGAATGCGGTGCTCATCAATCTTGAGGTTAGACAAGATCTTGATGCGAGAGATTAGAGGGGGCTCAGTGGTCTTGGGTAATGTCATAGCGTCTTGCAATATGCCGTCAATCCTAAAGCGAATCTTTAGGTCCTGTTCGCGCGGTTCTATATGAATGTCAGATGCCTTGGAGTTAATCGCATATTCAAGTATCGCGTTAAGGGCTCGAGTAATCGGCGCATCCTGTACCAGATTCTCAACTTCTTTGGCCGAGTCTTTAAACGATTTCTTCTCGGCCTGCGCATCAGTAGCAGCTTGCTGAGTAGTAGCGGCCCTGTCCAACACCTGGGCAACCTCTGCGCCTAGACCCTCAGTGTAGTTGCCTAGCACGGCATCTACTTGCTGCTTGGTTGCCATGAACGTTTCTAGGCCGTACCCAGTCTTACGTGCTATGAAGTCAACCGCCTGGAGGTTGGAAGGATCGACCATGGCGACCTGAAGCTTCGCACCATTCATGGCAAATGGTACCGCCATATATGTTGAAGCAACGTCCCTAGGTAAAAGTTTTAATACCTTCTGGTCAATCTCGCGACTCTTGAGATCAACATACGGCGTACCGCTCGTCAGGGCAATAAGTTTAGTACTATCCTCATCGGTAATTGCCTTGCGCTCAACTAGTACTTCAATAAGAGTCTTGCCCATACTGTTCGCCTGCTCTTTCGCTACACGCAGAACCCCATCATCGACAAGCTTATTGTCGATGATGATCTGCTCTATCTTTTGTGCTGTGTCGCTGGAAAGCACTGTTACGCCCCTTTACTGAATTATTGGCTTGGCTGCTGAATCAGTTGGTGTAATGTCGGGGGTAAAATCGGTTACGTCGTTCTTCAGGGTATCGAGCTGCTGCTGGTCAAATGTAGTCTGAACCGGCCGCGGCACAACCACCTGAACCCCGTTGTTTTGTGAAGGCGGGACAAAGTAACGGTAAATCAGCGCACCAGCAATAAGCAGTATTACAACCGAAACAATGAGGGTAATGATGTCACGTTTTTTCATCGTAGTGGCTCCGTTTTATCACTAATGTCTGCCGGCAACTGCCAGTACGTCTTCATGCTCAAGCTTGCAGTTACTGTGCCTGAATTGCCCGATAGTGTCATGTTTGAAAAGTTCATCACCCTGGCAGATCGCTCGGTGTTCTGCAGGAAGGTGAATATTTTGTCGTAAGGGCCCTCTAAGTTGACCGTGAAGCCGAATGACTGGGGCTGGCCAGCGGCGCTTGTGGTGGTCGCAACGCTAGCAGTTTGGCTCACGGATGTAACTTTAACGCCACTCTCTTGCCCGATCTTTTCAAGTGATGCGATTAAGCTCTTGTAGTCTTCGCTGACAGGCACCGCTCGCAATACAAGCTCGGCATCACTAATACCACCGGCTGGCTTTTGAATAATACTGTTGTAAGCCGGCTTCAGTGCCTCCAGATCTGTCTGTTTCTTCTTAAGCGCGGCGACCTGCCTGTCTTGGGCCTTTACTTCATTGGCGGTACGTACGTAAGTTTGGCCAAGTTGATAGATGAAATAACCGCCAATTACAACCACGGCGACCGTGACTACCCCCATGATAGTCAGGAAGTTTTTGGCTGCCAGCTTATCATTCATTGAAACGGGCGTCTTAGGATGCTCAACTTGCTTGGGCGTTTGTGCCGGACTTTGTTGCTGCGGACTCATGAGCTCTTGCCTCCTTTCGTTTTGAATAAGCTAGGGTCCACCTTGAATGTCATACTAAAGGTTACTTTAGAAGTTGTGTTGTCCTTGCTAACCGAAGTTATTTTGACGTCACTAAAGAGCTGCTTGCGATCCAGGTTCTCCTGTATCTTAAAGTTCTTGTTATATTCCTCAAGGGCGTTAGAGAATATACTAACTTGTTTAATACTCGAGGTGCTACCGCTAATCGTTGCCGTATAGTCGTCCGCCAATGCAAAGCTCGACACTGTAACCTCTGCAGGAATGGTATTACCAAAGTTGCTGAAGATCTCGCTAGCGTACAGGCGGCTACTGTTGAGCGAATAGAACGAAGCTAAGTGCTCCTGGATGGTTGCGGTCTGCTGCTCCATATCCTTGGACTTAGCAATCTCTTCATTTAGAGTATTAATCTCCCCCTTATTGGCAGCAGAAACGGTTGCGTTGTACGCCATGAGAACTAAAAGCGTGCCAATGACTGTCAGGATAATTACGCACACCACAATCATAACGGTAGTAGCTAATCGCTTGCGCTTAATATCGCGTAGCTTAGCCAGTCTGGCCTCTGGCAATAAGTTGATTAGCACAGCCATGCTATACCATCCCCCTCATAGCCAGGCCAATGGCGCTACCATACGTAAGCGACAATGGCGTCAGCTTAGATTCTAAGTTGGCAGGATAACTAATATTGTTCCAGGGATTGCCGATTTCCACTGTGATCCCAGTAGTGTTAGCTAGGTATGCGGGCAGGCCCGGAAGTGCTGCCGTTCCACCAGTAATGATGAGCTTTGACACTTTTAAGTCTGGGTTTGATTCATGAAAGTAATTGATCGACTTGGTAATCTCTTGTACCACACCGTCCACGGCAGGCTTTAGAGCGTTAAACACCTGGCCGTCCAGCTTGGTGTGTACAAGCCCGAATTTACGCATGAACTGCTCAGCTTGCTCCTCATCCAGACTAAGGTTCTGGGCCAAGACCCGCACCATGGTTCGCGAACCAACATTTGCAGAACGAATCAGGCGTGGTGCCTGACCCGTTACAATTGCCATGTCAGTTGCTACAGAGCCAAAATCAATAATCATTAGTGGGTCGTGTTCGGTTGGAAGCAGAGAGCGCGTCTGCGCGATCGGGTTGATCTCAAGGGCCAGAAGCTCTAGCCCAGCTTTCTGCATAACATTCAGGTACTTGTTGGCTAATGAAATCGGAGCCGCTACCAATAAAACCTCTAGCTCGTCTTCGCTGTCTGGTTTAGGGCCAAGCACTGCCCAATCAAGCTTAACCTGGTCAATTGCCATCGGAATGTATTTGTCTGCCTGGAATCGAACGGCATTCGCCAGCTCATCATGACCAAGTTTAGGCATAGTTATTACCGCGGCATACGAGAAGTTTGACGGCAGGGCCGCGACTACGTTCTTGGTAGAAACTCGCGCGTCTTCCACTAGCTGTTTGATCATACCAGCCAGCTTATCCTGATCCACAGGGGAATCGCTAGCCAACAGGTTTGGTGATAATTCCATATCGCCATAGGTAAGCAGGCTTGGCTTGCCATGCATCTGCTTGAGCTGAACCAGCTTAATACTGCTAGCTCCTAGGTCTAGCCCAAAAAAATTCTCTTCTTCAGTGAATAAACTCATATACCTTATATTAGCATAAGTACTATGAACTCAACAGGTGGTTTTTAGATAATCCTACAACTGCCTGGGCTAGAAACGTGGGCTCCCTTTGGTGGTGAGGTACTTGACCCCTTTCACGTTCTGGCCATACAGATCAAGGAATCCAGGAGGCGGAAAAGCTTCGACGAGCCCAGATCCGATTATTAGTTCCGCGGGCGTTGATGAGCCATACGCATTACGTCCGAACTCAAACCCCTTCCCTGCAGCCAGCATTCCCCTTACTTTAAGTTGATTCCTGCACTCACTAGAAGGATAAGTCGAGCATGTCTTAATCTTCCCGCTTGCATAGATGGACATATCCAATTGAGTTACACCTGGTGCTATCGTCACATTCCCCTTCACGATCAATCCTACATTCGGAATCTTATTAACCGAAGCGTAGCCCCCGCCACTAAACTGCACTATATTATTCGCAGTAATCGTCAAGTCCTGATCGACATAAATAGTTGCCCTGTCCTGAGTAAAGAAGTGCTGGGCCGCAAATGAGGTGGCGTCTACCTTGCCTATCACAGGGCAGTCGGGCGTACCCCCGAAGCCACTATTAGTACTTGATTGAGTTGCCTGGAATGTGCTCTTCATATCCATGAAGACCTTGTATGGTCTTGCGGAAGAACACGAGCCCGTATACCCACCTCCTTCAAAGATCTTTTCAACGCCGGCAATAACTTTATCGGTATTCGCATCGAAATCAGTATTCGACTCATAGCCGAGATCATATCGACAGCTAGCTGTGTCTGTTACTTTGCCAAGATTGTATGGACTGCAGAAGTTCGTAGAGCTAACAGCCATCACTAAGTATTCGGCCTCTTGATTGCCGGACCCAGCTCCGCCATTAATGGTTTTGCTTTGCCCTACGATGCTGCCAAGTGACATTACATTGCCCCTTTGAGCCTTAAGCCATGGGCCAAACCGGGCTGCAGCGCTCGGTGGATCAAAGTAAAAGACTACCGTAGGAGTCTGGCCTTCACATACGCGAACCTTAACTGCACCGACGGAACTAAACGTCTCCTTGCCGGCGGCATGTGACTGACACTGGGCTGGGTATGTGACCTCTATCTTGGCGATCGAATAGTCCGTAAGGCCGCCGTATATGCCTGCGCTATAAACCCCTACGTCAAGTTTATCTGCAGCCTGAGACCCCCCCCAGAGCTTATTAGGCTGGGCTAGGCCACCGACTATATTTGCAGAGCATCTCGTTGAATAATCTACCGAGGGGGTAAACTCTTTTAGTCCCTTCAGACAAAAGAACTTCTTCTTTTGATCTTCCGTTAAAGAGTCGTTAGGAAACGCGTCACCAGTAGTATACTCTCCATTGGTCTTTTTATATTTTGAAGATGACTTTATTTCCCCCTTAGGTCCTTCCTGTGGCGGTTTTTTTGTAAAGTAAACCCGTATCGTAAAGCCCTTGGCTCCATTGGCTATGTTTGCATAATATTGTTGTGGAATCTGGTACTGCCCTGCAATGCTCGATGCGGTATAGCCCGCGTAGTTGCTCGAAGCATACTCGGTCTTAAGGTAGAAACGATTCTTGTTCGTGTAGTCAGCACTCGAAAGCTCTTCGTAGCCAGTCGGTGCGCCAAAGTTAAAACGCCATGATGTATAGCATGTTAAGCCAAAGCTCCAAGGGTTAGGGTGTAGCCCTGTAGTATAAGAGATCTGACCGTTGTTGATGCCGCTGTACGCGATATTGACTCCAAAGGCATTTGTACCAGCAGCTGGCTCATCCTTACACGGGGTCCTAATATCACCAGTGCTTGTAACCTTAATCTGCCCGGTATTACTCTGGATGATGCTTTTTGTGGCTGCATCACGATATTCTATACTAAACGGTAGCTTGTGCGAATCGCCATAGCAAGTAATGCTATTTGGTGTGGCCGCTTCAGCTCTAGGGGTAATCGCACGCAGGGCGCCTCCAAGTAGCTTCGAGACCCAGGATAGACCTTGGCTTGTCTCCTGCGGCTTTGGTTCGGTTTTTTCAGCTGGTGGGAGCTGGCTGTAAGACTTACTTACCTTCGCAGACTCCACAACCTTGCCTAACATTTGGTCATACGACTCATAGATTCCAGTGAACTTCTTAGTAGATCGATAGATCACATAGTAGCCTGTTTTGGATTTGAAAACCTTTGTATGAGAGCCTTCCGCCAAACCGTCTACGTAGCCTGTTTCGTCCTCCCCTTCTGAGTACTGCTGGAACGTCTTATATACTTCGCTATTGAAGCGCGCGAGCTTAATGATCCTTGTTGGCGGCTCATCAATGGACACTACCTTGGCATTAAATTCTTCATCAGTTGTTGTCTCGTTCACATCTGCTTTGGCAGAGATATCTTGATCCGACTTATCTGCCTCAAACATCGGCAAGAAATCATTGGTCAATTTAGCGACAGCCTTGCGCTCCACGGATGCCTTAACATCATCTGGCTGACCTAGAGCAATGTCCCAGCGTACATATATCCCAAATAATTCGTGGCCCGATATTAACTCGTCACTCAACTGTTCTTTGTAATACTCGAGGCATTCTTGGTGCATTGTTACCTGCTCCGTCCAGCCATACTGCTCATTCAGTTGGCTGTAAAAATCACTTCTACTGCCTGCGGCAACATAGCGATCCTTCATAATCTCGTCGACTTTTTGCTGAGTGCAGTTAAGCTTACTTCTTTTACTCGCTTCTTCCTGTAGGCCAAGCCTTAACACGACCTCGTCTGCGGCCCTGCGCTCAACCTTCTTGGCGTCAATGTCTTTCCCAGCAGCACTTTGTTGGTCGAACTTTATATATGCAGCCATAATCTCATCGAAATTCTTTTGACTCTCTGACTGCGAAGCAACTATGGCGTACGTACCTTTTGGTGGATAGTTTCTATTATTCCAAGTCTGCCACCCCATATAGCCACCAACGACCAATGCTAGGCCAATTATACCAAATAAAACTCTCGGCCACCGGCGGCGTTTTGACATAACATTGCTGGCAGAAGCAACAGGGGCCTGGTCGGCCTGAGCAACTACCTCACTCAAAGTCTTTTTTGGTGGAGTTATATCATTCATCTATAGATAAAAAGCTTATGGTACTACTATAGTCCAGCCAGGCGTCAATCTCAAGCTAAACCTGGTATAATTATAGGCATGAGTCTATCCCTCGGCATGGGAGGACATTAAACATACCTTTTAGCTTTAGTGTGTCATTAAAGCCGTAGGGTACCCGGTGGTTTTATTATCAATCCGCCCATCATACAAAGGGGCTTTCACCCTTCTTGACCCAGGTAGTATCTACACCCACGGAGCGAGTTAACAAAGCATTCAGCGGTACACATAACTGAATTTAGTTCACTTTGTTAAAACGCCAAATATCTTCGTACTCGTGTCTTTCTAATTTGATAACTAGGCCACGGGCATCAGCTTCACTAATGAAACTTACATGAGCCATGCTTAGTGATGGCAAGCCATAAACTACCATATAAGTGTCAGTATACTTTTCAGGCAACTTACTTATCACATCGTAGATTTCCTTGCGATCTACATTAACTTTGTCGCCGAATACATTAACAATCAATATGCAGTTTTCATGATAATTATTGCGTATGATTGTTTTCTTTTTCACTGCGTCGATTACATCTTGGCTGGTTATCCATTTGTCGGGATGATAACCTTGCGTCATCACCTGCTGAGCCAGTATCTTCTGATTAGTTTGGTCGTGGTATATTGCTCCATCAGAAAGCTGGCTTTCGATTTGATTCTTCCCAACATCCTCTATGCCAACTACTGCTTGATACGAATTGTCACTGTTAGCTTCTCTACTCATCCAGTTGTAATAAGTTGCGACACAACCGATGCCAAGCAGTTCGCCAGTATCGATGTCAATGGTCTTACCG
This sequence comes from uncultured Candidatus Saccharibacteria bacterium, assembly GCA_964436255.1. GTDB lineage: Bacteria > Patescibacteriota > Saccharimonadia > CAILAD01 > JADZBC01 > CAYPSN01. The sequence continues at coordinate 17,267 of CAYTBW010000005.1, read as the reverse complement.
CTTGCAAAGTCTTTTGGTGTATCAACAAAGGCCAAGTTACTAATTGGGCGGGTATCTAATAGAAGCTTAATTTTTTCTTCAACCGTTTGCTTATTGTCGAATAGCTTTAGTGCTATCTTGATTGCATTATCTGGGTGTAGGCCTATATTCTTATGGGGCTTCATGTTGGTATATTATCAGATCGCTGATGGCTAAACGATGGTTTATCTTGGTGGAATAATCATCGTATGTGTGGAAGATTTACCCAAATAGCAGATCCATCGGACCTAGAGCAGGCATACCGCAAAGAATTTGGCTACAAGTTTCGAGGAGCTAACTATTTAGCCCTCTAGGGCATATTTTTCCCGATGAAGGCTCGGATGTTTTCAGCGCTTATAGCATAACCAATACCTTCGACAGAATCACTTTCATCTTGGCTTACGAGCTTTCCTGTATTCATCCCCACTACGCCCCTGGAGTTGACTAGGGGACCTCCAGAGTTTCCTGAGTTAATGCTTGCGTCTGTCTGAATTAGCTTTACATACCCGAATCCAAGCTCATTACTAGCCTGCTGTTCGTCAATCATACGAGAGTAAATCCCTTTAGTTACCGTAGATTCCCCATAGGGGCTGTTCGGCCACCCAACAATATATAGCTCTTCAGCCAATTTAAAAGTACTAGAATCAGCCAATGCGCATGTCGGTATTTCCTCAGACATCTTGAGTAGCGCTAAGTCTTCGGCCTCAGAATATGCGACTACTGACGCTGGTAATTCTTGATTGGCATAAACTTTTAAGTTTGTAGAACCCTGTACGACATGGTAGTTGGTCAACAAGTACCCCGGCTTAACTGAGAAACCGCTGCCGTGCCCTTGGTCCGTTAGTACTATTGCTGTGCACTGTTTTGCTTGAGTTATTGCGCTATATCGGTATGGCTCAGAAGTCTGGAACACCATGACGATGCCAGTAAGAATTAGCCCACCCAGCCAAGTCATGGCGACAACTACGGAGGTTAAGCGAAAATGCCTTTTTATGAATGCAACTAATAGAAATGCTGCAGTGATAAGGCCATATAAGGTGACCAAAATGAATAAATACTGGGACTCTTGCTCTTTTGACATCACTTCTCCGCCAACGGAGCTAAATCCTCCAATGAGTTCAGTCGCTCGTGCGCAGACAAAAACAAGCAGTAGTGATAGAACAACTCCAAGCAGAATCCTACCAACGTAAGAGTACCATCTTCTGCTTGCTGGTCTAGTCTTCATAGTTAGGCATATACTATCACAGAATTAGCAATATCTATGAAGGCATACAAGAACTAATAGAAATCGATTCTAAGAATTCTTTACAGGTAGAACAAGGCCTTTAAAATCGTTTGAATTCCGAAAAGGTACAAACACCCCAGACGGACGAAAAAACGAAATTAGATGACACTTTACAGCTTATAGAATTTATTGATGGGGGTACGCTCAAAGTAGTCTGCCTACTTTGACGCCTGTTCTACAGGGCTCAAAACAAATAGACCCTGGTCTTTGCTTGCCCAGACCATTTTGGGTAAGGCGCTGACTGGTTCTCCTGTGCCGAGCGCCATAACCGCTACAGGGTCGTTAGAGAGACTCCCTTTTTCTACCCTGGCGACAGGGTTGGCCTTGCCACCCTTAGTGCTTGCAGACAAAGTCCTAATGAGTATCTCATCTGTTAAAGTTTCAAAACAATAGGCTCGGTAAGCGATTCTCACTGCCTTATCATCACATCCTTCTGGGTAAAAGCCCAGGGACTTCCATGCCGAGCCGCCTTGGAGCATCATTAGCTCTTCGGGTTGATATTTGCTTAGATCGGATGAGGTAATCTTTCGTGCAGTAAAGACAAAAGGGTCCTTTAGTAGTCGGCCAGTCGCCCCTACGCTCTTGCCCGATTCATAAAAGCCTTTGATCTGCTCCCAAGTTATCTGGTCTTTGAGCTTAAGCTCCTCAGAGCTCTTGTCTAGGCCTTGCGACAGCCTGTATAGTGAATTGTCATCTGTTAAATACAGGACGCTTTGATTGGACGAGACTAGATTGTCAGATGGGCAGTTAACTGGATCATCAAAAGGCTCACACGTATATACTGATTCTGGTGTACTTATCACCTTTGAATAATCCTGCCAGACGGACGCCATATCCGAATCTGTCGAATAATCAATCACATCAACTGTGCTTATCACACGGATTACGCTCTCGGAGTATTGAAGAGCTAGGTGAGCAGGACTGGCGGCAAAATTCTTTACATAAATGTTATTTGGGGAGGCTGGCTTCCAGCTTTCCCCCTTATCTTTACTGTAATAAACTCTGGTGCCATTGAGCACGAATATAGCATCTGGGGTAACTACTAATTTACTTGCATATTGTTCCTCAGGAGACTCAATTTTCGATGAGATGTTCCTCCATGTAAGGCCCTCATCGCTACTCTTATACAATGACGTATCCGCTATAGCGTATAGAACTGCCCCACCATAGTCCCGATATAAGGACTTAATATTGTTGGATTCTAGCCCTGCTGACTTCACGACAACATAGCGTGCTATTTCGGGTTTGAATGGTGGCCATTTTTGGTAATACGCAGTCAGGAGATAACCCAGAAGAGTAATTACAATGCCTGAAATGGCGGCGAGAATTACTATACGCTTAGTGCCCCATTTATTGATATGTCGATCCTTCTTTACTACTTCACTCATTAATACATATTACTCTAAGTCATAAGTTTTTAAAATCAACCACCTTGCGTCATAAAAATTTGTATATATAGTGACAGTTCTTCGCTCGTTTCACTAGTTTTTATTTAGTCCTAAAAATATTGTGTGAATTTAATACCAACGAAACAGACTGTATATATACAAACTCCTTAATGAGTGCAAAGGCACTTAGGGCCTTACCAGCAAGAGGTAGAGAAATCTAGGATTTGCTGGCCGACCGACTATGACGGTGACGAAGTGGGACAAATGACCAGGACAGCATTCCTGGAGATGGCCCCACCACTTCAGAACCAGAGTACGAGGGAGGGCTATCCCCCTGGCGTTATTACTGTAAACAAATTAACAAGGAGTAAGGGAGAATGTATAACATCAAAAGCAAGCCAATAAGAGTGTCCGAACAAGAGCACAGAGCTATAAAGCATATGGCTATAGATCTAGACATTTCTATGCGCGAGCTAGTCACAATGGTAATGAATGAGTATATGAGAGTACATGGCTATGTCTTCACCTCAAACCAGAATGACTAGCAAGACGCCTATCGTTTCCGTCGAAGCAGAGCCATCAAAAGCTCTGCTCGATGCGGAACTAAATAAGATATTCTGCAAGATATATATGAACTTGACTTCAAAGTAGCATAACCATATTATTAGGAGGTAATACTAGGTTTTACTTAGTTCTAAATTATGAGACGAACTCGCATCCCACAATATTACACTACTGCAGAAGTCGCCGGGCTCATGAAAGTGCACTGGCAGACCGTACTTGATTTAATTAAAGCTAAGCGACTTAAGGCCCTCAAAGTCGGTAGAAATTATAGAATCAGCCACGATGATCTCCAGACATACCTGGGCGAAAACTCGACGATTAAGGTTCAACCGATAGAAAATGAATAGAGCTGCCCTATACGCCCGGGTCAGTACTGCCAAGCAAGAGCAGGACGAGACCATCCAGGTCCAACTTGAAGAGATAATGAAGCGAATTTCAAGTGATGGCCTCGCTTTACTCGAGGATAATATTTACTGCGATGATGGCTGGACCGGTACCCTACTAGAACGGCCCGGCCTCGATAGACTCAGACAGGATGCAAGATCTAAAAAATTTGATTCCGTATATGTCTATGACAGAGGTAGGTTGTCCAGAATCTTCGTGCACCAAGAAATCATTATCAGCGAACTTGGAGAGCTAGGAATAGAGTTTACGAGCCTAAAAGATGGCACAAGCAACTCCCCCGAGGAGAAGATGACACAAAGTTTTCTAGGGCTATTCCAAGAGTATGAACGCACTAAGATTACTGAGAGATTCAGACTTGGGAAACTATCAAAAGTAAAGCGGGGGGAGCTACTTGGATACAATGCCCCGTACGGGTACGACTATATCCCTATTTCAAGGACATCAGGCAATAAAGAAAATGGGTTCTTCCAGGTTAACGAGGGGGAGGCTAAAATTGTACGTGACATCTTTTCATGGATAGTCAGAGATCACCTCTCACTCAACGACGTAGTACGAAAACTCGATCAAGAAAAAATCGCTCCTCCTAAGCGAATGAGTGAGACGTGGGCGCAAAGCACAATCAGGAGGCTAGTTCGAAACAAGAGCTATATTGGCCAGCACGCATACAATAAAAGGGAGTCTGTTGTGGGTGACGTTAAATATGGGGCAGACACGACGTACAAAAGGATTAAGAAGAATAGCCGGCGAACGAGACCTGAGTCCGAATGGATTTCAATCGAGATTCCAAAGATATTAGACGATGAAATTTTTTACAGGGTTCAAGACATCCTTGAAGAGAACAAGAAGTTCAGCCGTAAGAACACTAAGCGCGAGTACTTATTGCGCGGACTCACCTACTGCTCATGCGGACACACTAGAAGGGGCGATACTGCCGGAAATGGATTCTCTTATTACAGGTGCAATGAAAAGATGCACTCCTTCCCTCGCCCCGCCACTTGTGCCGAGCGAGGGCAAAAAGTCTCCATGATTGACGAGCTAGTGTGGAGAGAGATTCAGAAGCTTTTTAATCACGAATACGTCGCAGGACTAGCATCGGAGTGGCTCAAGAATAGGCCAACGGTCAGAGCGCCCAAGCCTAATGCGAATAATAGTAGGGCTAGAGCCGAATTGGACTCTAGGGAACTTGATTGTTATGAGCGCCATAGATCCGGCCGAATAACAGACCACGAACTCATCTCACAGCTAAATGAGATAAAGAGTTTGCGATTAGAACTCGGCAAAAAAAATGAGACTAGAGTTGATGAGCTGCACCAATCTGATATAAACTGTGATGAGCTATCTGAGGCGGCAATCAAGCATATATCACAGCTTGATGGAGCGGATAAACTGCCAATAGTGAGGAATCTCATCGACAAGGTCATAATTAACAAGATGGAAGTAAGAATTTATGGATCAATCAAAGTACCTATTAGTGAAAAGGTGGGTTTAGATGCTATCCCTCGGCATCGTGGGTCTACCAAACGTCGGTAAGTCCACGCTATTTAATGCCCTAACCAAAAACAACATTTTAGCAGCCAACTATCCGTTCGCCACAATCGAACCAAACGTTGGTATTGTAGCAGTGCCTGACAAGCGCCTGGCAAAGCTCGCTGGCATATCCGGCTCCATCGACACCCTACCCGCAACTGTAACATTCGTGGATATCGCCGGCATTGTGCGTGGGGCGTCTGAAGGAGCAGGACTTGGTAACAAGTTCCTCGCGAACATTCGTGAAACAAATGCGATTATACAAGTCGTGCGGGCATTTGATGACGACAACGTAATTCACGTAGAAGGTAAAGTTGATCCGCAGGACGACATTGATGCTATTAAAACTGAGTTGTGTTTAGCCGACATTACCACGGTGCAAAAGCGCATTGAAGCCACACAGCGCGAAGCAAAGACCAACCCTAAGGCTGGTGCGATAGTCGCCGAATTGCAAGAAATCAACGCGAGTCTCGATAATGGAGAGTTGATTAGCCACACGTATAGCGAGCTGCCAGAATCGATCGCCGACCTGCAGCTCCTAACTGCCAAGCCATTCATTTATGTGTTTAACCTCGATGAAGCGGGGCTGGCCGACAAGGCTAAACAGGCCGAGCTAGCCAAACTAGCTGGCAACTCCCCCGTTGTGTTCCTGTGCGCCAAGATCGAAGCAGAGCTTCAAGACCTACCCGACGAGGAAGCTAGCGAGCTACTCCAAAGCCTTGGCCAAGAACAAAGTGGCCTTGATAGCCTGGTGCAAATTAGCTTCCGTATCCTCGACTTGCAAACCTACCTTACTACCGGGCCCAAGGAAACGCGTGCCTGGACTATTCCGGTTGGTGCCACTGCCCCGCAAGCCGCTGGAGTAATCCATACTGATTTTGAAAAAGGATTTATTAAAGCCGAGGTAACTGGCTACGATGACCTCATTGCTGCAGGCGGATTTGCCGAAGCTAAGGCTGTCGGCAAGACTCGCCTAGAGGGCAAAGACTACGTAATGCATGACGGCGACGTTGTCGTGTTTCGATTCAGTAGCTAGGCGGCCCGTCTTCAAACTGGGCAATATAATTGTAAGTTCTCGCCCATGGTAAAAAGGCAAAGTAGGCCGGCGGCCTATGGTTTGTCTTACTACAGAAAGTCTCAAGGTCATCAGTTACTACCTCTGTAGTGTAATCCCAACCCGGAACTCTATCCTGCCAATCCTGTCTCGTAACTGATAATAATTCCGATTCTAAAGTCCAGCCCTGGAAATCAAACGCCCAAGATCCTTGGCGAACGTAGGCATGGCAGCCAATAGTGCCACCACTCGCCGTACCAGCTGGCCTCAGAAAAACGATCTCAAGTTCTTTATCTGGATGCAGCGAGAAAAACGTGTAAGCCAGAATATGACAGGCGCCTGAAGCAAAGAAGGATTTATCATCACGAGCCCATGACAACATTTGATTATTACGCTCGGCTTGACTCCTAGAAAAGTGTGCGGGCGATCGATACATACTTATAGCATAGCAAAAAAGGAACGTGTTCGTCCCTTTTAAGATGTATTACTTTGCGCGTTCTAGATATTGCCCAGTGCGAGTATCAACTTTCACTCCATCACCAACCTTAATGAACATTGGCACTTGCACCTCGATGCCTGTTTCGAGCGTAGCGGGCTTAGTGCCGCCACTACTGGTGTTGCCCTTAGCCCCACCTGGTGTTTCGGTAACTTTTATTACTGTGTTCTTGGGCAAATCAAAGCCAATAACTTGGCCGTTATAAATGAGACCAGTGATTTCTGCCCCTTCCGGGAAATATTTGAGCACTGCATCGTCCACACTAGCTGGTACTTCGTACTGGTCAAAGCTCGCCATGTCCATAAATGCCAGGTCCTTGCCATTGGCGTACAGGAACTGGAGTTGGCTACGATCAATGCTAGCTGGAGATATCTTCTCGTTAGTTTTGAAGGCCTTTTCTAGTACACTACCGTCCAGTAAGTTCTTAATCTTTACCTTCACGGTTGCTCCGCCACGACCCATCTGGGTATGTGAATACTCCGTTACGCGGTATGGCGTACCGTCAATATCTATTAGCGTGTCTTTACGTAGATCGGTGATTCCGTACATGCGCTAAGCCTAGCGTACTACGTATGGAAGCAAGCCAATGTGGCGTGCGCGCTTGAGTGCGGTGGCCAACATGCGTTGGTGCTTCATAGATGCTCCGGTGCGTTTGCGAGATTCGATCTTGCCGGTTGGGCCTAGGTATCTCTGCAAGAGCTTAACGTCTTTGTAATCAATGAAACTAATCTTTTCAGAGTAGAATCGGTTTTGCTTTCGGTATTCTGCCATCATATTCTCCTTAGAATGGTATGTCGTCTAGGTTAATTTCGCCTTCGCCCATGTCTTCGATGATCACGTCATCGCTTTTCTTGGCAGGCTTTTTAGTTTCAGTTGGGCCCTGGTTCGCTGCAGGGGTATATTCACCACCACCGTCGCCAGCTCGGTCTAGGAAGTTGATGTCGGTTGCTACGATCTCGGTCTTTTGGCGCTTTACACCATCAGTTTCCCAAGAGCGTGTCTGCAAACGACCAGTTACGAGTACTTTGCGGCCTTTAGAAAGGTAGTTACTGGCGAGCTCGCCGAGCTTTCCCCAAGCTACAATATCGTGGTACTCCACTGCTTCTTTCTTCTCACCCGATGGATCGGTCCAGTTACGGTTAGTAGCCACTGCAAAGCCTGCTACTGACTGTCCGCTCGGCGTTGTTCGGAGCTCTGGGTCACGAGTTAGGTTGCCCATTACGATTGCCTGGTTGAATCCCTGTGCCATTACTTGTCCTCCTTAGTACTTTCTACTTTACTCTCTTTTTCGCCGTCTTTTTGCTCTGGCTCTGTGTTCTGCTGAGTAGTTTTGCTCACAAGTCGTGTGTTTTCTAACGAAACGATGAGATAGCGCATGACTTCTTCAGTAATGCGAAGTGTTCCTTCGATCTGGGCTACGGCTGACGGATCTAGCTGTACGTTGTAGAACACGTAGATACCCCAATCTTGCTTCTTGATCTTATAGGCAAGTTTGCGCTTACCCCAGTTATCTTTTTTGACAATCTTGCCTTTGGCAAGTTCAATGATCTTCTCTACTTTGCTTGTTGCACTTTCGATATCGATTTCGAGATCTGGGTGCAGTACGATAGCAATCTCATAATTACGCATATGCTGTAATCCTTTCTTTGGCTTGGCCGACTTTGTCGACCTTTGCTGTAGTCTTTGCTCTAGGTGCGCTACAACAAAAAGGTTAGTTAATACCGAGTTATTTTACCTTATAAAGGGCTTTTGGTCAACCTGTCGGCGCGCTATAATAAGCTCATGCTTATATTTCGCGAACAGTTTATCGGCTCCACCGTAGCCAGTGTACAGTCTGGCATGCCATGTGGCAGAATCGCCAGCTTTGTAGTCGACCCCAGTAAGCTCACCATTAGCTTACTGGCGATAGATGAACTTCAAGGCCGGTCATACCTAATGCCGGGCGACATTCGCTTCGTGAGTGGACAGCGCGTGATCATCGATGCCGAAGAAAAGCTATCTGACAAAGACGACCTGCTGCGACACCAGGAACTCATAGCACAGAACTTCGATCCCATCGGATGCAGCGTTGTAACAGAAAGTCGTAAAAAACTTGGCAAGGTCACAAACTATGCAATTGACGACACAAGTTGGCAAATAGCCAAGCTATATGTAACTGCGGGGCTCTTCGGAAACCCCCTGCAGCAAGAGCAGATCATTGACCTTGTAGATGTTGTTAGCGCCGAAAGTAAAAAGATCACAGTACGAGACCTACGCAACCGCGTACGCAAACCGCTTACGATCCCCTTGCCCAAGAACATAGCCTAGCCTATACTAATTACATCTAAGTGAGGAGGGTGATTTGATTGTAGCTCTTATGTGGCTAGCTGTTATTGGAACTGTAATCCGTTTTGTCGTCATGAGTCGCTAACTCCTCGAGCACAGCCCGTACATCACTATATTTGTAGCCCTGACCTAGAAGATACTGGGTCAGTTTTTGTTTGTCGCTAGAGTACCTGGCTAGCTTGGTCTTCTTAAGGGCGACTTCTTTTAGAGAAGATAATTCGTCCTCGTCCTCCACGTCGGCTAACACCATGTCTACGATGTCGCGTGGTACTCGCTTTTTAGCAAGCTCAGCACTTAGGGCACGTTTTGATTTTGGCTTAGCAGATTGTCTGCTACGAACCCAAGACCGAGCGAAGTCTTCGTCGTTGACAAACCGTGCCCCTGTAAGCCTGTCTAAAGTTAGAGTGATCATCTCGGGACTATAATCCTTACGAGCCAGGTAGTCTTTGACCTCAAATTCGCTACGCGGCCGATAGCTCAGATATCTCAACGCCGCGTTATAGGCCTTGGCTCCCAGAGAGGACAAAATAAGCTGTTCAATCTCTGCTTTCTCTAGATTCTGCCCTACTCGCAGGCCTCTGCTGCTTACTTCGAGGGCACCCAAGCCACATATAAACTTACCATCAACCTCTATGTTATAAATATCGGCGTTTCTTCTTTGTGACGATATATTGGTAATTTGCGGCATAAGCCAAGTGGAGGCTACTTAATGTCTAGTTCTGCACGAATGGCCTTTTCGATCTCTTCCATGGCCTTAGGGTTTTCCTTTAGGAAGGTCTTTGCCGCTTCACGACCCTGGCCAATCTTCTCGTCCTTGTACGAATACCAAGCTCCTGATTTAACCACCATGTTGTGCTTAACAGCTAGATCAATCATATCCCCTGCCTTAGAGATCCCTTCGTTATACATGATGTCGAACTCAGCGACCTTGAACGGCGCGGCAATCTTGTTCTTCACAACCTTCACCTTTACATGGTTTCCAATCGGAGTATCGCCGTCTTTGAGCTGCTCGCTACGTCGGATGTCGAGTCGTACCGATGCGTAGTACTTCAGAGCATTTCCGCCGGCAGTGACTTCTGGGTTGCCAAACATGACACCAATCTTCATGCGTAGCTGATTAATAAAGATGACCGTAGTATTGGACTTACTAATCACACCGGTGAGCTTACGCATGGCCTGGCTCATTAATCGAGCTTGTAAGCCCATCTGCGCGTCACCCATGTCGCCTTCGATCTCGGCACGAGGTACCAACGCTGCTACAGAGTCTACGATCACCAAATCAACCGCACTAGAGCGTACTAGTGTCTCACATATCTCCAATGCTTGCTCGCCGTTATCTGGCTGCGAGATTAGGAGATTGTCTAGGTTTACTCCGATCTTGCCAGCATACTCTGGGTCCAAGGCATGCTCGGCGTCTATGAATGCAGCTGTGCCGCCCTTCTTTTGAATCTCTGCTACAGCGTGTAATGCCAGCGTAGTTTTACCACTTGATTCTGGGCCATAGATCTCTACGATGCGGCCTTCGGGGATGCCTCCACCCAGCGCGATATCGAGTGACAAACTCCCAGTCGAGAAGGTCTTTACATGCACCTTGGCGCCTTCACCAAGCTTCATGATTGAGCCTTTACCAAACTGACGCTCGATTTGCTCTACTGCGAGATCAACTGCCCGCAATCGTGCTGCCTTTTCCCCGCCTGGTGCTTTTGATTCTGTCTTATCGTCTTTCACTGCTTTTGTATTCTCCGCCTTTACGTTCTTCGTTACTGATTTTTCTACTGTTGCTGTACTCACTGCTTACTCCTTACATCTTAAAACGTTTGATGTAAGAATAATACCGAACACTATACGTACATGTCAACACCCTTATCTAAAGTTCGTAAAGCTCACGGGGAAATCAAAGTCCGCCGCCTTGAGTGAGTTCATAATGCCCTGCAGGTCGTCCTTACTCGTACTGCTCACGCGTACTTCCTGCCCCTGGATCTGAGCCTTGGCTTTTGGGAATTCATCACGAATCTGCTTCGTAATTTTCTTAGCCTTCTCCTGATCCAAGCCCTTTAGCAAAGGCACCGTTAGCTTGCTGACCATGCCGCTCTGAACTATCTCGCCCGACTTATCGAGCACTTTGAGACTAATTCCGCGTTTGAGTAACTTAGACTCCACTACGTCAAGAATCGTCTGCACTTTTAGGTCTGAATTGGCTTCGAGCTCCAAGGTGCCGGCATCACGCACGAACTCACACTTTGCCCCAGTTCCCTGGAAGTCATAGCGTGTTTGCAGCTCCCGCCCTACCTGATCGATCGCGTTGATCATCTCAGACAGGTCATAGTCACTCACAACATCAAATGAAAAATCTTTTGCCATTAGTTCGGCCTCCTTATATCAGGTTTGATTATACCAGACCAAGAGCTATTCCACCTTCGTGTCCTTGTTAAACACAATGTCAGTCTTCGGCTCGGCGGTCGTACCGACCTTACCCAGATCCTTTTTAGTAACCACGGTGTTGCTTAATATCAACTTGGTGGAGCTACCGTTGCTGGTTGATACCTTAATCGTTTCATTCGCCCTAAAGATCTGCTCGCTACCAGCGACCATAGTGGCACTGAATACGTCTTTGCCATCCGCATTCACGCTAATATTCGCCGTATCAGGACCAATGCGTACAATCACCTCCACGCCACCCGCGACAGCCGAGGTGCTGCCAATAACCTTCTCTTCGTCCGGTAAATCTGCGTTGATTGTCCTGACTATAGTCGTACTCTTGTTAAGCCTACTACGAGCAGTCACCTTTACCTGATTAGGGCCATCCACCAGGGTAACTCTTTCGCGGAAGGTTCCATCGGCGCCAGTCGATACCTCCGTATCGTTTATAAACAGCTCTGCTGTCTGATCTGTCTCGCCCGTGATATAGACTATGCTTGATTTAACTGTAGAGTTTTCCTGATTATTCACCGTGAGTACCGGTGGAGCCGAAAGCACACTCAACTGCCATACAATGTATGCTGTAATGAGCCCAATAAGTACGACGCCCATGAGGGCTAGTAGGCTCTTTGGCGTAACTACGAACTTGGGCGCTCCGAGCGGCTTAAGCCCTAGTGCAGGAGAATCAGGGTGCTTGCGGTCGGCGCCACGACGTTGAGAGGAAGCTTGGCGCTCCTTTTTGTACAAACTCAGTAGCGGAGCCGTATCAAAGCCCAAGAAGTCCGCATAATTCTTAACATAACCTCGAGTATAAATGTCATCGGGCAACTTATCGTAAGCTCCCGCCTCAATCCGCTCCAAGTAACTACTGCGGATTTTGGTTTCCTTCTCTGCCTGCTTGATGGTAATTTCAAGCTCTTCACGTCGGCGCTCCAACAACTCGCCCAACGAAAAATCAGCGACTCGCTTGGGAGCCGGCTGACTCTTTGGTGCTTCTGCGGTTGGCCTAGTCTTCGGAGTCACTCATACCCCCACCGCCAAGTTCATCAATACTACTAATAAGTACTTCGCGCGGTTTTGCGCCGTCTGGCGGCCCAACTACACCCTGCTCCTCGAGCATATCCATGAGTCTCGCCGCGCGAGCGTAACCGACCTTCAAACGTCGCTGGAGGTAAGAGGCCGAAGCCTTACCACCTTGAATCACAGCCTCTGCTGCGTCGTTGAACAAGTCATCTTCACCCGTGTCGTAGTCTCCACCACCTACGCCTTTTATGCGCACAGACTGGGCCAGTACTTCTTCATTATATTCTGGCTCTCGGGCGCCGCGCAGATAGTCGGCAACACCCTTAACTTCTTCTTCGCTCAACCACACACCCTGAACACGTTTTGGCTTAATGAAGCTTGGGCTGGCAAAGAGCATGTCGCCCTTACCAAGTAACTTCTCTGCGCCGGCCATTTCAATAATGGTTCGTGAGTCCACCTGACTGGCAGTTGTAAGAGCCACGCGAGTTGGCACGTTCGCCTTAATAATACCCGTAATCACGTTCACGCTTGGGCGCTGTGTAGCGAGAACAAGGTGGATACCAACGGCACGAGCCATCTGCGTAAGGCGCTGTATCAATGCCTCTACATCCTTACCAGCAACCATCATGAGGTCAGCGAACTCGTCGACTACGATTACAATATACGGCATGCTATCAACGTCTTTTTGGGCATTGAATTCATCGATACCACGTTTGCCATGGTCTTGAAGGAGCCTATAGCGTCGATCCATCTCGGCAACTGCCCACTTGAGCGCAGATATTGCTTGCATAGGCTCGACAATAACTGGAGTGAGTAAATGTGGGATGTCTTGGTAGAGGCCTAGCTCAACGCGTTTTGGATCGACCAAGATAAGCTTAAGTTCTGATGGTGAATTGCGATACAACAAACTTGTGATGAGGGTATTAATCATGACTGACTTACCAGCACCAGTCGCACCAGCAACGAGTAAATGGGGCGCCTTGCCAAGGTCTGCTGTGATAATCTCACCGCTCACATCCCTACCAAGCACAAAGGTTAACTTGGTGCCTTTGCCACTCACCTCTTTTGACGCTAGAATGTCGCCCAAGCGCACGGTGGCTGCCTTTTTATTCGGCACCTGGATACCGACTAAGCTTTTGCCAGGAATTGGCGCCTCTATGCGGATCTGCTCAGCCTCGAGCGCCAAGGCAAGGTTGCGATCAAGCGCAGTAATCTTGTTCAGGTTCACTCCATTAGGCGGGCGTAAACTGTACTGAGAAACCGTCGGCCCAACGTCTACGCCGTGCATATCGACTTCATAACCGAAGTCACCAAAGGTGCTCTGAATAAGCTTAGCTGTAGCCTTGGCGTCACCAGGGTCTGCTTGGGTCGAGGTTGCCTTGACGAGGTCTAAAGGCGGATAAACCCAGTCCTTGTCCACACTTGTAAGCATCACACTAGCCTTCTTCTTTGGCTCTGGCTCTTCTTCCCCTACCGAACCCTTTATAGGCAATGTGGTGTTAATCTTAAACTCGCTCTGTTCAACAATCTCACCTTCACTATTGCGTTCCCGGTGGAACAGCGCCAAGAAGCTTTTGAACAAGTCCTTCACTCGGGTATTGGCTGCCACGACCAAACTTATCATAAGTAGTGCAGTTAAGATAAAGATGGAGACGGGCTTATTTAAGATTGGCAGCATAGCTGAGCTCAGGCCGAGTCCGACCATTCCTCCGCCGCTACCGACGCTGGCAAAGTCTACACCCTCTGGAGCAAAGATTAAGTGAGCCAGTCCAGCCAGACAGACGAATACGAAGATCGTGCCGAAGAGGTTATTGGGCTTAAACTCGTATTTATCGGGCTGGAATAGGACCCAAGCAATAAGCAGGAGTGCAAATGGAAGCACAAAAGCCGCCAAGCCAATTACAAAGCTGACGGCCATAAATATCCATCCACCCAAGCTGCCGGCAAAGCCGATCATAGATAGAATTAAAAACACTGCGATGGTTATAAGTACAATAGCCGCTATCTCGCGCTTTGCTTCGCCCGAGATTTCCATGCGCGGCTCGCGCGGCAGCTTTGCCTTGTCCTTCTTCTTTACCTTGCGCTGCTTCTTAGCCATTAGCTTATTATAGGCTCTCCTGGCGCACTGTGCTAGATGATTTATGCATGATTCACCCTCATGTTAGTCTCCATTATAGCACAGCCGTACAATAATTACAAGACTTGTCAAATATAACCGTTTTACCTACTATTAGGTGGTATGAAGAACTTATTTAAACTCTACAAATATCTCGATAACTATTTTTGGAAACTGCTGGGAGTAATCCTCGTCAGTACTCTTGTTGCCGTCATGCAATCAGTTATGCCACTCGTGGTAAAACAAATCATAACTGTTATAGGTAACTCTGCGGGGAGCAAATCTCTTACTCCACAAATTATATTCTGGCTTGCCGTAATCCTCGCCGCAGGCCTCATAGGTAATATCGCTATGTTTTTCCAAGATAAATACCAGAATGTCCTTGGCGTAGAAGTAGCACACAAAGTACGTAATAAAGTATTCCGAATCACACTTAGCCTCACCCCTTCCCATGTTGAGCATGAGGGGGCTGGAAAGATCATTCAGCGAATTAACGAAGGTGTCAGCCAATTCAGAAACTGGATAGGTACCGCGAGCTATGTGTTATCTAATGTCATTTTCGTCATTATCGCGTTTATCGTGATTTTCTCAAAGAGTCCCCTTTCTGCATTAATATTCTGTATAGTTTTTGCACCTATTCAAATCTATGTAATCGCAAAGAAGCTACGCCTAACAAGGCCAATGTACAAAAAATGGCAAGAAGCCGGAAGTCGCTCTATGGGCCTCTTGTCAGAAACGTTGTCCAATCTTGCCATGGTGCGCTCACTTTCGGCAGAAGATGCACTCCAAAAAAAATATAATAGCTACAATGAAGAAGTATTTGGCCTTCAACTAGAAACAAATGTACTAGAGAGACGCTACAATACAGCACGAGACATATTGGGCCAAAGCTATCAGTTTCTGGCGATCGCGATCGCAACTATATCCGCAGTTTATGGCAAACTCTCTCCCGCGGATATTTTTGTGTTTGCGTACTTTGCGTCCAATCTAACGAACTCTCTCAACCCAATCGCAAGAATCGTCCAGACCACAACTGAAGCCGATGTTGCAGCTGGTCGTCTGATTGAATTCTTAGAAACAAAGCCATCCCTAACTGACAAAGCGGACGCCCTTCCTCTTACAGCCCTGGAAACAATAGAATTCAAGAATGTAAGTTTCGGCTATCCCGACGGCAAAAAGGGAGCAATTAGAAATATTAGCTTCAAGATCGAGGGAGGCAAAACAGTCGCACTAGTCGGCCCAAGCGGAACTGGCAAATCTACAATTACAAAGCTGCTACTGCGATTCTACGAGCCAAGTGATGGCCAAATACTTATTAACGGCAAGGACGTCTCAACCTTCACCCAGGAGTCGATACGGCAGCATATCGGCATGGTTATGCAGGATGTGGCCCTGTTCAACACTACAGTTGATGAGAATCTTGGAATGGCGAATGCTCGTGCCGACAAGGCTGCGATTGTACAAGCCGCTAAACAGGCGCATGCCGATGAGTTCATTCAAGATCTGCCCAAGAAGTACAAAACCCTGGTTGGCGAACGTGGTGTAAAACTCTCTGGCGGCCAAAAGCAGCGTGTAGCGATTGCTCGAGCAATCCTAAAAGACCCGCAGCTGATTATTCTGGATGAAGCTACCAGCGCGCTCGATAGTGAATCTGAACGCTTAGTGCAAGAAGCGCTAGAACGGCTCATGAAGCGCCGGACAACTATTATTATTGCGCATCGCTTAAGTACGATTGCAAATGTTGATCGGATAGTTACCTTAAAAAATGGTCGAATTGACGAAATCGGCACGCCACGTCAATTGAGTAAAACAAACGGCATTTATGCTCAGCTGTTACAATTACAGGGTGGTAAAACAGCAGCTGCAAAAACTAAACTAAAACAGTTCGACATTGCTGCTTAAATAAGAAGCTACTTTTTGATTTGCTTAAGTGCCTGGCGGTATACTGCAATAATAGGCACTATACAGACAGCGAGTGCGGGCATGCCAACACTGAGTACGAGTGGAACGTTGGAGGTGTCAGGAATGAAGTTTTCGGCTACTATAGCAGACACAACAATACCTAGTCCCCATACGAGTGCAGCAACGCCAAGTAGATAGGTGACAAGCAATACACCATACATCCAGCGAGGTGAATGTTGGCGATAGAATAACAACAAGTAAAGCGATCCTCTGACAAGGAGTGTGACCATGAGTAG
>CAYTBW010000005.1:0-361 GCA_964436255.1 uncultured Candidatus Saccharibacteria bacterium | reverse complement strand
CAGTTGAGGCTTGTACGAACAACAGGCTCCTGGACTGTTTGTGAACAGTAATGCGATACGTAATCCAAATTTCGATGACCGAAAATACAAGATAAATTACAATTGGTGCGACTATAGTCGCGTAGAGCAGTGCTACCATGACAGTTTCTCCGTAGCGCGCCAATGGCGTGAAGTATAACTTAACGCATAAAGACTAGCTATAGTGAGTATCACAAATAAGATTGGGAATATAATGCCAGTTTGCATGATGTTAGCATCTTTTGTAAAAGCATCAGCGGTCAGCTGTTTGCCGACTACTGCCCAGGGTTGCCGCCCGAGTTCTGTAATCATCCAGCCGAGTTCTACCATGACTAGGCCTACA
>CAYTBW010000004.1:0-84414 GCA_964436255.1 uncultured Candidatus Saccharibacteria bacterium | reverse complement strand
TATTTGTCTGGTTGCAAGTGCTACCTCGCTGGCGAACATACTTGGACCAGCATTGCCATGGGCGTACATAAGCAGACTTACGCGCAGTATGGCGGTAGACGCTAGCGCTACGAACGCCAAAAGTGCCACTGACTTGCCGGCATGGCGAAAAGTCTGTTTACGCCTAGCTTGTGTGGCGCTATGCGCTACTCTGTATTGTACAGTTTGTGTGTCCATATGTTTTTATGCGATAGATTATCGTAACCCATAATTGCTTACCACATCAAGCATATGGGGGATGGGGAGTGAGAAAGACGAATATGTATCGATGTTGGATATTTAGATTCAAGGCCTCCAAGAGAAGCTATCTAAGGTCGGTAGGCTGACCGATTTAGAGGCAGATGCTATCGAATATACAATGTCTTTCATGCCTAACCTGCCGCATCTATGGAGCAACACATCTGTTGACACAAAGATTATATTTCAAGATCTAATATTCTATGCCCGTCCGGCATATGACCTCAGTACCAATATGTTTGGAACGGTTGAAATAAAGCCACTGTTCAGGTTGCTGCGTAACGAAAAAGACGCCAAAGCGTCTTCAAATAATTCACTGGTGATCCCGCGGGGAATCGAACCCCGATTGCCAGGATGAAAACCTGGTGTCCTAACCGTTAGACGACGGGACCATCATCAGAATGAATAATGGCGTAAAGTGCTTGAAAGCTTTTGTTGAAGTGACTTGACCTGTATTATGTCGACTAAGCCGTTCAGCGATATTGCTAGTTTGACCAACATAATACTTGCCGTTGGAGAGGAGAAGTATGTAGACGGTATGCACGCTTAGATTATAAAGGTTCGAATCCAGATTGTCCCGATATATCGGGATGTCCTAACCGTTAGACGACGGGACCTCGTCCAAACGCGCACTGTAGCTTTTCGGCCCGCCATGGTCGAGCCTGTCAGCTGTCGTCGCGTTTCTCCTCTTGATTTTACAAACAGCTATTAAAATAGCTTCGGTTTATAAAATCACTAAATCAAAACGGAGAATAGCTTAGTAATACTAGCATTTTAACGCAGATTCTTCAAGTAACGAAAGAACCCCATGGGTCTTCCATGGGGTTTGGGGTCCGGGCGGGGCGCGGGTCAAACGCTTCCCGAGGGGGATCGCCCGCGGCCCGCCCCCCCCCACCCCCGGGGGGGGGGGGGAGCGGCCGGGCCCGGCCCTGGCGGCTTGTTCAGCCGCTCTTCACCGGCTGGCCGACGCCCACCTCGATGGTGGAGGTGTCGACCACGTTGCACTCCACCGGCTCGGTGTAGGGCAACGGGTGGTCGTCGTCGACGGGCTTCACCTTGACCTGCGGACAGGTGATGGTGGTGGTGTGCCCGTCTGCCTTGGTGACCCTGGTGAGGGTGACCGAGACGTTGGTGCACTCCTCGCCGCGCTCGAACTCGGCCTTGTAGCCGATGTCGTGCGACGTGAGGTAGGCCTGGTAGCCGTTCATCACGGCCTGGGCCTCCTTGTCGCAGGCACCATCGCTCTTGCCCTTGCGGTAGAGAGCAGTGGCGCCGAGGACGGCGAGGCAGACCAGGGCGATGACGATCACCACGACGATGGCACTGGCGAGACGGCTGCCGGCCGCCACGGGGGCCTCTTCGGGCCCGGTTTCGGCGTCGGACATGCCGACCTCCTTCCCCGAAGGGATCTTGTCGCAACCAGGGTGGTCACGAACAGTGAGAGTATATTAGCACAGTACTAGAATAATGTCAATACCTTTTAACAAGTTTTTAATATGTGAGTTAAGTGCGTATCTAGTAGGCGGTGAATATTTACCTACAAGAAAAGCCCGTCTGAGCTTCTCTTTGTGTCCGTCTTTGTTGACGAACAGAGAAGCCCAAGCGGGCTTGTTGGGTTCACCCTGCCGTAAGCAGAGCGAAGACGAGGCCTGCGAGCATGAACACCAGCAGAGCGAAGAGTGGTGCAACTCCGATGAGTTGCTGCCTGGCCAGCGATCGTTCTGGGCAGTCTGGGAACGGTTCGTTTGACATCTCACCTCCTTTCAGGTGAACGGTGCCATCATCACGATGATGAGGGCAATGGTGAACAGGATTGCACCGACGCGAAGCCGGCGCGGAAATGGCCCCTGGCGACGCTGCCAGGTAAGGTTCGGCTTGTATCCCGGCTCGTAGCGCACCGTTGGCGCACTGAAGGGGTAAGTTTCCAGCTGACTCATGCCGGCTGCTGCCTCATGTAGATGACCGCCACGAACATGACCACAAGGCACAAGGCAATCCAGAGCATGCCCCGGTTCTTGCCGATCCAGGCCATCACGACCACACCGCCATGATCACAATGACGATAAGGATCAAGTTTGCAATCAAGTAGGCCGAAATCACCCAACTCCACGGTGGTCTGTCATCTTCGGTCTTGGCTTCAGCTTGCCAGTAAGGCTTGATTGGCGTGTGCGCAGGTTTCATGTGCTCGTGCGGCATGGTATTCCCCCTTGTGTATTCGGTTGTATGGTGCGAAACGTGGCTCAACTATAGCCCCGCGGGGTGCAAAAATCAATAACTTTGGCAAAAGCTACAAAAAAGCCTATAATAAAGCATAAGAATTAACCTGGGCGACAGATATGAATGAATAGGCCGACTTTAGTTGTGGCTAACTGGAAGATGCACCTGAAGGTGACGGAAAGCTTGGCGCTCGTAGAGCGACTCGGTAGGCATATCGCTATCCCTCAGGGCGTCGAAGTAGTCTTGTGCCCGGCAATACCCAGCGTGGCCACCCTAAAGCTCTACATGGAGGCGCATGAGTTGCCATTTAAACTCGGTGTGCAGAACGTGCACGACCGGGACGAGGGGGCGTATACCGGCGAGGTTTCGGCGGCAATGGTGCGAGATTTGGCTAAGTATGCGCTTTGTGGGCACTCCGAGCGCCGTATGTATGCCGGGGAAACCAGCAAGCAAGTAGCCGCCAAAGTAGCTGCGAGCATTCGTAATAATCTACGGCCAATTCTGTGCGTGGGGGAGAACTTGCATGAGCGTGAGGCCGGGCACGGTAAGCGTAGAGTACTCGATCAATTGCGCGTTGGCTTGAGCCTAGTGCCCAAGAGCGAAGCAAGCAATCTCATCATTGCCTATGAACCTGTTTGGGCAATTAGCACGACCAAGCACGCTCGCCACGCTGACCCGCGAGACATTGAGCCAATGTTGCGATCGATTCGCCACGAGCTCGAAGAGCTGTACGGCGAAGAAGCTGGCGCACAAATTCCAATCTTATATGGCGGTAGCGTGGATGCTCACAACGCGAAGGCATACTTACGGCTCGATGACTGTCATGGCTTACTTGTTGGCGGCGCGAGCCTTAATTGGTCGGAGTTTAGCTCGATAGTTCGCTTAGCTGGGGACGATGAACCTCGACACAAGCTGGCCCACGCCGTATAATACGGGGCAATAATTCAAAATGGTAAGGAGAAATCATGGCAAAGCTTAGTTATGGCGAAAAAGCCCCAGAAGTAATCAATGTAGTAATTGAGATTCAGCGCGGTGGGCGTAATAAGTACGAAGTTGATAAGGAAAGCGGTCAGTTAGTGCTCGATCGCGTTAACGCCACCATGCTAGGTTACCCGACCGACTATGGCTATGTGCCAGACACGCTGTGTGAAGACGGTGACCCAGTGGACGCATTAGTGGTAATTGATGAGTCTGTGCCTCACGGCGTAGTAGTGCCATGCCGACCAGTTGGCGTGCTCTACATGGTTGACGATGGCGAGAGCGATGAAAAGCTTATTTGTGTAGCTGCCGAAGACATCACCAAAGACCACGTGCATGAAGTAGAAGACCTAGACGCGAACTTTAAGCATATCGTGGAGCACTATTACGCGCATTACAAGGACTGGAAGAAGGGCTGGAAGGGAAGTGAAGTTAGCTTCAATGGCTGGGGCGATGCGGCTGCGGCTAAGAAGGTCATCGAAGAGTCAATCGAGCGCGCGAAGTAAACTTATTCCCTCACAAATAATTCGAGGCTAAACAGGTTAGAAGTGCTGGTTTTAGATTGACACGTGAACACATTTTTAATACGATAGATCAGACAATATAAAAAGCAAAACTGCCGTTCACCTAAAAAATACAGGTGCAAAAACAAAAGCCCATTCATTAACGAAAGAGGCTTATTATTTTATCAAGCAGTAGACCACGAGGACTTAAGGGTGCACGCCCTTCAAGCCTCAGGCGCTTTTTAGGGAATCTAGAGAACCAAGTGTCTCCACGCCGACTTGTAGCGGGTGGGGCTGTTTTGGCTGTTGCGCTCCTAACAAACGCATATGCACAGAATAACCTTGTCCTGAATAATAAAGCATATGCCGATGGCCAACACTTGGTGAGCGTGTATGTTGATGGTAACAAGCGGGTGATCGCCACTCCGGCTACTACAGTAGGTAAGGCCCTTGATCAAATTGGGGTAGAGGTTGGCAAGGGTGACGTAGTTGAGCCAAGTTTAGAGACTGCTATTGATCAGCCAATTTATAATGTAAACATATATAGGGCCATGCCAGCTACGATCTTTGACGACGGCAAGAAGATGCAAGTTTTGACTGGCTACCAGAGCCCACGCCAAATCATAGTAGCCGCTGGCCTTTCGAGCTATCCAGAGGACATAGTGAGCATGCAGCGCGTAGACGACTTTAATGCCGGTGGCACCGTAGGGCGACAGATCGTGATAGATCGAGCCAAGCCGGTACAAGTAGTCATTGCAGGACAAGTGTATAACTTCCGCACTCAAAAAGAGACCGTAGGGGAACTGCTGAGCGAGAAGGGCCTAGCCGTTGGAGCGGATGATGTAATGAGCGCCAACCTTGATTCACCACTGAGTGCTGGTCAGCGCATCGTAGTGAATCGGTTGAGCCAGACTATCGCTCAGAGCAAAGAGGCAATACCATTTACCGTGCAGTATGAGTATGATGCCAACCAGCCAGTTGGCTATAGTGCAGTTAAGCAAGATGGCCGTGCCGGAACTAAGCTCGTAAGCTTCGTAGTTGATCTAAAAGATGGCGCCGAAACCGGGCGAAGGTTGCTCGAAGAGAAGGTTCTCGAAGCAGCCGTAGCAAAGGTAGTGGTAAAGGGTAGTAAGGTTGACCCAGTTGGAGATAACGCACTCTTGCTATACAAGCTTCGTATGTGCGAAACAGGTGGAGATTACCGTAAGAATAGTGGGAACGGCTACTACGGCGCATACCAATTCATGCCAAGTACCTGGAATAAGTATGGTACGGGTTACGCACTGGCCTCTGAAGCTCCGGCAGCAGTGCAGGATGCAGTCGTGCTACGTAACGCGCGGGCTAGCGCTGGTGGCTTCTGGTCGCAGCACCCAGGCTGCTCAGCCAAACTCAGCTTACCTAAGTTCCCGTACTAGGATTACATGGACTTATCAGACATCAAAAACTTGCGCTTGGCGCTTAAATTATCTGGCTTGGCGGCCAAGAAATCATTCGGGCAGAACTTCCTAGTAGACCGCGAGGCGTTGGCGAAAATCGTAGGGGCGGCGGAGCTCACGGCGGATGACGCAGTACTAGAAATTGGCCCTGGCCTCGGGGTGCTAACTGACGAGCTTGTAAAACATGCTGCAAGGGTTGTAGCTCTCGAAGCGGATCCTGAGTTGGCCGAACTATTACAACGACGAGCGCCAGAGAATCTCGATGTGATTACTACCGACGCTTTGCAGTACGACCTAGCGCAAATGCCTGATGGCTATAAAGTTGTGGCAAATTTGCCCTATTACATCACATCTCCATTGATTCGTTTCTTGCTCGAGGGCAGCAAGAAGCCAAGCAGTATTACGGTGCTTGTACAAAAGGAGGTTGCCGAGCGCATTACTGCTAAGCCTGGTGATATGTCTGTGCTGGCATGCAGTGTGCAATACTACGGCCAGCCGCAGTTGGTAGATTTAGTTCCGTCCAGTAGCTTTTTCCCAGCACCAAAAGTTGATTCGGCAATTTTGCATATTACAGTAGCCGATGAGCCCGCGTTTGAGGCCGATACCAAGCAGCTGTTCCGATTGATAAAAGCCGGTTTTGGTGAAAAGCGGAAGATGCTCAGGAATTCTCTGGCCGGCGGACTGGCAATACCCTCTGAGTCTGCAATTGAATTGATTGCCAAAGCTGGGCTAAAGGAGACCGCCCGGGCACAGGAACTTTCGATACAAGACTGGGAGAGGCTATACCGCGCATTCATGGGCCTCTAGCAGGGGCTACAGGTAGCGCTTATGCTACAATAATTACATGCGTTTACGTTCGCCATTATCACGTCGATCCAAGGGGATTATTAGTTTAGTCTTAGGGCTTGCTATAGTCTTGCTCGGCGCTCACCGTTTGTATGCTCAGGGTGACTTTAAAATCGATACAGCACTGACGTACCAGGTGGAAAGTAGTGGCAGCACAAAGGTGCTGGAGGACTATACTGTGACTGGTAACGGTAGTAACAAGTACCTAGACAGCATTACGCTGTCAACACCAGTTGATGATGCCAGCGAAATTGAGGCGGCTTACGCCGACGGCACACCAATCCCATTTACTGTCAGCACCAAGACTTCTAACGAACAGGGCTATCCGTACACGTATAAAGAGGTTCTACTAAAGTTCCCGCGCAAGAACACCGGTTCTGCGCCATGGAAGTTTAGCTTAAGCTACAATACCGCGAAGCTGGTAGACATAAAGGGTACGGCTCGAACTCTGTATGTGCCCGCGGTAAGTCCTAGCCAGGATCAGGCTGGGAGCTACAGTGTTTATGTAACTGTCCCCAGGGGCTTTGATCCGCCCCGTAGTTCCGGTGCAATACCTACGTCTGAGGGCATCGAGAATGGCCGGGCAGTCTATAGCTTCACCCAGGCTGATTTGGCCAAGCAGGCAATTGCCCTGACATTCGGTGATCAGACAGTTTACAAGGTAAATTTCAATTTCCCGCTCAAAAACGACAGCCCACTACCGCGTACCATGACAGTTACATTGCCGCCGGACACATCGAGCCAGAAGATATACATTAACTCTCTAGAGCCACGGCCGAAGGCTACTCGCTTGGATGCCGACGGAAATGTTCTGGCTGATTATCAAGTGCCCGCAAAATCCAACATTACGGTAAAGACGGATATATCTGCAGAGGTTAAGTACTTGGAATATGACTTGGCGGCAAGCGGCACGAAGTCTGAAATCCCAGCGGCGCTCGTGCGTAATTACACTGGCTCCACTCGCTATTGGCAGAGTGTGGATTCGGACATTATTATCAAGGCCAAGCAGGTGGCTGCGGGCACAGACAAGGTGTCGGACCAAATTAAGGCAATTCACAATGCAGTAATTGAGACCCTGACCTACAATGACGCGAAGATAAAGTACAACATACGGCAAGGTGCTTCGAAGGCTCTGGATAACCCAACGAATGCCGTGTGTTTGGAATACTCGGACTTAATGATAGCCATGCTGCGTGCCCAGGGAATCCCTGCCCGAATGCCCGTTGGGTATGCGTATACGGGGGACTTGAAGGCTTCGCGCGAGGTAGCTGATTCGTTGCATTCCTGGGTCGAGGCATATATTCCAAACGTCGGCTGGATAAACGTTGACCCGACTTGGGGTGAAAAGTACGACAACTTTGGCAAGAGTGATTTAGACCACTTTGCCTTTGCGATCTGGGGGCAAGATGATAGTCTACCTGCTGCTACTATGGTTGGTGAGGCCGATCAAGGTTACCAGTATGAACAAACAAAAATTAGTTATGGCGGGGAACTAACGAAGCCTAAGCTAACCGCAGGGATCGTGGCTACGCGTTGGGTATTTCTGCCGTTTGTGAGTTTGGTTCAGTACAAAGTGAGTGGCCCAGAAGGTGTAGCCGGGGACAACTACGAGCTCGTAATTAACGGCGCTTTGCAAAAGAAGATTGAACTCGGCTCGCTCGCGCCTAGTCAACAAGTTGCTGGATTCCTGCCGTTGGTTGGGCAGTCTTTCCTGGGAACAGTGGGGCTTGAGTTCAAGCAAGCGGGTGCGGTGCCGACCGCACTTAGTAAGGTGGATGTTCGGTCTAACTATGTGCCGGCAGCGATTGTCATGACGCTTGTGATTGTTGTGGTAATGATTATATTGCTAAAATGGGTGTTAAAGCGTAAACGTAGCAAAGTCGATCAGCATCCAGCTGAGTTAAAAGCAGCGTCAGAGCCAGCTGCAAATCAGGCGCCTCGATCACAAGAAGATATTCTAAAAGAAATAACGGAACGCACCAGAAAGCTTAAAGATGACTCAGACAAACAGGCCAAGTAAGTACTACATAACTACGTCGATTCCCTATGCAAATGCCAAGCCCCATCTTGGTCACGCGATGGAGTTTATAAATGCCGACGTTATGGCACGTTATCATCATGGGCTCGGCTCGCAGGTTCGCTTCCAAATTGGTACTGACGAGCACGGGCAGAAGTTATTCGAAGCTGCCGAGCAAGCAGGCGAGGAGGCCAAGGCCTTTGTAAACAAAATGAGTGAGACCTTTGAACATCTGGCCCGAGATTTGAACATTAGCCACAATTACTTTGTTCGAACTACTGACGAAGCTCACAAGGTTGGTGCTCAGAAGCTCTGGGAGGCTTGCGAAGACGACATTTACAAAGGTGAGTATAAGGGCCTCTATTGCGTTGCTTGCGAACTATTCTACACACCCAAAGATGCCGTTGACGACTGCTGCCCGGTCCACCCAAATCGCCAATTACAGGAGCTGGCTATAGAAAGCTACTTCCTCAAACTTAAGGGGTACCAAGATCGGCTTACCAAGGCAATAGGGAGTGATGATTATCGAGTATTCCCAGGGCTTAGAAAGAACGAAATCCTAAGTTTTTTGCGCAATAACGAGCTCCAAGATCTCTCAATCTCTCGACCTAAGTCGCAGTTGGAGTGGGGCGTAGAAGTACCGGGTGATACGGACCATGTAATGTACGTTTGGTTTGATGCGCTAGCGAATTATATTACAACAATAGGCTATGGTTATGATGCGGAGGAGCTTGCCAAGTTCTGGCCAGCTGACTTGCACATAGTGGGCAAAGATATTAGTCGATTCCACGCAGTTTATTGGCCGATTATGCTCATGAGCGCAGGGCTAGAATTGCCAAAGGCGCTCTACGTGCATGGGTTCATTAACGCGCCGGGCGGGTTAAAGATGAGCAAAAGCCTAGGTAATAGCGTCGAGCCAGCGGATGCGATAGCCAAATACGGCGTAGACGCACTGCGTTATTACTTGTTGCGCGAGATTCCAAGTGATGGAGATGGTGAATTTGGTTTAGAGCGCCTTGGAACTGTCTACAATTCCGATCTTGCAAATGGCCTGGGTAATTTAGTCCAGCGTGTCGCTAGTATGACAATCAAATACTGTGATGGGGAGTTTAAGCTGAGCGAAGAGGCGAGCAGGCAGGAGGTGGGCGAACTGCTGAAAGACTGTGCCTTCGATCGAGCACTGGACGGCATCTTTGAATCTGTGCGTTCATTGAACCAAAAGATCGAAGAGTCAAAACCGTGGGAGATGGCAAAAACCAATCCGACCGGCGTCGTTGATTTACTAGGCAGTTTGATCACGGATATCCTGTGGGTAGGCAAAAGTTTAAGCCCATTCCTGCCCGATACTGCGGAAAAGATTCAGGCAACGTTTAGGGATGGTAGGGTAGATACCTCGGTCGGTATACTCTTCCCGAGAATCGATTAATGCTGGTAGATACTCATGCTCATGTCCATTTCGAAGACTACAAAGATGATTTGGAGGTAGTATTCCAGAATGCTCGAGATAACGGCATTGGCCACATCATCTGTGTCGGCACCGACGAGCAGGATTCGCATAGGGCGCTCGACTTCGTTAACGACGAGCTGGTCGGCAAGCAGGCCGCTGGGGTTATGTTGTCGGCTACTATTGGATTGCACCCCCACGAAGCCAGCCGGGGCGACGAGGCGCTCAAGGCCATAGAGTTCTTGTTGCAAATCGGTGAACCGATTGCTATTGGCGAGTGTGGCTTGGATTACTATCGCAACCTGTCTACAAAGGATGAGCAAATGCATGCTTTGGAGTTTCAAATTGAACTAGCAATTAAGCATGATCTGCCACTAGTGTTTCACGTACGTGATGCTTGGGATGACTTCTTTGCTACTGTGCAGAAGCACCCTGGCCTGCGTGGCGTTATCCACAGCTTTACTGGCGGCCCACATGAGGTTGAGCGTGCAGCGAAGCATGATTTGTACTTTGGCCTAAACGGCATTATGACATTTACAAGCGACGAAGCGCAGCTCGAGGCGGCAAGATTGGTTCCTGCGGACAAGCTATTGCTGGAAACCGACTGTCCGTTTTTAACACCCGCACCATTACGCGGAAAGCGCAACGAGCCGGCCAACGTGGCTTTGGTTGCTCGATTCTTGGCTGAGCTACGAGGCGTGGACTATATGGACCTAGTAGAGACAACTAGCAATAACTTCAAAAAGCTCTTTGCGACGTAAGACTACAATCATGCGTATAAATATGGTATAGTATGCCGTTATGAAGACTAAAAAACGTATATATCTAGACTATGCAGCCTCAACACCCGTTGATGCCCGGGTGGCAGCAGCAATGACGGAAGCCCAAAGCTTGTCTGCAAACCCGAGTTCGCCATATATGGAGGGCAGGGAGGCTCGACTGGTGTACGATACTGCAAAAAAGCAGATTGGTATGGTGCTTGGAGTCCGAGCAGATGAAATCGTCTTAACGTCCGGTGCGACCGAGAGTGATAATTTAGCGATCCTTGGTGCCGTGCGGCCCCATATCTCTTCTGGCGCTCATATTGTGACGATTCAGACGGAGCATAAGTCAGTGCTCGAGCCAATTGCTCAGCTAGAGCAAGAAGGAGTTGCCGTCGGATACGCACGTACAGATGAATGGGGCAGGGTAAGCCTAGATGATTTAGAAAATTCGATAGGGGACTCGACCGTATTGGTGTCGATTAGCTACGCTTCCAGCGAGATTGGCACAATCCAGCCGCTGGCTAAGATCGGGCAGCTCATTAAGAAAATCAAAAAAAATAGGGTAGAGAAGGGGAGTACTACTCCCCTACTTCTCCACTCCGATTGTTCGGCGGCTACAGGCCTACTTCCCCTCTCCCCTGCTCGCCTATCACTTGATCTCATGACGCTTAACCCTTCTAAATTCTACGGCCCGCATGGCTCAGGCATTTTATACGTAAAGTCGGGCAGTGGTTTGGGTCCTGTGTTTTTTGGTGGCGGGCAGCAGGATGGCCTTAGGCCGGGGACTGAAGATATCGCTTCAGCGATTGGCACTGCCAAAGCCCTGGAGTTAGCGGACTCAATGCGTGCAGGGGAAGTGAATAAACTTACTTTGCTGCGCGACAAGATTATCAAAGAGCTCACTACCCTGCCGCTCCAGGCTATGCTCAACGGTAGTATTGAACACCGATTGGCGAATAATATATGTCTTAGTATTGCAGGCTTAAACGGCGAAGATATTGTTGCGCGATTTGACGCAGCGGGCGTGTCGGTATCTACTGGGGCTGCCTGCTCTGCTGCCGATGAGGCGCCGAGCCACGTAATACTTGCGCTTGGGCGGAGTGAGGAGCAGGCGCAGGGTTCGCTCAGAATTACACTTGGTAAGCATACGACCAGCGAAGAAGTAGATGATTTTATCAGCATTGCCAAGCGCATCCTTCCTGAACTTGCTAGAATATAGACATGCGTAAAATCCTCATTAGCCTAGCAGTAGTGTTTGGTATCCTGGCCGTGCTTGCAAGCACGATATTTTTTGGCCTAGGCTTTTTCCTTTCTCCGCAGGACAAGCTCGAACAAGCTGATGCAATTGTTGTCGTATCTGGCGGACAGACCACAACGCGTGCGGAATACGGCATTAAGCTTTTCAAGCAAGGCTACGCCCCACTTATTCTGTTTAGCGGCGGAGCACTGGACGACGGCCCTTCGAATGCTGTTGCGATGCGGCAACAGGCGCTCGAGGCTGGCTTGAGCGACGACAGTATACTGCTCGAGGAAGATGCACAGAACACCTATGAGAACGCCGTGAATTCTAAGCGCTTACTGGAGCGGGCCGGCGCAAAGAAGGTAATTCTGGTTACCTCACCGTATCATCAAAAGAGGGCTTCCCAGACCTTCAAGAAGATATTAGGCGAGGAGTACACCGTGCTTAGCGCGTCCGCGGTGGATAGTAGATGGAGCAAATCAAACTGGTGGAAGAGTGGCTTTAGTTTTAACATCTCCATGAGTGAGCTCTATAAGCTGTTTTACATCGGACTAACAGGCAGTTATCAGTGAGTAAGACGGTATTTGTAGGCTTGTCGGGCGGTGTTGATAGCTCGGTTGCTGCTGCCCTACTACAGCGCGATGGCTACAGTGTGGTTGGTGTATTTATGAAGAACTGGAGTCGTGATGTGGGTGGGGTAAAGTGCCCGTGGCGGGAAGACCTAGCGAGCGCCCGTAGCGTAGCTGCGCATTTAGGGGTTGAGTTAAAGGTTTATGACTTTGAAAAGGAGTATTTTAAGGCCGTAGCGACATATATGATCGATACGTATCGCAGGGGCCTTACTCCAAATCCAGACATTATGTGTAATGCCGAGATTAAATTCAAAGTCTTTGCCGAAAGGTGCTTTACTGAGGGCGCGGACATGATTGCTACTGGGCACTACGCTCGGCTCAAGCATGATCCATTACGGCTTATGCGGGCAGTCGATGCTAGCAAGGACCAGACGTACTTTTTGTACCGCGCGCCAGCCAAGAACCTGGAGCGAACACTATTCCCGCTCGGGGACCTGCAGAAATCCAAGGTCCGCGAATTAGCAGAGGGGCTTGGACTCCCGACGGCCAAGCGCCCTGATTCCCAAGGCCTATGCTTCGTAGGGAATATCCCGATGCGTACATTTCTGGGAGAGTTTATTGAACCAAAGCAAGGTGACATTATCGATCAAGAAGGCAACGTGATTGGCCAGCATGACGGTGCGTATTTTTACACCATTGGCCAACGTCAGGGCTTAGGGGTAGGTGGAGGCAAGCCATATTACGTATATAAGATCGATGTTGATAAAAACGAAGTCCACGTGACAACCGAGCCAGGGTCCGCGGAGCTCAATAGGTCACAGTTCGTGATTCAAGATTGTACCTGGTTCATGGAACCAAAAGAGGGCGCGGAATACGATATTCAGGTGAGATATAGGACTAAGGCCAAGCCAGGTAAATTGAAGAGATTTGATGATGGGTACAAGGTGCTCCTTAATGACCCAGAGAGGGCAATTACTCCAGGGCAGTCGGCCGTAGTGTACGAAGGGGATACTGTGCTCGGTGGTGGTGTTATAGCGTAAGTGTTATAATTGGCACATGGAAACACCCCAGGATTCACCCCAAGTAGAGCCGGAAGCCGAGAAGAAAAAGAAGAAGTTGAAGCGTCCTCATACGTACCGGGTGTCGTGGCCAGTTGTATTTATTATCATCCTGATAGGCGTAGGCGCTTACGGGTTCTGGTCATATAGCCAAACCAGCAAACTCCAGAGCAAACTGAGCGCTAAGACCGAGGAGTTGAACAACAAGCAAAAGGAGCTTGAGCAGATAGAATCTGATCGCGACAAGGCTGCTGATAGCTTACTGCAAGCGTCGGCGGAGCAGGGCTTCCTCGTGATCAAAGGAACGCAGGTTAAGTTTCAGCCGGGCGCTAGCCTTGATGACCTCTCGTACGTTGTTTATGAGAATGATATTCGATTATCAAGTTCGTCGCTTATGACTTCGGCGTATGGTCCACACTTCAAGAACCCAGACAAACAAAACGAATATGGAATCTGTGCCCCCGCGGATGCCCCATTAGGCATAATAAGTAGCTACAAGGCTGGCGAGCAGTATAACGGCGCAGCCATCGAGACCAATAATTTGGCTGTGAAAGCTGGGGATAATTACTATGTCCTTGAAACCCCAAATGCTCCTTGCTCGCAAGACAAGGCCACGCAAGACTTGCAGACCAAGCAGACTGCCGCGCTGAAAGAAGCCATTAAGACGCTCGTGCTAGTGAAATAATCGCCTTAGCCGGCGCGGTATTGTATAATATCAGGTATGAATGCATCTGAAATACGCACTAAATACTTAGAATACTTTCAGTCCAAAGGCCACGCTATTATCCCTCGGGCCAACATTGTGCCTCAGGAAGATCCTACCACTCTCTTCACTGGCTCTGGTATGCAGCCTTTGCTACCCTATCTGCTCGGCCAGAAACATCAGCACGGTACTAAGCTCGTAGATTCTCAAACGTGTTTTCGGGCTGAGGATATTGATGAAGTTGGGGACAATAGGCATACCACCTTTTTTGAGATGCTTGGCAAT
Source organism: uncultured Candidatus Saccharibacteria bacterium (assembly GCA_964436255.1). Lineage (GTDB taxonomy): Bacteria > Patescibacteriota > Saccharimonadia > CAILAD01 > JADZBC01 > CAYPSN01. The sequence continues at coordinate 70,075 of CAYTBW010000004.1, read as the reverse complement.
TGGAGCCTTGGTGAATACTTTAAGGCTGAGCAGATAGGATACTTTTTCGAGTTCCTAACGGACATCGTAGGCCTTGATCCGAGTAAACTTTATGTGACTACATTCATTGGTGACGAGGAGAATGGCATCCCTAAAGATACAGAGGCGGCAGAACTGTGGAAGAAGCTTTTTGCAGCCAAAGGCATTGAGGCTGAGACCGTCGAGATCGGTTCCGAAGAAGATGGCTACGCCCGAGGGATGAAGCCAGGCGAGAGGATCTTTTACTATGATGCTAAAAAGAATTGGTGGAGTCGCGCGGGAGTTCCTGCCAATATGCCGGTTGGCGAACCTGGCGGTCCAGACTCTGAGGTGTTCTATGACTTCGGCACCGAGCACAATAAGGATTTTGGTGAGCACTGTCACCCCAATTGTGACTGCGGCAAGTTTATGGAAATCGGTAACTCTGTATTCATGCAGTATATTAAGCGTGACGATGGCGGGTTTGATGAGCTGCCGCAGCGGAATGTTGATTTTGGCGGAGGGTTAGAGCGAATCGCGGCAGCTGCTGAAGGTAGTGGGGACATGTTCCGCATTAGCTTACTCTGGCCAATTATTGAACACTTAGAGGAATTATCTGGTAAAAGTTACGACGACGAGCCTCTACCCATGCGAATCATCGCAGACCATCTGCGCGGCGCAGTCTTCTTGGCTGTCGACGGTGTCGTGCCGAGCAACACTAAGCAAGGCTACGTAATGCGTCGGTTCTTGCGCCGCGCTATTCGCCAAGGCCTAGCCCTCGGCTTGAGCGACAACTTCCTGGGAGACATCACTCAGCTTATCGCTAGTCTTTACCGTGACGATTACCCGGAGATTGCCGAGCACGAGGATATGATTATTCGCACTCTTATGCAAGAGGAAAAACAATTCCGTCAAACACTGGAGCGTGGTTTGCGCGAGTTTGAGAAGTTGACGTCGGAGTCGAAGCGGCTCGATGGTAATGCAATATTTGTGCTCTCTGACACTTATGGCTTTCCTCACGAGCTGAGTCTGGAAGAAGCGCAGGTGCGCAATATTGAGCTTGCCGATAACTGGAAGGGGGAGTTTGACTCTCTGCTCGCCGAGCAAAAAGAGCGTAGTCGTACGGCAACTGCTGGACAGTTTAAGGGCGGCCTGGCCGAGCATAACGAAACGACCACGAAGTATCACACCGCTACTCACTTGATGTATCGTGCATTGCGCAATGTGCTGGGCGATCACGTAGTGCAGCGCGGTAGCAATATTACCAATGAGCGCATGCGCTTTGACTTTAGTCATCATGCCAAAATGACACCGGAGGAAATCAAGGCCGTGGAAGATATGGTGAATGATGCTATTGCCAAAGACTACTCCGTAACCTGGGAAGAGATGAATACTACGGACGCATTCGAAGTTGGTGCACTCGGTGCTTTTGGCGACAAGTACGGCGATAGCGTAAAGGTCTATACAGTGGGCGCCAAAGATGGTGATTGGTATAGCAAAGAAATCTGCGGCGGACCACACGTGGAGCACACTGGCGAGATTGGTAAGTTCAAGATTAAGAAGGAAGAATCTTCCTCGGCTGGTGTTCGTAGAATTAAGGCAGTTATAGAGTAGGCACATGCCGGAGGGAGTAGAAAAAGCACCAGACAGTTCTCAGCAAACTGGTGGTAATGAGAAGGCCCAAAAACTAGCTGCAGAGCTCAAGGCTATTGCAGCAGAGCAAAATGGCCCAGAAGATCCCAGTACGAACTTGAATCAGGACATAGCGGACAATATCGGTCGCGCACAGGCCGAAGCGCAAAGGAGGGTTGAGAGCAAAGAGGCAGTAGAGCAGGCTCAGCTAGCTTTTATCTCTGACATCAGCGAGAGGGATATTCCAGTAGTGTTGTTCGGTGGATATGCCGAAGATGCACTTTTGGCCGGAGATATTACTCGCGAGCATCATGATGTGGACGTATTATTGGACCGCGAAAAGCTCGAAGAAACATTAGCAAAGTTGGGTGACACAGGTTACTCAGTAGAAGTAATCACAGAGAGCGGCAGCGATAGCCCATATAAGCTCTTAGCGGCTAAAGATGGTGCAGTGTTTGATATTGCGCTGTTAGACAAGAATGATCAGGGAGAGCCATATATTGACGTGGAGGGCGCGGGAGATGGAGGAGCTAGAGAAATCCAGAGAATCTTTTTGCCCCCTGGCTCGCTCGATGGAGCAACGGCAAGTATGCGCGGTCAGGAAGTTAAGGTTGTTCCCCCGCTAGCACTTATGTACGTACGTACGGCTATGGAGCGTACTGGCCGATTTCCTAGTGGGCCCAGGCAAAAAGATATTGATGGTGAGAAGGCAATTCGGGAAAGGTTCTTCCCAGGAAGCAACAAGGATGATTCTGTTTTTCAGGGTCGAATCGAGAAGATCTCAAAGCCAGCTGCCTGAAAGCAAACGCCCTCCCCGGAGGGAGCGCGTCGGCTCCTCCGAAGAGGGACTGGATGGGTGGGTTTACGCCATGTTGTGCGGCGAGAAGTGTCCCGGGCTCAGCTTGTTGAGAGCCTTGAGCTGATCGATGTAGGCCTTGCGGCTTTGCATCGAAAAGTACAGGGCCAGAGCCAGGGCTGCATTACTGACGATCAGCCCAACCGGGTTGAGGCAGATCCAGCCGAACACGATGGCGAAGCCTTGCAGGGCAAACTTCACCTTGCCAGCGTCCACTGACCCGTGCGGATCAATGCCGAGACGCTTGGCTTGTAAGCCCACGGCAGCCCCAGTCAAGGCAAGCATTACTTCGTGAATGGCGACCAGGGCAGTGGTGACCACAAACGGAGCAGCTAGCCAGCCGTAGAGGCTTGCGTATTCGAATGCGAGCCCACCTGCAATCGATAGCACCAATAATTTGTCGGCGATCGGATCGACAGCCTTGCCATAACGGCTCTCGGTGGAGAGGCCTCTGGCAAATTCACCATCGATACCGTCACTCAGGATCAGTAGAACTGCACCGAAGAGCCACAGCAGACGGTCGCTCAAGCTGTTGCTGGCAGAAAGTCCCCAGGCAACCACCCAGAAGGTCGCCAACCGAAATGAGGTGATCATGTTCGCCAAGTTTCGAACCGCCCACGGCCGGGTGTCGGTGTATTCCACACCGGGCAATCGGCGTTCTTGCGTTGGCCTTGTGTCCGGCCACTTCATGCAGATCCAAAGCTCGATGGAGCAAAGGAGCCACTGGAAGAACGACCGTGACGAAGCAGATCCCTGCCTCGCCCAGGCGTCCAACTTCTTTCTTGCGTTCATGGCTCCTCCTAGAGCTCGATCGGATGTGAAGAACGTGGCTATACCTTACAACAGGTTGGCTTATGCTTCAAGCATAACAAGCGGCTTCCCCTTGGCTATGGGCAACATAAGCGGTACAATTATGGAGTAATAAGTAGGCATTCGTGGCATTTAAGCTCCCAAAATTTAAAAGTAAGAACAGTAAGCAGCCAAAAGATAAATACTTGGTTGCGCTCGACATTGGTACTGAATACGTCAAGGCGCTCATTGGCGAAGTAAAGGCTGGTAAGGTCGAAATTATTGGCGTTGGCCGGCAGCGCCAGCGACTGACGGATATGGCTAATGGTGCGGTAACTGACATAGCAGGGGTGGTGGAAAATTGCGATGCTGCACTTAAGCGGGCCGAGCAGATGGCTGGCGTGGTTGGTAGAGATGTGGTTTTAGGAATCGCAGGAGAATTAGTTAAGGGGGGCTCTACTACTGTGAGTTATCGCAGGGCTCGCCCGAATATGCAGATAGACGAGACAGAACTCAAAGATATTATTGAACGCATCCAAAAGGACGCATTCGAAAAAGTCCGTAAAGAACTGAGCTGGGAAACAGGCTATAAGGAAATCGACGTGAAGCTCGTGAATGCTGCCGTGGTCGACGTCTACATAGATGGATACAGAGTAACCAATCCCGTTGGGTTCCAGGGGCGGGATGTAACCATTCAGATTTTCAACGCCTTCGCACCTATGGTCCACTTGGGTGCATTGCAGTCTGTGGCTCGTGATTTGGATTTGAATTTAATCAACATCGCAGCAGAGCCGTTCGCGGTTGCTAAAAGTGTAGGCGCAGATGATTCAACCGAGTTTAGTGCAATATTTATAGACATGGGTGGCGGTACTAGCGACATTGCCGTGGTGAATAACGGCGGCGTAGAGGGGACGAAGATGTTTGCAATCGCGGGGCGCAGCTTTACTAAGCGCATTGCCAGTTCTTTCGGCCTTAGCTTCGAAGAAGCCGAGAAGTTGAAGTTGGACTACTCCGCAGGTAAGCTCAGCGACAAGAAGTCTGCCGAAGTAGCTAAGGCGCTCGAGGGTGACATTGACGTATGGCTGAGTGGTGTTGAGCTCTCGCTTCAGGAATTTGATCAGTTGGACCATTTACCAGCACGCATTATGCTTTGTGGCGGGGCGAGCGCACTTCCAGAAATCAAAAAGGCCTTGAGTTCGCCCGAATGGCAAAAGAAGTTGCCGTTTGCTCGTAAGCCAAAGATTAGCTTCGTGAGCCCGAGCGAAGTGAGCCGCGTGGTCGATACTACCGGCAAGCTCGTAAACCAACAGGACATTACGCCAATGGGCTTGGCGAATCTTGGGCTAGACATAGTGGGCAGCGAGAACCTGAGCGAAAGTATCATCCAGCGTTTGAGCCGGACTTTAAGCCTGTAGAGCTGTTCTCGGCCGAGCATAAGCACTATACTTATACGCAAGAATAATAAATTGGAGATATATTGTTATGGCTAAGAAAATCAAAATGAGCAAGTTTGAAGTAATTAGGAGGGACGTACAGTTCTTTACTGTGGCTGCAGCTGTGCTCGTAGGTGTGATTAGTCTCGTGTCGTTGTTGACCGGTGAATCCGACTTCCTTATTAGGGTAAACGATATCTTGATCGTTCTTACCATGCTTGGCGGCATTACTATGGGGGCGCTTTACGCAGTAAAATCACTCAAGCTTAAGAAGTAGGCCAAGATTTTTCATAAGGTGCTAATCGACTAGCTTTACGCTATAATAATGCTTATGAACGACGCCGAAATTATCTATCTAGAAGTTGATGCCGAAATTACCGAGGCAATCGACAAGCTAAAGAGCGCCAAAGGCGACGCAGTAAAAGTGGTTGTACCTGCACGCTCAAGCTTGCTACAGAGTGCTGTTAACCTGAAGCTCCTCAAGAAGGCCGCAAAAGACCATAAAAAGGAGCTTGCACTGGTTACTAATGACAAGACTGCCACCTACTTGGCCGGAGGTATTGGCTTGGCTGTCGCGGCGTCGCTAAAGGCTGAACCGAAAGTCCCAGAAGCTATCGAAGAGGCAATTCGCCCAGACATTGTAGAGCAAGACCCAGAAGAGGTCGCGAGTGGGGCATCTGGCTCCGGTAAGTCTTCATCTAGTTCTAAGGGGAGTAAAGATAGTGGCTCCAAAAAATCTTCAGACGAAGGCGTGGTCAAGAAGCGCGAGGTAGGGGAAGAGGCTGCTCTAGGGGCCGAAGATATCGCTGAGAACAAATCAAAAGCCAAGGTACCTAACTACAATGCGTTCCAAAAGAAGCTCTGGATCGGCATCGGCATCTTTATGGGTATTGTTTTGGCTGTGATCTTGGCAATTACTCTGCCAACAGCAACGCTCACGGTGCTTGCTAAGGCCGACAAGCTTGGTCTGAACTCAGACTTTATTGTTGATACGTCTGGCGTGGCAACGAATACCGATTCGCTCACATTCGCAGGTACCAAGCTAACGTTGCAAAAGGATTTGACACAGAACTTTACCGCTACAGGAAAAAAAGACGTAGGCACAAAGGCTGCGGGGACGGTTGCCTTGAAGAACTGCGAAGACACAGATCCACGCTCTGTGCCTGCAGGATCGAAGTTGGTTGCGAACGGCCTGACCTTCGTGTCCACAAACGGAGTTACGGTTCCCGCTGGATCGTTCAGTATTGTTACTGGTTTTAAGTGTTCATCTCCTGTTAATGTCTCTGTGGCCGCGGTGGCTAATGGTGACCAATATAACCTTGGCGGGGCTACATTTCTGGTTTCCGGAACATCGAAGATTAACGGAACCGGCTCAACTTCCGGCGGCACCTCGAAGACCGTGACCGTAGTCACTCAAGCCGATATAGATGGCGCCAAACAGCAGGCCATTGATGCCGCTGCGAATGAATCAAAGGATGAGTTGCTTGCTAAGGCTGACAAGAAAGACGTGGTATTTGAAGATACCTTTGCCACAACTACCGACTCGGTCACCTCGAGTGTGCCAGTTGACGCGGAGGCCACCAATGGCACAGTTACGGTAAAGGTCACGTATTCCGTCGTGACCGCGAGCGAGGCAACCGTGAACGAGCTACTAGATACCCTTGCTAAGGATGCCTTGCCAGACAGCAACCAGCAGCTGTACCAGAATGGTGCCGATAATGCTAAATATACGTTGTTGCGGGCAGTGAGCGATACGCGCTACCAGCTTAACGTAAGTGCCGACGCCTACTACGGCAAAAAGATAAACACAGATCAGATTGCCAAAGATACGGCAGGTAAATCGAAGAAAGACGTGACCTCAATCGTCCAGAAAGACAACCCGAGCGTGGTGTCGACGCAGGTGGATAGCACCCCATCGCTCCTACCGAACATGCCAGCTCTCAGTAGCCACATCAAAGTCATTATAAAGGTGAGCACTGACTAGGCGTGGCTCAGCAGACCGGCCCCATTCTTGCCTTTGATTACGGTAGTAAGCGGATTGGGGTAGCCATATGTACTCCCGGCGATCGTCCCCTGCCTCTTACTACGGTAGATGCTAGTGCGAACGTGTGGAGCCAGATTCATCATCTTATGGGTCAGTATAGTCCGAATTTGCTTGTAGTTGGCTGGCCACGCGGCCTAGACGGCCAGCACACCCAGCAAACGCATCTTGCCGAAGAGTTCGCAGATGAGCTGGGCTCACGCTATGATAAAAGAGTGATTATGCAGGATGAAGTGCTCTCGAGCGAAGAGGCTCAAAAGCGCATCGATCCAAAGCTGCCAATCCGTAAGCAGCGGGAGAAGATTGATGCCATAGCTGCACAGATAATATTGGAGGATTACCTACGTGAAGCAAAGTAAGCAAATAGCCCTAGCTGTAGTGGGTGGCGTTGCGGTATTTGCTGCTCTTTTGGCAAGCCTGTGGGCTTTTGCCGTGTACGTGCCGCAGAATAGTCAAACAACAAGGTCCGTAATGATTCAGATTCGTCCCGGGGAGTCGATTGCTGAGATCGGCCAGACGTTGCGTCAGGAGGACTTGGTTTCGTCCTCGTTTATCTTTACGCTGTACGCTCGGTTGAGCGGTCAAGGTGACCGGCTTATACCAGGTACATATGCGCTCAAAGGTAGCATGAACATGCCACAGATTATCGAATACCTAGCTGGCGGCAAGGTGGCTGCGCGTAAGGTGGTTGTGCCCGAGGGCTTTACCGTGGCTAAGATATCTAAGCTGTGGAATCAAGCTGGATTTGGTGCTTCACAGGAGTTTGTAGTTGCTGCGAGCAAGCAGTACGACTATGCCTTTCTGCCAAAGCCCAATAAAGACGTGAAATATCAGGTCGAAGGCTATCTTTTCCCTGCTACCTACCAGGTGAGCGTGAACGCTACTGCCGAGAGCTTTATCCGTCAGATGCTTGAAGCATTCGAGGCCCAAGCCCTACCTGTTATTAGTTCGGCAAACAATGGCCAGCTTGATAGCCTTGCGGATGTTGTTAGTTTGGCCTCGATCGTGGAGCTCGAGGCTAATGACGCTGCCAATCGGGCTAAGGTTGCCCAAGTGTTCCTAAATAGGCTGGATCAGAATATCTCCCTGCAGAGCGATGTGACGGTTAATTACGCCACCGGCAAGTCTAATACAGCTGCGGCTGATATTGTATTCAAGTCTCTATATAACACGTATGTGGTCAAGGCACTGCCTCCGGGGCCCATCTGCAGTCCTGGTCTAGAGTCGATCAAGGCTGTTCTGAATCCTACCAAAACAGACGATATATTCTTCTTGGCGGGACCTGATGGACAGGTTTATTACGCAAAAACACTCCTAGAACACAACAAAAACATCGATCGCTACCTGAAATAGCACCTTTTGCCCTTTGTGTAGGCAATAACGTGGCCTTGACCACCTTCTGGGAGCATGCTAGACTTACTGAGTAACTTCGCGAAGCATAAGCGGAAAGCCACTTATAGGGAGCGAACGAGCCTGCACCAGTTTGTCAGATTAGGAGTTTTAACGAAACAAAGGTCGAACCCTCCGGTCCTGGAATTAACCAGGAGAAGGACAAACCGCAGTATTAACGCAGTACTTTCAGATATCCAACGCGTTAGAGGAGATGCTTTATTAGTAGAAAAGCACTTGGCCTAACCCTAAGAGTGCGTCACGAATCATTCGTTGGCGTGGGACGAAGCCAGACTTTTTCGAAAATAAAAACTCAGCACACTGCGGCTCAATTGAACTCAGCTGTGCAAAATAAAACTCGAATTTCCCAGGCTCAATCTGGCCTGACAGAAAAACTACAATTAGATGCCCTAAAGAAGAAGGGTAGTGAACACAAAGCTGGCTTTGCTCGCTTTGGTGTACACTTCGCAATACTGACTGCTGTTGCAAGCTTTATTTTGGCCGGTAAATATACTCCTACCTTTGCTCAGTTGGGCGGCGACGGTGCCGCTGTTTCTGCAGTTGATCAGACTTCCGAACTAACTACTGGTGCTGCCGTAGCTAGCGCCACAAACAGCGTTATCAAAGCTGACGTTGCAGAGATCGCTAATACAGCAAGCTCACAGGTTTATCTGGCGACTGCTGGTGATGGTTTCTTAGCCAAAAAGCAGCCAATGCAAGCAGCCGTGCAGACCCGCGAGGTAAGTACTTATACCGTTAAGAACGGCGATACCTTGTGGAGTATTTCTTCGCAGTTCAACATTACGACCGACACAATTAAATGGGCGAACGATCTCGATGACAACAGCGTGCTTAGGCCAGGCGCGAATCTGACCATTCTGCCAGTAAACGGTGTTCTCTATACGGCTCGAGGGGGCGAGAGCCTTTCTGCCCTGGCAACCCGTTATCAGGCTAATGCTACCTTGATTGATAGCTTCAACGACCTGCAGGGCGCAGCGCCAGTCGAAGGCCAAAAGCTTATCATTCCTGACGGAGTTATCCCTCAGGTTGCCTCTGCCGGCGCCCCGTCTGCCCCAGCAGTTGCTCGAGTCGCCGCCGCCCCTGCTGCGCCTGCGTTCTCGTACCGTGGCAGCGGCAGCGGTTATACCCCCGGACAATGTACATGGTACGTGGCTTCTCGACGTGCGGTGCCAGGCAATTGGGGTAACGCGATCAGCTGGTACTATAACGCTCAAGCGAGTGGTTTTGCAGTCGGTGCTGCTCCGCGTGCAGGTGCGATCGGCTGGGAGCGTAGCAACCACGTAGTCTACGTGGAGTCTGTTAACCCTGATGGCTCAGTCAACATTTCGGAAATGAACTTCAACTACCGAGCGGGAGTACTACACAGACGTACAACCTCTGCCAGTCAGTTCCTCTACATCTACTAGCTAGAATTACTTAGAGTAATTACAAACACCCCTGGATCCTTCCGGGGGTGTTTGTAATTAAGGTACAATAGATAAGTGACTATTCTAGATGGACTCAATGAAGCACAGCAGGCGGCCGCTACCACCGTAGAGGGCCCCGTATTGATGTTGGCGGGGGCTGGGAGTGGCAAGACTAAGACCCTTACCCATAGAATCGCTTATTTGCTTATCGAAAAGCAGGTCCCCCCCACGAATATTCTGGCCGTTACATTTACCAATAAGGCTGCAGCAGAGATGCGCGAGCGCGTCTCGAAGCTCATGGGCGTTCAGCCTGAGTCCCGAACATTCTTGCCATTCCTAGGTACCTTTCATGCTGTGGCCAACAGGATTTTACGTAGAGAAGCAGCTGCAATCGGTTATCCAGCGAACTTCCTGATTTACGATACAGCAGACAGCCAAGCAGTTATTAAGCAAATTTTGCGCTCCAGGCACTTGGACGAGAAGATGTATAGCCCCGGCTTGATGCTCAACCTTATTTCCTCTGCCAAGAATGAACTGATGACCCCTGCGCAGTATGGGGACATTGCATCTGGCAAGATGCAGGAAATGGCAGCAGACATTTACCCGGGTTATCAGAACGCGCTTAAAGAGGCCGGCGCAATGGACTTTGATGATATGATCATGCAACTTGTACGGTTGTTACGCGAAAAGCCTGAGGTTCTGACAAAGTATCAGCAGCAGTTTAACTACATCATGGTAGATGAGTATCAGGACACGAATCATGCCCAATACCAGCTCATTCGCATGCTTGCGGCGGGCCATAGTAATGTTTGCGTGGTGGGGGATGATTGGCAGAGCATTTATTCATGGCGCGGAGCCAATTATGAAAACATCTTAAACTTCGAAAAGGACTACCCGCAGGCAAAAATTGTAAAACTTGAACAAAACTATCGCTCCACCCAAACGATTCTCGATGGAGCCCATAGCGTAATTACTAAAAACACTTCCAGGAGCGACAAGAAGCTTTGGACCGACTTAGGTGCCGGGGACAAGATTATCTGCGAGACGGTAGGGGACGAGCAGGCGGAAGGAAAGTTCGTTGTTGAGACGATTCAAGAGCTGCGCCGAAGAGATCCGATGCTGCGGCTTAATGATTTTGCTGTTCTATACCGTACAAACGCGCAGTCTCGTAGCTTGGAAGAATCATTTTTGCGCTATAACGTGCCATACCAGATTATCGGCGGGGTTAGGTTCTATGAGCGCAAAGAGATTAAAGACATGCTGGCGTACTTGAGGTTCTTATATCAGCCAAACGATCTCGTTAGCTTGGCGCGGGTAATCAATTTACCACCTCGGGGGTTGGGCGACACAAGCCTGAACAAGTTCTTTTCGTACGTTCGGGGCAGCGGCGTGGCAACGCTGGAGGTGCTGGCGAACCCAGAGCAGGTCGATGGGCTGACACCGCGTGCGCGCAAGAGCTTTGAGCAGTTTAGTACATTGGCGGCAAGTTTACGCGCTGACGTTGAACGACTTAGCTTGAGTGACTTGATTGAAGCCGTGTTGCGACGCAGCGGCTATCAGGAATGGCTGAGTGATGGTAGCGCCATTGGCGAGGATCGGCTGGAAAACCTACAGGAGTTTATTGGAGTAGCTAAATCCTACGACCACATTGGCTTAGAAGATTTTCTGACTGAGATCACCCTAATTTCTGATGTAGATCAGTATAAGGGCGATGCAGACACGGTTGCCCTCATGACATTACACGCTGCTAAGGGGCTTGAGTTTAATACGGTATTTATGGTCGGTATGGAAGAGGGGATATTCCCTCATTCCAGAACGTTCTTTGAGCCATCAGAGCTGGAAGAAGAGCGGCGGCTTTGCTATGTAGGTATGACGAGAGCCAAGCAGAGGCTTTACATGTTGAGCGCGATGAGCAGGATGCTATATGGCACGAGTCAACATAACGTGCCTTCCAGATTCTTAAGTGATATTCCGAGCGAACTTGTTGTAATGAGCCGATTGCAGCCGCAGCACGCGAGCCCTTCTGTGTTCAGTAGCTTCATGCAGCAGGACGACAGCAGCACTCTGCCGAAGATTGAATTATCGGCCGGTGAACGAGTAGCCCATTCAGCTTTTGGCACAGGTACGGTGGTAGATGTAGACGGCCACGAGGCCATAGTTATGTTCGACGGGGTGGGTCGAAAGACCTTGAACTTAGAGTACGCGCCGCTCAGGAAGGTTTGAGCACAAATCTTGTAGCAATACAACTGTGATGCTATAATGTCAATATTATGTTTACCGATAATGTAACAATCAGGGTAGTTGCCGGCAAGGGTGGCAACGGCAAATTAAGCTTTCGTTCGCGTCACGGCCAGGCTAAAGGTGGCCCGGACGGCGGAGACGGCGGTAATGGTGCTAATGTTGTGCTGAAGGCTGACAGTAATAATTCCACGCTCTCCAAGTTTCGTTCCGCTAAGCTCTGGAAGGCCGAAAACGGCGTAGATGGCGGATCGAACGAAAGACGCGGTAAGAACGCTGATGATATGATTTTGACGGTACTGCCAGGTACGAGCATCTATGCAGACGGTGTATTGCTGGCCGACCTAGTGAATGAAGGGGATGAGGTCGTTGTGGCGCATGGCGGGCGAGGTGGTTTTGGGAACGCGCACTTTACGTCGTCAACTCGACAGGCACCGAGATTCGCAGAGCTGGGTGAGCCTGGCGAAGAAAAGGAACTCCATTTAGAACTGAAGCTTGTGGCTGATGTTGGACTGGTTGGCATGCCAAACGCAGGCAAATCGACCTTGCTTAGTGTAATTTCAAATGCTCGGCCGCAGATAGCGGACTACCCATTTACGACTTTGGTGCCAAATCTTGGTGTAGTGGATATGGACGGCAAGACCTTCCTAGTCGCTGATATTCCCGGGCTTATTGAGGGTGCTGCTGAGGGGAAGGGCTTGGGGGATGAGTTTTTGCGCCATGTTGAACGGACGAAGGTTCTGGTCCATATGATTGATCCCTCGAGTGACGATGTCGTAGCGGCGTACAAGACAATCCAGCAAGAACTTAAAAGCTATCGTGTGAATTTGGCAGCGCTGCCGCAAGTGGTTGTCCTAAATAAAATTGATGCTCTGGATGACGCAGCTCTTGGGGAAAAGCGCAAAGCGCTTGCTAAAGCCGCAAAGTGCAAGTTGTCTGAAATCTATACTATCTCGGCAGTTGCTAAGACAAATCTTGATGTCTTATTGCGTCGCGTACTTGTGGTAATCGCAGATCAAAAATTAACAGAGGCGGCGGAGGAGGAAAAGCTCAGCGACGAGATGCCGGTTATTCGTCTTGAACAGACACAGGACTTCTGGCAAGTTACGAAGAATGAAGATGGCCAGTATGAAGTTACTGGTGCGGCTCTTGAAGGCTTCGCTAGACGTAGCAACTTGTCGCAGTGGCAAGCCAAAGATCGACTGCTAGACATTCTCAAAAAGCGAGGTGTACTACGGGAGATTCGCAGGCAAGGCGGTGCGGAGGGGGCTAAGATTGTTATAGCTGGAAAGACGCTAGAATGGTAAGAATCAGCTATGAAGTCGCGGACACGATGATCGTGGCCGATACGCAGCCAGATTTATTTTCGCCCAAAGCTCTTGATATGGGCTCGCAGCTACTTCTTGAGTCTGTTGCAAGGCTAAAGTATAAGAAAGTGTTGGACTGGGGCTGTGGCTGGGGTGCAATTTGCCTCTGGCTGGCTAAAAATAGTCCTCATGCCAAAGTTACAGCATTAGACAGCGATATAGCGGCCGTTGCTGCTACGCAGGCGAATGCTAAAGCGGAGAAGCTTACAAATGTTGAAGTTATAGCTAGCCATGGCTACGCGCAACTGGAGGATGGCCGAAAGTTTAACCTTATTTGTTCTAACCCACCGACCCACCGGGGTCGCGAGGTAGTCGATACCATGATCGCTGAATCATATCTGCGCTTAGAGGATGAAGGCAAGCTAATGTTGGTAGTCGAAGCCCGGATTAAGCCTTGGGTTGCCCGAGAAATGACTAAAGTATTCGGGAGCTACAAGATTCTGAAACGCGGACCAAAGAACGTTGTACTGGTCTCTGTTAAGCAAGCACCTGTGCTATAATCCTGTTATGGTAAACGTAAAAAAAGCCGACGATTTTTTCAAAAAGGAAATTGAGACCGCCGAGGTCGAGACAAGCGCTCATTATACTTACAGGGACGGTTTCCGTTTAGGTCTAGGGTTCTTTGTGGGCTTTTTACTCGGCTCTGTGGTGCTCACGGTAGTAGTGATGCTGCTTGGTTCGGTGCTCTAGAGCCTGTCTTATCTTGATTTTGAAGCCTAAATAGGCCAAAATATGTTGTTGGTACGGGGCTTTAGCCTAGTTGGCCAGAAGCTTGTATAAACTTTGAGAATACACAATACGCCAAGCGCGATACCTGCGAAATTGTAAAATGCACTTTTACCATCAGTAGATACGAGAATATGGGGCTGTAGCTCAGTTGGTAGAGCGCTTGCATGGCATGCAAGAGGTCCGCGGTTCGAACCCGCGTAGCTCCACCAGAAATTATCATGGTGTATACTTACACTAATAAGGAGAAGATGTGGAAGAAATAGTACGCAAATCCAAGGAAAAAGCTAAGAGCGGGGCCCAGAAGACAAAGTCTGTAGCAAAAAACCAGGCAGGCGGCTTTGCAACGTTTATTCGTGAGCAGGGCGTAGTCGGTTTGGCCGTAGGGTTCATCTTGGGTGCCGCGGTGGCCAAGGTGATAACCTCTCTCGTGAACGACATTATTAACCCACTTATTGGTGGACTCATGGGCCGTACCGAGGGTATTAAGACTGCAGTGTGGACAGTTGGTTCTGTGGAGGTTGCCATAGGCAGCTTTATCGCCACTCTAATTGACTTCGTAATTATTGCTGCAGTAGTCTACTTTGGCGTTAAAATTCTCCGTCTCGATAAACTGGACGTTAAGGCTGAAAAGCAGCTCGCTAAGGTCCCACCCATTACTGCAAAGCTCGGTAAGTAGCGCGGCTTAACCTAAGTAATATGCTAAAATAGCTTCAAGTATATGAAGCAAATAGTAAAAAAAATACTCGTTCGCAAATTAACTAAAAGAGTCTCAACACTCTTTAATAAGCACGACCTAACGGTAGTGGCAGTTACTGGAACAGTTGGTAAAACCAGTGCCAAGGTGGCCATAGCGACCGTACTGCAAGCCGCCGGCTACAAGGTCGGCTATTCCGAAGACAGCTACAACAGTGACATTGGTTTGCCACTCAGTGTGTTTGGGCTAAAGGTTCCAGACAGGCTAGGTAATATAAGCGGTTGGCGCAGGATTCTTCAAGAAATGGATCGTATGGTAGATGACTTTCCTTACGACGTGCTTGTGCAGGAAGTGGCTGAAGATGACCTTGAATTGATGCTGCCGTTTATGCGACTCATTAAGCCAAAGCTTTGTGTTATTACGGGGGTATCATTGGCCCATACTGCAAGAATGCAGGACATCGATAAGATTACGTCTGACATAAAAACGCTCATTGAGCCTGCCCAGAGTATAATTTGTAACGTTGACTTTGTGGAGTTGCGAGACGCAAGCTTGAGCCCAGCCGCTACGTACGCCACACAGACTAAGGCCGATGTTTTGCTCGTTGCCACTAAGCGTTTGCCCGCCGGCACATTGTCAGCAGACATTGCATTGTTCGGGGAGAAGGCACAGGTAAAAACTCAGCTTGTTGGTCGACATAGTATCTCAGCTTTGCTCGCCGCCGCCGCCGTTGCGCACGAGCTGGGGGTTGAGAATACTCAAGTCATTAAGTCGCTAGGTACTGTCTCTGCAGTGAAGGGAAGAATGAATTTGCTTCCTGCCGTGCAGGGGGCTCGGTTAATTGATGATAGCTATAATGCCGCAAGCCCTATTGGTGTATTTGCTGCCCTCGAAACTTTGAGTGAAATGCAAGGTCGCAAGATCGCAGTGCTAGGCAATATGAACGAGCTAGGCGCCAAGAGCGAGGCGGCACACCGTGAAGTAGGTGAGGCAGCTGCCAAAATTGCCGACCTGATCATTGTTATTGGCCCTGACGCGGCGAAGTATTTGGCGCCAGCAGCAGTTGATGCCGGGATGGATCGCTCCTCGGTCAAAGTTTTCCGCACACCATACGAGGCTGGCCACTTTTTGAAGAAGAAAATAGGCAAAGGAGATACGGTTCTCGTAAAGGGCTCTCAGAACAACGTATTCTCCGAAGAGGTGAGCCGGATTATTTTGGACAAATCTATTCGACCGCAGGATGTCCTGGTTCGCCAATCTTCATTCTGGCGCCGTAAAAAGAAAAAGGCTTTTGCGCAGTAGTATGCTGAACGAGAAGCATCTCGATGTTGCCCATGTGTGGCAGTTAGACCCTGATTCGCCTATACCAGAAAATCAGCGGCGTAGAATGTGCGGACCTGCTTCTGTGAATATGGTTTTGGATTATGTATTTGTTCAACACGGTGATTATAGCTTTGACCTAGCACTTATCGTGGATGAAATGGAAGGGTTCGGCGGCAGGATAGTCGAATACGGGTGGAAGCATTCTGCGTTAGTCAGCACCTTGAAGCATCACGGCCTTGTGTCTTGGCGTAGAAACTGGCTGGCTCCATCTCAAGACCCGAGCTACTTTATCGATAATGAGAATTATGACGAAGTGCAAGTCTCCGCTTTTCTCTCGCAGCTTGAAAGCGAGAATAGCCAGCAAGGTTCTTTAAGGGACCGCGCTTGGCATTGTATTAAGGGCTCACTTGACCATGGCCTACCTGTGATAGTAAGTGTAAAGCCTGGGTTTAGTGAAAACGAAATAGGTCACTTTGTCGTGGTCAGCGGATACACAGGAACTTCGGTAGAAGTTGTCGATCCGCTTCTTCCGCCCGGAGAACAAAAGAGTGTGAGTACTGAGTACTTTTGGGAGTACTTCAAGCTCCAGGCGATTTTTGTCAAAGCTAAATCTTGACTATCATATATTTGATTGTTAGACTTTCCTCATGAAAGTTCAGCGACAACTCAACCTACTAGCTCTCTTGCTCTGCGCACCGCGGTAGGTTTTTGTTACTCGTAATTTTCCAAAAGCCGCCGCAGGGCGGCTTTTGGTTTACTGCCCTCGGCTTTTACTAAACAAACCAGATTAGGATACAATAGACGTTATGAAGAACGACACCCCCAAGTATAATTCCCAAGAGATCGAAGCAAAATGGCAGAAAGTATGGGCCGAGACCGGCCTTAATAAAACTGTCGATAGTCCAAAAGACAAGTTTTATAACCTGGTGATGTTTCCATACCCATCAGGTGATTTGCATATTGGTCATTGGTACAACTTTGGTCCTGCAGACACAATAGGGCGGTTTAATCGCATGCACGGCAAAGACGTGCTGCAGCCACTTGGATACGATTCATTTGGATTGCCAGCAGAGAACGCAGCAATTAAAAAAGGTGTCCCCGCCGAAGTGTGGACCGATGAGAATGTATCTCGTTTTCGTAAGCAATATTTCCGACTTGGTGGTATGTACGATTTAGATAAAGAAGTAGACACTTCAAAGCCAGAATACTATCGCTGGACGCAATGGCTATTCTTGCGCATGCTCAAGGCTGGTAAGGCTTATCAAAAGGACGGCTTGGTAAACTGGTGCCCTAAGGACATGACGGCGCTTGCTAATGAGCAGGTTATTCATGGCGAGTGTGAGCGTTGTGGCACGAAAGTCGAGCGTAAAAAGTTGAAACAATGGTATTTCAAAATCACTGATTACGCCGACGCGTTGCTTAATGATATGGAAGGTTTAGATTGGCCTGAGCGAGTTAAGACAATGCAACGAAACTGGATAGGTCGTAGCGAGGGCGCTCAGGTAAGATTCTCGTTGGCTAACGGTAATAATCTGGAGGTCTACACCACTCGACCAGATACGCTATATGGCGCAACCTTCCTGGTTCTTGCACCAGAGCATGAGCTAGTAGAGGGCCTTATCGGTGACGGCCAGCGATCCGAGGTCGAAAAGTACGTAGAGGCAGCAGGGGCCAAGACAGATGTGGACCGCTTAGAGAACAAGGACAAGACGGGTGTATTCACTGGCTCGTATGCTACTAATCCTGTGAATGGGGAGAAGCTGCCAATCTGGATTGCCGACTATGTGTTAATGGGCTACGGCACCGGGGCCATCATGGCTGTACCGGCTCACGACCAGCGCGACTACGAGTTTGCCACGAAGTATGGGATTGAGATAAAAGAAGTAATATCGGGCGGCAATATCGAGGAATCTGCCTATACAGGGGACGGCCTTCTCGTTGGCTCTGAAATCCTTGACGGTATGAACGTTGCCGATGCGAAGAAGGTAATCATTGAGAAACTCGAATCAGAGGGCAGCGGCGAGACCAGGGTGCAGTATAAGATTCGTGATTGGCTCATTTCTCGACAACGCTATTGGGGCGCCCCCATTCCGATTATTTACTGTGATGCTTGCGGCGTCGTTCCTGTGCCCGAGGATCAGCTGCCAGTCGGGTTGCCACTCGGTCAGAAGTTTGATGAATCAGGCCAATCGCCACTGGTAAGCCACCCTGACTACATGCCCGTGCCGTGTCCCACCTGCGGTGGCGACGCTCGTCGGGAGACCGACACGATGGATACCTTCGTGGACTCTAGCTGGTACTTCCTCCGTTATCCGAACCCAGATTATGCGGAGGGTCCGTTTGACCCAGAAGCAGTCAAGAAATGGTTGCCCGTCGACAATTACATGGGCGGTATTGAGCATGCCATTCTTCATCTGCTCTATGCTCGATTCTTCACAAAATTCCTTCATGGTGAAGGGCTTATCGACTTCAACGAACCATTCAAGAAGCTTATCAATCAAGGCATGATTCTTGGTTCTGACGGGGACAAAATGAGCAAACGAAAAGGCAATGTTGTGGATCCGTTAGAGTATATCGATAAATACGGTGCTGACGCGGTGCGGCTTTACCTTATGTTCATGGGCCCTTACGAAGAAGGTGGGCCATGGGATCCACAGAGATTTGAGGGTACGTATCGATTCATTGGCAAGGTGTGGGAGCTCTATCAAGGCTATGAACCAGCGGATATAAGGGCCGCACAGGAGGCGCTACTTGTACGTGAGCTACATAAGACTATTCGCAAGGTAACATCAGATCTACGCGGCATTAAGTTTAACACCGCCATCGCTGCGATGATGGAGCTTGTAAAAGTCGCTGCTAGTGTAAAGAGAGAGGGCTCTGTATCTCCAGTAGTGTGGAGAGAATTCTTGGGCCAGTTTGTCTTAGTTTTAGCACCTTTCACCCCGCACTTGGCCGAAGAATTATGGCAGCAGCTTGGACAGGAGGAGAGTGTTCACCTGCAGGAATGGCCAAAGTACGATAACGAGATGATCAAAGAAGATGAAGTGACCATCGTAGTACAGGTGAATGGTAAATTACGTGGAGAATTCATGGCAGCAGCTGGTAGTACAAATGAATCTCTAGAAGCAGCAGCTCGGGAGCTAGCCTCAGATAAGGCTTGGTACGAGGGTGAGCCGAATAAGATAATTGTTGTGCCCAATAAACTTGTTAATATCGTAGTCTAGTTAAAAGTCACAAAAGGTATTCAAGACCGTTCCAGTTTAATGGAACGGTCTTGTTTGTAGGGAGGGGCCTCAACGTGCGTCTCGCAGGCCTGCGAGACGGCGCAGAACATGGCCTCGGTTGACGGGTCCTGTTTGGCGCTGGGCAACTTGAGCTGACCAGCTCATCCAGGTTGCTCCCGCGATGGGGTGGCTCCTGTCTAGCTGCTCTGCGATGTCTCGGCAGGCTCTTTCGAGTCGTTCGGGCTGATCGGTTCGCTTCGCCTTGTTCAGGCGAATCCTCTTCTCGAGGAGTTCGTGGGCCTGCTGGGCTTGCGAGTGGTACGGCTTTCCTCCGAGTTTGAGCGCTTCGACAGCGCTCTCCATGAGTATTTCTACCGGGTCCCTAGGCATGTCGACTCCTTAATCCAGCTTGTCCGAGTCTCGAACACGCATACTATACGATAATTCATTAATAATTACAATATAGCCATTGCTAATCAGCTTAAAAAATGCTATTATCATGAGCGAAGAATATGCTAATAAACATTCTGGATATAAGCCGAAAGCCCGAGGGAACTACCCAAACTCGCGCCATTCACTTTGACACTGTAGAAGACGTAGATTTAGCCGAACCCGTCGAGGGCGAAGCAGAGATTACCGTTGTCCACACTAAGCTCTTTTCAGCTCATGTACGGGCAGAAGCGGTAATCAACAGGGAGTGTGATAGGTGCCTAAAGCCCTACACATACTCACTTAATCTCAACTTCTTTGCTGACTTTGCGGATGACGAAGAGGATGGAGATTGGCCGATTGTAAATAATCAAATCGACCTTTTACCGCCTTTGAGAGAGGAAGTTTTGCTCCGAACCCCACTCAAGAGCTTGTGCTCATCAGATTGTAAAGGCATTCTTAATAAGACAAACTAACCAATAGGAACCTTCCATGCCAGTACCAAAGAAACGTACAACCAAAGCAAGCAAAGGCCAACGACGTAGTCATGACAGCCTGACTGCCGTTCAGCTGACGACAGAAAAGACGTCTGGAGCTGTTGTGCCACGACGCTTACAAAAAGCAGCTAAGCTTGGCTTGGCTCGCGTTAAGAAAGCTTAGACCCCAAGTGGCATCAAACCGTCACCTCGGTCGCATAGTTGCCCTTCAGAGCCTGTACGAGCATGATTTTCGTAGCTCACTACCTGAGCTGAAGACTGATGTCGACGAGATCGTAGCGCGCAATCTCGAAATCTACGGAGAGAGCATCGAGGATAAGGACTTTGTGCACGATTTGGTCCGCGGAACGATAGAAAACCAAGACAAGGAGGACGCCCTTATTGTTCCGGCAGCCCCGGAGTGGCCGATTGACCAGATTGCAAAGGTTGATCGAGCAATTCTGCGCTTAGCCTTGTATGAACTAGCAATCAAGCGAGACGTACCGCCAAAGGTTGTGATCAATGAAGCCGTTGAGCTTGCTAAGTCATTTGGTGGAGACAACTCTAGTAAGTTTATTAACGGCGTATTGGGCACGATTTACCGACAAAGCGATTTTTATGAACCAGAAGAAGACAAACAAAAGCAAGCTGAGAAGCCAGCGTAAGGGCGACAGCCGCGCTAAGGCGATACCTGAGTATACTGCGGGGGGAATAGCTTACCGCACGCTCGGTGATGGCAAGATTGAATTTCTATTGATGCAGGACCATCGTTCTCGTTGGACAATACCTAAAGGGCATGTGGAGTCGGGGGAGACGCTTGAACAAACTGCCCTACGGGAAATGCAAGAAGAGACCGGGCTTGCTAAGCTTAAGATTGTTGATAAGCTCGACAAGGTGCACTTCTTTTACCGTCGTGAAGGTAAGCTTATATTCATGACCACCTTCATATTCTTAATGGAAGCGCTCGACCCAGAAGAGCCTTTAGTCCTAGAGGATACCGATTGGGTGCAGGATCTTAAGTGGTTCCCTGCCGATCAGGCCCGCGCTCTGATAGAATACAAAGGTACAAAACTATTACTAGACATTAGTGTGAAGAAGCTAAGAGAGACAGGCCTCAATGTTTGAACAAAAGAAAATCGAAGATGTGCTTGCAACGAGCTTTAAGCAGCCAGAGCTGATTAAGCGCGCTTTTATTCACCGTAGTTATATTAATGAGCATCCTAAGGCCGGCCTAGAGCATAACGAACGACTTGAGTTCTTGGGGGATGCCGTGCTCGAGCTTGTGGTTACTGACCACCTTTATAGGAATTATGAAAATCCAGAGGGTGAACTAACGAGCTGGCGCAGCGCCTTGGTCAAGACAGAGTCACTGGCTTCTGTGGCGGAAAGGCTGGAGCTAGGACAATACCTACTCATGTCGCATGGCGAAGTTAAGAGCGGCGGCCGTGCCCGCACTGCACTCCTGGCGAACATGATCGAGGCAATTATTGGGGCAATGTACATTGACCAAGGGTATGACGTTGCCGCGGCCTTCATTGACCGAGAGCTTATTGTTGGACTGCCGGACATCCTTAAGTCTGGCGCGTATATCGATGCAAAGAGTAAGTTCCAGGAGATTGCCCAGGAAAGAGACGGCATTACTCCGCACTACGAGGTGCTTGCAGAGGTTGGACCGGATCATGACAAGGTATTCACTGTTGGCGTTTTTTTGGGGGCAAAAGAATACGGTAAGGGGAATGGAGCGAGTAAGCAGGCTGGGCAGCAAGCTGCAGCAGCTGATGCCCTGAGCCGTTATAAGAAGTAGTACTTAATTACAAAAAAAGGCTACGAAAAACAGAGGATCTATCCAGAATAGGTCCTCATTGTTTATAAGGGGCTTCATTATGTGTAGATTGAATAGGCACGTAGATCTCAGTCGCCACTAGTCTATTGAGGAGGTGATCTTGTGCCTGTTTCTGTCCGAGTAAGTCTCTACACTGGTTCCGGGTTCGACGATCCTCCGACCCTTCGCTTGGACTGCAAGAGTTTGAGTTTCATCCGCAAAGATGTAGCACTCCAAGTGGGCGGGCACAATCCTGATCGAGTTCGCTATCAGCTGGCCATTCATCCAGATGTGAGGCTTGGTCCAGCGGGAGTGATGATCCGTAACTGGATTCGTGATCATGAGGGGGTTAGCGGTTGTCTCCTTAGGCAGCACAGCCTGATGATCGGCGTGAGGCTTCGTCGCAATGACGGCCTCGAGCCGGAGAGCGCAGCACTAGCCTTGCTCGATGAACTTCAGAAGTACCTGGCAGGAGAGGTTTTCCCCCGCAAAGACCTCGACTTTTCAGATCCTCAGGGTATTCTCTATGATGCCCTGATAGATCCAACCGTCGCAAGCACGTGACCTCTCGGGTTCGCCTGGAGGGGTCTCGAGAATTGAATTATCAAATCACCCACTTAATACTAATTGCTTGCCGCTTGTGCTTAACGGTACAATAGGTACATGCAGGTGGGCATATGTATCTGAAGAGTCTAGAATTAGCTGGATTTAAGTCGTTCGGTTCTAGATCCGTGCTCGAATTTAACAAGGGCCTCGTTGCAGTGGTGGGCCCGAACGGCTCAGGCAAGAGCAACGTTGCGGATGCAATACGCTGGGTGCTGGGGGAACAAAGTACTCGCGCGCTCCGTTTGAATAAGTCAGAGGAGCTAATTTTTGCCGGCACCGACAAAAAGCCCATGGCGAGCATGGCAGAAGTGTCGTTGCTTCTTGATAATGCCCAAGGGAAAATGCCTGTCGATGCTCCAGAGGTTGAGATTACTCGCAGGCTGTATCGGAATGGGGAGAGTGAATACAGACTTAACGGCAGGAAGGTTCGCCTTCATGAACTACAGGATTTACTAGCCAAGGCTGGGTTTGGACAAAACTCTTATGCGGTGATTGGCCAGGGTATGGTCGAGAAGCTCTTGCTGACATCTCCTGCCGAACGCAAAGTATTGTTTGAGGAGGCGAGTGGCACAAAGCAATTTGAGCTGCGCAGAGACCGCCACATAAAGAGCCTTGAGCAAACTAATCGTAACATTACTGATTTAGAGGCCCTAATAAATGATTTGGAGCCCAAGCATGCGACCGCGACTCGGGACGCCCAGGCCCTGGCTGCTCGGCACGAGCTAGAAGCTCAAGTGCGCCGGGCGAAGCAGAGCTTAATGTATGGCGATATATTGCACAAGCGCAAGCTCGTCACCACCACTGAGCAGAGCATGAATGGCTATGGGGTTGAGCTGGAGGATCTGGGAGGCCAGCTGGATCTACTGCAGGCAGAGCGAGAAGCCAGAAACAAGAAGGAATCCGAAACCCAGCGGCAACGCCGTGTGGCTCTCACCACCCACACTCGTTTGTCCGCTAAGCGCTCGATTCTCGTAGAGAAGTTGGCAGTATTACAGGCAGAGCGTTCGGTGCAAGATTCTTTGAACCCTGCGGGAAATAGACAGGATATGTTGGTTATGGAGCGAGAGCTTGCAGCGGTAGTCAAAAGTATTACCATCGCGCAGAAGAAGGTCGATAAGGTCGGTGAGGATATTACGGCATACGACAAAAAGATAGAGCACATAGAGGCAACCTTGAAGGAGCTAAATAGCTTGCTCGCTTCGCATCGTCGACATCTCCAGCGAGGTCAAAAGCGCGAATATCTAAACCATGCTCTCGGGCTCCTCAGTTTATTGGCCCATAATGACAACATCGTAACGATGAAGAAGGCAGATCGAGAGCTCGCCATTCATAAGATGCGTCGAATGATTAAGCTGGCGATTGAGGATCAGTCAGAACTTATTGCTCAGGAAATAAGTAGTTTGCAGGCGAAGGTGACGCGCCAAATGACGAAGCGGGAAGAGCTCGTAGAGCAACGTAATAAAGAGATTATTCGTTTGCGCGGGTTGGAGTTGGATATAAGTTCATATCAAGACACCAGAAAAGAAAACGAAGCTCAACTCGAAATGATGCGGAACGAGGACCAAAAAGCTGCGCAGGCTAGTGTAGCCGACAAGACCGAGTATGAAAAAAGGGAGACTGCATTGCGTAAAGACCTGCAGGAACTTGACGTCCAGCTGGCGGAGGCTCAATCAGTAATGGGCGCAGAGGTGGGTTCTGTTACGGGCCAAGTTTCCAGGCAAGACCGAGTTATCGAGCAGCTTGTATCCAAGAAATCTGAAGTCTCAGTCCTATTTAAGGAGTCAAAGAGGCGGCTCGATGGACACAGGAAAGAGCTAGGGCAGCTGGAGAAGGATTACAGTTCTTCCTACGGCAGTCTTGGAGGCCCGAAGGGGGATTACGCGCCTGTTTCGACTGCAAGCATTGCACAACTAGAGGCGAGACTATCTATGACGCAGCAGCTGGACGCTAATTCGGTGGCGTTAGCTGCCGAGATTGGCGACCGCTTGGCGAAACTGCGCGTCCAGCACGACGACTTAACTACCGCCGTAAATGACCTGGAAAAGCTCATATCCCAGCTGGACAAGGATATCCAGTCACGCTTCGCCACCAGTTTCAAAGCTATAAACACGCAATTCGGTCACTTCTTTCATAATCTCTTTGGCGGCGGCACAGGTAAGTTGGTTTATGAAGCCCGAGAAAACGGTGAGTACGGCATCGAGATCACTGCGACCCCTCCAGGAAAGCGTACCCAGCAGCTCGCCATGCTCTCGGGCGGCGAACGCTCTTTGGGCGCTATCGCTTTGCTCGCAGCCATTATGGCGGTCAACCCTAGCCCGTTCGTAGTGCTAGATGAAGTGGACGCCGCCCTAGACGATGCAAACTCCCAGAAATTCAACCAGGTTCTACAGGAGTTGATGGCAAAGACGCAGCTCATAGTAATTACTCATAATCACGAGACAATGCAGGCCGCCCAGCAGCTCATCGGCATCACGAGTGACGCGCAGGGGGTTGCAATGGCCGTGTCTGCTCGGCTTAGCCCAACTGGTTCTATATAGGGATTGACTTTTACCCTGATTTACAGGTAGAATAGTGTGTATTGATTTTAAACCCCTGCCAGCCCTCAACCAGTGCGCAGGCTAAAACGTAAGGAAACTATGCTCGTAATTAGATTGGCCCGCGGAGGTCGCAAGAAATATCCAGTATATCGTATCGTAGCTGCCGACAAGCGTCGTGCTGCCACAGGTAAGTCTGTTGCAGTTCTGGGAACCTATAACCCACACACCAAAGAGCTGAGCTTTAAGAAAGACGACCTAGCTAAATATATTGCCAATGGCGCTCAGCCATCAGAGGCTGTATTGCGCTTGATGCGCAAAGACGGCATCGAACTTCCTAAGTGGGCTGTGATTGTAGACAAGCACCGCAAGCCGAAAAAGGAGCCAGAAGCTGTTGAAGAAAAGCCAGAAGCTCCAGCTGAGGGCGAAGCTACTGCCGAAGTCGCCGCCGAAGCTGCAGAAGTTAAGGAAGAAACTGCTGCCGAAACTCACAACGTTGATAATGCCGAAGCCGCAGAAGCGAAAGACGACACCGCAACCACGGAAGCTGTTGCAGACGCAGCGGTAGAGACTGCTCAAGCCGAAAAGGCCGCCGAGTAATCACCAAGCTACGCACTCAAGAAGCCTGCATGACAAAGCAGGCTTCTTTCGTTACAATAAAGTCATAATTGTAAGGAGTTGATGTTATGTCAGACGCGACCGAAATGGATCAAGCCTTTGTAGAATATGTGGTTAAGGCCATCGTGGATAATCCAGATAAAGTAGTAGTAACGCGCTCGGTGGACGATCGCGGTGTGCTGCTAGAGCTTAGTGTAGACCCAGAAGACATGGGCAAAATTATTGGTAAAGCAGGCGCTACTGCCAAATCGATTCGAACCTTGCTCCGCGTACTCGGTGCTAAGAGTGACGCTCGGTTTAATCTGAAGATTGCTGAGCCAGAGGGTTCGGAACCTCGTGAGCGCAATCACGACGACGGCGAAGCAGACAAGCAGGATCAGTCTGGCCAGCCAGAGGAGGAAGACCGCACTGCCGCTATCAAGGCCAAGGCGCGCGAAGGCCTAGACGGCCTAGATGATCTAGATATATAGAAGTTTCTTGTTTTGCACAAACACCCTGCCCATATGCGGGGTGTTTGACTTTGGGCGATAATTTACGCACAATAAGCATAAGAATTAATTAAAGGAAACAATCATGGATCCTATGGGGCCAATCCGACCGACAGGCGAGCCGAGTGAATCATCCGCAGAGAAGACGCAAGTTGATGGAGGCTTTCCGAGCATAACTCGTGCCGAACAGGCTCAACAGACACAAGGGGTGATACGTGAGATTGCTCGCGATACTGGTTGGCAGTCACCACAGAAACGCGATCTACCAAAAGCAGACGGCACAGGTGGCCTAGAAGAAGGAACCCCACTAGCGACTAGGGAGACACTAACGCCTGGTCAGCTGGACCGAGTACAGCGTCTGCCCCGTCCAGGCACCGGGATCTCTGTTCGTGAGCTGCATAATATTATCTCTCGCGAGAATGGAGATGAAACCAGGCTAGCCTCGCACGCAGCCCAGGCAGCACGACATGAATTTTCCTCTGAGTATTCAGAACATGAAGAACCACAAAGTTCTATTCTCAGGACTTACGATGCGGGGCTGGGGACTGATCGGGTCACAACCCCCGTATTAAACGAACTCCTTAATGTCCCAATCGAACGCGCTACTCCGAATATGAAGATGAGAGTTGGAGAGGCGTTAAGGCGGGCGAATACAGAGGAAGGTAATTATAAAGAGAAGCTAGCAGAAAGAATTGAGGAGCATCGTTATGCCGCACGAAGGCTATACGAACGAGACCCAGAACGTTACCCGGCTATGAATGCGGACGAATTCGTGGGGGTATTGGCCGACTACATGCGGGATGAAGATGAACTTTCTTTGATTGAGGAAGTCAGTGTCGACGATGAATCTGCTCAAGTAGCTCAAATAGAGCGCATCCTCGGCGAGCTGGGCCCTGATGTAGGTGTTAAAGAGGTCCTCGATCAGCTTGCGATGCAAGCTGACATACCGGATATGCCTCAGCACCAGACATTCGAGAACTTCATTACAAAGCTGCTAGAGAATAAGAAACAAGCAATTGAGCTAGCTAAGGCTAAGGCACATCAGTTAAAAGTAGAAATGGCGAGAAAGTACGGCGGGGAGGTTCCTTCTAAAACTGTTGAACCTACTGACAACTTGTCCGAAGATCTGGACCCGCACTATGACGGCCGCGGCTACAACTAAGCTAACGGGCTAGCCTCGAGCGTGCTACAATAGCACCTATGAAAATCAGTATAGTTACATTATTTCCAGAGATGTTCGAAGGGCCGTTTGCCCATTCCATGATGTGGAAGGCTCAGCAGAACAGGCAGCTCGAATTCGAGGTTGTGAACCTTCGTGACTATGGCGATGGTGCGCGTAAGACGGTCGACGACACTCCCTACGGCGGAGGCGCTGGTATGGTGCTTAAGTGTGAACCAGTTTTTGCTTGCGTGGAGGAGATTAAAGAAAAGTCACCAAATGCCAAAGTAATGATGATGACGCCACGCGGCAAGAAGTACACACAGCGCGAAGCTCAGCGATTAAGCGATGAGCAGCACCTTGTGTTGCTCTGTGGTCATTATGAAGGCTTTGATGAGCGGATACTAAGTATTGTAGACGAAGAGGTTTCGATGGGCGACTTTGTGCTCACAGGCGGCGAGATTCCAGCTATGGCGATTGTGGACAGCGTAGTGCGACTCATCCCCGGGGTACTCGGGCACGAAGACTCAGCTCACGATGAATCATTTAGCGCAGGCTTGCTCGAATACCCACAGTACACAAGGCCAGAGGAATTTCGCGGCATGAAGGTGCCCGGAGTGCTCAAAGGTGGCAACCACGCCGAAATTGCCAAATGGCGTAAGGCCCAGGCAGTGGAAAAAACCAAGCAGGCTCGCCCCGACCTCCTAGACTTTTAATCCACTTGGTCATTTGACCCACAAAGCGCTTATGCCTATACTGTAGGTATAAGAGAGTGAATAATAATGGCACCAAAGGCCCCGGATTTATCAAGCGGCAGCAAGCCACCAGAACAGACTATGAGTCCTACGGCAGCAGGGCTTCAGGCTGACCTAGTTGCTATGGTTGAAGCTCAGCAGTCTGAAGGCGCACCCGCAGAGCAGACTACCGAATCTACTAATGAGCAAACTATGGGTCGTGCAGAGGCGAAGGGCGCAGCAATTGGCAGGAAGATCGACAACCTAGCTGAACGCGGCAGTGACGCAGTGACTACTGGCCGCGAAAAGGTTAGCAGCGCCGCAGATACACTCGCCGAAAAGGCCTACGACGCTGCGGGAGCGGTTGATAGAGGCTTTAAGAGTGTCAAGGAACGTGCCAAGGGGGTTCGTGAGCGCGTAGAGAAGGGCGCTGATTTGGTTGGCGAGAAGCGCAAGGAGGCCGTAGCTGCCGCAAAGGACAAGTCCAGGAAGGCAATGCTTGTAGGGATTGGCGCAAGCATCGTTGCTGGCGAAGCGATCACAAGTGCACCAGAAAAGGCGGCAGCAAAGGGTCGCAAAATCGGCGAAACTCTCAATCGCTGGGCCTCCAAGGCAATGGAGAAGATATCCGGTCGTGCCAAGCAGGCAAAGGAGGCAATAACTGCCACTATTGCTGCTGCAGCCGAGAAGGTTGGGGGCGCCGTGGAGTCAGTGGTAGAAAAAGTTGATACTGCGGGTAAGAATTGGGAGGCACGTTTGCAGGCTGCCCGTCAGGAAGCAGAGGCGGCTGCAGAACAGGCAAGACTAGAGTCTTTGAAACAAAGCTACATTGAAGCACGCGTGGAAGGCACCACGAAGGAGGCTGATGCCGAGTATGATGATGCTGTCACTAGGGCAGAAAAGAACCGTAAGGAAAAGATAGCTGCCGCAGAAACAAGTGCTGCAACCGAAGTTGATGGTATGAGTGCCGAACAGCTCGAAGACGCAATTAAACAGTTACTGGAAGCGCCGGAACCAGAAGCTGTGGCTAAGCCTGCCGAAACACCGCCGCCCACAGCGGCGCCAGAAGCAGCGCCCGAAGTAATGCCGGTAGCGGCTTAAGGAGATAGCATGCAAGACAAGATTGAAAACATTATCTTAAAAGAGCTTGGCAGCGAAGGCATGACAGAAGAAGCTAAGCAGGAAATGCTTGATGACATTGCCGAGAGTGTACAGAATTACTTTATTGCTTTTTGTTATCAAAAGTTAAGCGAAGAGGACAAAGATCAGCTTGAACAGCTTATCGACGCCGGGGACGAGGCCGGGCAAGATAGCTTCTTGACCGCAAAGATAGTAAACCAGTCAGAGGTAATGCAGCAAGCAGTAGACCAGGCGGTTAAGGATATTCGAGAGTCTCAAGCTGAACTCGATGCTGAGCTTAGCGACTTGGCGCCTGCTCAGTCAGTAGCTGTTCCAGTAGCTGCCCAACAAGCCCCAGCTTCCGCGCCTCAGCCAGTCGTACAGCCGGCTCAAACTCCTGTTGCTCAGCAAGTTCCAGCCCAACCACAGCAGCCGTCTCCTCCAGCTGCACTTTAGCCTAAGACACTGTTATTCTTGCCGCTTCGCTATATATTTGGTAGTATAGGTGTCTATGGCAAGCGTGATATCGGTAAAAAATGTTAAGAAATCATTCGGAAAAGTTAAGGCCCTGAACGGCGTTAGTATTGAAGTCGAAAAGGGAAAGATCTACGGACTGCTCGGGCCTAATGGCGCGGGAAAGACTACGCTCGTTCGTGCACTTGCCACACTCATAGACACTGACAGCGGGAAGATTACCATCAATGGCCTTGATTTAAGCACTAAACAGGACGAAGTGCGACGCATGATAGGTCTTGCAGGACAATTTGCAGCTGTTGATGATTTCTTAACTGGTCGCGAGACACTTATGATGGTGGCGCGGCTATACCACGTGCCCAAAAAGGAGGCAAAAAAGCGAACCGAGGAGCTGTTGGAGCGCCTGAGCCTAGTTGACGCAGCGGACCGCCCAGCAAAAACCTATTCTGGGGGCATGCGCCGCAGATTAGATCTCGGTGCAAGCCTGGTTGGTAAGCCAGAGATTATATTTATGGATGAACCAACGACTGGGCTGGATCCGCGCACACGCCAAGAGCTCTGGGAAATTATTCGCGAGCTCGTTGACGAGGGTCGTACACTGTTACTAACCACTCAATACTTGGAAGAAGCCGATGCGCTCTGTGATTATATTAGTATCATCGATCGGGGGAAGGTAGTGCAGCAGGGAACAGCTAATCAGCTGAAGGCAAGCTTGGGTCGCGATGTGGTAGAGGTGCACGTTGCTCCAGCCGACCAAGATAAGGCGATAGATCTTATGATGACGCTTACAAAATCCCAGCCAAAGATCGACGAGATGACGCGCTCAATTAGCATTCGAGCGGCCAAGGGCACCGAGACATTGCTTAAAGTTGTGGCTGCTTTCGGTGAAGCCAAGATAAAGATTCGTGACGTTTCTGTTCACAGGCCAAGCTTGGATGACGTGTTCTTGGCAGTAACTGGCAAGAAGGGGAAGAAGTAATGCAGGCCGTACTCCTCGGAATTAGTGATATTTGGACGCTGACGAAGCGCAACTTGATGCGCTTTAAACGTACGCCTCAAGTTGTGGTGTTCTCTTCCATCCAGCCAATTATGTTCCTAACACTATTTAACTACGTCTTTGGTGGAGCTATTGGCGTGGCAACAAGTGGGCCATATATAAACTTTCTTCTGCCCGGCATTATTGCTCAGTCGGCAATATTCGGAACCCTGCAGACCCCTATCGCTTTAATCGAAGATCTTGATCGAGGGTCGATCGATCGCTTCCGTAGCTTGCCGATAATTCGCTCGGCTGTGTTAGCTGCGCGAACATCGAGTGATAATATGCGCACTATCTTCGTTCTGTTACTCCTATTTGGAGTGGGAATTCTGATGGGCTTTGATGCCACAGCCCCTGCGTCTCATGTTGTAGCAGCATTGGCACTCATGGCCTTCTTTAGCTACGCATTCTCCTGGATGATGGGCGCACTTGGGCTGTTCATACGCAACGCCGAGGCAATGCAGACCGCGGGCTTCCTGTTCGTATTCCCACTTACTTTTGCTAGCTCTGTATTTGTGCCGGTGCAGAGTATGCCCGAATGGCTACAGGTTTTTGCACGAAACCAGCCAGTTACGCAGATTGTAAATGCCACGCGCTCGCTCATGTTCGGTGGAGACTTAACATCGGTATGGATAACGCTGGGTTGGGCTATCGGCATACTTGCCGTGTCAGTTCCGCTCGCTATATGGAAGTTTCGGCGCACCGTTTAGTTTGATGGGCTGGAAATCAGCTCGGTTTTCAGGTAAAATATCTCATGTCTCGTGGCCTCAGGGTCGCGAATGATACTGGGATGTGGCCAAGTGGTAAGGCGCCTGCTTCTGGCGCAGGAGACCGTAGGTTCGACCCCTACCATCCCAGCCAAGTATTATCTCTAGACTCGGTTGAGTCTTTTTTGTTTGGAGTAGTATATTGGCCGCGTGCTATAATGAGTTCATAAATCGGGTATAGTATGAACAAAATAGAGAAGAAGATCCTCATAATGTTAGCGATGGCACAGTTCATTCTGACGCTAGATTCGACAGTAATGACGGTGTCTATTTCTACGCTCGTGGTAGATCTAAACACGACGGTGACAGGAATCCAAACTGCCATTACTTTTTACACACTTGTCATGGCCGCCTTCATGATACCGGGAGCAAAAATCGGCGACATGATAGGCCGCAAAAAGGCATTCATGCTGGGCGTAGTCATTTACGGAACGGGATCGTTCATAACGGCGATTAGCCAAGGCCTCCTATCGCTATTGTTCGGCTGGTCATTACTAGAAGGCTTGGGCGCAGCGCTAATGATACCCGCCATGCTTTCGCTCATTGCTAGCAATTATCCGAGTGGACCAAAGCGAGTTAAGGCTTACGCAACGGTTGCGGCAATCGGTGCAATCGGTGCGGCAGTAGGCCCGATTGTCGGTGGGCTGCTGACAACTTATGCCACGTGGCGTTTAGCATTCTTGGGCGAGGTGTTGGTAGTGATATACATTTTGCTTAAGGGCAAAGTAATAAAAGATTCTGCTTTGACAGAAAAGGTAACGTCGTTTGATTGGGTTGGCACCATTCTGTCCGCTAGTGGCTTGAGTGTTCTTACCCTGGGAATCTTGCAGGCTAGTAAGTACGGCCTATTCATCGCTCGACAGCCCGTAGTATACGGCGGTCAGGAGGTCATACCTGTCGGCGGGGTGTCGCCAACAGTCCTACTAGCCATTTTGGGCTTTGGTTTGCTCGCGTTCTTTGCAGCTTGGCAGAATCGCCGCAAAAAGCATGGACAAGCAGCTCTTATCGATATGACTATCTTCAAGAATAAAGTCGTTCGTTCAGGAACAGGCACGATATTCTTCCAGCTGATGTTGCTCGGTGGAGTGATGTACGGCTTGTCTTTATACCTACAGATGCAGTTGGGCTACAACGCGATACAGACGGGCGTTACAATGTTGCCACTGTCTGCGGCAATCTTACTACTCGCGAGTAGAGGTAGCATAATGACCGGTAAGTTTTCGAGCAGGACGATTGTACGCGTTGGCTTCATCTCTATGCTCCTCGGTTCCGCTTGGCTTGGCTACAAAGCTAACCAAAATCCAGACGGATGGGCATTCTTGCCAAGCTTAGCGTTATTTGGGGCCGGTATGGGGATGATTGCATCGCAGCTTCAAAATACCGTTCAGAACTCAGTAGATGAAAAAAGTTCCGCCGAGACATCCGGTCTAATGTCTACTTTCCAATTCCTGGGCCAAAGCTTTGGTACGGCAATCAGCGGCGTACTTATAGTCGCAACATTTATTAGTGTTGGTACGAGCCTCGTCGCACAAAATCCAGATCTAAATGCGGCGCAAAAAGAACAGCTTACGGTGGCTATTGAGACTCAACCGCAGATTTTGAGTGATGCTGATGTCGAGAAGGCCGTTGCGGATTTGCCTCCGAGCACAGCCCAGACAGTAACCGACATAAACGCTGAGACGCGCCAGGCTGCTCTGAGTGGTATGTTCGTGCTCTTGAGTGTTCTTAGTCTCTTTGGATTGCTCGCAACCAAAAACCTTCCGGCTAAGGACCCGAAGGCCGCTTAGGCATAGCCCTCTCTACGCTCGGTTGACTCGCGGGTGTATAATAGAAGGATAAGAGGAGACAAAAGATGAGAGGACCAATTGATTATATCGTTGTTGGATTTGAGGGCAACAAGTTCGATGGAAGCGTAATGCAAGCACTTGCTGACGCAATTGAACAAGGCGTTATTGGTTTAGTTGCGCTAGCGGTTGTAAGTAAGGATGCAGATGGGGCAGTGACTAAGCTCGACATTGCAGAATCTGGCGATGATAGTATGGTGGCTTTCGTAGAGAAGTACCAGCCAAGCGACGAAGCCATCGCTAGTGATGACATAGATGAAGTTGCCGACTTAGTCGAGAATAATTGCACGGCGGGACTACTTGTAATCGAGCAACTATGGGCTAAGCCACTAAAGAAGGCTTTGCTTGATGCTAAGGGCGTGTTGGTTGCGGAAGGCCGTATCCATCCAGATGCAGTTAGTGAATTAGAGGGTTAAGAAAGGAGAAAATTATGCCAGGATTATTAAGAGGAATGGCCAGGACAGCTGTAGTAGCAGGTACCGCTACTCACGTTTCGAATAACGTTTCACGACGTCAGGCTAATAAATGGGCAGCTCAGGAAGCAGAGCAGCAGCCCGCAGAGGCACCGCAGGCTAGCGCGAGTGACCCGTATGCAGAGTTAGAGAAATTGGCTGGGCTGAAGGACCAAGGAGTGATTACCCAAGAAGAATTTGATGCTAAGAAGAAGCAGTTACTGGGTCTATAGATTTAGGCTAAGGATTTAGAAAAGCCGGCCGGTGGGCCGGCTTTTCATATTCTGCTTGCCAGTTGGGTGAATCTGAGTATCATAACAAGTATGACGCATCCGCGTCCGTTCCTACTACTCCCTAAAGGGGGCACAATGAAGAATCATCGCAGTTGTTGCCCCTTGGGTAACACAGTCGTCGTTATCGTCGCTGGTACTTTTGTGGCTGACTGGTACGCCCAGTTTGTCTACGGGTCCCTCAAGCGCGCAGTCGAAACTCGCGGGTATACGGTTGTAATTCTTTCCATCCCGCGATTGGGGCTTGGGCCAATGGACGCAGCACTGGATACAATGCATGCGGTGTTGTTGCAGGATTATCCTGCGGAAAGGTTTGTGCTCATCGGGCATAGCCAAGGTGGCAGCCACATCATGGGCCTCAAGCGACGGCTGGGCAGTCGAGCCGTCAAAACCCTACAGCTTTCCGCTCCGAATCACGGCACACGCCTGGCGAACCTCGGAGGTTGGTTGAAGGCCTTCCCGGCAATTGGTAATATGGCGGCACATTCACCGTTCCTGCGAGAGCTTCGATCGATCGAGGAAATCGTGGAGGAAGTGGAGGCGATGGAAATCGTCAGCGTCATGAGCTTGTTTGACCAGCTCGTGTTGCCGTTCTTTGCATCCGTACTGAAGGGTGCAGAGAACATTGTGATTGCTCCAAAGGTTCTCCATCCTCTGCTCGTGAGGCTTGGGTTCCGCCGGAGCAATGGAGTGCAGCTAGTCGACGGAATCGCCGATCATTTGTCCATCATCTCCCATGGGGCAGTACTGCGTTTGGTTGAAAAGATGTTTGACGACCTTGAGTCCTCGAACTCGTCTGGGCATCATAGCCCCCGGTAAGAGCCTTTGGCTTGGCCTTACCGGGGGCTCTTACCGCCACCTCCTAACAGGGGTATAATAGAATTGTTAACGAGGACACCATATGCTAGGTTGGGTTGAAGATATTGAAAAGGCAACACTAGAGAACGAGAATTTTAGGGCCGCGCTTTTTACAGGTGCTCACAGTCAATTAACCGTGATGAGCGTAGAGGTGGGCGGTGAAATCGGCCTAGAGGTTCACCCGGACAATGACCAGTTCATTCGGATCGAGCAGGGCAAGGCGAAGGTAGAATTTGGCGAGAGCCAGGACAACTTAAGTGAAAGTTATGATGTAGAAGACGACTGGGCTGTGATCATACCTGCAGGTATTTGGCACAATATTACCAATACCGGCGGCGAGGCACTGAAAGTCTACTCTATCTACTCACCAGCGCACCATCCTGAGGGCACGGTACACAAAACAAAGGCTGATGCCGATGCAGCAGAGGCAGCAGAGCACGAATAGCTCTATAGCCATTACGATTCTTAATAAACGCCTTTCGGGGCGTTTATTAGCGTATGGATATGGTCTGCTTAATTAAGTACAATGGTTGAATGCTAATTTCGGATTACAGTTATATATTACCCAAGGAAAGTATTGCCCAGTACCCCCCGGCTATAAGGGGGGAGTCCAGGCTGCTTGTGCTTGAGCGGGATCAGAATGTCCTGCGGAACAAGAGGTATGCCGATCTTGCAGATTTGTTGAATTCCGGTGACGTGTTAGTTTTGAACGATACCCGCGTTATCAAGGCGAGGCTTATTGCCACTGACAGCACTGGCAAGGAAGTCGAACTTGTATTGCTAGAACGACACGGCAAGGTAGAGGACAATCATCGTCATAAGGTTCTGTATCGTGGTCACTTGAGCATTGGTGATGTTTTGCACGTTGGGCCAACTAGGCTCACCGTTGAGATGGTAGCGGATGGAGGTATCGCTACCATCAACTCTGCTCAAGACCTAGACATGCTCTCAAATACCGAAGGACTGGTTCCCTTACCGCCCTACATGAAGCGCGATGCTACTCGCGACGACGAACTACGCTATCAAACGGTATTCGCCCAGGAAAATGGTTCTGTAGCGGCACCAACCGCGTCCCTTAACATGACAGAGGAGCTATTAGCGAGCCTCATGGCTAAAGGAGTGGTCATTTGTTATCTCACGCTCCATGTCGGCCTCGGTACGTTTCTGCCAATCAGGTCCAATGAAGTAGAGGGGCATAAGATGCACAGCGAATACTTTGAAATACCCGTCGAAACTGTGGAGCGAATTCGTAATGCAAAACAATCTGGCAAAAGTGTTGTTGCTCTAGGAACGACTGTGGCACGGACGCTCGAGTTCGTAGGCGACGACCTTCTGGATAGTTCAGAACCAAAGAGTTTGACCGGCGAAGCCGACATATTCATTTACCCGGGCTATGACTTTAGAGTGGTTGATGCATTGCTAACTAACTTCCATGCACCGAAAAGCACGGTACTAATGCTCGCCGCGGCCTTTGCGGGCTGGGATCAGCTCATGGCGGCTTACACTCATGCTCTAGACGAAGGGTATGCATTCCTTAGCTATGGCGACAGTATGCTGATAACATAGTGCTATGAAGGATTTTGGCTTTAACATACATAGCGAGTTGGACGGCACATTAGCACGTGCCGGCGAAATTATTACGCCGCACGGTACTATCCAGACACCTGCCTTTATAACTGTCGGTACCAAGGCGACGGTTAAGGCAGTTGCCCCGGAGCAGGTTAAGGACCTGGGTTCCCAGGCCGTCCTGGCAAACACCTATCATCTTTACCTTAAGCCAGGCAGCGACATAGTGCGCGATATGGGTGGCTTGCACAAGTTTATGAATTGGGGCGGCCCAATCTTCACCGACTCTGGTGGGTTTCAGGTATTCTCGCTTGGCGAGGCGTATGGCAAGGGCGTGAGCAAGGTAGCGAGCGGAGACGATACAGTGCAGCCCGACAAGCGCCCAAGTGGAAAGCAGCTCATGAAGATCGGTGATGAGGGCGTAACCTTCCATTCCCACATTGATGGGAGCAAGCACCGCTTAACACCAGAAAAGTCTATGCAGATCCAGCATGATTTGGGCGCGGACATCATCTTTGCTTTTGACGAATGCACTTCCCCCCAAGCCGATTACGAATACCAAAAGCAGGCGCTTGAGCGAACTCATGCTTGGGCGGCAAGGAGCCTTGCCGAACACCGCAAGCTAGGCGCGAGCAGCCCACAGGCCACACCGCAAGCACTGTTTGGCATTGTGCAGGGCGGCCGTCACGAGGATTTACGCAAGCACTCAGCCGAGGTGATTGGCGGTATGGATTTTGACGGCTTTGGTATCGGCGGGTCATTTAATAAGGACGATATGCCTACCGCTGTGCGTTGGGTTTGTGAAACGCTGCCTAAAGACAAGCCGCGTCATCTGCTTGGTATCGGCGAGCCGATTGACCTGTTCGAGGGAATAGAGAATGGCATCGACACCTTTGACTGCGTGAGCCCTACAAGGGTCGCCCGTAATAGCGCCGTATATACCAGGGATGGGCGAGTCAACTTGAGTAATACAAAGTATATGCGTATGGCGGGACCGATTATAGAGGGCTGTGAATGCTATACGTGTCAGAATTATAGCCTGGCATACCTCTCTCATTTAGTGCGAGCAGAAGAGATGCTCTCGGCTACGTTGCTTTCGATCCACAACCTTCATTTTATAACTCAGCTCGTGGCAGATATTCGGGCGTCGCTTATCGATGGTAGCTTTTTTAGGCTGAAGCAGGACTTTCTAACGAGATACTATAGCCCTACTTAAGTGGTAGCTTTAGTGTGAATACACTGCCCTTCTTGGTCGAGTGTTCGAGGATAACCTCGCCATTATTTCGCGCGGCTAGGCTCTGAGCAATGTAGAGGCCTAGGCCAGTTCCGCCGATTTCGCGCGTCAGGGAGTTGTCGAGGCGGGCAAATTTTTTGAAGAGTCTTTTGCGGTCAGCGGTCTCTATGCCCGTTCCCGTGTCAGTGACACTAAGCAGCACCCACTTGCCGTGCTCCTTCAGCTCAAGGCTGACATAGCCTTTAGTTGTGTATTTAATCGCGTTGTCCGCAAGCTTGGTGATGATTTGCTTGACTTCATTAGGGTCGCCTTTTAGGTTGATCTTCTTTTCGTGCCCACTGAAGCTTAGAGCAAGCTTCTTGGCATCCGCCTTTGGTCGAACCCTGCGGATTACGTCGTCAATCACCGTTACATAATCAAACTCAGTCTTGTTCTCATAGTGCGGCGCTGTGCCATTATCAATTTCTGAGACGGTCATAATGTCAGTGAACAGCTCGGCGAGTTGTGCGGTCGAATCGTAAGCCTGTTGTACGAGGGGCTTGGTGTCCTTATCGAGCTTGGCTATATCTGGGTCTAGGGCGTTAGCAAGGTTCCCTTGAACAATAGTAAGAGGCGTTCGCATTTCGTGTGATGCAGTAACAATGAATTCATTACGTTCCTTTTCGGCAAGTTTTTGCTTAGTGATATCTTCAATAAGTAGTACACTGCCAATGCAGTCATTCCTACTACCTATAATAGGGGATATGATCAGGTGTAGCGTTCTCTTGTCTAGTAATAGTTCGGGTATATCGGCAAGTTCGCATTCTGCATGGACTCGTTCGAACTGATCCCTTACGCCAAGCTTATGGAGCACTGCCTCAACTGCCTTGCCAGTTTTTGTTTTAATTTCAAAGAGATCTTGCGCGACCTTATTGAGCTCCAGTACCTTCATATTCTCATCAAGCATTATGAATCCTACAGGCAAACTGGCAATAGACGCTTCTAATTTTGCATGCTCGGTGTATAGCTGCTCGGTCCGCTCGATAACCTTCTTTTCAATTTTTCGCTCCTCTTCGGCAAGCTGAGCATACGCACGCTTGAGGTCGGATATGTCGGTCATAACAAATACATAGCCAGCAAGTTTACCCTTTTCATCCAATATAGAGCTGAGCGCTAGATCTACCGGTGTTATGTGGTGGGTACCTTGTGCGACTGCCACAAGGTTTTCGAACTTTCGAGGGGTCTTTAGAAGAGGGTCTTCAACTAGGTATTGTTTGATACGGGAAAAATACTGAGGCGCAAAGAATCGATCAATTTTATTGCGAGCAGCTGATTTACTACTGATCCCAAAAACCTTCTCAGCGTTTGCATTTGCATACTCAAGTTCGAATTGCGGGTCCACTACAATCACCGTTTCAGCCATAGTTTCTAAGATGTTCGTGGCGATTGAAGCGGGGTTGATACTAAATAGACTATAACGGATAATGCCGTAGCACATAACAACACCCATGATAGTGAAGAATAGGCTGTCTAAAGGCAAATAAAATGGCAAGCCTAACCATGCGGGCAGGACATTCGTTACTGTAGTGCCTATAATAGGTATGAATATTCCCAAAAGTAGATATTTAGCTTGCCGAGCTTTTCTACCCTTTCTCTCCCTTGCGTAGTATCTGATAAGTATCCCGGCGATAATTATTGTGAAGACTTGGAACCACACTAGATAGAGCACCCCAAGTTCCCCTAGCTTAATTTCGAAACCCCAAATTCGAGGCACCAGTGTGGCCGCTTCTCTAATGAAGAAAAAATCACTCCCAGTGGCGAAAACCGTTGTTATAAGCGTGGCTGCTACTATGAGAAACCAAGGGGCAGTTAAATCCTCGGGTTCTTCTCTCGTGTACTGTATAACAAACATCAAGAGGGCGGGGATGCCTATAAGTTCAGCAAGTGGAATGCCTGTACGGGCTATTAGCGCCGTGTATTGATTGGCCGCCGCAAACGAGGCAAGGTCTGTCAGCGACCATGCAAGTGTTCCTAGGACGAAAAGACCTATCCACGGCGCTGCTTTTATTGACTTTCTCCTCTTATGGATAAGGTATAGGAGGTAAATGTTTACTGCCACGGAGAAAAGGGGGATAAGTATGTATGGCCGCCATACAATTGCTAGCGGCTCTGTCTGATTGCTCGTGAATGCCCCTATGAAGGTCGCCGCAATTACCAATATTGAAGTTAACGTTATTACATACGCCAGTAGTCTGTTCTTATGCATAGATATCATTATACCCAATATTGAGCCTAAGCATAAGTAGTATCATGTGATGCTTAGACCGTCTGCAGCGTGTTGGCAATGTTCTCGAGTCCGCCACCGAAAACCAGTGTGAAGGCAATGAGTACAAACAGCACGATACCAAGGCTGGGCCACAGGTCCCTGAGTAAGTGCTCTGGCCTGATTTTTCCGTTGTAGCGGTGGTCTTTAACGATAGTCACTACTGAACCTAGGTTGATCAAGAGCGCTATGAGGGGGAATATCACTGCCCACAAAACCACCACTAAAGGCTGGAAAACCCACATTTCGTAAAACTGCGCTAGGCTGTCAGATTCCGGCAAGCTAAGCCGGTATAGGATGCTAATAGCTATAATGATGGCGAATGGAGTAATGAGGGCAATGCCCGTTGCCGCGTTGTGTTCGTACAAAGCCCGTACTCTGCGCAGGTGTCGCAGTTGCGCTAGATGATATTTACTAGCTTTTTTGCGAGGATTCTTCTTATGCTTTTTCATAAGTACATTATAAGCTTTTTGTGGGATATGTCGATATCTGGATTGCTCTGGCGTAAAGGGGTCGAATGTAGAATAATAGTTCTATGAAGTATTCTCAATTATTCTCCCAAAC
Source organism: uncultured Candidatus Saccharibacteria bacterium (assembly GCA_964436255.1). Lineage (GTDB taxonomy): Bacteria > Patescibacteriota > Saccharimonadia > CAILAD01 > JADZBC01 > CAYPSN01. The sequence continues at coordinate 29,564 of CAYTBW010000004.1, read as the reverse complement.
AAGTAAGAACATATCTGACCAGGAAAAATCACTCAACGCTCAGCTGCTTACTCGAGCAGGGTTTGTAGACCAGCTTATGGCGGGAGTATATAGTTATCTGCCGCTCGGGCTTATTACGCTTCGCAAGATCGAGGGTGTTGTCCGAAAGCATATGAACGAGCTTGGTTCGCAGGAGGTTCTAATGCCTACCTTGCACCCTAGCTCAATCTGGAAGACCACTGGCGGCTGGGACAGCATCGATGTGTTGTTCAAAATCAACAGCCGGACTGGTAACGAATACGCTCTTGGCCAGAGTGAAGAAGAAGTAGTTGCTCCACTTGTGTTGACTCGAGCGCAGTCGTATCGAAATCTGCCCCTTTCCGTATATCAGATCGGCTGGAAATATCGAGATGAGTTGAGGGCAAAATCTGGCATCATGCGCGGCCGGGAGTTCCTTATGAAGGATATGTACAGTTTTCATACGAGCCAAGAAGATTTCGAGGCATATTATAAGAAGGCAAAGGATGTTTACATCGAGGTTTTCAAGGAGCTTGGCCTAGAGGCAAAAGTAACCGAGGCTTCAGGCGGTAATTTTACAGATAAAGTTTCCTACGAGTTCGAGGTCCTGACTGATGCGGGCGAAGACGTAGTTTACTATTGTGACAAGTGCGACTTCTGTGTCGAGGACGAGATTGCAGAGGTAAAGCCAAGCGATAGCTGCCCAAGATGCAGTAAGGGTACGCTTAGTGAGGCAAAAGCTGCGGAAGTTGGCAATGTATTTGACTTAGGTCAAAAATTCTCAAAAGCATTTGATTTGGCGTATACCGATAATGAGGGTAAGAGGAACCATGCGATTATGGGCTGTTACGGCATAGGGGTCAGTAGGGTTATGGGGGTAATTGCAGAAAAGCATCACGACGACAAGGGCTTGGTGTGGCCTGAAAGCGTAGCCCCTTTTAAATACCACATTGTGGCATTGCCGGATGAAGCAAATATTGACGCTGGCGCCAAGATCTACAATCAGCTAGGGGCTAATAACTGCCTGTTTGATGATCGCGCGGAGGTAAGCCCGGGTGCTAAGTTTGCCGACGCTGATTTGATCGGGTGCCCGGTGCAGATTGTGATCTCGCGCAAAACCTTAGAGCATGATTCGGTCGAGGTAGTAAGCCGCAGCGGCGCGTTTGAGACTTTTATGCTGCCAATTGCGGAAGTTAGAGATATCGAAAGCCGATTATCTGCCTAGGTTGCTATGCCTGAATTTAGAGACAAAGTTTATGAAGTGGTGCGTCAAATACCGAAGGGCATGGTCATGACGTACGGTGACGTCGCCAAGGCTGCTGGTAGTCCAGGGGCAGCACGCGCGGTTGGTACGATATTGAGCCAGAACTATGACCCGAATATTCCCTGTCATCGAGTGATTCGAGCCGACGGCAAAGCAGGCGAATACAACCGTGGGAGAGAGAAGAAACGAGACCTTTTGATAAGTGAGGGTGCTCTACATGGCTAGGCTCAAGATATTCTCTTGGAACGTGAACGGGATTAGGGCCGTGCTGCGCAAAGACGCGTTCATGCCTTTCATCGAAGAAAACACCCCGGACATCCTTTGCTTGCAAGAAACGAAGGCCAAGCGAGAGCAAGTAGAGATTGACTTACCTGACTATAATGAACACTGGAATTCTGCTGAGAGACCTGGCTACTCTGGTACCGCAATCTTTTCAAAGACCGATCCACTGAGTGTTGTTAATGGACTACCCGAAGCAATCATTGCTAAGTATGACATGGCGGACCAGTATGGGGATCCAAATGCGGAGGGCCGGGTGATGACAGCTGAGTACGAAGACTTCTACTTGGTGACAGTTTATACACCGAACGCTAAGGATGATCTGTCTCGCATCCCACTTAGGCACAAGCATTGGGATCCGGCGTTCTTGGATTATTGCCAGGAGCTAGAAAAGACCAAGCCAGTTGTATTTTGTGGGGATTTGAATGTGGCGCATACCGAAGAGGACCTAGCTCGCCCAAAGCCAAACATTGGCAAGAAGGGCTTTACGGATGAAGAGCGTGAGGGCTTCCAGAATTTCATAGATGCTGGGTTTGTAGATACATTGCGCTTGTTCTATCAGGGCAATGGTTTCTATACATGGTGGTCGCATTGGGGTGGTGCACGGGCCAACAACGTAGGCTGGCGTATTGATTATTTCTTGGTCTCTTCTTCACTGAAGGACAAAGTATTGGCTGCCGACATCCACCCGGAAGTAATGGGCTCAGATCATTGCCCAGTTAGTATTGAACTAGATATATAGGATTAAATAAATGAGGGAGGCCCCTGCAGAAGATCACGGTGATCTTTAGCAGGGGCCTCGGGGCGTACGCGCGCTAGCTGTTCAGCCGATCCCAGACGCCTGGCATGTCGATGAGCAGCCGTTCCACCATCCCCACGAGCTCAGGCGTGCTCGTATGGGTGGTATCGAAGCGATGTGCTTCTGCGGGGCAGACCATGGGCGAGTGGTCCCGCTCGGCGTCGGCTCGATCTCGCTTCAAGATCTCATCAACGGTCACCACGCGTCCTTCATGGTTCGACCGTCGCTTGGCCCGCTCTGTGTCCTCGCAGGTCAGGAAGACTTTGAACGCGGCGTTCGGGAAGACGGTGCTGCCCAGGTCGCGTCCTTCGAGTACGCAGTTGTTGGTCTGGGCAAAGCGGGTTTGCCAGCCCTGGATGTGCTTCCGTACGTCCGGGTGCGGCGACACACGCTCCACAATGTCGCTGACGGAGCGCAGGTCTTCCTGGCTGACGGGTTGACCGTTCAGTGCGATGACCGTGCCGTCGTGGAACTCGAACTCAATCATCTCGGCGATGGCAGCCATCGCCGCCGGAGAGTCGAAGTCCAGGCCTTGCTGACGGGCAAGAAAGGCGACGCCACGGTAGAGCTCGCCTGTGTTCATATAGGGGATGCCGAGATGCTTCGACAGGGCTTTGGCCAACGAAGACGTGCCGGTTGCTGCTCCGCCGTCAATGGTAATGATGATTGGGTCCACGAGCGTGGCCTTTCCGCTGGATCATGTAGGGTACTGTTCGCAATTTTACAATTGACCATGTGATTGAGCAAGCATGTGCAGCTTGTAGTCCCTAAGCCTTGATTGGAAAGGGTTTTTCTGATAGAATAACAACCAATTGTTTAGTATTAGTAATTAGGAAAACAACAAATGGCAAAGAAGACCGCACGTGAGTTGATTGTACTGAAGAACCCAAAGACGGGCTCACTGTACTTTACTCGCAAGAACAAGACAAACAGCCCTGATAAGATTTCTCTAAAGAAATTCGACAAGGCGACTCGCAAGGTAGAGGTGTTCACCGAAACCAAGATGAAGCTCGGTTAATCCGAGCTTTTTTTTTGCCATCTAATCTGGTATTATCCTAAGTATGAAGAAGAAACTTAGCCCAATCCTAGTAACTCTCGGCATCGTCGGCGCAATACTATTCGTGGTGTTTGCAGTCATGAACCCAAGTAATGATAGCAAGCCTGGGGATAGCACCGAAAAGCCTAAAGTAGTCGCCACAAACTCGCAAAAGGAACAAATGAAACAAGGGAACAGTAAGGGGAATTTGGATTCTAAGGTGGTTGTAACTGAGTTTGGAGATTTCCAGTGCCCAGCTTGCGCCAATGTGGAAGAGATCCTAAAGCAAAGCTTATTCCCTAAGTATGGTGACAAAATAAAGTTTGTGTTTAAGCACCTACCGCTAACTGAGATCCACAAAAATGCCCTAAGCTCTTCTTACGCCGCTGAAGCCGCTGCTGTGCAGGGTAAGTTCTGGGAGATGCACGATTTGCTTTACGCTAAGCAGGCCGAGTGGAGCGAGATTGCAGATCCTCAGCCTAAATATGAAGCCTATGCCGCTCAAATTGGCTTGGATGTTGGAAAGTTCAAGCAGGACATGAAATCAAAAGACGTTAAAGCGATTGTCGAAAAAGATAAGAAGCTGGGCGAGGACTTGAAGCTGCCTGGCACGCCAAGCTTCTTTGTGAACGGCGAGTACGTGAACCTCAATGCAATTACCGACTTAACCAATGCGATTGAAAAAGCTCTCGCGCAATAAATTATTCGGAGGGTTGATCGCTGTAGTGGCGTCGCTTGGGCTTCTTGATGCCGTGCTTTTGACCCAGCAGCACTATACTGGCAAGCTGTTGCCATGCTCGGTAACGGGTGGTTGTGAGGAAGTTCTGACGAGCAAATACTCGGAGGTCTTTGGCGTACCCTTAGCACTGTTTGGTGTAATCTTCTACATCGGCATGTTGGTTATCGCGCTCTATTACTTACAACTTCGCAAGCTATGGCTCAAATGGCTATTACTGCTCGGAGGGACAGTCGGTTTTATTAGTTCGCTAGGGCTCGTTTACATTCAAGGAGTAATAATTCAGGCCTGGTGCCAGTACTGTCTGTTGTCCGCGCTAAGCTCTACACTGATATTTCTGTTTGCAGGGCTGCTATTTATAACCAAGGAGGATACAAAACATGACGAAGCTTAACCATATAATTGAGTTTTACGGGGAAACTTGTCCGCATTGCATTTCACTTAGGCCGATTGTCGAGGGATTGGAGAAGGAAAAGAATGTCGAGATCCGCAAGCTAGAGGTTTGGAACAATGCAGAGAACAAGAAGCTCATGATGGAGTACGAAGACATTATCGGCGAAGCTTGTGGTGGCTTTGCCGCCGTTCCTGCACTTGTGAATACTAAGACAAAGCAGGCATTATGCGGCATGCACGATGCCAAAGATATCGAAGCCCTTATCGATGGCGCAGATTGCACCGGCAACGTATGTAAGCCACATTCGAAGCTTTAGCGCTTAAGTCTCATTGATAGCCTGCCTACAACAGGGTACAATGTTAGCATAAGCATTGAGAACTAAAGGAGGGTAAGATGGCGCTCGTACGGGTTGCTATAAATGGGTTTGGCAGGATAGGGCGCAATGCGTTTAAGTTAGCGATGGCGAATCCGGCGCTAGAAGTCGTTGCGATTAACGATCTTACGGACACTAATACCCTGGCGCACTTACTACGCCATGATAGTAGCTACGGGGAGTATCATGCCGAGGTCGTTGCGGGCGAGGGCTTTCTGAGCGTTGGCGGCAAGAAGGTCCAGGTGGCAGCTATTAAAGAGCCCAATAAGTTGCCTTGGGAGACACTCGATGTTGACGTGGTGATCGAGTCTACGGGCCGGTTCACGAAGCATGACGATCTAAAACTCCACTTGGCTGCTGGCGCCAAGAAGGTAGTGCTTTCGGCCCCTGAAAAGGACGACACCCATGGAGACACATATGTGATTGGTGCTAACGAGGACCAACTCAAGTCAGATCATAAGATTATCTCTAACGCCTCTTGTACCACAAACTGCATCGCGCCAGTTATGGCTGTGCTCGAAAAAGAACTTGGCGTAGTTAAGTCCCTCATGACTACCGTGCACTCGTATACTGCCAGCCAGATGCTTCAAGACGGACCAGCCAAAGACTTACGTGAAGCTCGTGCTGCCGCTCAGAATATCGTCCCTACTACCACTGGTGCAGCTATTGCTGCTGCACTGACGGTTCCCAGCCTAAAGGATCGCTTTGACGGACTGAGCATTCGCGTGCCTTCCCCGGTTGTTTCGTTGAGCGATATTACCTTTGTGGCAAAGCGTAAAACTGACGTGGATGAAGTCAACAAGATCTTGACGCACGCCGCAGCTACAAGCCATAGGGGAATAATCTCGGTCACTCAGGATGAGCTTGTTTCGGTTGATTTCAAAGGTAACTCCCATTCGGCCATTATTGATGCAAAACTCACCAATGTAGTGGGCGGAGACTTGGTCAAAGTCGTTGCTTGGTATGACAACGAATGGGGCTACTCGAATCGGTTGGTTGAAATGGTCGAATTAGCAGGTAATTCCATAAAAAAGTAATGAAAGTCTACCTAGCCTCCGATCATGCCGGGTTTGTGAAGAAGCAGCACCTTGCAAGCAAGTTGGCTGGCAAGTTCACTGTGGTTGATTTGGGCCCAGAGCAGCTAAACCCTGGAGATGACTATCCAGTTTTCGCAGAGAGGGTCGCACGAGCCGTAGTGGAGGATGCGGGTTCAATGGGTGTTCTGGTGTGCGATAGCGGTCAAGGCATGGAGATCGCCGCAAATAAAGTGGATGGGGTAAGGGCGGCCGTAGCCTGGAATGAGCACATTGCTTACGAGACGCGCCGAGACAATAACAGTAATGTGCTGAGTTTGCCTGCTGCCGAACTAAGTGAAGAAGAGATGCTGGGCATCGTGACCACCTGGTTGTCGACTGAGTTTTCGGAGGGAGTACGACACCAGCGTAGGATTGATGAAATTAAGGATATCGAGAGCAGTAATGGCTAAAGTTATCCCCGCGATATTGTCATCGAACCTCCAGGACTATCAGCAGAAGATTCGTTTGGTTCGCCAGCTGACTGATCGCTATCAGCTGGACCTAGTTGACCCTGAATACGCAGACAACCCGACTCTGGGTCTGGGTGATATAGAACCGCGCCGCGACATGAATTGTGACATTCATTTAATGTCGCATCGGCCAATGGATTATGTGCAGGCAATAATTGTATTTAGGCCCCATTTGGCAATCCTCCAGTACGAGGATGCTGTTAATATCGAAGATGCACTTCGTCTCCTTCGCGAAAAGGGAATTTCTGTCGGCATTGCGCTCAACCCATCTACGCAGGTTGGGGACGTAGCTCCTGAACTTGTCCATAGCGTCGACCATGTACTCGTTATGGCTTATCCGGCTGGGTTTGCAGGCCAGGCCTTGCAGCCTCGGGTGTTAAGGAAAGCACAGCAGCTGCGCGAATTGGCGCCGAAGCTAGAGATTGGCCTCGACGGAGGGGTCAGCTTGGAGACGCTGCCGAAAATTGCTAAGGCAGGATTTGATGTGGTAAATACCAACTCATATTTATTCGATTGCGAAGACGTGCTTAGCAGATACTCGGAGCTAATGGAGGTTTTGGGATGAGTAGGCTTGGCACTAAGGAGCTAGAGCTCAAAGCAAATGGCATTCGCCAGGATATCATTCAGATGCTTATTACAGCAGGGAGTGGTCATACTGCAGGGCCGCTTGGGATGGCGGATGTTCTGACGGCATTGTATTTCGAGGTCCTAAAGCATGATCCAGCAAAACCTGAATGGAGCGAGCGAGATCGACTTGTACTTTCGAACGGCCACATTGTTCCAGTGCTGTACGCCACTATGGCAGAAGCGGGCTATCTACAAAAGTCTGAACTCAAGACTCTCCGTAGCTTTGGGAGTCGTCTGCAGGGCCACCCGGAGCGTCTTCGTTTGCCCGGGCTTGAAACCACCAGTGGCCCGCTTGGCTCTGGGCTCAGTCAGGCGGTAGGTATGGCGATCGGTCTACGCATGGATCAACGAAAAGGCCAGAGGGTTTATTGCTTAACTGGCGACGGGGAATTGAATGAAGGTAATATTTGGGAGGCAATAATGCTGGCTGGTAAGCAGCGACTTTCGAACCTCACTGTCATTATTGATCGAAACAATATCCAGATCGACGGGCCTACCGAGGAGGTTATGCCGCTCGAGCCTCTTGCCATGAAGTGGCAGGCATTTAATTGGCACGTGATCGAGATAGATGGCCACAATATGGAAGAGATTATTGCCGCTTGTGATCAGGCCAAAGCTGTTTATGAGCGACCCACGTGTATTATTGCTCATACTATTCCTGGTAAAGGAGTTGATTTTATGGAGCATGACTTCCGATGGCATGGTTATGATTTGGCTACAGAACGGGCCACTCAGCTGCGTGATTATCGCGCAGCGCTTGAGAAGCTACGAACGCTTAATGGCCAGATTAGGAGTGAACACGAATGATCGTTGAGTCTCAGCATTTGAACAAGGACTTGTTTTCCTCAGGAGTAGAACATGCCCCAACTCGCCGTGGTTTTGGAGAGGGGTTGCTGCTCGCTGGCCAGGCTGATAGTGCCGTCGTGGCACTCTGTGCAGACTTAACCGAGTCTACGCAGATGCAACTATTTCACAATGAGTTTCCTGATCGTTTTGTGGAGGTGGGTATTGCCGAACAAAACCTTGTTACCGTAGCAAGCGGACTTGCTGCGGTAGGCAAAAAGCCATTCGTGAGTAGTTATGCAGCGTTCTCTCCGGGTAGGAACTGGGAGCAGATTCGCACTACGATTGCCCTCAATAATCAGCCGGTTGTGGTGGTTGGTTCGCACGCTGGTTTGTCGGTTGGTCCCGACGGCGCAACCCATCAAATGCTCGAAGACATTGCCCTCATGAGGGTGCTTCCGAATATGATGGTTGTGGTGCCTGCTGACATTCATGAGGCTCGTAAGGCTACCCTGGCCGCCGCCAAGCTCAATAGGCCAGTCTATATCCGGCTTGCGAGGGAGAAAACTGCAGTTATAACAACTGAGGAATCTCCGTTCGAGGTAGGTAAGGCTCAAGTACTGCACGAAGGTGAAGACGTAACGCTGGTAGGCTGCGGCCCAGTCTTACACGAGGCATTATTGGCGGCCCAAGTTCTTGCTAAAGACGGCATCAGTGCTGAAGTGATAAATGTAGCGACCATTAAGCCTTTGGACGAAGATACTATCCTTGCAAGCATCCGTAAGACAGGCGCCGTAGTGTCTGTCGAGGAAGGGCAAGTTATCGGTGGACTTGGCGGTGCAGTAGCAGAGCTCTTGGCGGAGAAGTTGCCAGCCCCATTGAGCCGGGTGGGCATCGAGGATCGCTTTGGGCAGTCCGGTAAAGTCGCAGAGCTGTGGCGAGAATATGGCCTAACGGTAGATTCCATTGTTAAGTCAGTCCACGCCACTGTTAAGAGGAAAGCCCTATGAAGCTAGATGTGCTATGTGTTGGTCCTGCCTATGCTGAAATAATTTACACTACTAAGACGCTCGAAGTCGGTTTATTGCCAGACCGTTTACGCTCTATGGTCTCAAGCAGAACCTCGGTTCATGCTAACGAGACGGCATTTGGTTGCGGCGGCGGCGGATATATTGCCGCCCTAACCTGCGCTCGCTTGGGAGTTAAGGCGGACCTCGCTTCTAGCATCGGTCAGGATAGTATGGGGTGCGAGATACTGCGCAGGCTTGGCGAGGCTGGAGTAAAATCGTCGAGCGCGCGCCAGACAACACATTCAGCCACGAGCATGCAGACGCTTGTGCGCTCGCCTAAAGACGATTACTTTGAGATTAGTTCACTCAACAACAGCGCTGGTTACGGGAAGAGTCATATATCTTCATTGCCTACAGCCAAGTGGTTCTACCTCAGCGGTCCTTTTATCGACTTGGGCGATTTGAAGTTGCTGCTTGCGTTAGCGAAAAAGCACGATGCGAAGACAATGGTGAGACTCACGAGTCACGATTTGGTGAACGCTCGCAAAGTAATTAAACTATTAGCTAAAGCAGATATTTGTTGCTTTGACCGTGATGACGCTGAAATGCTTACTCATCAGTCCGAGACCCGAGATGCACTGCAGTCGCTAAGGGCAAGCGGCCTGAAGAGCATCTTGCTCCTTGATGACACGAAGGCGGCCCATGCACTTCATGATGGTTTTTACTATCAAACTGCTCAGCGCTCAAGTCTGAAGCGCATAAATGAAACCGGGATGAGTGAAGTATTCGGTCCAGCGTTTCTTGCGAGTCATTTGCACGGCAAGAGCCTTGAATCGGCGCTCGACTTCGGCTTGAGTGCCGCTCGATCGGTCGCCCACTTTATTGGCTCAGAGCCTGGCATTCCGCAGAATATACCTCATCGCTCTGGGAAAGTAAGGAAGAACTTCATATAATGACAACTGGAGGAAAGCATATGCGTTATGGAATAGATGTTCTGGCGGTGGGCGACGTAGTAACCGATGCCTTCATTCGCCTGGGTAAGCACGAAGCTGAAATTGATAAAGACAGCCAAGATCGCCACCCCTTGCTTTGCATGACGTATGGATCGAAGATACCTTTTGAGGAGGCGATAGTTATTCCTGCCGTAGGGAATAGTGCGAATGCCGCTGTGGCGAGTGCACGGTTGGGTTTGCGAGTTGGCTTCTATAGTAACGTCGGCGACGATCAGGTAGGCAAAGAAATTATCCGTGCGCTTAACAAGCAGGATATTTCGACCGAATATGTCCACATTAATCATGGCATGAAGTCAAACTACCATTATGTACTTTGGTATGGCGCCGACAGAACTATCCTTATAAAACACGAGGACTACTCCTACTCATGGCCAAAGATTAATCAGTATAACAAGCCCGCGTGGATTTATTTGAGCTCGGTGGGGGGGAGCGCTGATCGGCTCCATGATGAGATTGCCGAATATTTGGCTAAGAATCAAGATGTTAAGCTGGCGTTTCAGCCAGGGACATTCCAGATGAAGCTTGGCACGAAGAAGCTCCAAAAACTTTATAGGGCTACATACGTGTTGGCATGCAACTTGGAGGAGGCGCAGGCTATATCTGGTCTTTCGACGCAGAGTGTAGCCAAGCTTATGGCGGGGCTGCACGAGCTTGGCCCAAAGATCGTCGTAATTACAGACGGTCCTAAAGGGTCGTTTGCGTCAGACGGCAAGCAGTTGTGGTCAATGCCAATATACCCAGATCCTGCGCCACCGCTCGAGCGAACTGGGGCGGGAGATGCCTATACATCAACCTTTGTCGCTGCGCTCGCCGCGGGCAAGGATATTCCAATGGCTATGGCCTGGGGTTCGATTAATTCAATGAGCGTCGTGCAGGAAATTGGTGCTCAGGCAGGACTGCTTGAACAAGGTGAAATCGAAAAGTTTCTTAAAAATGCGCCAAAACATTTCCATGCTAGTGTCGAGGGAAAAATATGATTTACGATTTAGCAATCGTTGGAGCCGGCCCGGCCGGTATGACAGCCGGAGTTTACGCAGCGCGAAAAAAGCTCAAAACGATTTTACTGAGTAAAGACATAGGTGGCCAGGCAGCATGGAGTAGTGATATCGAGAACTACCTTGGCTTTACCATGATACCCGGCGCCGACTTAGTCGCTAAGTTCGAGCATCACCTCGAGAAGTTCAAAGACGACGTTGAGCTCCGCATTTTATCAGGCGGTGTTAGCGGTATCAAGCGATCGGGTAAGCATTTTGTTGTCGAGGCTGATGGCAAGGGCATTTCGGCTAAGGCAGTTGTAATTACGGGGGGAAAACTCCCACGCAAGCTCGGTATACCAGGCGAAGATGCCTATCTTAATAAAGGAGTTACATATTGCGCGTGGTGTGATGGACCAATCTTTGCTGGTAAGGAAGTCGCCGTTATCGGCGGCGGAAACGCGGCGCTTGATGCAGCTATCAACATTGCTAAAATAGTAAAACACATTTACCTCATAAATCTTACCGAAGATCTAACTGGAGACCCAGTGATGGTGGATAAGGTCAGGGATCTTCACAATGTTAGGATCATGAATAATATGGAGACGGTTTCTTTTGGCGGTAGTAAGTTTCTTGAATATGTCGAGGTGCATGACACCACGAGTGGTATCAAGAAGAAGGTACATGTCGCGGGCGCTTTTGTGGAGGTCGGGTCAGTACCGGCAACGGACTACTTGCAGGGCTACCTAGAGCTTAATAAAGCAGGTGAGATTGTGATAGATAAATACAACATGACGAGTGTCGAGGGGGTGTTTGCCGCCGGTGATATTACTGACGTGGTAGAGAAGCAAGTAATCGTAGCGGCTGGCGAAGGTGCTAAGGCCGCCATTCAGGCAAGCCAATATCTAAGCAAGTTAAAGGACTAGATTCACCGAGGTCACCGTGCTATACTATACTTGTTAAAGTAAGGGTTTAATTATGAACCGAGAAGACAGTCCCGTAATCGTTTATACTACTCCAACCTGCCATTTTTGTGGTGCAGTTAAGGAGTACCTAAAGGATAAAAAAGTAGCTTATAAAGAAGTTAACGTTCAAGCCGACCCTAAGGCTGCAGATGAGATGATCAAGAAATCTGGCCAGATGGGCGTACCAGTGATCGATATCGATGACCAGATTGTCATCGGCTTCAACAAGCCTAAGCTTGATGAACTTTTGGCAACTGCATAGCCATGGGCAAAGCACTAAAAACACCTAGGCTTTTTTTGCTCTATCGCCAATGCTCGTCCAAGGATGCTTTGTTATGATAGGTGCATAGGGTGAGTTTGGGTTTAGTTCCACACAGTGCAGTAGTTAGCGACACACAAATATGCCGGCTCAATGAGTCGGTTTTTTGTATGCTGTTGTTTTGTCCAGATAGACTATAATAGTTTTATGTCACTATTCAATTTGCAATCTAAATACGAACCAAATGGCGACCAGCCAGCTGCCATTGATGGCTTATGTACAGGGCTATCTAACGGAATGCGCGAGCAAACACTTCTGGGGGTGACTGGTTCGGGCAAAACATTCACGATGGCAAACATTATTGCCAAGGCAGATCGCCCTACGCTCATTCTGAGTCACAATAAAACCTTAGCTGCCCAGCTTTATGGCGAGTTCAAAGAGTTTTTTCCAGAGCATGCCGTGCATTATTTTGTTAGTTATTTTGACTATTATCAACCAGAGGCATACATAGTTAGGAGTGACACGTATATTGAAAAAGACAGCGCGATTAACGAGGAAATCGATCGCTTGCGTCACGCTGCAACAAGCTCGCTTTTGAGTCGCAGGGATGTAATTATTATTGCTTCAGTAAGCTGCATCTATGGTATTGGTAGCGTAAGCGACTATGCCGACATGACAATGCACCTCAAGGTCGGCGAGCTTCGTAAGCGAGACAAGATGCTGCGCCAGCTCAATGATATTCAGTATGCTCGAAACGACACGAGTTTTGAACGTGGCGTATTTCGTGTTCGCGGCGAGAATGTAGACATTTTCCCGATTGGGGAGGAGAACGCATACCGCCTAGAGTTCTTTGGCGACTCGCTCGAGCGCATCGTGCAAATCGATCCGCTAACCGGCGAGATTACAAAGTCCCTTAACGAGCTAAGCATTTTCCCAGCTAAGCACTATGTGACTCCGCGCGAACAGTTAGAAAAGGCCATGGTTAAAATCCAAACTGAAGCTCAGCAGCGCGTGGCGCACTTTAAGGCAAACGACCAGCTGATTGAAGCTCAGAGGCTCGAGAGCAGGATAAAGTACGACCTAGAAATCATGCAGCAAACGGGGTTTGTAAAAGGCATAGAGAACTACTCCAGATACTTGACGAATCGTGAGCCTGGCGATCAGCCCGCGACGCTGATGGACTACTTCCCTGACGATTACTTGATGTTTGTAGATGAGTCGCACATCACTCTGCCGCAGGTACGCGGCATGTATAATGGCGACCGCGCTCGCAAGGAGATACTGGTCGAACATGGCTTCCGTTTGCCATCAGCATTAGATAATCGGCCGCTCACTTTCACCGAGTTTGATCGCCACATCAATCAGACCATTTATGTTTCCGCCACGCCGAATGAATACGAGATCAGCCGCTCCGGCAAAGTTGTAGAGCAGATCATTCGCCCTACGGGATTACTCGATCCGATTATTGAGGTGCGGCCAGTTGAACATCAGGTGGACGACCTCATAGCTGAGATACGCAAGCGAATCAGTAAGGGTCAGCGCTCTTTGGTTACGACGCTTACCAAGCGAATGGCGGAGGACCTGACTGAGTACCTGCAGGACATTGGTATTAAAGTTCAATACTTGCATAGCGATGTTGCCACCTTTGATAGGACTGATATTCTGCGAGACTTGCGCCTTGGAGTGTACGATGTAGTTGTTGGGATTAACTTGTTACGCGAGGGTTTGGATTTACCAGAGGTGAGTTTGGTCGCAATAATTGACGCAGACAAGGAAGGATTTTTGCGCAGCGAGAGTTCACTCATACAAACGATAGGCCGTGCGGCTCGCCACCAGGAAGGCACAGTGATTATGTATGCGGATAACATGACGGGCTCCATGGAGCGCGCAATAAAAGTCACGAGAGATCGCCGCAAGGTCCAAGAGGATTACAACATGACCCATGGCATAACTCCAGCGAGCATCAGTAAGGCGATTGAAGAGCGTATGCATGAGGAGTTGGAGGCAGAGAAGGCTGACGTGAAGGCGATCGACTTTGCCAAAGTGCCCAAGGACGAGTTGAAGTGCTTACAGCGTCAGCTTAAGGAGCAGATGCAAATGGCCGCTGCGAACCTACAGTTTGAAAAGGCCGCCGAGTTACGTGATCAGCTCGGTGAGATCGATGATGTGATTCAGGGCAAGAGGATGAGCAAATGAACGCACTTAGCCCAGAGCAGGCCGGAGGAGTAGAGCGCGAACAAGTCAATCGAGCTATGGCTCCAGAGATGGCGAGAGCTAAGCGGCATCGCTGTGGAAACGAACCGACGGGCAGAAGCTTGGACTGAATATGCTGGATATGGTGATGAATACACGCGAAGAAACGATGAGAGGGTAGCAGCTGGCACGGCGAAGATTGATAAGTTTGGGGATGGCTCTTTAACCTTGATTGCAAGTATCAATACCGAGAAGATCGATCCTGCTACGGGCGAGGCAGCCAAAGACCCCAATGCACCAGGCCTAGTGGAGGGCGGGGCAGTGGATCTGCATGATTTTAACCCCGAGTCGCGCAACCACTCTGACATTGAGTCGGCATACAATGAATATTTGGCAGCTACCTCGCCCGAAGAACGGCTTGTCGTGTTCGAAGGCGATGCTCGAGAGCAAAAGTACATAGCAGATAGGTCGACTGCGATTGGTAGCGCGAGTGAATCAGGGCTGATGCAGTTCCTGGCGGCAAGGGACGGGGTCGAAGCTGTGACCGGGGAGCCTTCCGACGCAGATATTGCATCTTTCGTCGAGTCTCGCGGTGTGAGACGGGAAGAGCTGGTTCTTGTTTTAATGATTAGAAATCTAACTCACGAAGCTTCTGCGCCTCTTCCAGAGGACATTACTATGCAGATTTACGGAGAAGCAGTCGTGAATGGGGTCGAAGGCTTTCAAGATATTCCTGACAGCGAGAAGCAGAGGATCATTCAGCAAAACCCAGAAATATTAAGTGCTCTCCGTAACCAGGCTAGGGGCTTGGCGGAGAGGCTTAATGCCGACTTGGCTGAGCTTGGCCTGCCAGAGCTTCAGCTGCGAGAAGATGGTACGATTGGCTTTAGCTCGATGGGGGATCGTGCGGTCCTTGCAAAGGCGTGGGATCCACGTTCTGAGGGCAGATTGGCAGAAATTCACACCATGATGACAGAAGCTCGCGACCACCACATCTTCACTACCGTGGCCGACGCAATCCAGGAAGGCAAGAAGCCCTTTGTGGTTTATGGCGGCTCTCACGTCATGAGCTTAGAGCCAACTTTTGAGTCATATTTCGACGACAAGCCATCCTAGGGGACTTGAAAAACGTTGCGTTTACCTGTATAGTTAATCGTTGATTTAACAAGTGAGGATAGGGCATATATGGCTGATAAAATCGTCATTAAGGGTGCTCGCGAGCACAACCTCAAAAACATAGACCTCGAAATACCCCGCGACAAACTAGTGGTAATTACGGGTCTCTCCGGCTCCGGAAAATCCTCACTTGCATTCGATACTATCTACGCCGAAGGCCAGCGCCGATATGTAGAGAGCCTTAGTGCCTATGCCAGGCAGTTCCTTGGCCTGATGGAAAAGCCCGATGTTGATCAGATTGATGGTCTGAGTCCGGCTATCTCGATCGACCAAAAGTCTAGTTCACGCAACCCACGTTCAACCGTTGCCACGGTTACGGAGATCTATGACTACTTGCGATTACTTTTCGCGCGCATCGGTGTGCCGCATGACCCCACGACAGGCGAGGTCCTAACCAAGCAGACTCCAGCACAGATCGTGGACTCGGTCCGCCAGTATCCTAAAGGTACAAAGATTGTTATTCTCGCTCCGATTGTAAAAGACAAAAAAGGCGAACACAGGCACCTGCTAAGTGAAATCCAAAAGGCAGGCTATTCCCGAGTACGCCTAAATGGCACTCTGATGCCAATTGATGAAGTACCGGAACTCGATAGGCAGAAGAAGCACACCATCGAGGTAGCGGTTGATCGAATGACACTTGACCCAGATGAACCCGGGCAGCGCTTGGTCGAGTCTATTGAGCAGGCACTGCATTTGGGCGAAGGCGTAATCACCATACAGGATCATGATACTGGTGACGAGCGCGTGTTTAGCGAGCATTACACTACGGCAGATTCCGGGTTCTCACTCCCAGAAATTGAGCCTCGACTGTTTTCATTTAACTCGCCACATGGGGCTTGTCCTAAATGCACTGGCTTGGGCTCGCTTTTGATCGTAGACCCCGACATGGTCATTCCGAATCGTCGCCTTAGCGTCGTCGAGGGCGCTATTCGTCCATGGAGCCGCACTACTTCGCGCATGACGTGGTATACCAAATTGCTCGAAGCAGTCGCAGAGAAGCACAAGTTCAAGCTTGATGTGCCGGTCGAAAAGCTGAGTACTAAAGAAATTGAGATTTTGCTGTATGGAACAGGGGACGAAGAAATTGGCGTGCGCGGGCCGGGCGGACGTACGTATAAAACAACCTTTGAAGGTATTATTCCTAATTTGGAACGCCGTTATCGTGAGAGTGATAGTGACTTTGTGAAGAAAGAGATCGAGCGATACATGACGACACAAGAGTGCCTGGAGTGTCACGGCAAGCGTCTTAAGCCTGAAGTGTTGGCCATTACCGTAAACGGTAAGTCGATTGCCGACCTTACCAGCATGTCGGTCGAAGATGCGCTAAGGACTTTCTCTGGGCTTGAGCTGAACTCGCAGGAAAAGCAAATAGCCGCGCAAATCCTTAAAGAGATTAGCGAGCGGCTTAAGTTCTTAAATGATGTTGGTCTCAATTACCTAACATTGAATCGTAGCGCTAACACCTTGGCTGGCGGTGAGGCGCAGCGTATTCGTTTGGCAACGCAGATTGGCTCCAGCCTCATGGGTGTGCTCTATATTCTTGATGAGCCATCAATTGGCCTGCATCAACGCGACAACGATAGATTGATTAGTACGCTACAGCGCTTACGAGACCTCGGCAACACGGTAATTGTAGTCGAGCATGACGAAGACACTATTCGAGCGAGTGACTTTGTAGTTGACATCGGTCCACTTGCCGGCGAGCATGGCGGTGAGGTCATAGCTATTGGCACCCCAGATGAAGTCGCTAAGAGCAAAGAGTCTTTGACGGGCCAGTACCTGAGCGGTGCTAAGAAAATCGAGGTGCCAAAACAACGCCGCAAGCCAACCGATAAGAAACTTCGGATTGTCGGTGCAACAGAAAATAACTTAAAAGACGTATCGGTCGATATTCCTCTCGGCATCATGACGGTCGTAACTGGGGTGTCTGGATCTGGCAAGTCATCACTCATAAATGATATATTGGCCCGCAAGCTAAGCCAGGAGTACCATCGAGCGCAGGAGCCAGCTGGCAAGCATCAGGAGATCCTAGGAACCGAGCACTTGGATAAAGTAATCGACATTAACCAGTCTCCGATTGGCCGTACACCGCGATCAAACCCAGCAACATATACAGGTGCCTTTACCGATATCCGCGATTTATTTGCCATGGTGCCGGAAGCCAAGATTCGTGGCTACAGCTCTGGTCGGTTTAGCTTTAATGTAAAAGGTGGCCGCTGCGAGACGTGTAAGGGCGATGGGATTATCAAGATTGAAATGCACTTCTTGCCAGACGTGTACGTAACCTGCGAAACGTGCCATGGCAAGCGCTATAACCGTGAAGCTTTAGAGATTTTATATAAGGGCAGGACTATTGCCGATGTTTTGGAGATGACCGTGGAGGATGCTTGTGATTTCTTTGGTAATATTCCAGCAGTGTATCGTAAGCTCGAGACGTTGCGCAGTGTAGGACTTGGTTATATCCGCCTAGGACAATCTGCCACCACGCTGTCGGGTGGGGAGGCGCAACGTATTAAGCTGGCGAGCGAACTTTCCAAGCGAGCCACTGGTAGAACGCTCTACATTCTAGATGAGCCAACCACCGGCTTGCACTTTGAAGACGTCAAGAAACTTCTAGAAGTGCTTAACGCACTCGTGACCATGGGGAACTCCATGCTGATCATCGAGCACAATCTGGACGTTGTTAAGTGTGCTGATTGGCTGATCGATCTAGGCCCAGAAGGCGGAAGCGGCGGCGGCATAGTCATTGCCGAAGGTACCCCGGAACAGGTTGCAAAGGTTGTTAAATCCCACACCGGCCAATATTTACAAAAGCTCCTTACGTAAGGCTATAAAGCCAAAGCAAAAACACCACTTATTTTGAGTGGTGTTTTTGTAATCCCGACCTAAATCTAGACTATGTCTAAACTTGGGTCGGGGCCGGATCCACCTAGAGCAACGCTGCTCTGGTGGATCCGGCTAGGCCGACTACTTCTTCTTGCCGTGCTTGGACGGTTCCTGGCCCTTGGGC
Organism: uncultured Candidatus Saccharibacteria bacterium; assembly: GCA_964436255.1. Classification (GTDB taxonomy): domain Bacteria; phylum Patescibacteriota; class Saccharimonadia; order CAILAD01; family JADZBC01; genus CAYPSN01. The sequence goes on along the minus strand of CAYTBW010000004.1, from coordinate 11,130 downwards.
TGGTGCATCCGTGCCCGGATCGCCCGGTCACGCGCCGCCTTCTCGGCCTTGCGCGGGTCCTTGCCCTTGCCACGGCGGCCACCGTCGCTCCCGGAGGAGCTGCGGTGGATGTTGCCGAGGTGCTTGGCCAGGCCGCGCAGCTGCCCGAGGTGGACGCTCACACCCTTGCCGGCGATGATCTTGTCGATCGCCCGCAGGCTGTCGGGTCGCAGGCTGTCCCGGCCGACGATGACGTTCAGGAAGTAGGAGTCCTCGACGAGGGGCTTGATCTGGGCGATCAGCTCCTCCTTCTCGGTCTCCTCGGCATCCTTGGCGTCCAGCCGGGCAATGACCTTCTCGAGGACCGCGTTGCGGGCCTCGATGTCCTTGCGGCTGGCCTCCTTCAGCTCGGCCACGAGGGCCTTGCGGATGTCCTCGCGGACGAAGGCCTTCCACAGCGCCGTCTGCACGGTGCCGTTGAGCCACAGTCGGTTCAGGCGCGCCAGGGCGCTCTGGGCCGACTTCTCCCGCTTCAGCTGCTCGCGCAGCTGGAAGAGGTTCCTCGCAGCGCTCGAGTGGGTGCCGAACAGGTACTTGGCCGCCTGGGCCGTCTCCGACCAGGCCAGGGCCTCGTCGACGGTCTGGAACCGCACACCGCCCGCGAGGGCGATGATGATCGCCTCCTTGGCGGTGTCGGTCGCGGTGATCGCGAGGATGGACTGGGTGTCTTCGGTGATGGCCATGGGCCCTCCAAGTGAGTCTTTTGGGGTGAATTCCGTTGGCAGACTCTTGGCCAGTACGGATAGCCGCAAAGCAGGCGTTGCTTTACAGGTATCCGCAGGTCAAGAGTCAATACATATTGACAATAAGTAGTCGGTTTTAAATGTACATTCAAAGTAGAAAAACTAGGAACGTGCCAAATATGATAGCACAGTTTGCAAATAATGTCAATACACTATGACAAAAAGTAGTTATCAAAGGGAAAGGGTCGCAGTAACGGTTGTTACTGCGACCCTTCAAGGACGCTCGATGGGCGTGGTGTTGTGCTCGGCGGCGATCTCGCGCAGGATGCGTTCTCGCTCGTGACCGCCGTTTTCTTCAGCGCTGCCGAGTGAACGTTGAACCAGGTCGGAGAAGTGTTCTATGTTCAACTTGTCCCCGAAGCGGTGCACAGCTTGATCGAAGCGAGCAGCAATGCGAGCCTGAGCATCGAGAAGCTCCCATGGTGGTTCGTCGGGCCGTTCCTCCTCTGTCGCCGACTCAGTGGATACGATTGTGAGCATCTCGCGCTGGGCCACCAGGATGTCAGATAGAACGAGGGCCAAGTGCGGAACCAGACTGTCGTGCTCACCGTGGAGGGCAAGTTGCAGCTGGAAGATAAGGGACTGTTTGGTAAGGATCTTTGCCTCCAGGGCTCGAATGGACGGGACAACTAGAGTATAGCCCAGGCGAAACAGTTATGCAATGCATATTAGAAACTAGCAATAGTTGATATAATGGATCTTATGAACCAACAGCTTAAAGACAAGCTCAAGCAGCTCCCTGCAGAGCCAGGTGTATATCTCTATAAAGATGCGAAGGGTAAAATTATCTATGTGGGAAAAGCTTCCATCTTAAAACGTAGGGTATCTTCGTATTTTCAAAAACATCACAAAGACACAAAAACACCGATACTTGTAGAGAACATAGCCGACGTCGACTGGATTGTAACGAGCTCGGAAATTGAGGCATTGTTCTTAGAATCAGAACTCGTTAAGCGTCATAAGCCCCTCTATAACGTCGAGCTGCGTGATGACAAAAACTTCCTCTATATTAAGATTACTACGCAGGAAGACTTTCCTCGTGTGAGTTATGTCCGTAGGCCACAAGACGATAAGGCGACGTACTTTGGCCCATTTGTATCCGGCGGAAGCGTTCGTTCAGCTATGCGGTATCTGCGCAGAATATTCCCTTACATCACAGACGCAGCTTGGCCCAAGGTGAGTGCATTGCAACATCAAATCGGTGTTTCACCGGCTCCAGATATAAGCTCGGCGGACTATAAAGCTAACTTACGCAAACTCACTATGATCCTTAGGGGTGATAGCATGAAGCTCATTCGAGAGATTGAGGGCGCGATGAAGAAGGCTGCTAAGGCCAAGAGGTTCGAGGAAGCAGCGAAGTTGCGCGACCAATACTTGGCATTAAAATCTCTCTCCCAGAAGAGTGTGTTCGGCAAAGAGGAGACGTTCGATTTTACGCTCGATCAGGCCCTTAATGGGCTGAGCGATCGGTTTGGGCTGAGCGGTCCCCCGGGGAGGATTGAGGCTTATGATATATCGAACTTTGCTGGCGGTGACGCCGTGAGTAGTATGATTGTTTTTACAAACGGACTGCCCGATCAGCGGGAATATCGGCACTTTAAAATGCGGACAAAAGGTCCAAATGATTTTGCTATGATGGCAGAGACAATGCGCCGACGCTTTAGCGGAAAGCATGATTGGAGGAAGCCGGACTTAATACTGATCGACGGCGGCAAAGGCCAGCTTTCGGCGGCCAGCGAGGTTTTAGAGGAGCTCGGGATTAACATAGCGCGTTTCGGTTTGGCAAAGCGCTACGAAGAGGTGGTGCGTATTAAGGACCAAGTTTCCTCTACGGCCACTATAAGGCCGCAAGAAGGTGATGAGCTATTGGAGGAGGAGGCCTTCACGACGTTAAGAATTAAACATAGCTCACCGTCGCTCCAGCTTTTGCAGCGGGTGAGGGATGAGGCACACCGTTTTGCGGTTAGCTACCACACTCATCTGAGAGACAAAAGGACCAAGACATCGCTACTTGATTCAATACCAGGGGTGGGGCCGGTTACTCGGCGAAAGTTAGTCCGTAGCTTCGGCAGTGTGAGTGGCGTGCGAGAGGCTTCCTTGGTTGAATTGGAGAAAATAGTTGGCGTAAAAGCGGGTCTAATATATGAGTCAATCCATAGTTCAGGATCTAAGCGTCACACCTGATATATGGTATAATTAATGAATGCTAAAACGCTTTCTATATAGTTGGGCGGCGAACTTTATCGGCCTCACCATAGCTGCTCAATTGTTTTCTGGGATTCAATATCAAGATAAGCTTCGAGTACTGATCGTCGCGAGTTTAATATTCGGTTTAGTTAATGCATTAATCCGACCTTTGGCGATCATACTCTCATTGCCCGCTATAATGCTTACGCTGGGGCTCTTTACACTTATAGTTAATACCGCTATGCTTTACCTGACAAGTGCTATCTATAAGCCGTTTGATATAACGTCAATCTGGTCAGCACTCGGTGCGGTCACTATAGTTTGGCTCGTGAACTATGCCGCAGTTAGTTTAATAAAGGAGGAAAAAGCATGAAGCAAATCCTACAGTACGTAACCCTAATTAGCGCGGTGCTCTTGACCGTAGTAATACTTTTGCAGAACCAAGGTGCAGGCCTAGGTGGTGCGTGGGGAGGCGAAGGAAACTTCTATAGGTCTAAGCGCGGTGCAGAGAAGGCTTTATTTTACGCTACCATCGTGATCGCTATTATCTTTGTCGGGAGCTTATTGGGCGGTCTCGTTGTTAAGTAATGTGGTCCTATATAAAGTTTAGGTGGCATAGACAGTCCCGCCGTTTACGCAAGCAATTATGGGTTGGCCGACGTTGGCTTAGCAACTATCTCGAAAGGCACGTATATGGAGCGTGGCAGAAGCTTGGCCCAATGCGGTGGATGTTTGTATCCTGGCTCGTTGTCGTTGCGGTATCTGTTTGGGGTGTAGTTGCAGGAATAGGCAGCTTGGATACATTTTTTGTCACCACGCAGCCAGTTCAAGGGGGAGTATACACCGAAGGTTTATTAGGGGAAGTTAGGATTTTGAACCCCATCCTGCCCGAGAACACTGCCACAAGCGACGTAAATAGATTGATCTTTAATGGCTTAACAAAGGTTGGCAGCGATCGCAAGATAGAGCCTGATCTGGCTGAGCGTTGGGATATCTCAGCAGATCAAAAGAGTTATACGTTCTATCTCCGTAAGGACGTAAAGTGGCACGATGGTCAACCGTTTACCGCTAAGGACGTCGCATTCACGGTAGCCGCCATACAGAACCCGGATAGCAAGTCTCCGCTGGCCTACAATTGGCAGGGCATAAAGTACGAAGTGGTGAACGAGCAGACGATTAAGTTTGTCTTGCCAAATAGCTATACAGCATTTCTATCTGCAACTACGGTAGGCATATTGCCAAGCCATTTGCTTGATTCAATCCAGCTTTCACAACTTAGGGTTAACCCTTTTAGCCAAAGACCAATTGGTACCGGCCCCTATGTGCTTGACGACTTCGGTAGCGATTTGGGACTCATTACCTTGCGTGCTAACTCGGAATATTACCGAGGACGCCCAAAGATGGACGAGGTTCACTTCGCGCTTTATACGACCCCTGCGGCACTGCTCGACGGCTATGCTCGTAAGCAGATTATGGGAATCTCTCAGCTTAATCCCAACCAGCTTCGAGCTGCAGAAAAGAATGAAAGCCTGAAGATATACGAATATAGTTTGCCGGCCTACGTAGGGCTGTTCTATAATACTAAGACGTCTTACCTCGCCAATACTTCTGTACGGCAGGCAATAACGCAGGCGATTGACCGAGATAGTATCATCGCTGGCTCACTCTCGAGCCGAGCTGTGCCGGTGTACTACCCAATACTCCCCGGCCAGGCTGGATTCAACCCAAAAGCTGTTCGCTATCAGCATGATCAGGTAGCCGCATCCAAGGTTTTACAGGCTAATAAAACGACAAAGCCATTGCGCCTGGTTACTCTTAAGTCGCCGGAGTATAGCACAGTAGCAAGGCAGATTGCTCAACAATTAGAGCTCGTTGGCGTACCAGTAGAAATCAAAGAAACCGACATCGTCAGCCTGCAGCAAAATCACGTCCGACCACGAAACTACGACTTGCTACTCTATGGTCAGAACGTAGGCATAGATTCGGATGCGTATTCGTTCTGGCACTCAAGTCAGATTGCTGACCCTGGGCTGAACATATCTAATTATAAGAGCGTTGAGGCAGATAAGTTACTAGAGGCAGCACGCTTGAGTCGTGACCCGAATACGCGAGCCGCAAAGTTTGCTTCCTTCCTGGATGTGTGGTCAAAGGATGTGCCCGCCGCACTTCTTTATAGTCCGCTGTATCTTTACGGCCAAGATGTCCGTGTGGAGGGGGCGGATGCGGGTAAGATCTCCGAGCCGAGCGATAGGTTTAATAACATCGAGACGTGGTTCATGAAGCGAGTTCGTGTTTTGAAACGTGACGCACGCTAAGTCTATACTGGGCAAGACCCTCTGTAGTACAATGCTATACGTTCGGCAATGACATAAGAGCCCCCATTTGTTATAAATGAGCCGCGGTGGTGCTGCGTGAAACGTAAATAGACGTAGACACCAGCGTGTCGGGGTGTTTTTCGTCCAGTATGACGTTAAACTGCACAGTAACTTTAATTGAGCCGCGGTGGTGGAATGGTAGACACGCTAGATTCAGGTTCTAGTGGGAGCAATCCTGTGGAGGTTCGAGTCCTCTCCGCGGTACCAGTAATTATTAAGTTCGGCTTACATAAATCCAGAGGGCCAATTATTCATGATCAAGCTATGGCACAACATGCTCAATATGCCGAAGGAAGATCGCGCTTGGCACGAGCAAGATATGGCGGAGGAACTAGAAGAGTATCGAGCCGCTCAAGGCATAATTATGAAGTGGTCTGAGTTAAGCGATGTGGTCTACACCTGTTCTCGTGCTCGGTGGAGCGGACACAGTATTAAGTTTCCAATGTCGGGCTGGCGATATGCCCTCGGGATGGTCTATATGTACCCAAAGTACACAAGCCGTTGGTTCTTTTTTCGACGAGCTGGAAGGAGGCTCGGTTCCTCCAAGCAGGTCGATGAAGTTCGTAATCCTAGGAAAGTCGCGAAACTACACTCCATTGCCAAGCGGTATGGTCTGAACGAGCTTGAGTTTCAAGCAGCCTGCGAAAAGCAGCTCACGTACTGGCCGCTGTTGCCTTAGACCTTGGTGTAGATGAAGTTATATCCCTTGTCGGTGTTGCGATCCCAGGTGTAGTAAGGGCTGAATAGATAGAATATGTTTCGATAGGCGCCGACACCCGCTCGTTGGTTTTCGAAGGTGCTGTTCTTGTTTTGCTCCGGATTGTTCGTAGTTTTGGTCAACTGGTAGCCTTCTGGGACGCCACTGGTGGGTCTAAGGCAGAAGTTTGTACCGCTCGGCAGGCTTAGGGTGAACTTGCCTTCGGCATCGGTCTTGACCGTGAATTCTTCGTAACAGGTTTGTAGAGTAATACCTTCTTTAGGCTGTCCGTCTAGGGTAACTTGGCCAGTCACGGACACATTATACGAAGCAGCTGGGATGATAGGCAGAATGTCCGGCAGGGCTAGGGGAACAGGTGTCGGGCGGGCTGCCGTAGACCAGCAGTAATACGATGCGTTCCATGGCTGCGTGCCGCGTTTAGCAAAAGTAGAGCGGAATGCCTCGTCTTGTACAGCTGGAGGGGCATCAGATGCTTTAGGGTACATGGCGGCTGTTTCGGCACTTACATTGCTGCGCCAGGTGCCAATGTCGAATTGATAAGCACCGTAGTGCGCTATTCCGTTAAAGGCCGTATATCGCGGTTGGCTATTGGGCCCACTGCCACTTTCGCAGCCTGCAATGCGCGGTCGCCAGTATTCGACGTTATCGGTATAGACGATGTAGCTGCCGGCTAGACTTCGATAAATGATGTAGAGCCCGCAGATTGCAAACAGGGCAATAAATACATAGAGAATTGGACTATGGTGTTTCGGCTTGTGATGCCTCACCAGGTGTTTGTGGTGGTGCGGGTGTTGATGCGCGTGGCGAGTTTTGTGTTTTGCTGGCATAGTATTCTCTAATTACTATCAATATATAATGCTTATGTATCAAAGTCAATTATTGGTACTCAAGCATAAGCAAAATTGGTATACTAGTAGCTATGAAGAGCGTAGTAGAGGATCTTAGTAGGCTGCTTGTTGGCGAAGTAACTTTGGACAGTGCAGCCAGGGATTATTTTTCAACCGATGGTAGTGTTTTTAAGATTACCCCGGAGCTTATCATCTATCCAAAATCGGAAAGGGATGTCGTGCTGGCTGTGCGGTATTTGGAGGCAAGGGCAAAATCTGGGAACAAGATCGACCTAACTGCTCGTGGTAAAGGCACAGATCAGGGCGGCGGTGCGCTTGGCAACGGCGCCATGCTCGTACTCCCGGCTCACATGAAGCGCATGGTTCGAATGGGGAAGCGCTCGATCACGGTAGAGCCCGGCATGATTTATCAGCACATGCAGGGTATATTAAAGAGTCACGGCCAGTGGATGCCACCTTATCCAGCTAGTATAGATTTTGCAACGATCGGTGGTGCGGTGGCTAACAACTCGGCAGGCGAGAAGACGATCAAGTATGGTGCAACACGTAACTATGTTACGGGCTTGCGGGTTGTGTTGAGTAATGGGGACGTCATAAGCACCCGCCGTCTAAATCGCAAAGAGCTCAAGGCCAAGAAGCGCCAGGACGACTTCGAAGGTCACATATACCGCGAACTGGATGCTTTGCTTACTGCCAACAAGGCGATAGTGAATAGTGCTGCTCCGCAAACCAGTAAGAATTCAGCGGGTTATAATCTTTGGGATGTTAAGGGCAAAGGCGGTAGTTTTGATTTATCCCAGTTGATTGTTGGCTCACAAGGAACTCTAGGCGTGGTGACTGAGGCTACGTTCAGGACCGAAAAATACAATTCCCATACAATCCTCCTGACTGGATTCTTCGATAGCGTTGAGAGTATGGCAGAGGCAGTCGAGAAGATCATGCCCCTAGGGCCCAGTGCCCTTGAGGTCGTGGATTATCATTTGCTTAAGTTCTTGCGAGACCATCACAATCATATTATTGATGGCTTAATACCTGACAAACTCCCGGCCGTTGCGCTGCTTGTTGAGTTCGACGACGTGAAGTCTGCAACCAGACTACGTAAGGCGAATAAGGTAGCTAAGGTCTTTAAGGTGCTTGCCTATGAGTCTGGTTATGCGACCGACCCCGAGGAGCAGGCCGCGCTATGGAAGATTCGCCGAAGCGCCGCTGCAGTTATTTGGATGTACAACGGACCTAAAAAGGCTTTACCGATTATCGAAGACGGCGCAGTGCCACTGAAGAACATGCCCGAATTTCTTAGCGAGATTTATAGAGTGTTCGAAAAATACAAAATCCAAGTTGCCGTATGGGGTCACGCCGGAAACGCGAACTTCCATTTACAGCCATTCCTGAATCTATCAAGTCTGCGTGATCGAAAGAAAGTCTTTGAGCTCATGGACGAGTTTTACAAAATTGTTATACGGCTTGAAGGGACCACGTGCGGTGAGCATAATGACGGAATTCTGCGCGGCCCTTACCTCAAGAAGCTGTATGGGGCAGAGGTTTTTGATCTGTTTAAGGACGTCAAAAATTTGTTCGATCCGCACGGCTTCCTGAACCCTGGGGTCAAGACCGGCGCTGAAAAAGAAGACGCTATGGTGCACCTGAGGCGGGAGTATTCAATGAAGCATCTACATGACTTCTTTCCGGGCTTGAGCCATGAAAAGCCCAAACCAGTTAAAAAAGAAGAGTTTTTGTAGTAAAATAGGCTTTGTCTTAATAAGACCCGAAATTGTAAACCGAAGCATAGCTGTTTGCAATTTCGAGAGGAGAAACGCGACGTAATGTCTGAAGCTTGGCTTGCCAAGCTGTTTATATGAAGTGCGCGATTCGACGAGCGGACGTGGTGGAATGGTAGACACGCTAGCTTGAGGGGCTAGTGCCCAATATATCGGGCGTGGAAGTTCGAGTCTTCTCGTCCGCACCAAGCAATTATAAGGAGGGTGGTTATGATCTCTGAGTATCACGCAAGATATCAGTCTAAGTCAGACGATGAGATTGTTAAGCGAGCTCGTGAAAAGTTCAATGAATTATCACGCGTGTTCTCGGCCGCGCCACTAGATACTACCTCAGACCCTGTACAGGTCGCCGTTATGGGCTGCGGTGATAAGCGTTATGTGGTGCATCACAAAGATATGTTCGCGCGTATTTTGGCGCGAGACGTTGACGTGATTACTTTTGATATCGAAGTGAATCATTTGGCGGGCGAAGATAATGTGGCTGAGCATGATTGTTCGACGCCTTTGCCGGGCGGGCCATACGATGTGACGTTTGGCCACGTGGTCTTGCCATTTTTGTCGCCCGATAAGCAGCTCGACATGATCTCGGCTGGCTTTAATGCACTCAAGCAGGGCGGCATTCAAATTCAGGTTCTCGATCCAATGAACTACGATGATAAGAGCGAAACATTACCTGGGCTACATAAAGTTGATTTGGACAAAATCCGACAGCAAGCAAGGGGGTTAGGCGCTCGAGTAATTGATGTAGACTTAGATATTGGCATCGCCATAGTTGCCGTTCATCCATAATTGCACGTACTTAGAAGCGAACACCCGGCCTCGCATTGAGGCCGGGTGTTTTGCGCTCGGAACGAAACGGCGCTAGGTCTCGAGGAGCTCTTTGAGGACGATTGGCAGCAGGCGTCGCTCTACCACTTTGATGCGTTCCTGGAGTGACTCCTCTGTGTCGTCTGGGAGGATTTCAACTTCTTCTTGGGCGAGGATAGGCCCCTCGTCCATCACCGCAGTGGCGATGTGGATGGTGCAGCCAGTCACCTTTGCGCCAGCTGCCAGCGCGTCGCGCACACCGTGGGCGCCCTTGAAGTTTGGTAGTAGGGCAGGGTGGTTGTTGGTGACCCTTCCTCCGAAAGCGTCGAACATGGCCTGGGTGAACACGGTCATCCAGCCGGCCATGCACACCAGGTCGACCTTGTGCTCCTGGAGCACGGCTACGACCTGTCGCGTGAAGGCATCTCTGGCCGGGTCGATTTCCTTCGAATCGGGCTCGTACTTGGCCATTGGCCAGTTCTTCCTGTCTACGATCTCCGTTGGTATGCCGTAGCGCTTAGCCTTTTCCAGGCCCAAGCACTCGCGGTCGGCCACCACAACAGCCGGCATGAGGCCAGCTTCAACGATTGCGTCGAGCAGTGTGCCGGAGCCAGATACAAGTACTCCAAATCCTTTTCGTGCCATTATGGCCTCCTTGAGTTCGTTGTTTCGAGCAAAGATAGTATAGATCGAATCGAACAATCTGTCGAACACGACTTTGATTGAAATTATTATCATTGTTGGCACATATGTTATATTAACTAGAATAATGGAGGGTGCGATATGAGCGAATTAGGGACAGACTCGTCCGTTGACAGCAATGAAACGGGAGTCGATGCTCACGAAGCTACTCCTGACACTGTAGCAAAAATACTTATAGAGGGGATAGAGGCGGATAATGAAGGGCTGCGTAGTAAGCTAGCTGATATAGATGCATCATTTAGGGATGACGAGATTGCCCAGAAGGCACTCAGCGCTATCGGTGTTGCGTTAGTTGCTCTTGGCGCTGTTGGAGCGGTTGCATTTTCTCCGCTTGCGGTTGGAATGGTTGCAGCTGCTGTCGCCGGGATTGGGGTGGTCGCTACGGGTGAACATATCGGAAAAAATCTCCGACTGTATAAACATGACTCCAAGGAGCATGCAATCAAGAAATTTAATGAAAATGAGGAGGCAGCCTAGATGGTGGGAGATGAGGCGTTAGCAAAACTTAGACAGGCCCTTAGTTCTCTTGACTTGAATGAGTCTGATATAGACGAGCAAATCAGCAAGCTGGGAGAGGGTATAATGCTCGAGGTGACGCTGCAGTTGGCTAAAAATAACCCAGGGGTGACGGCAGACGGACTCAATGATCTTACTAAGTCGCTTCCAGGCGAGGAGCTAGCTCAAATAGGCCTTCAAGCTACTCGGAATGTCTTGAATCGGTACTTGGATAGAATTGAGCAAGAATATTCCGTTGAGAAGCGCTTAGCTATTGAGACGGCGATTAGTTTGTAACTTTGATATTCGCATGCGTTCTAGGCACGATTCTTAAGATTCCACCAAAGAAAAAGCCCGATCTATTTCTAGAGACGGGCACTTTCTTTGGTGGGTGATGAGGGGCTCGAACCCCCGACCTCCTCGGTGTAAACGAGGCGC
>CAYTBW010000003.1:51017-117196 GCA_964436255.1 uncultured Candidatus Saccharibacteria bacterium | reverse complement strand
CCTTCTATTTACATTATTTTAAGCCCAGTTCTATCCAGACCACAACACTCAGCCAAGATGGACACCAAAGGTGACCCGAAAGGGTCCTTTTTTGTTATCATAAACATATGGATCATTTAGCAAATATTGAAGATAGTAGCGATATACATTTTGAGAACATACATATAGCTGGTCACTCTGATATGAAACTGGCAAATGTGCGAAGATCACAACGAGTAAGTATGAAAAACGTAAGTATCCAGAATACAAGAGATCCGAATGCCGTGTATCACCAACTTATTACGAGCATTAATAGCACCAGGTTGTCGCAAGCAGAAAAAGATCGACTAATCAAAGAGGTTGCTGCTGCATTATTGGACAAAAGCAAGTCACGAGATGTAATAATCAATAAAACAAAAGATAGTTTACTGAATCAGGCCGGTAGTGCTGCAGCGGACTACTTCATCCAGCTCACTGCTAATTTCAGTGCGGCAGTCCTCTATAAGCTAATTGTTGGTGGCGGAAATTGATTATTCACCCTGAAACACATCCACTAGACCCGGCCATAGCAAGCTACAGTGTAAAAGTATCATAAGTCCAGTCGTCCAGGTCTAGGCAGTCACGAGCGGCCAAAAGGTACTTATACTAGATTAGTTCAACAAGTCAAAAAGCCCACTCGAGATATGAGTGGGCTTTTTGCGTAAAGTGATGATAACGAATTGAGCCCCACGTTTCCGTGGGGCCCGAGATCTATGTCCCTGCCTGGTGTACCTTGGATCTCGTCCTGGCACGCAGTTGTCGGTGGACTTGTTCTTCAGTGGAAGCCGTCAGCCTGCAGAGCATCGATGATGCGCTGCTTCATGCTCCTGATGTCGGGCTCCCCCATCGGGAGATCCGAGAAGGGGCCTATACGGGCCTGGATGAGCACAAGGTCAGCGCCCACGACCCTCATGGTGACCTCGGGGCAGAAGCCCTCCGTGACCATGATGCAATCGCCAACGATGGGGAGGAAGGCAGCCGGGAACTCTTCCCCGGGCTGGTACATCTTCCACATCGTGGGAGAGATCGCATCATCATCCTCAATGAGGAGCCGGAACCCGACATCCACCTGGACTCCGAAATCGAACCTCGCCACTAGTCCTTCTCCTCTTCCTTCTCGGCCCACAGCTCGTGGACCTCGACGATGAGGGCGATGATGCCGCTGATCGCGGCACACATCATCCCAACCTTCTTCAGCTTGCTGATGTCCATGGAAGTTCCTTCCGATCGATGGACTGTCTGTCTCGGTGTTGAGAACTAATGCATAATACCATTTTTTTGGCAATCTGTCAATATTTATGATCGCTTGGAACGTGCATTTTTGCTACACTCTATTCATGAAAATAAGACATACCGTTATATTCACCTTCTATGAAAACACGACTAGAGAGCAAATCGACGAAGTCATTAAACGACTTAACGACATGAGCGTCTGGCTCGCGGAAAACGTCGGAGTTACGGACTGGACGGTAGCCGAGCACATACCAGAAACATTCAAGCCTGGACGCGCGTCGCTACTCCAAGACTGCATCTTCCCGGACGTAGAGTCACTAAATGTTCACGCGTCATCTGAGGCTCATAAGCACGTGGTGGAGCTCACGCCAAAAGTGTGTGATTGGATGGCGATTGATACGATCATGGGAGGCCAACATGATTAACCAATTACGAATTTATCAGATAGAACCCCGTCTTAAAGCCGAGTTTGATGCGCGCTTTAAGGACCACGCCTCAAGAATTATGAGGTCGTATGGCTTCAACATTATCGCAATGTGGTATTCAGAGACCGATGAGGCAACTGAATTCGTATATATCCTAAGTTGGCCTGATGAAGAAACGATGCGCAAACAATGGAAAGCTTTCATGTCCGACGCAGAGTGGGGTGATATTAAGAAGAAGTCCCGAGCGCTACATGGGGAGATGGTACTTAAGAAAGTCTGCGATCGCACCCTCAATCCTACGGCTTGGTTCAACAATTCGCTATAGTGCAATGATCTAGACCACAACGCTCAGCCAAGTACTACACCCAAGTAGACCGACCTCCCTGGTCTTAGGGTATATTTACTAATTACCTATACTAGATATAATCGACAAGTCAAAAAAGCCCACTCGAAATATGAGTGGGCTTTTTGCTTAAAGTGATAATAACGAATTGGGCCCCACGTTGCCGTGGGGCCCGAGATCGGTAATCGCTGCTTGGTACGCCCTGGATCTCATTCAGGGCATGCAGTTGCTCAGGCAGTCGGCCGTGCGCCGTCCTCGCCACCCGACAGTGCCGGAGCGAGGGGTCGATCCGCGAAGACCTGGACGATGCTCTCGAGGGGCGTGCCCCGGAAGAGCGTCACCAGCATGTCCGCGGTGCTGACCCCAGCGGCGATAGCAGCAGGGCCCACCGCTGTGACGATCTTCTCGACCAGGGCATGGTCGGTCAGGGACGTCATGGCGGAGATCAGGCCAGGCTCGAAGGCGCCCATACGGGCCACCAGCTGCTCGGTCTCGAGCCGCAGGCGGTCCATGTCGGCCGCATCCTGAGCCTTCTGGAGAGAGATCTGTTGCTCGGTGGCTGCACGCTCACCTTCCAACTTCTTCTCCCCAACCTTGGCCGACTCGTTGAGCTCGAGGAGCTCCGCCCTGGATCGGGCCAAGGCCTCCTCCAGGGACATCCCGACACGTTCCAGCGCGAGCCTTGCGGAGGTCTGCGCCGTGACGTGCTGCTCCCTGGCCGTGCCACGGGCCAGGACCTGGAGGCGATGCTCGCGCGTCGCATCCTCCTCAGCCATCGAGAGCTGAACTGCCCCTCGAAGAGCCTTGCTCTGCGCTTCACCGAGGAGTCGCTCGACCTCGGGGTCTCGGATCGTGACGTTGAGGATCTCGACGTCGTACACCTTCATCCCGTTCTCGTCGAACTTGAGACCGTTGCGGCTCCCCCCTTCTTCGGAGGAGGCCTCACCCAGGAGGGTGTCACGGATGATGTCGATCACGTTCGCGTAGTACTCCGTGATCCCGTAGTTCTTGGCCGCGCGACGCAGCCTCGAACGGCAGTGATCGGTGAGGACCTGCACGTAGTTCTCGACATCGAACCACCGGAGCCGTTCGGCCTCTGTGGTTCCCTCGAAGCTCGCCCGGTAGGACAGCTCGACCTGGATTGAAACCAGGTCGCGAGTCTCGACCGTCACCTGGTCGCTCACGACGTTGTTGACGACCCGCAGGTAGCCCGTGCGCAACAAGTTGCGATCGGACTTGGGTCGACCCGTCGAGAGCTCCAGGGCCATGATGATCTCGTCGTAGGAGAGCAAGACCACCTTCGGCCCGACTTCCACACGACGGTGTCCCGTCTTGTCGGTGACCAGCACGGCGTAGCCGGGCCAGATCGAGACGGCCACAGCCCCTTCGTACTTGGTGTCGAGGGTGATCGTGCGAGGCGGGGTGTGGGTGCTGCCACGCGAGAGCGTGTCTCCCCCGAACTCCTGGTCCCCACCTCGGAACGACGGCGCCGCCGATGCCGAAGCATCGCCCAAGAGAGCTGTGCGGCTCGTGAGGTGTTCGCCCTCGCCGAGCTGCTCGCTCTCCTGCTGGTAGCGCGCGTTGACCCGAAGGGCCTCGGCGTTGCCGGGGTACATCAGCTCCACGTCGTGCAGGTCGAGGATCCGCCTGACAACGACCTCCGTTCGGGGGTCGGGCAGGAACATCCTCGGCCCTTGTACCAAGTTCACCTGCCCCGTGTTGCGGTTCAGGACGTAGCGTCCTTCACCCTCGGGGATGGCGATGGCGTGGTGCTTCTGCCGGTTGTCGTACGTGATGATGCTGTGCTCAGCACGTGGGAAGTAGATGGCCTGGTCGGCGCCCTTGATGAAGAGCTCTTCTCCGACCTCGTAGGTCCTCTCCCCCTCCGTGTACTCCGCGATCACCTTCACGTAGAGGCCACTCTGCTCGTTGAGCTCGATGGCCGTGAACACGCGACTGCTCCTGCCGTCCGTCTTGAACGTCTCGGTCGGGCTCGGGAACACGACGGCCGGTCCGCGCACGTAGCGCTTCTGGCCACCCTCGTCGAGCAGGATGCAGTACTCGAGGGTCTCGAGTGTCACCGCATCGCGCACGTAGTCGCCGCGATCGTCAGGGACGACCTCGAGACCGGTCGAGGGCATGTAGAAGGACACCTGGGTCCCGGGGACCACCATGAGCTGGCCCATGGTGAGCGTGGCTGCTTCGGTCGGGAGGCCGACCGCCGATGTCGGAGCCAGGACCTCGGGCTGTGTCGTCGCCGTCTCGTCTGATCCTCCGCTGGAGTCTCCGTTCGCATCGCTCTGCTGCGCGGAAGCAGCGGGGTCGAGGGCAGGCGGAGCAGCAGGAACCTGAGGTGCGATGACCGCGCTCGTCCAGTTCTCCTGAGCGAGAGCGGGATCCACCACCTGCACGACCACGAACTGGTTGTGCCGGAGATGGTGACCAGGGATGGTCTGCGCAGTCTGGCCGGGCCAGAGCGGGAACGTCGCGGGTCCGGACACGATGACGCGCCGGCCCATCTCGAGGTCACCCGCTTCGGTTGACGTCCCCTTGGGGGGATGCGCCTGGGCGGAGTCTGGAGCCGGGTTGGTGAGGACGATGTACTCGCCCTCACCTGCCAAGGCCCAGACCCGCTTCGCAGCATCGGTGTCGTTGACGTTCTCGTAGCGCTGCGAGCGCTCGTCCCAGACGACGGGTTGATCCGTCTCGCTGAGACTGTTCTTGGTCGGGCCAACGAAGACGCTGACCTTGCCCTTCGTGGTGTCGAGCACGAAGGCGTAGGTGCCAGGCGGGAGAACAAGCTCCCGATTCATCCTGCCACTGCCGCCACCGTGCATACCAGGGTCTGACATGGGGTCCCCTTTCTAAGGGATGGTTGGTTTCTGAACATTTCAAGGCGTCCAAATTGAGGCTAAACTTCAGCCTGCAAAAGACGATTTATTCTACTACAATATGTGGTAGAAATCAAGAGTATATTAGTGCTTATGTATAAATAGAAGAGGCCCCGCTGGCCTATGACGTTCCTTGAAACGTTTGAGGGTCTGCGGAGCCGTAGATTGCACAGATGTTTGCCGCTTGGGCATGTGCTTGTGCCCCGTGGGCCTGGTGGGAGAGCGGGCTGGAGAGCCCAGTCGCACCACCAGGCCAGCTTGGGGCCGTGGTGATTACCTCTTCTTCACTTTCTAATCACCCGGCAGGATGATGATGTTTGACTGATGCCGTTTTCCTGAAGGATTGGCCGAGACCCAAGAAGCCGGAGCTCCGGAGGTGCCAGTTACCCTAATGCCGCTTGAGGGGCGTGCATGACGGAGTCAGACCGAAGAGGAACCTAGTCGAGATCATAGTCTTAAATGCCGATCTTGTCAATACTACCGAGGGCCTCAATTTGCTATAATGCCAGTATGGATATTGATGAATTTCAAAAGCATGCACTAAAAAGTGTGGCTATAACTAATAAAGACATTTCCGCTCTCGCCCACCGGACCCTCGGGCTCAACGGTGAAGCAGGGATATTGTCTAACCAAATAAAAAAGATCATCCGGGACAAAGACGGAAAAGCTGACGAGCAAGACTTGGAAGTTGTACGTAAGCGCCTGGGTGATGTGCTCTACTACACAGCAGTACTGGCCGAATACTTCGAACTTTCATTATCGGATGTCGCGAAGAATAACATGAACCAGTCCACAAAGTTTAAAGAAGAACGCGCAAAAAGCTAGACCACAACGCTCAGCCTTTTATGATATAAAGTGCTAGACTTAAGGTAATGAACGATTATTCTGAATTTTTAAAACTAGATCCTGAGACCTTTGACCAAGACAAGGACAAAGGCTGGCGTAAGTTTAGTGAGCCCACCGACATAATCGGAGCTATCACTGCATACCTAGATGAGCATCAGGAAGCATTGCGCAAAGGGTCAGTTGATGATCGTGAGCTACAAGCTCTTATGCACTTTCATATTGCACAATCATTAATGGCCATTAGTGACGATAACGCGGCGGCGGCCATTGAGCACCTTAAGCAGTCGGAGTTTGGTGGGCAGAGTCGTTGGAATAATTATGTTGCAGCCACGATTGCATATTTACAGCAAGATACTGATCGCGTTCGTGATTGCCTGGTAAAAATAGTAGACATTGAAAAACAAGAAGGTAGCCACAAGAACCTGTCTAATACTACCCGCAGACTGCTTGAGAACCTTGAAGCTGGACAGGTGTCCTACAGTAAAGCTTTCTAGCCTCTCCTAGACCACAACGCTCAGTCAAAAGGTACTTATACCAGGTATAATCAAAAGGCAAAGGAGCCACCCGTAATGTAAGTGGGCTTTCCGACTTGTATATTAGAATAGAAAACCTATCCTTGTGTCATGAACCAAGCCATAAATATAGAACACTGTACTCACGAGCCACTTGTTGAAGGAGTCAAGAAAATCGAGCTGTTCAATGTACCCAAGCAGGCCCGCATAATCAAGCAGCTCACAGAATGGTATCAAGAAAATAAGCTAAATTTTCCCAGGCATGGCTTCGTAATAGGACTTAACAGAGAACGGCTAAATGCAAAAGGGACGGAATACCTGCAAGTAGCCGTTGAGGATATTCATCTCCAATTTGGCCTAAAGATCCCCCTGCCTACCCTGAAGCTAATCAGCGCAATTGCCAAGGATTCTCAAGAGTACACAGATATCTCTGAACGAAACCCCAGAATACTCTTCGAGCGCACAGGCACATCTAACACCCATATAGACGATAGGGGCTTCCACTTAGATACCAGCCAAATCTACTTCGATAGTAATGGCAATAGGATAGGATACAGTGAGGTTAGATCACTAGATATCTACGCTGTCTTTGCGGGTCGTCCAGGAAGTGTTGTAGTCCATGGGAGGGTTGATCCCAACGTAAGCTGGCATGAGAGTGTTCCGCTGGGAAGAAGATATCGGATCGATCCGATATCAGGTGATGTATCCATCAGAGAAAAGATATCACGGCCGGAGGTATCTCATCTTTTACCAGATTCGATTTATAAAATAGCCGCCGGCGACCTATTCCACTGCCCACCCGCTCATGAAGATGGGCTATTAATTACCGTCAGATTTTAGCCTAGCTAATCTAGGCAACAAAACTCAGTCAAAAGTATGTGACCTGATGCGACCAATACAGCCATAGAGTAACGGCCTGCCTCGTGCCGCTATTTTGACCTAATGAGAAAATGAAACTTGTGATGCCAGAACTTTGAGCGGTGAGCTTCGGCCAAATAAAGACCTGTGGCGATTATGGTGACGCCCAAAAGCAAGATTGGTGTAAACTTCTCGTCGAAGAACAGAACGGCAACAATTGCTGCTGTGGCAGGAGAGACGTACGAGAACAGGCCAAACTCTTCACCCTTGATCCGCCTAAGCGCGTAAAAGATACACCAGTATACGAGCAGACCGTTAAAAAACGCCCCGAATAGGACGGCGTACACAAGCGAGCTGTTTTGCATAATACTTGGGACAAGCTGGATTTGCCCTACGGACATAAGCGCATAGAGCAGAACGGCGGGAGCTAAGCTCCAAAACAAGAACTGCACGCGATCAACGTTCTTCAGGCCAAGCTTAGCCACCCACGTTCCGCCGATACTAGCGATCACGCAGCCCAATAGTAGTAAATTGCCGATGAGACTGCCAACAAAACTGAAGTTCTCACCAAAGAGCATCGGCCCGAAGACAACGAGCAAACTACCGGCGAATGCCATGGCGATACCTATAAAGATGCGAGCATTGAACTTTTCTTTCATTACCTCTACCGATACTACGAACATAAGCAATGGCTCGAGTAATCCTATGATGGCGGCGTTAACACTACCGCTACGCTGCACCCCCAAGTAAAAGAGCCCGTTGGCTGCAAAGTATATAAGCAAACCATACACTATCGCTGTCATGACCTGCTTGTGGGTGAGTCGCTTTCTTGGTCGGATTAGTAAGAACAGACCGAGCAACACAAATGGTATTGCGTGCCGCAGTAGCCCAAACAAGGCGGTTGGGATTGTTTGCAAGCCATAGTGGGCCACTGGAGTGTTTATGCCCGACACGATACTGGCGACTATGAGCGCAATGACTGCTAGTTTATTCTTTTTGTTTAGGCTCATCTTGATACCATCTTAACACAAAATGGCCATGCTTACTCCTCTACCCCTTGGGCCCAGGTGTCACATTAGAAATTCCAAGCAAACTGGCAAGCAACTATGTCATAATTAATACCATGGATCCCAAACGCTCATCTAGCCCAATCGACACGCTCCTGCATAAGTGGCTTCGTATTCCCTACGCCCTAAATGTGCGAAATCTGCGGAAAGTAAAAGGGGCTGACCAAAGCATACTCTTCATCCATGGCCTCGGCGCAACTGGGAAGATGTGGGACCCAGTTATAAAACAGCTACCTGCCGGGGTGAACGTCGTAAATGTGGACCTCTTAGGGTTTGGTAAGTCCCCCAACCCATATTGGGAAACGTACGATGCAAAGCGTCAGGCCCGCTCGCTGCTAGCAACCTTCCTGAAGCTGCGCCTCTTAGGATCGGTAACAATCGTCGGGCATTCGCTTGGCTCGCTTGTAGCTATTGAATTCGCCAAACGCTACCCCGCCCTTACGAAGTCCCTTGTGCTATGCAGCCCTCCAATCTATCGTAATGCTGAAGAGAATTCAGGGGTAAGTCGGGAAAAATTGCTGCGTATGAGCTACGAAAAGCTCTTAGGTTCACCGAATCTTCTTATGAAGCTCTACAACTTCGGAAAGGCAACCAAGATCGACCCAAGTCTTGAACTCAATGAAGGTAATATGGAAATGTTTGCGGCGTCGATGCGGTCTAGCATTATCAATCAGACTGCAATTGAGGACGTTTATAGGCTCAAGATGCCGATCCATCTTATCCACGGCGCGCTTGATCCAGTTGTAATCAAATCGAATCTCATTCGTGTAGCTAAAGCCAGGCCTAACATTACGCTCAAGACGGTTGCTGCATCACACCCTCTAAATGACGCCTATATAAAGGCGATCATGGCTGAACTTAGCCGAACGGATTAAAACTATCGAGCGCGTCCTGGGCTGAGCCCATCAGGTCTTCTGCACCTCGGGTCACGCCCTCGGTTGCACTTGATGCCATGTCCCCTAACTGCGCAGGATCGAGCACGTCGCCCGCTTGCTCAACCCCTCCTTGTACAACCTCGCTTGCCCCTTGGCCTAAGTCCGCCAAGCTACTAAAGATATCCATATTCTCCCCCTTTCAGTCAGTGTTATAACAACCCCCTTGCTTACTCCATACTATTCGTGCAAGCTGATGAGAAGCTGAAAACAACTAACGAACTTCTGCGCCCATAACTGCTTGCCACAACCGTCGTACCAAGCCGAGTGATGCTGCCTTCTTGGGCCTGCTGCGCTTACCTTCTGCTGGAACATAAATGCGTAGTGCCTTCGGCTTAACCTGAATGACTACTGGGGAGGAATATTCTTCTCGCTCGCCGTCAACGCCGACTACCAGCTTGCTGCCGTCGGTGACCTTGAATTCCTTCGCATTCCACTGCTCTACGCCGTCAGCCCTATCAACGCCACCGCTGAAGTCTATACTAAATACCTTCAATAGCTGCTTAACCAGCTCGTCCGTCAACTTGGTAATCACCGTTATCTGTAGCACCCCCTCGTCTAGCTGGTCACGCTCTCCAAGGTCTAGCAAGCTGATGGTTTTGTACTGGTTAACACCCACAAGAATCTGCACTGCATTGGTGTACTTAGTGCCATTATGAGCGAACGACAACTTGTAGCCTGGTTTTTTGCCCGAAGCCAAGTCTTTGAGAACTGCACGGCTAACTGCAAGCTTGTTGTCACGATAGTCTGGGCTATCTACAATGTCCGCATACATACCGAACGAAGCATTGTTCAAAAAGATTCGACCATTGATTTCGCCCACATCAACCCGGCGCTCCACGCCGCTGAAACCCGCGAGGCCGTCGTTAATCTCCTTGGGGTTCAAGCCTAAATCACGCGCAAAATGACAGCGTGTACCCCCTGCCAGAACCACTATGGGCAAATCGCGTTCGATGGCGACCTTGGCAACAGCTCCTATACTGCCATCGCCCCCCGAAACACCTAATACATCAGCACCCTCACTGGCTGCCTTTCGAGCGAGAGCCTCAACATCATCACCTTTATTCAGAACAATCGTGGTAATACCAAGCTTGCGGGCGTGATCTGCTAAACGGGATTTGGTAGCCCGACCCCCTCCGGACTTTGGGTTAATTACAAGATATGGCTTCTTGAAGCTAGCGGTCGGTTTTGTCATCGTGTTGTTACGCCTTACAGACT
This sequence comes from uncultured Candidatus Saccharibacteria bacterium, assembly GCA_964436255.1. Taxonomy (GTDB): domain Bacteria; phylum Patescibacteriota; class Saccharimonadia; order CAILAD01; family JADZBC01; genus CAYPSN01. The sequence continues at coordinate 106,853 of CAYTBW010000003.1, read as the reverse complement.
CCCAATATTGCTTGCGCAGAATACCGACAATAAGAGTATAGAAAGCAGATACAACGCAAATGCCAACAATCGTCCGAATATTACCTGGCTCACGAGCAATTAGGACAAGTTCGGTCCCCCATAAGATCGCAAGCACTACGAGCAACACGACACCGCGCTTATGGCGTCGACCCTCTCCGCTAAATACCAGCCACGCACCATACAACACTCCCAGCGTGGTGAGAGCCCACAGCGCAAGAAGGACTGGGCTCCGAAGGACGAGCAGCAATAACGCGACAGCAATAGCCCCATATCCCATTAATGCTAAAAGCGCCAAGATCCTCCAACGTAGTTCAAGCTTCATACATACCTACCTTTCATATATAGTATAGGCCAGTAATACAATTATTTCATGCTTAAAACAAACCAAACCTCGAATCTATACCCCGACTATGTTGCTAGCTCCGTCTTAGAGATTACTGTCGATAAACTTAAGCGCAACGGTATTACCCATATTGCTTTTGACGTGGATGATACACTCGTGCGCCGGGGTGACGACACATTGTCCCCCAAATACCTTGCGCACCTTCAAAGCCTTGAAGAACATGGCATTGGTATACTGATTGGCAGCAATACACCCCGCAACATCGATAACATTATCAACCAGTTGCAAGGCAAAATAGTCCGGCCTACGAGGTTCAAGTTCAAACCGCAGAAGTCCTACTACAGTATGGTAGTGCAGGCCGCCCAAACCACGCCCAATCATGTCGTCATGGCAGGAGACAGGATTCTCAACGACATAGTCGGAGCAAATCGAGCAGGCCTCACTACTATCTTGGTGCTGCCGTTTGCTCGCCCCATGGGGCCACTACACCGGGCTTACGTTAAGCGTATCAGGCGTAAAGCCACACTGACCAGGCGCGGCATTGAAAGAGCATAAACACTATGCGATTATTATCTAGACTATGATTGAATCTTTCCTTAACCTACTCGAACAAACTGCTCAATCCCTACCTCTCCCTATATTTGTGCTCATTGGATCACTTACCGAGGAGCTGATTTCTTTCATCCCGTCCCCTTTCGTACTTACCCTCGCGGGATCTCTTGCGAAGGCTCAAAATTCCAACTTACTCTATCTGGTCATGCTCGCGGCGATTGCAGCTGTCGCAAAAACGGCTGGGAGCTACGTATTTTATGTGCTTGCAGACAAGCTCGAGGACCTAATAACCGGCAAGTTTGGTAGGGTCTTCGGCTTGAGCCATAAGAACATCGAGGCAATTGGTAAAAAACTCGAAAAGAGCTCAAGCGATGAAGTAGCAATTTTCCTACTTCGAGCCACTCCGCTCATTCCATCTGCGCCCGTTTCGATCGTAGCAGGAATTCTAAAGCTCCAAGTAAAGTCCTACTTACTAGCGAGCGCTGCTGGCATGTTTGTACGGAGCCTCTTCTTCCTTTACTTAGGCTATACGGCAACAGGAACCATTAGCGATGTAACCAATCAACTCTCAAGCTACGAAACCTACGGCAAAATCATCCTCCTTGTCCTCGCCGCGGTTGGGCTCATTTGGTTCTACCGCAAACGCAAGGCTCTGGACTCGTAAGACGGGCTAACCCGCTGTCAATGTGCTTATGTTAGAATGAAGCCATGACGAAATCGAAGAGTCTGAATCGCAGTCTAGGCCTGCCTCTTGTCACGCTTTATGGACTTGGCAATATCCTCGGGGCTGGCATTTATGTACTGGTCGGTAAAGTCGCGGGTGAAGCTGGTTACTCTACCCTACTTGCGTTCATGGTGGCGATGATTATTGCTGGGCTTACGGCATTTTCCTACATGGAGCTATCTGGCCGCTACCCCGCCAGCGCATCTGTATCAGTATATCTGCATAAAGCATTTGGCAAACGTTGGCTCTCTGTTGGTATTGGGCTGGCAATGGTTGCCGGCGGAATTACTTCGGCTGCGACTCTGGCCAAAGGGTTTTCGGGATATCTGAACGCGCTCATACCTGCACCCGAAGTATTAGCCAGCCTAGGTCTACTCATAGTGCTGGGACTTATTGCCGCCAAAGGCATCGGTGAGTCGGCAATCATGGCCGGCGTTTTTACCTTCATAGAGATTGCCGGCTTAATGCTCGTAATCTATGCGGGTAAGGAATCACTTGGCGCAATCGATCCAAGCAAACTTCTAACGGTGGATCCTGCGGTTGGTCTAAGCGGAATAATCGGTGGGGCTTTCCTGGCTTTCTACGCCTTCATTGGCTTTGAAGATATGGTCAACGTAGCGGAAGAAACGAAGAACCCACAACGAACGATGCCGCTAGCCATATTGTTTGCGCTGATCGCCTCAACCGTTCTTTACCTACTTGTGGCTGCCGTAGCAATAACTGCGGTAAGCCCCGAAGAACTAGCTAAGAGCGCCGCACCGCTTTCGCTTGTATATTCACGTACTACTGGCGGTAACGCAATCTTTTTGACAATAATTGGTATTTCGGCTGCGATTAACGGTGTGATTGTGCAGATAATTATGGGCTCCCGAGTGCTCTATGGCCTCTCACGCCAAGGCTGGCTCGATAAGCACCTTTCAGAGGTGAATAAAACGACAAGGACGCCAGTAGCCGCTACGGCACTAGTTGTTGGGATTATGATGATCGCGGTAGTCTCCTTGCCTCTCGTATCGCTAGCAAAGCTAACAAGCCTCATCGTACTAGCAATCTTCGCACTCGTGAACGTATCGCTTATACTTATAAAGCGTAGACACCCCTCCCACAAGGGGCTCATAACCGTACCTACCGTCGTCCCCTACTTTGGCGCCCTCTGCAGCAGCCTTGTTATTCTCTACGAACTTAGACAATTCCTGCTCTAGGCCCTAGGAAGCGTGACGGCAAAGCAAGAACCCTTTCCGACGCTACTTTTCACGCTAATCGAGCCATCAAAGCGCTCAATAATCTCTCGAGCCAACGCCAGACCAAGCCCGTGCCCAGATGGATTCGACCTTGTCGCATCCTTGCCGCGATAAAATCGATCGAATATATGCTCCTGCTCACCAGAGGTCATGCCAGGACCCTTATCTTCAACATAAATGCGGACGGAACTTCGGCCTCGAACCAAAGATATCTTCACTGGCTTACCGCCGCTATACTGCCTGGCATTATCGCACAACACCCTGAGCACCTCGCCTACAAGCACAGCATCCCCTTTAGCACAGACCTTTTCCGCGCCTTTTTGGGGCTGGTACTGTAACTTGTAGTCCTTCTTATACTTTGCTACGAAGTCCCCGAGCATTTTAGAAGTGTCGAAGCCTCCCCCTACGTCATCACCGCTACTGTGCGTCAGAGTCAGCAGTTGATCACTCAGCTTCCTGAGCCGCGCAATCTCCTCAAGGTTACTTTCCAATACCTCGCGGGCGGCCGCAGCAGATAGCTTTTTATCTCTAAGCGCAACGTCAATTTCGGCCTGCATGGTAGCAAGCGGGGTGCGCAGCTGATGGCTAGCATTAGCAGTAAAGCGACTCTGCGCAGCATGCGACTCCTCGATAGGACGCAGAGTGCGACGGGCAAATAGGTAACTCGCGATTGTACCCGCAACTAAAATGAGTATGTTTTCCAGAATGATATTATTCAAAAGTTGTTGGCGGTCTAGTTCTAGTTGCGCCTCGCGACGCGATTCTAGCACCTCGGTAGAACCAAAGCCGCCTCTTAAACGGGGGCTGTCGCGCAAGATTTCCATCTGCATAACGGCGCTGCGCTCAAGTCGATCAGATGTAATGATGAACACGGGCAGGCTAAAGGCAAGGGAAACAAGCATGAGAACACCAATGTACCACAGCGTTAGCTTAATAACCGCAGATTCAAACATCCTGTTCATTCCACAACTTCGCCTATTCGATAACCGAAGCCACGAACCGTCTGAATAATATCTTCTCCTAGCTTCTTGCGCAGGTTTCTAACAAAAACTTCGACGGTATTGTCCAGCACGTCGGCATCAAAATCCCAAACGTGTTCGATAATCTGGTTCTTGCTCAATGTCTGCCCGCCGTTGAAGGCTAGGTACTCGAGGAGGCCATACTCTTTTCGACTGAGCTTGATAGGCTTATCATTTAGCTCCACGAGCTTCTTTGCTGGCTCAATGGTGACCTTCCCTAGTCGCAATCGTTCCTGAAGTACACCGGCGGGTCGACGCACTAAGGCGTTTAGTCGAGCCAATAGCTCATCGAAAGCAAACGGCTTAATTAAGTAATCATCGGCCCCACTATTAAGCCCCTGAACTCGATCAACTACCTCGCCCCGGGCGGTTAGCATTAGTATTGGTGTCTGCCTGTTTGGTCCCTCGCCGTTCCTGGTTACCTTGCAGATATCGAGGCCGTCCTCGTCACCAGGCAACATCCTGTCAAGCACAATAGCATCGTATTCCCCTGCCTGAATGCAGGCACGGCTTTCTTCGGCGTCAAATGCAACATCAACCGCCCAGCCCTCCTGCTCCAGGCCTCGCTTTAGTGCCTGCGCCAACTTCACTTCATCCTCAGTAATCAGTATCTTCATACAATTAAGTATACTCCCTTGGAGCTGAATATTCGCTGAGCCAATACCTTCAGTCCGCATTCAGAATGCAGTGGCAAAATTGCCTACGTGGTGTAAAACATGACTGCGCGAGTCTTGAACTATCCAGCCCAAGACGCCAGCACACCCCTACCAACGTAACACGAGGAGTTTAATACAATGAGAAAACATCTTAAAAAAACCACTAAGCGCGCCATGCTTGCCAGCGGCTTACTCGGTGTCGCCACGGTTGGGGTCATGACCACAAGCGGTATGGCTTCAGCTCATTCTGGCGGCCAGGACAACATGGCCGACGCGATCGCAAACAAGTTCAAACTTAATAAGACCGAAGTGCAGCAGGTAATGAAAGACCAGCGGAAGCAAAGCCACGAAGAGCGCCAGCAGCAGCGCCTAGCCGAGCTGGTCAAGGACGGCAAGCTTACCCAAGAGCAAGCCGATAAGCTGAAGGCAAAGCATGAAGCCATGGAAACAAAGCGAGAGGCGGCCCACAACGAAACCGATCCAGCCAAACGCAAGGCGGCTCACGAAGCTATCAAAAGTGAAATGGAACAATGGGCCAAAGATAACGGCATTGACCTAAGCGCCATTCGGCCAGCCCGTGGCGAGCGTGAAGGACACGGACCAGGTGGTGGTATGGGCAAGATGATGCGCTACAACGACTCCCAGCGGAACGAATAAGCCAAGACAATTCGCCAATACTTTCTACGCCCCGGTCAACCCGGGGCGTAGGTATTTATCGTAAGTTACGATATTGACTTTATCTCAAAAAAGTACTATTATATGCAGGTTCTATCCCCAAAATTAAGGAGGGGCCATGGCCCCCAGCAAAAACCGAAAGATTGTGGCATCGGCCGCCGTGTTGGCCGCCTGGCCGCTCGTTCACAAACAAGCAACCCGTAACCTTCGTCTCGGGCTGAGGCGCTGGCGCGAGCAGCCGGCTGCCACAACAGCCGATGTTGGGTTCTCCCTGATAGGCCAGGCCATGTTCTGGACGGTCGGGCAAGACTTCATCGGCGTCGGCATGATGCCAAAGTGGCTGCCTGGACTCGGTCACAAGCTGGCTCCTTCCATCCAGCGACGCCTACCCCAGACGGCCACGGTCGCCTGGGCCATCAAGGTTGTTGAAATCGCCTCTGACGCGACCAAGATCCCGATCGAGGGGAAGATGTTCGCCGAAGAAGGGTTCGTCCCTGATGGATGGGCATACCTGATCACCCAGCCCCTCTGGAGCTGGATCGAGGCCGTCGAGAAGATCGTAGGCGTCATCCTGCATCCAGAAAGGGTGAACACCTCGGAGCAGGTCAGCGACAGCATCAGCTCGATCTACGGCACCTGGACGCGGAACGGGCTCAGCCTGCTGCTCATGCAGGGAGGTCGTGGTGCTCGCTGGCGCAACAAGCTTGGGCGTCCACAGCCCATCACCGAGCCTTACTCCGTCTAACATGTTCTGGTACTATTCGCCACTTCTGGCGCGAGACAACAATCGCCTGGAGGTGGCGATTCTCGTTGTGAACATAACCATGTATACTATGTCTAATGGATTTTGATATAACCGCACTTATTAAAAGCCTTGGCTACATCGGGGTGTTCGCCGCTGTATTTGCCGAATCTGGGCTTTTGGTGGGCATGTTCCTGCCAGGCGACAGTCTACTATTCACTGCCGGTTTCTTGGCCTCGCAAAGCGTACTCAACTTCCCGCTACTCTTGGTAGTAACTTTCGTTGCCGCTGTTGCCGGCGACACCACTGGCTACATAACAGGGAAACGCTATGGCCACAAAGTCTTCAAAAAAGATGACGCCTTGTTTCTGAACAAGAAGCATATTGAACGCTCGGAGGCGTTTTATGCCAAGCATGGCGGGAAAACCCTTATTCTCGCCCGCTTCACTCCCGTAGTACGCACCATTGCGCCGATTCTAGCTGGAGTTGGCAAAATGACATACCGCAAGTTCTTCGTATTTAACCTGATTGGAGCGTTCCTTTGGGCCGTTGGAGTAACCTCTCTAGGCTACTTCCTAGGAAGTGTTATTCCGGATGTGGAACGCTACATTATCCCTGGCGTCATCATCATTGTTGCCGTATCAATTATCCCATCGATGCTGCACTTCCTGCGTGATGTAGAAAACAGGAACAAGATCAAGGCAGCCGCCAGCTCAGTACGTCGTAAAAAACAATAGCTAGACCTGGTACTAGACAAATTAAAGCGTATGTGCTATAGTTATCTGATTGTCACATATGACATGGGTGAATGCCGAGCCTAGAATCCGATCTTCGGAAAGATTATTCTCGCTGTTCATCAAGCAAGAATAATAATCCGAAAGGCACGTATGAACCAATCATATGCACGCCCCGCAAATTCGCGTGGCCGAAATACTAACAGTAACACCCGAAGCTTCGGTGGTGGCGGTAAGCGCTACGGCGGAGGCGGCGGAGGACGTCGTTATGGCAAAGGTGGCGGCAAACAGGGTGCTTACATTGACCCAGCTAAGTTTGTAAACAAAGTTGCAGTCATCCCCCAGGAAGACGTTTTTGTACCCGTACACACCTTCAACGACTTCGCTGTTTCTGACGACCTGAAGCGCAACATTGCTGCTCGTAAGTACAATCAACCTTCAGCGATTCAAGATGGGGCGATCCCACCAATCCTAGAAGGTAAAGACCTTATTGGGCTCGCCAATACCGGTACAGGCAAAACCGCTGCCTTTGTAATCCCTATTATTGAACGACTCAAGAACATTCACGACAAGCCAGCTGTGCTAATCATGGCCCCTACTCGCGAGCTCGCCAATCAGATCAATGACGAGTTCCGAGCGTTCTCTCGCGATATGCGCCTATATACCGCACTCTGCGTTGGTGGCATGAACATGTATCGACAAATCCAAGACCTTAAGCGACGACCACAAGTTGTAATTGGTACACCGGGTCGACTTAAAGACCTTATACAGCAGCGGGCATTGCAGCTTGATAAGTCTAGTATTCTTGTGCTCGACGAAGCAGACCAGATGCTCGACATGGGCTTTATCGCCGATATCCGCTTTATTGTTGAGCAAATGCCGGCAGCCCGTCAGTCACTTTGCTTTAGCGCAACGATTACGCCAGCTATCGAAACGCTCATTCATGACTTTCTACGCGACCCTGTGACTATTTCGGTGCGTACTCGCGAAACGAGCGACCATGTAGAGCAAGATGTCATTCGAGCCAACACAAAGGATGAGAAGTTCGCGGTGCTCAAAGAGATGCTCTCGCAGCCAGAGTTCGAGAAGGTACTCGTGTTCGGCGAGACCAAACATGGTGTACAGCGACTTGCCGACGACCTTACCCGTAGCGGACATAATTCCGAAGCGATTCACGGTAACAAAACGCAGCCGCAACGCCAACGTGCCCTCAAGTCGTTCAAAGATAATCGCGCCAAGGTACTTGTAGCTACAGACGTAGCAGCCCGTGGCCTGGACATCCCTAACGTCAGTCACGTGATCAACTTTGACCAACCAAACACTTACCAGGATTACGTACACCGAATCGGTCGTACAGGTCGAGCCGGCAAAAAAGGCAAGGCTTTGACCTTCATCCCTCGCTAAGCAACTTGGTCCTAGCATCTAAAAGCCACCTGTTGACAGGTGGCTTTTAGATTGGTATCATACTAAACATTCTGATTCGGTCGTCACTCGTGATGACACGTGAGTAAAACGTCAACCGACGGTTGTCGGGCGGCCTGAATCAGACTCGGGGGTATAGCTCAGTTGACAGAGCGTCCGCCTGAAAAGCGGAAGGTCGGTGGTTCGATTCCACTTACCCCCACAAAGGCTAGTTGAACTAAGTAGCGACCGGGCGATGTGAAAGCCCGGCCGTAAAAAGCAAAGCTAGTATCAGGGAGATAGCTCAAACGTAGAGCGTCGTGAGGACCGGGCGCCAGTCCGGCGTGCTCATGAAGATGTAGCCCTCAGCAAGCTACTCTCTCGCCGCAAGGTCTCTTGGTGCAGTCTGGAGTGCACGCCGGTCGTCAAGCCGGAGGTCACGGGTTCAAATCCCGTAGAGACCGCGAGAATCTCGAGTCACAAAGGAGACTTACTCGTGGGTAGCCGGCCCACACCAAGAGTAAACTCCAGCGTGTCGAGTGGCCAGAGCAACCCCGGCGCACGGGACCTGGTCTAGAGGGCGGCGGAAGCGCCTCGTGCCCCACAGGGCACGTGCCGACGTCTTCGACCATCTAAGCAAGCATGGTCTTCAACCTTCCACTCGGACTTGAAACCGAGTGTGCTTGCGGCTAAGGCCGGGGTGACGCTGCCAAGTGCCGCACCCCGGCCTCGAGGCCACACCGGGTCAGATACCAAAGTGGACGAATGGAGTGGCCATCTCAAGCCGCCGCACCCCACACCGGGGATGCCATCGCGGGTTCGAATCCCGCTCTGACTGCAAGAACTTACCCAGGAGAAATCTTGGATAAGGCTAAGGACCGCCCATTGGTGGTCCTTTTCGCTTTTACATGCGGTGTTATGCTTGAGCCGAGCGCCAGTATTGAGAGCCCTCTACTGTATCTTCCGCCATAATACCTATTTGAGTCAGCTCATCGCGTAATCGATCACTTTCGGCATAATCACCTTCCGCACGCGCCCGCGAACGTGCCTGCTGCAAAGTAAGCTCTTGCTCTGTGAATGGTGCGATCTCTTCAACCAGACCTAAACCAAGCACCCTGTCTGCCCACTCTACTGCCTCTACCGCCCCCAATACACGCAAACCATCACGCTCCATTGCGGCCAAGGCTGCAAATGCCAGTGGCGTGTTTAGATCGTCGCGCAGAGCTGCCGTAAAGTCGCGCCTGAATGTATCAATGACTGCCGAGCCATCCTTAAGCTCGGTTGAATACTGGTTCTTATACACAAATTCCCTAAGGTTATTAAGGCGCTGCCGTGCTGATTCAATGTTGTCTAGGCTAAATTCCATCTTTGTTCTGTAATGGGCGCTCATAACGAGCAGGCGAAATGCCATTGCATCCGCTACGTCTGCCAGTTTATAGAAGTTCCCAGCTGACTTGGCCATCTTCTCGCCAGATACGTTCAGAAACTCATTGTGCAAAAAGTAGTGAGCCAAATCCCCGCCACTCTGTGCAATTTCATTGGTGTGGTGCGGGAACTTAAGATCAATACCTCCTGTGTGGATATCGAATGGCCGACCTAGATATTCTGTGCTCATCGCAGAACACTCTATGTGCCATCCGGGCCTACCTGGCAACTGAACTCCGTTCAACTCAAACTGCCACTCTGGCTCGCCTGCTTTCACAGCCTTCCAAAGCGCAAAATCACCCACCCCTTCCTTCTGATCCTGATCATCAATAACGCGAGAGTTGCCTTCAAAATGAACATCACTTAGTACTGCGTAGTTTTTCCCCGCAGCCTGGTACTTACTAAGGCTAAAGTAAATGCTGCCGTTTGATTCGTAGGCTATGCCTTCCTGCATAAGACCCCGTATGATATCTTGCATCTCGGCAATATGGTCTGTGGCGCGTGGTAACTTAGCAATATCAGGCCTATGAACGCCAACTTGCTCTAGATCATCAATAAATATGTCTGTGTACTTATCAGCCAGCTTACCAAGAGCCTGCATTGGCTCGTCAGTAGCGTAATCTACGTGTGATCGTTCAATCATTTTGTCATCCACGTCTGTAATGTTCATGACCCAGCGCACCTTATAGTCCTCAATATTGCGAAGGGTTCGCTGCAGCAAATCGGCGAAAAGATATGCCCGCAGATTGCCAATGTGGGCATGATCATAAACGGTCGGGCCGCAACTATACATAGTCACGCGCCCAGGCTCAATCGGCTTAAATACTTCTTTCTGCTTTGTAAGTGAGTTATATACCTGTAACATGGCTCCGTCCTCGTCCTGAGACTAATTGTAACACGCTAAAACTCCCTACGATGGTCAATAGCTCGACCCAGGGTCATTTGGTCGGCATACTCCAAGTCGCCCCCGATCGGTAAGCCATGAGCTAAGCGGGTAAGTTTAATGCCTAATGGCTCAATTTTTTTTGCTAAATAGAGAGCTGTGGTCTCGCCCTCCACATTCGGATTCGTTGCCAAAATTATCTCGCTCGGCTTATGGGCCTCGATGCGGCGCATTAGCTCGGCAATCCTTAACTGCTCTGGGCCAATACCGTCTACTGGAGATATGACGCCATGAAGCACATGATATCTGCCTTTGAACAACCCAGTCTTTTCTACCGCTACAACATCAAGAGGCTGACTAACCACGGCCCACACGTCGTCGTCGCGACGAGGGTCCTTGCACAACTCGCAGATCTCTCCACTACTAAAGTTCTGGCACTGCGAGCAATACTGGAGGCCTTCTCTGAGTGCAGCCGCCGCTTCACCAAGCTGTTTTTCGCCGCCGCTGCGGAGCAGATGGAACGTAAGCCTCTCGGCAGTCTTCGGACCTATACTCGGCAGCTTTGAGAACTCACTAATAAGACGCTCTACGCTGTGTGGTAGAATTTCCATGCACTTAAGCTAACTGACTACATGCCAGGTAGATTCAATCCCCCCGCTAATGCCTGCATCTTTACGGCAACTTCCTGCATAATCTTTTTGCTCACCTGATTGACTGCAGACTCGACCCATTTGCCTAAACGATCTGCATCGTCCATTCTTTCGGGATCAATATGTACCTCGCGCAACTCCATGCTGAATGACGCTTGATCAATCTTAACGCCAGCTACGACACGCACCGCGCCATCGCCTGCTTCAGCTTCTGCAGTTAGACGCTTTAGTTCCTTCTGAATCTTCAATGCCTGAGCGGCCATCTTTGCTTTTTCCAGCATGTTCGAACCTCATTTAATAGCTTCATTTTACCAGATTAACAGCCCTCCTAACAGCTAGGCGGCTTAGAATTGTAGCGGCCGAGGGCATGGGATATAATAAGGCTTATGTTGCAAAAGATACGAAGTCTCGTATATAAATTCCACCCTGCGATAGCGGCCCTCCTACTGGTGATAATGTTCACCCTTAGCTTCTTTACTATGAAGAATGATAGCGCGATCATCGACGAAGTCGCACACATACCGGCTGGCTACAGCTATCTCAAGTACGGCGACTATCGGCTTAATCCCGAGCATCCACCACTCATAAAAGACCTTTCTGCCCTACCCCTCATGTTCTTGGACTTACGTTTCCCTGAAACAATTCCGGCTTGGAATAAGGATGCAAACGGGCAGTGGGAAGTAGGCTGGAACTTTCTTTACCACATTGGCAATGACGCAGATGCTATCTTGCTCTACTCCAGACTGCCTATCCTCTTCCTAGGGATACTCCTTGGTCTAGGAATATATAAGTTTTGCCTACGTCGTTATGGACCCCCCACAGCACTGCTAGCGCTAGCGCTCTATGCTCTGTCGCCAAACATCATTGCGCACGACCATTTTGTGACGACCGACCTCGGTATTGCCGCCTTCATATTCTTTGCCCTCTGGGGATTCATTAATTGGGTCCAAAACCCTGCTAGCAAAAAGGCGCTCGCAATAGCCACTATGCTATTCGCCCTTGCTCAAATAGCCAAGTTCTCTGCCGTAATGCTTATACCATTCTTCATCTTCCTAGTAGCTATTAAGCTCGTAACGGCCGCCAACAAGAAGAGCTTTCGCAAAGACCTGCCCACCTACGGTCTTGGCCTACTTGCCATCTTCAGCGTTGGCTTTATGCTGATTTGGCTCTTTTACATCCCCCATACCATTAATATGCCGGCCGCCCTACAGGATAAACTCATTACCGAATCTCTGCCGCTTGGCTATAACAACCTCTACGGCAAGTACCTTGTCCAGTTCAACGATATTGCGATATTTAAGCCAATTATCCAGTACATTCTCGGTGTCTTAATGGTCATTAATCGAGTTCAAAGCGGCAACATCACCTACCTGCTAGGCGAAGTAACTGACCAGAGCTTTTTCTGGTATTTCCCAATCAGCTTCGTTATTAAGACCCCCCTCCCGATGCTTATAATGATCTTCGCAGCGGTAATATCAGGAGTCGTAAGCTACTTCCGCAAAACTCCGAAGCGCGTCTGGAAAAACTTCACCAGGTACAGTCAGAAGCACTTTTCAGAACTGACCGGCCTGCTTTTTATCGGCTTTTACTCCTACTTATCAATTACCGGGAACCTGAACCTTGGTATTCGCCACCTGTTCCCCATGATGCCTTTTGTATTTATTCTCGTGGGCAAAAAAACATTCGACATTTATCACAAGCTCTCCGATGGGAAGCACCGCCAAATATTTGCCGTTAGCCTTATACTCATGATGGCATGGTACTGCGCAATTGCCTTCTTGCAGTATCCAAAATATGTGCCATATATAAATGAGCTATTTGGTGGCTCGAGCCAGGGATCCAAGTACTTATCTGATTCGAATGTAGATTGGGGCCAGGATGCTAAGCGACTTGTAGAATACGTAAATAATAACCCAGACATCGACAAGATTGCTGTCGATTACTTCGGTGGCGCCGACCCTCGCTATTACTTCTGCGAGCGGAGATACAAGGATGGTAAACTCGTGACCGATGCGTCGGGCTACGACTGTAGTAAGTCGAAGTTTGTGGATTGGCAGGTCGACTTTGGTAAGCCCAGTACAAAATACATTGCGGTATCAGAAACATATTTAGTCAGCGATCTATTCTATAAGAAGTTCCGAGCCAGGCCAGAATCTTACCAGTGGCTAAGAGACAAGCAGCCCATCAAGCGTATTGGCGACTCGATATATATTTACCAGGTCAAGTAAAGGCAGCGAACAGACTACAATGGTTCGTGGTGGTATGATATCCTCTTGTACTGTCCTGTCATGAGACGCCACTTTATCTTTAGCATATCCAGACCAGACTCAAGTGCGGCCTTGGCATTACTGTCCCCAACGAGACCTTCTGATTTAGGGTCGTGCCAGTCGTCGGCCTTGATAACATCTACCTTGTATTTTAGCTTACGAGCTATAGCAAGTAGCTCCATATCGAATGCCCAGCCAGTTATTTTCTGCCTACCGAAGAGTTGGCTCGCGGCATCAGATTCAAACACTTTGAAGCCGCACTGCGTGTCCTTAATACCTGGCGTTAAGAGTAATCGAGTTAGCAAGTTGCCGAATTCGGATATAAACTTCCTGACCCCCGTATGTGTAAGGTTAATATTCCGTACTGCGATAGCAATGTCTCCGCCCCTCTCAATAAACTCAAAGACGTCATCCAGGTGTTTGAGCGGAGTTGCCAGATCTGCATCCATAAACAGCTTGTACTCACCTTCTGCCTCGTAGATGCCGGTACGCACGGCACCGCCCTTGCCTGCCCTGTCCTTGAGCTCAATACTCCTAAAGCCTTTATGATGTCCGCATTCTAAGCTAGCCATGCGATGTGTATGTGGGTCTTGCGAAACCACGATGACCTCAACCCCGCCATAATTACGGCTTCTTAGGAAAATTGCTAGAGCAGCCAAGCTGTCCCCAATCCTATCAGACTCCTTATATGCCGGTATTATTATTGAGAGCTTAGGGTGGCTCATTTCACAACGTACCAACCAAATAATATGCGCTCGTCGAAATCAGAGGTCTTAGTCAAATATTTGCTACCAGGATACTTAGCCTCTATACGCTGCTTGACCCCTTCCGTTCGTTCATCCTGCACAACGACAATCAACCTTGGTTTGTCCTTGAGCGGCTGCGACTCCAGCTCACCAATTGAGCCTCGTTGATCGATGAAGTCCGACCCCTTAGCCTTGGCTTGTGCATAGGCTGCTAGTGTAGCGGTATCTGCATCGCTTACGACAACGTATGTATTTGCGCCAAAGTTATACTCCGCGATTGCGCGTAAGTCCTCGCGGTATTCGAGGTAGGTGTTAGGATCTTGAGCCCAGGCTACAAAGTACTGGCGATAACCCTGATAGCCCGTTAGGATTAGCAGGAAAACCACAAAGCTTAAGCCAAGGGTCCGTGCCGTCGTATTTACTGGAAACATTTGGTACCAACGAGCCAAGAGATAGTTTACGCCAACGCCGGAAGCGAGCATTATTACCGGTAGGGCAAGAGACGTACGGTACGCATCCGGAGCCGCAGAGGCAAAGAGGCCGGGCACGAGTAAAAGAACGAGCGAAGTCAACAAGAAGGTATAAGCTAGTCGCTGACGCCTCACAAAAGACACGAGCAGGCCCAGAATAAACATTATACCAACGAAGACATTCAACATTGGGAGGCCGCCCAAGTTTGTACTATAATCTTCATCTCCCCTCAAAAAGAACATACCGACAGTATTAGCTCCATTCTCGACAAGCAGCTTGGCCTTTTCCAGCACGCCGTTTCCGGACAACTGCCCTAGCGTAGCGCTATTGAGCCCTGTGGCGGGGTTCTTGCCGCCAATAATTAGTAGGACTAAGAACGCTAGCGACACGAGCACAGCAGAAACTATGGTAGCGACGAGCATTTTGCGCGCTATGGGGCTTTTGCGGTTCTTAACAAATGCTATGCCGGTTAGGACGCCGAATATAACTGGTACGATCCAGAAGGTACGCGAGCTGAAGCACCCCACAAGCAGGAGAGCTATCGAACTAACTACGTATGGCAGCCTGCCGGTTCTGTATGCTTTTGTAGCAAAAAAGCAGAGGCAAACAAAAACGAGCATAGCCGTATTTGCAGGCACATTGTTGCGAGACAGGGTGATGGCCCAAGGGCTAACAGCAATCAAGAATGCTGCAACTAATGCAGTTCGGCGGCCAAACAAAGATTTCGTCCAGAAATATAAACCCACGACTGTAAGCACCCCAAGGGCAGCATTGACATAACGAACACTTAAAACTGAATCGGCCATGCCAAGTGCAGCAGAGCCAATTCCGATATGAAAAATGAACCCAACGGTGGCGCCACTAATGCTGGTGAAAAACTCATACGGGCTGGTCAGAAGCTGGCGAGACAACACAAGCCAACCTGCCTCGTTCGGATGGATGGCTGGTGGAAGCGAGTCGAGTTGATAAAAGCGTAGGAACACTGCAGTCAGTATAACGAGGCCAAAAAGGATCGTGCCAAGTCTGCCGTTAATCTTTTTTAAGGCGCCGGGTTTATTCACTGCCCTTCTCCTCTACAAATACGAACTTGCGATACATGAAGAAGTTGTAGCCCAGCACGGCTACGATGGCCATTGCTAATGCAAAGTTGTTCACATCAAAACTGCGGCTAAGAGGGAGCCCGAGCGCGCTTGTGACATCATAAATGATCTCACCTGGTGTCAGCCACTCTTTCGTAAAAAGCTGTAATACCAGGGGTCGGATTACGTATATCCCGAATGCTGTAATCGCAAAAAAGTAAAGGATACGAACCTTGCTCAGGTGGTGGACCTTGAACGTGAAATGCTGGTTGAAAATGAGGCTATTGATCATGGCTATAGTTCCAGAAAGTATACCTGCCAGAACAATCTCCACACGAAACACTTGGGTCAATATGTTCACCATGACTACATCCACTAGTGTGTTGAGCACACCAACCATTGCAAACTTGCCAGCCTGACTAAGTAACTTCTGCTTTATGCGCTGCCGTTTCGACACGATACCTCTTATGCTTATTGGACTATTATACCTGAAATCCAAAGCACAAGTAAAACACTATGACTGCGGCTGATGCGACTTATCGAGGTTCTTAAACCGCATCTCATCTGCTCTGAAATATAGATCCACATTGCCGGTTGGGCCGTTACGGTGCTTAGCGATGATAATCTCTGCAGTGTGTGGCTTCTCGGTATCCTGGGGGTGATAGTATTCATCCCGGTATATAAACATAACTACGTCGGCATCCTGCTCGATCGACCCTGACTCGCGGAGGTCGGATAGCTGTGGGATTTGAGGGCTGCGGGACTCAACAGCACGAGATAGCTGTGATAACGCCAGGACGGGAATATTTAGCTCACGTGCTAAGCCCTTAAGGCCACGTGATATTTCGGATATTTCCTGCACACGATTCTCTCCACCGTTATTGCGCCCGCTCATAAGCTGTAAGTAATCAATTACAAGGAGGCCAAGATCATGCTCGCTTTGCAGGCGCCTCGCCTTCGTACGCATCTCCATCACATTCACCATACCAGAATCGTCGAAGTAAATTGGGGCTTCGGCCAAAACCCCCATAGCCTTGTTTAACTTCTCAAAGTCTTTATCTTCGAGGTTGCCCGTGCGAAGACGCCAGGAGTCAATACCTGCCTCTGCTGCTAGCAGCCTGTCTACAAGCTGCTCCTTGCTCATCTCAAGACTAAAGACACCTACAGGCACTCCCTGTTTAATCGCGATATTCTGGGCCATGTTTAACGCTAAAGTTGATTTTCCCATAGCAGGGCGTGCGGCCAGAATAACAAGGTCAGACTTTTGTAAACCGGCCAGTACATTATCTAGAGCTCTGAAGCCAGTTGGCAGACCGCGCAACTTGCCCTTGTCCTTATGAAGTGAGTCCAGTCGATCGAAGCTCTCTGCCAAGACTTCTTTCATAGAAGTAAAGTTTTGTTTAAGGTGCTTTTGGGACACATCAAACAGCGTTTGCTCGGCGTTATCAAGCAAGCCGTCGAGCGGCTGGTCCTCGTTATATGCCATGCTGCCGATATCGTTGGCTGCTGTAATGAGTCGTCGCAGGGTAGCCTTTTGGGCAACAATCTGTGCGTAATTAACAACGTGCGCCGCAGACGGAACGCCGTTAACCAGGCTCGTTAAATAGGTAGCGCCGCCAATGTTTTCAAGTTCCCCCATTGCCTCTAACTTGTTCGATAGAGTAACTACGTCGAGTGGCTCACGTTTTTCATATAGGCTCAAAATTGCATCGAAAACTAGTTTATTCTTGGTAGCATAAAAGTCATCGCCATGCACAACGTCGGCGACCTTAATGATTGCATCTTTATCGAGCATGAGCGAGCCAAGCAAACTCGCCTCTGCCTGCAGATTCTGTGGCGGCAGCTTCTCTGCCGAACTATTCGATTGTTGTTTAGCCATTTACCACCTCGCCTCCAAGAATCTCCAAAGCAGATGCTACGAGCTCTTGCCCACTATCCACTATTTGCTTCTCCTCACTCGTCTTCGTCAGTCTACAGTTTAGCATGATATCGCGGCCCAAGCTCTTACTCATGATTTGCTCAATGAGCTGCCGATTCTTCTGCTCTTCCATTCGCTCCTTGTGAAAACTGAATCTACATTCCAAAACAAGCTTATTATCCTCGATGTGAGGATTCGCCGAACGCATTACAGCGTATAGTGAATTATTCCTTTCTTTGATCAAACTGAGACCCTTAGTACATAGACTCTGTTCGTCGGCAGAGGGCTCTGCATTAGGCTTGGCCGAGGCCTTTTTAGCTTCTTGGATCTTAGGTTTCGGTGTCGACTGCGTAGAGTCCCTGGATTCCTGTTGCCGCTGCACGGCAGCCTGTTCTAACGGCGCTACCGACACACCTACACTCGCACGATAAAGGGCTAGCTCCAGGGGCAGACTATAGTGCTGGGTAATCTTAAAATCGCCGAGCGCCTTGGTTAGACACTCGATCGCCCAGGCCGCCTGAGTGCCGTCGAGTACTGACTCTTGTTTGCCGCCTGCAATCACCCCGCGCAATAAATCTTCACGTATCTCCTCTAAAAGCTGTCCTGTCAGCCCCTGCGGCTCATTGCCAGATGATATAAGTGCCTCCAGCTTAGTAAGGGCTGTGGCAGAATCTTTAGCGGCAATTGCCTCAATAATCTCCAAAATATCAGCTCGTGCGGCCATGCCTAGGACAGCAGCAACTTGCTCGACCGTTAGCTTCTCATTCAATACAGAGAGTTGATCGAGCAGGCCTATAGCATCGCGGAACCCACCTCTGCTTGCTCGAGCAATCATCTCGAGAGCATCCCGATCGATTACTATCTTCTCACTGGCTGCGATATCTTCGAGCCGCGACACCAGATCCTGCGTGGTTATTGGCCGTAAATCAAAACGCTGAGTCCTAGAAATGATGGTCTCAGGGAGCTTATGAGCCTCAGTGGTGGCAAGCACAAACACAGCATGAGCTGGAGGCTCTTCAAGGGTCTTAAGCAGGGCATTAAAGGCCTCGCGGGTAAGCATATGAACCTCGTCAATAATATATATCTTGTAGGCCAAGCTTGTTGGGGCCGAGACTATCTTCTCGCGCAGTGTGCGTATCTCGTCAATGCCGCGGTTAGAGGCGGCATCGATCTCGATAATATCTAATTCCCTGTCGAGATCAACACCAGATGGCAAGGAATTAATCCGCCGGGCCAAGATACGAGCAATACTGGTCTTACCGGTGCCCCTTGGCCCTGTAAGTAAATACGCGTGGCTTATCAAACCCCGCTCAACCGCGGCCTCAAGAGTCCGAGTAACGTGCTTTTGGCCAACGACATCCTTAAAGTCGACTGATCGGTATTTGCGATACAGCGCAATACGAGACAAAACCCCTCCATTTCACAAACATTATTACACCTATTATAGCGCTGTGGCGGGACCAGTCACAAGAGCCGTTAGCGACAGGTGCTTTCTATGCGCCGATAATTGCTTCGATTGCAGCCCAAGTGGCGCCTTCGGCAGCGGGAATCACAATCGTTACTTCGTCGCCAGGATTACCCTTGAAGTAAGTGACGCTTGCAAAAAGCACATTATATACCTTACTACCAGCTTCAACCTTATACTGGCCATCGTCAAGTATGAGCTTACCAATAAGCTTCTTGCGCTCTACTGGTCCAATCTGCTTGTATATAAACGAGCCGTCCTCGGCAATAGTAAGTTTAAGAGTGTCTCCTTCGACAAGTTTAGACTTGGAGGCATAGTTAGCAGGAACTGGATAGCTCTTACTGCCCTCTCCAATCATATGTTGACCATCAAACCGACCCTCTATGACTTTTCCGTTTACTGCACTGGCGGCAGCGGGACTCTTGGTCGTTCGGGCTTTGCTTGGCTCGGGAAGGTCCTCCGGCTTAACTCCCATCTCCTGAATAAGTCTATGTACTTCGCGTAGACTAGATTCTGCCGAAGCAAGTTGGTTTGCTAGTGCCTGGAGGTTTGCTTGTTGTTTATCTTTTTCAATCATTGTTTTGGATATATCTTTTTACCTGATTGGCCTTAGTGTAGCACTTTTGGTATATTATGCCAACCTGTTGGGCTAAATTTTACTCCATTATAAAAGGCCCCTTGCGAGGCCATTTATAATACTTTTGAGCGTTAGAGCTTACTGTAGCTCTACAGTAGCGCCGGCTGCTTCAAGCTTAGCCTTAGCTTCTTCGGCTTCTGCCTTCGGAGCGGCTTCCTTAACAGTCTTTGGAGCACTGTCTACAAGAGCCTTGCTCTCAGCCAAACCTAGACCTGAAATCTCACGTACGGCCTTAATGACGTCGATTTTCTTTTCGCCAGCACCCGTGAGTACGATATCGTAGTTGGCTTTTTCGTCAGCACCTGCGTCGGCGCCTTCGCCTGCAGCTGGAGCTGCTGCTACTGCTGCAGCTGGAGCTGCTGCGCTTACGCCAAAGTGATCTTCAAGAACTTTTACAAGCTCTGAAAGGTCAAGAACGCTTAGCTTTTCTATCTCACTTACGAGACCTTTGAACTTCTCTGGAACTTCTACCTTTGCTTTTTCTTCTACTGTTACTTCTTCTGCCATATTGTTCTCCTTATTATTAGTGGACTAGGCCTGTGCCTCTTTCTTTTCTTTGATTGCGTTTAGTGCGTAAACCACACTGGCAACATTGCCATTAAGTACCCTTACAAAGCTACTGAGCGGAGCAGCGATTGTTCCAACCAACTGAGCCATAAGTTGCTCGCGGCTCGGCAATGAGGCTAAAGCCTTCACTTCTGCCTTGGTTAAAATGCTGCCATCTTCAGAAATTGCACCCAAAATATCGAGTGCTGCATACTCTTTCGCAAACTCAGCCACGATTTTGGCCGCATCAACTTCGTCGGTCCCGAATGCGATTGCCATTGGGCCGTTCAGAAGGCTGGTGTCGGCATTCTTCTGTGGAGAATCCGCTAGAGCTAGCTTTACTAGGGTGTTTTTGGCGACAGTATAGGTAATACCTGCATCTCGAAGCTTGCTACGCAGCTCATTGATTGCTGGCACATCAAGACCTCGGTAGTCTGTCAAAACTGCGAGTTTTGTCTGACCAAAAAGTTCGGACATCTTCGCAACATCAGACTGCTTGCGTTCACGTGTTTTTGCCATGCAACTACCCTTTCATTACTTATTATTAAGAACCTGTTCTGAGCCTCGACCTTGGCTAAAACAAAAAACTTTGGCGAAAACCAAAGAGTTGAAAAGCAAACAATATTTGTGAGCATCTCACCTCTCGTAGCGGATTAAGACTTGCGTCGGCTACGGTCTTTGGTAATCGATAGAGGTATTTTAACAGATCAGGTAGCCATGGTCAAGAAGCAAACGGGCCAACAATGGCTCATCGCCGGGCTAGAATATCTCTTTAGGAGAAGTAGAGAGCTGCCTTCGCAAATCCCTGTTTTTCTTTGAATATATCTGGGGCAACATGCCCTCAGGCTTCCAGGACTTCTTCACCTTGCGTAGGTCCTTATCGCCCTGGTAATGCCCCTGCTCCCCGTAGTCTACCGTCGCTCCTGCAACCCAGAAAAACACAATTTGCCCTATTGGCATTCCTGCGACCAGCGGAACCCAAACATCCTTGTTCTTGTTTCGAATCTCCATGGTCCAACGATTAATATACCCGACATCACCCCAGCCGGCATCATCACAGGCCGAAATATTTATCCTGCCAAGCGAAGATCGTGCCTTCATCATAGTTGTAGCGCCATAACGGGCGCCTATGTACTCCACGGTATGGCCCAGGATACATTCACCCGGTGCTAATACAATTATATGTTCGTCCTCTCCGATACCGTGAAAGGGCTGCCGCTGATTACGGCTACACCAGTCCTTGTGCCGCATAGCCTTGTAAGGCCCCGCGTAATAATCCCTAACTTCGCCCTCGTCATAAGGAGAGAAGTCCACTCTGTGACCGACTCGCTCAGCTCGGTAGAAATACCCACCCAAACGCACATCGTAACTCGAAGAGTTAAGCAGCTCAGAGGAATATGGCTCAATTACAATCTGGCCCGACTTACGTGCGGCTATCATTTCCGCATCACCCAGTGCGCCCGAAAAAGGCCGAGCGACTTTACGCTGATAGATCTCAACTGCAGTAAGGTCGTAGCCCTCTCCCTGAAGCTGCGCTTTTAGCCACTGCTGAGCATCACCTTCTGTAGTCCTTGCCATACACACCCCCTATTTACCTCATTATAGGGGCTGCACAAGTGGCTCCGCAATATCTATGAACAAAAAATACCCCGGAATTCCGGGGTATTTTTTGTGACACACGAGTCTTTTCTGCTACTTCGAAAGGCTAGATATATCAAGCTTAATTGACGGCGTCATGGTGGCAGCCATATACGCAGATTTTACATACACACCTTTTACTCCCGATGGGCGGTTGTGTACGACCGCGTTCAAGACTGCTTCTGCATTAGCGAGCAAGTCCGCAGACTTAAAGCTTACTTTACCTATAGCAACGTGCACAATGCCGCTTGCATCATTCTTGAGGTCCAGGCGACCCTTCTTGATCTCGGCAACAGCTTTTGCTGGGTCGGGAGTTACCGTGCCGCTTTTAGGTGAAGGCATAAGGCCTTTTGGTCCGAGTGCTTTAGCGTGACGCCCCAAAACAGCCATCTGATCAGGCGAAGCAACGAGCACATCAAAGTCAAACTTCCCCTTTGCGATGTCAGCTAAAAGCTGTTCGCTATCAGTCATGTCGGCACCGGCGTCAGCAGCTGCCTTAGCTAGCTTCGCATCGGTCAAGACAGCGATTCGGACTTCGCTTCCGGTCCCTGCTGGCAAAACTACGCTATTGCGAAACTGCTGGTCAGCCTGGCGCGGGTCAATACCGAGCGCAACATGTAGCTCTGCAGTTGCATCGAAGTTACTACTCGAGAGCTTCGGCAATAGGTCAACCGCATCACCTATAGTGTAGAGCTTTTCCTTATCAACAAGTTCGCGAGCAGCTTTCTGCTTCTTGCTATAAGTTTTTACTCGGGGCTTCAGTTTGGGTCGAGGGGCAGGCTCCTCGTCGAGCTGGGCTTCCTTGCGAGCCTCTTTCTCGGCGAGCTGTTCGGCCTCGCGAACGGCCTTGGCAGAATGCTTACCGGCTTTTGTAGTTGCCACGGGCGCAATCACCTCTACGTTAGTTGACTCCACGGCATTAGTCTCAGTGGCAACTTCCTCTTTAATCTCTTCGTTTTTCTTATCTACCATAGTTTTCTCCTTAGTGGTGCAAGCGGCAGTACATGCCTCCCACCTTCGTTATATTGCTATATTATTTCTCTACCTCAATACCCATAGAGCGAGCTGTGCCGGCAATAACCTTCTTAGCTGCTTCAATGTCATTTGCACTCAAATCAGGTAACTTAGTTTCTGCAATTTGTGTTAACTGATCCTGAGTAAGCTTTCCTACCTTTTCCTTGTGGGGAACGCCAGAGCCTTTTTGCAAGCCGATTGCCTGCTTAATTAGCGTTGCAGCTGGTGTAGACTTTGTTACGAACGTAAAGCTCTTATCTTCGTAAACGGTAATCTTAGTTGGAACTGGCTGCCCCTTTACGTCCTTAGTCTGCTCGTTAAATGCGTTAATGAAGTCCATCATATTTACGCCATGCTGACCAAGTGCAGATCCTACAGGTGGTGCTGGAGTTGCTCCGCCACCAGGTATAACCATCTTGAGTTGTGCTTTTACTTTCTTTGCTTCTGCCATAATCTAATTCCTATACTTTCTTTACTTGCAAGCTATCAAGCTCGACTGGTGTCTCTCGGCCAAACATGTTCACCAGGACCTTGAGCTTACCCTTACTTTCGTCAATCTCGCTTACGGAGCCATCAAAGCCTTTGAATGGACCGTCGATGATATTAACAAGCTGACCGATACTAAAGTCAATCTTGTATTTAGGCTCCTCAACGCCCATGCGCTTCTGGATGGACTTAACTTCGTCATCATTGATTGGTGATGGCGTAGTTCCAGTCCCAACAAATCCCGTTACATTCGGCGTATTACGTACGACGTACCACGAGTCCTCTGTCACTATCATCTCTACGAGGATGTAGCCAGGGAAGATCTTTCGCTCTACCACGCGACGTTTACCGTTCTTAATTTCAATCTGGTTCTCTTTAGGGACGATGACGCTGAACACCTTGTCCTGCATGCCCATCGAATCAATACGCTGTCGTAAATTATCAGATACCTGATCTTCGTAGCCCGAGTACGTATGAATTACGTACCACGCCCTCGGAGTGCTTTCCTTGGTCATTTAATTCACCTTTAAAATTACTTGTTGTAAAAATGCACGGATGGCTGCATCAAAACCTCCGACGATGACAGCGAGAGTAACCGAGAACACAATAACGATTAAGGTCAGCTGCAAAGCCTGGCGGCGTGTTGGCCAAGTTACCTTTTTGAGCTCAGCATACGATAGCGAAATGTAATTAATGAGTTTATCCATAGGTTTCACTTGTAATTATACCCCAGTCGGGGTGCATACTGCCAACTTAAAAAAGCCTTCCGGCTTTCGTTGGCTATTATAACCTGGATTTGATGCCTTAGTCAAGTTCTATCCCCTATTTACCGGGTACTACGGTCTCCAGGTTCATGGGCAACGAATCGCGCATGGCACCCAGGTACGTGACGATAGGATCTCTCCACGCAACAGCCAACAAGAGTCCTGCGCACAATACACACAGCACGACGAGGCACAACACCAGGCCCTTCCAGAAACCCTTCAACGCCGCGCCTGAAGGAGCTGCAACCTTGTGCTGCTCCGCGAACCTCCCTGGAAGCCGCAACAATAGCAAGGAGTACCAGCCAGCCCAATATCGTGTACTCGCTATAAGCAGAGCGTAACCGGAAGCAAGGTCAAACATGAGCCACAATACCCATACGGCCGCCCGGGTAGCCGCTGAATTCTGGCCCAAAAGAACCTGGGTGCTAAAATATACCGAGGATGCGATCAGCGCAATGAAGATAAGCTGGACGCTTTTTGCCAGAACGACTGCCCAAAGACTAAAAACGGGGCCCGAAACTACGGTCCGCCAGGCTAGCAACCAAGCCCTTCGGAGCTTCGCATTGCTTGTTGCAAGCACAAGACGGCTAGCGTACCACACAGCCTCCATGCCCAACACTAAAGACAAGCCCAAAGCCAAAATAATGGCTGCGAGGTAGTATCTACCAACTACATTGCCCCGAACAAGGATCCAAGCGCCCCATGTCACAGCAACTGTAGTCAAAAAGATAGCCGCGACGTGGACAAACCACCCAAATGTCAGTTTAAGCGCATTTGCCGCGGTCAAGCGAACGAGTGAATGGACCCCGACCACATGCCCGTGACTACGAAGCAATTCTCGACCCAACATAACCTGATTTAGTAGAGTCGTGGCGAGAATCGAGAGAATAATGACCACGTAGCCTCCCGCTGCCACCATCACAAACCTAGGATAGCCCCATTCTAAACTAGCTTCCTTGAGGCCCGAGAATACCAGCCAAGGAGAGCCCTGGGAGGCATTTAGTGCCCATAGAGCAATAAACGGCAAGCAGAGTAAAAGCCAAAACTTAATATCGAGCGCTAGACGGACGATAGCTAGCTTTTTGAGCCCAGCATCTACCCGAGGTGAAAAAACCTGAGACAGCACAGTCATCATGCCGAGAGCATGACGAGGTTGATGCACTACGTGTGCTGGTTTTACAGGGCTAACTGAATGAGAGTGGTGAGATTGATGCGGCTGAACCTTGTGGGATCGATGGCTCAATCCGTCTATCCCCGGCCGCCTACTTGGGGTTTGGTTCATATTGATGACCTATCTTGTTCTTATTACGAGCCATAACTTCTGAAGGATATTTAAGCGTACCCTCGTATTATAGACTCTAAACTCTCGCTGTTCTATGCGCATAAGAATCTCGCGATACAACCCAAGTGCGATCAGGATAGGCCTGCGATTATTCTTAGGCAACCGCCTAACCACAATTTCGGCTCGTTCATACTTTTGTTGAGCTATAGCAGCCAGTTCAGCCATCAGCACAGCTGATCCCTCCGTGAACCTTCCTTGTCGTATGTCAGACTCTTTTAGTCCGTATTGCCGCATCATGTCCTCCGGGAGGTAAATTCGACCAATCAAAACGTCGGCGCTTACATCTCGCAATATGTTAGTAATCTGCATGGCGATACCCAGGTCTATTGCGGCCTCTATTATCGAGGCACTGGGCTTCGTCACAAGGTGGGCGCACATGCCCCCTACCGTGCCTGCTACTAGGTAGCTATATCGCTCCAGGTCCGCCAAGGACTTGATCGCGCCACCCTCAATATCAAACCTCATGCCCTCGAGAAGCTCATTAAAGTACTTCTTTGGGATACCATACTTCTTTACAGATTCAAAGAACGCCGGCCACAATAGGTCATCAGCCTCATAACGCTCAGTCTTCAGCGTATGCTCGAGCACGCCAATTTCGTCAAGCCGCACATTGCGTTCCAGGCCTGGGGCGTCAGCAATATCATCGGCCGTCCGACAAAAGGCGTAAATCGCATGAAGATGCCTTCGTGTTTCAGCATCAAAGTAGCGCGACGCTAAGTAGAAAGATGAGGACGACTTACGGGTCACTTTGGCACAATAGCAATAACTAGCGCGACTGCCCATCCTACTAGTGCTTTCGGCTAAGACAGAAATGTGCGAGATCGGTAAGCCTACTGGTTGTCAAAGTATCCAAGCCACTACCCTCTAAGGCTTGGGTCGCCTTCTTTCCGTAACCCTCAGCTGCGATTAGGACCTTGGCTCGAGCGCCACTTTCACTCAATATTCTGCGTGCTCGCGCTACATCTGTAGTCTTCAAATTTTGATTACCAAAGTAGCTCTTTAGTTCTCCAAGTTCACCATCCTTGCAAAGCTTGAAGCCATAGTGCCGCAAAAGAGTTGGTTTGTTTTCTTCTAAGTCTGACTGAACCGGTTTGCCTGTTTGCCTACTCGAGCCGAACATCCCTAAGTCATCGTCTATGAGCTGGAAGGCCGTGCCTAGATTAATCCCGTAGTCAAAAAATACAGGGAGCTCTTGTTGGCCGGCGATTAATACGCCAAACTGGAGCGGTGCCACAAAAGAATATAGGCCCGTTTTATAATGTGGAATTTTCATAATCTGCTTGACGCTCATCTGCTCCTCGAACACAGAAAGCACATCAAGCTGCTGACCTGCTGCAGTGTCAAAAATCACAGCTGACTGCTGCCCAATTACTCGCGCTAACAACGCTCCGTCCTTAACGTAGACCGCTAGCACCTCAAAAACCCAAGACATTAACAAATCTCCGGCCAAAATAGCCATTGAGTCGGCAGTATGTGCAGCTTCTGCCTCGCCCATGCTCTTGGCGAATCTAGTACGGTATATTCCACCAAGGTTCTTGCCGCCATGACGTACAAGGTCTTGATCCATGACGTCGTCATGCACGAGCATAAAGGCATGTAACAGTTCAACTGCCACAGCCGCATCGAGGGCATGCTCTAGGTCCTTGCCTCCCGCAGCCTGATAGCCCACGACCGCCAAAGTAGGGCGGATTCGTTTGCCGCCCCTACGCACAACCTTCTCAATATCCTCCACGAGTCGTTTTGTTCGGCCATCAATTCCAGCTGCCCTCTTTTTCTTATGGGCAAAGAACTGCTCAAGTCGACTATCG
Source organism: uncultured Candidatus Saccharibacteria bacterium (assembly GCA_964436255.1). GTDB lineage: Bacteria > Patescibacteriota > Saccharimonadia > CAILAD01 > JADZBC01 > CAYPSN01. The sequence continues at coordinate 79,609 of CAYTBW010000003.1, read as the reverse complement.
ACGCCGGCTTTCACTGCCTTGTTTAACGAGAAGAAGTCTAGTTCTGGCGCAACTACTGTCATTATTGGAGCTCCTTAGCAATCCTCTCTGCCACAAGTTTGCCACTCAGTGTCACCATTGGTACGCCGCTGCCTGGGTATGTGCTAGCCCCAGCAAAGTAAAGTCTCTCTATGCCCCTTGCCTTGTTCGAAGGCCTAAAGTAGCCCGACTGGAAAAAGTGATGACTGAGTCCAAATGCTGTGCCATCAGTTAGGTTAAACCTAGTCTCAAAGTCTTGCGGGGAGAATATTGCCTCTGATTCGATCTTTTCTGCAATATCGACTTTGTAAATCTTCTTCATGCGCTCCAGGACTCGCTTCTTTATCTTTTCAGTTGCCGTGTCCCAGTTAATGCCGGCGTCTAAATTCGGTACGGGTACTAATATATAGACGGCGTGTCGACCTTTGGGAGCCAGCTTTGGATCAGTTTTGGTTGGTATGTATATGTAAAATGCCGGATCAGTCGGTAGCTTGTTCTCGTGGAAGATTTGGTCGAGGTTGCCCCTAAAGTCTTTGGAAAAATAGACGTTATGATGCAACATGTCTTTCATCTCATCGTTAACACCCCAGTAGAATAGGAGGGCTGAACTCGCCTGCTTGAGCTTGTCCATCTGCGCTTCTTTTACTTTCGGCCTGTCTTTTGGCTCTATGAGCTTTTTGTATGCGTACGGCAAGTCTGCGTTACACACGATCACGTCTGCCTTCAATACTTCTCCACCCTCAAGCTTCACCCCATACGCCACCTTGTCTTGAATGAGGATTTGCTGGACCGGTGTACTAACTCGAATTTCACCGCCCATGTCTTTCACAAGCTTCGCAAAGGCCTCTGGCAGCTTATGCATGCCTCCCTTGGGGTACCATATTCCAAGCCCTGTCTCCATATAGCTCACCATGCCGTATACCGCAGGAGCCTCGTAAGGCGAAACTCCTAAATACATACTCTGGAAACTGAAAAGCATCCTAAGTCGCGGATCGTCAAAGTAAGTCGAAACAAAGCTGTAAAGCTTCTTTAGGCCCCCGCCCTTTAATAGCTCGAGTCCAGCCGGAACGTTGATAAAATCCGTGAGCTTATCAAAGTTTTTATCTATAAACTTCCCCCGACCGATTCTGTACATCTTCGCCATCTCGCCAAAGAATGTGTAGAACTGCTCTGGAGCTTTTGGGTCAATTTTGGCAAGCGACTTTGCGAACCTTGGGAGATTACTGGAAACTTCAACCCCGCTGCCATCGGCCCACTTAACCTGATAGTTCGGCTCAAGCTGTGACAGGTTGATATAGTCATCGAAGTTCTTACCGCAATACGAAAACGTGTCGTAAAGAACATCCGTCATCATAAGGATCGTCGGACCAGTATCGAAGGTGTAACCGTCCTGTTTGATCACATTAGCTCGCCCACCGACGTTCTTGTCCTTCTCCAGGATGGTTACTTGGTAGCCATCCTTTGAAAGTCTTGCAGCGGTTGTTAGACCGCCTATGCCAGCACCAACTATAATTGCTGTTTTCATTTTTTTTGCCATTACGGCATATATTATCACACCTGAAGCCGAATTGAGTAGTATACTTAATCCTATATGATGCTACTGCAACTCAACTACGCCTACCTGGCCATACTCATTATAAGCTTAGTGGGGGTTGGCATCGCTGATTGGCGCTATAAGCTCGTTCTATTCAAGAGCCGCCGGGCAGCACTAAAGACCTGGGCTGCACTCATGGTTTTTTTTCTGCTTTGGGACATCGCGGGGATCTTGCTTGGTGTGTTCTCTACTAACCAGGCTTACGTTATTGGGGTGTCATTATTTACCCCCAACTTGCCAGTTGAAGAGGTACTCTTCTTGACACTACTTATCTACACAAGCCTTTGGTTCTATTCTTTAGTGGGACTATGGGCGGGAATGAGGGGCAAGAGCCATGTATAGGTATGTGCTGCTTAACATGGTGTTCCTCGCAACAGCAGGGCTTATCATACTTAGGCTTCGCCCGCTGCTCGTAAACTGGCGCCTAGTCCGCGCCAGCGGCCTCATTATGTTTGGCTGCATGATTGTATTTAACACGTACTTAACGGCACTGCCGATTGTGCGCTACAATACAAATTACACGCTCAATGTCAGGCTCGGAACGATCCCAGTCGAAGATTTTTCCTACCTCATCGTTGCGGTAATACTCGCACCCACATTGTTTCTGCATTTCAGGTCAAAGGAGACAACCCATGATAGTAAATAAACTAGCAGTTATCATCAAACAGGTCTTTGCAGTAAGCAGGCCATTTAGCTGGATTAATACGGCTGCACCATATGCAGCAGGCTATCTATTGGCAACCGGAAGAATAGATTTGTCTTTCTGGATTGGTATTGCCTACTTCCTCTGGCCATACAACCTCGCAATGTACGGCATCAATGACATTTACGACTACGAATCTGACATCAAAAACCCTCGCAAAGGGTCTATTGAGGGCAGTATCGTTGCGCCCCAACAAAGAAAGCAACTATGGTATGCGATTGCAGCGTTCAATATTCCCTTCTTGGCATACTTCATATGGCAAGGTAGCCCTACAAGCAATATAGTCATAGCTCTCGTAAGCTTTCTTTGTGTTAGCTATAGCATCAAAGGCCTGCGATTCAAAGAGGTTCCTTTTCTGGACTCAGTCAACTCCGCCCTCCACTTTGTCGGACCAATGGTATTCGGCTTGGCTTTTGGTGGTGCAAGATCGTACCCACTAGCCCTACTCGTTGCTTTCACTTTTTGGGGTATGGCGAGTCAGGCATTCGGAGCAATCCAAGACATTGCCCCGGATAGAGCCGGTGGGATTAAGTCTATCGCCACCTACCTTGGCACGCGCAGAACGGCAAGCTACGCTTTAGCGCTCTACGTTGCGTGCTCGATTATTGTGGCTGCCTTCTACTGGCCGTTAGGGCTAGTGTGCGGCATACTACTTAGCCTTTACGCGCTCAACGTCACATTCTTCCGCAAGTACAAAAGCGATGCCAAAGCACATGTATACCGCAGGGGCTGGAAAAACTTCCTCTGGCTTAATTGGCTCGTGGGCTTCTGGCTAACTCAAATCATTCTTTTCACCGCGGATCCATTCAATCTGGGTACAGCGCGCTTCAACATTATTGCCTACAGCCTCATTGGGCTTGGGCTGCTTCAACTACTACTCGGCACCTACAACGCCCTCTCCCTACGAAGACCAAAAACAAACTCTGTCATAAGCGAGCCACCTAAGGTTAGTGTATTAATACATGCCCTCAACCAGGGTTCAAACATTAACTCGACCCTACTTGCCGTCCTTGGACAAAGCTATCCTGACATAGAGGTACTGTTTACCGACCTAGGTTCTGATGACAACACGCTCAAACTAGCGCAAGGTTTTCAGGACGAAAGACTAAGGATACTCGACATTAGTGAGCCAGAGTCGGGTTGGGAAGCCAGTGCTTGGGCTGCCGAACAGCTACTAACCCATGCCGAAGGCGAGGTAGTAGTTCTGCTGTCCGCTGATACCATCCTAATGCCCAATGCCCTCGCAACAATCGTTAGCCTAATGGAGAAGCAAAGCCTACAACTCGTCTCGCTCTTGCCTGCAGACCAGAACAAAACCCTAGCACAAAAACTTGTTCTCAACCAAAACCACTTCTTGCTCCTAGGTTGCTATCCGGCGGGATGGGTTGAAAAGAAACACCCGAGCATCAACTTAGCCTACAGCGGCCTGATTGGGATGAATCGATCGGCCCTACACAAAATTGGAGGCTTCAAGTCCTCTCGCAAGAGCCCAATCGCCGAAATGGAGCTAGCGCGTCAAGCCAGCCTGGCAGGGCTTAAAACCAGCTTCTACCTAGCAAGTGACGTAGCAACGTCTCAAAACCATGCTACTTTTGAAACCATTACCCATGACAATGTCCAGCGTTACTATCCCGCCTTACAATTCAACATGCCCCTAACCGTCAGCGCTATCACACTTGGGGCCTTCCTTTTTGTAACTCCGGGGATCGGACTTCTTGCTTCGGCAGTCTATAGCCCTCAGTCAATCACGCTCTGGGCGGCAGCGTACTGCGCGGGCTTAGCTCCGAGGATCATGATATCCTCCACCAGCAAACAAGGCTTCTTGGGGGCACTGTTCTACCCCGCAACAAGCCTCATCAGCCTAACGGCGCTAGCATTCTCAATGCTTAGCTATGAATTATTCCGCCCACGTTGGCAGAAGCGTACCGAACTACGCTAAGCCTTCTTGACGTCACGGGGGACGTCTAGTGAAAAGACACTACCCTTTCCGAATGTACTTTCCAAACTGATTGTTGCGCCGATCTTATCAGCCTGCTTTTTAGATATATACAGCCCCATGCCGGTTCCCTTGACCGCCTGTGCCTGAGGGTTCTCGGAGCGGAAGAACTTAGTGAATAGTTGGGCCTGATCCTTCTTCTTCATACCTATGCCAGAGTCGCTTACGCTAAAGCAGACACCCCCCTGATACATCTTGGATGGAGATATACGAAGCTCTACGATGGAGTTCTTGCGGCTGCTGTATTTCAAGGCATTCGTCATGAAGTTCATTAGTATTTCCTCTACGCGCTGGGGGCTTGTGGTGACCTTCTTGAGTCCAGTGGAATGAGTAAACTTGAGCTTCAAGCCCTGCTCCTCTGCTTTTGGCCGGATGCCGTCGATCATCGCGTGGCAAAACGATACAGGGTCCAATGGAGCCAACTCTGTTTCGAGCAGACTGCGCTCGGAACTAGCCAGATTTGATAGATCCTTTAATAAACTCGCTAAGAAAGTAAGGTTCTGATAGGCATTATTAAGGAGTTTGCTGGCATGCTCCGGTAGTTGGGCGAACTTAGGCAACATGAGCGTAGACAAGTCGGCTTCCACGATCGCTACTGGAGTTCGTAACTCATGAGATATGATAGAAATAAACTCATCCTTCTGGCTATCGAGCGTTTTTTGCTCACTAATATCCCTTAGGAGTAATAGCGCGCCAACTCTTTCGCCCTCCTCAACCATAGGGGTAATGCTTGTATACACATCGAGCGTTGTGGTCTCGTTAACCTTTAGCTTCAAGTCGCTGCTCGCGAACATTTCTCCAGAAGAAAGAGAATGCTGAATTGGGAAAACCTGCGAGCCAGCCTCATCACATAAGTGTACGACCTCTACCGCAGGTAGGCGTTCAATCTCGTAGTGAGTGTCTAGAAGCTCCAAGGCCGCACCGTTATACACAATGATCTTTCCATCCTTGTCGACAACAAAGATTGCCTGCGAGAGGCCGTTTACGAGACTAAAGAGCCTCTTGCGCTGCTGCATTAACGCGTTGGTGTCACGATCGATCCTCTCCTGCTCGCTACGAGTAAGTTTGCCCAATCGAACAGTATAATCCCCTAAGATAATCGAGAACACACCAAAGATTGCATGTGATAAGTCGTAGATAGGGTTCTGAAAGAGCATAAGAGCCCAATAAGCGAGCAATAGAGCCATGACATAGCCCAGGCCCGTATAACCATACCAATAGCTAGCAACCAGGATAATAACGAGCACAAGCGGCCCATACGGGCTTGCAAGACCTCCCGTACATAGAACGAGTAAGGCAATCAGGGTGAAGTTGGTGGTGATATCGAACCATTTAGTCCCTATGACGTCGTGCCGCGCCGCCCACGCGGTATATGTAAAAGCGTTATAGGCCGATGCGACGATTAGTATTGCAGTAACAGCTCCAATGTTTTTCCCAACAAACAAATACGTTGCTGCAACCAATGCAATAATCTGCCAGCGTAGCCTACTCGAGGTTCCGTCGTATAGTTTTCTTAGGTATTGGGAGCTATCAAAAGACATTAGTGCCGCCCTTTCTTCTGTCGCTTATTGTAGCGATGCTGCAGCGGTATTGATAGCGCAAATAAGCCAGCTCCTGCAGCTGCAAGAACATACCAATACAGCCGTGAAGCATCCAGTGTCGCCCGGATCAGTCCTAAGCTAATCCGATTAATCTCCGCGTTCACCGCTCCTTCTTTCAGTATCGTTGCGGCGAGGAGTGTGGGGGTGGCATATACCAGAACGATGCCCACAACTGCGGCAGCAATCAACACCCACCCTGGCCAGGCCAAGCGCTTGTGGGGCAAGCGCAACGCCAACAGCACGAGCAGACCCATCCCTGCCAACACGCCTACGAGCAAAGGTAGAACTAATGCATTGGCTCGCTGGTACGCCTGCTGTAGCCCTTCGTAATTTGAGCCGGCTTTAGACGTCTCTAGTAAACTCAAACTATCAGGTACTTCGCGTGTCACCACAAAGCTCGTCTCGATACTTCCCCGGAGTTTTGATTCCCGTACTATCTGGCTTTTAATACTCGTCAAATCCAAGGCTAGTTTTAGCTCCTCCCCGCCCTTGGCGACTATCCAGTCGGTAAATTCACCGATTACAGGTTTGGCAGCACTCGCCACTGCCTCTGCAGTCACACTCTTTGCGAGTATCTCGCCTACAACAGGGTCAGAAACGTTAGCCGCCTTAAGGCTTTCCTGGAATGATTCCTGCAAGGACTCTGCCCCCAGGCTGTACACCCCTGCTGACTCAAACTGCTTGCTTAGCAAGTCCTCGTTCGTAACGCTACTGGTGATTACGTGCGCACCAACCAAGCACACAAGAGCCAGGGATGTTAGGATAATAATAATCTTTGCAATTACGCGCATAAATTAAGTCATTTTACCTATCAATTGTAGCATAAGCATGAACAATTGTCGGCCTGTATAGGGCCTCCGTGCCATGCCATGCCCTACACTGTTATTGAATGAAGCTAAGAATCAAGAGTTGTGATCGGACGTGCCTGTACTATATAGAAAGCACCCTTAGAGCGAGCCCACTCGATATCTTGCGGAGCCCCATAATGATCCTCTATCTTAATACCTAACGCTGCCAGCTCAAGTACCTGCTCTTCCATCAAGACAGCCCTATCGGCTATTGCATCAGGGACTGCTAACGTGACATTCTTGCCATTCTGAAAAATCATCATCTTCTCCTTAACCTGTATACCGAAATGCGACACAGTATGGTCCTTACGATCAACGAGCCAATTATCGGGAGTTACGATACCCTGGACTACGGTCTCTCCGAGCCCATAAGCGCCCTCAATCATGAGTTCACCCTTACTGTGAGTAACGGGGTTGACGGTAAACATAACGCCAGAAGCCTCGCTGTCCACCATGCCTTGAACTACGACGCCAACCAGCAGACTGTCTTTACCTAGCTTCTTACCTTTTGCATATGCCTTAACATGACTTGCATCGACAGATTTCCAGCACTTCCTGATAGCATCTTCAAGGCCATCTGCATCGACGTTCAAATACGTCTCCAGCTGGCCAGCCCATGAAGCATCCGCTGCATCCTCTGCGACAGCGGATGAACGAACTGCAACACGGTCATGCCCCAGCTCGTTAAGCGCGCTCTGGAGGTCCTGCCTAAACTCATCTGTAAAGGGCTTGCCCCCCAATTCTCTATGAGCTTCAATTGACACCCCAAACCCGTTTGGTACCGGGATGCCAGCTGAATACATTTCACCGAGAGAAGCAACCTTCCCCCCATATACCATGGAATCCTTCTTTGAAATCCTACTAAATGGGGATATGTATTTCATGACAGTTTCCTCACTACTCCGTTGTCCGCATCAATCTCCACTAGGTCTCCGTCCTTGAAAACCTTAGTAGCGTGGACCGTACCAATGACTGCCGGTATGCCAAGCTCCCGTGACACTATGGCGGCGTGAGAAGTAACACCACCCTCATCGGTGGCGATCCCCTTCGCAAGACGGATGATAGGCATCATGGAGGGTCGCGTCTGACCAGTAATTAGGATTGGGTTTTTCTTAATGACTTCGAGCTTCTTCTCTAAGTTATCATCCCATCGGTATACACATGCCTTCCCTGTAATTTTACCCATTACAGCGGTTGAGCCTTTGAGCTCCGTGATAGCTGCATGATCGACCTCGGGTACTAGAGATTTAAACTTCTTATTTGCCTCTGCGCCATAAAAAATTCTGTACGAGCCATGGTCATTCAGGATGAGGAACTCCCCAGTTTTTTTCCGCGCGAGCAGTTCTCTCTCGGGCACCATATCTCCATTCTCGGCCAGGGCTACCAGCTCTTCTTCGGTCATATAGTTAAGTACATCCCCCACATCTAGTCTTTTAGAAAGCTCGATGTCTAACTTAATAATCGTAGATACAAATGGCAACCAGCCATCAATCCTCATGACGAGGCGAGTATGGCCTATGTCCGCCAAAAAAGCGAGGTCATCGACGGTTTCCTGAGTCAGATAAAGCTCACTTATAAGCAAATTGCGACGAGCTTTTACAAAGCCAGGATAGCCGGACCTTTCATTTAGGCTCTTCTTAAGGTCCTTTAGGTCTTTTGGGTAATCGTTCTTCAAGTTGTTCAGGTAATGTTTTATATCATATGTCCAATTACCATCGCCAAGCGTGAGAGTCCTATACTTCTCGAAATGGCTAACTAAGTCACTGTACATATCAGGCTTGCTCTCTCGAAGACCGGAAAGACTTAAGCTATTGCCGTACTTAGTTTTGTATTTTATCAGGAAGCGAAGCCAATCAAGCTCTTCAGCAGTGACCTTCGTAGGCTTCTCTGAAGTCGCAAGCTCAGCCAAATACGAGTCTATGCGACTTGCAGCAACCCTCTTCCCCAATTCATACCTAAGATTCTTCTCGAAAATGGCCATCCTATATGGTTGGCTAACGATGTACAGGGAAAAAGCCCTACCATGCATACGGTTAGCCTCAAGAAAATATTGAGCTATCTGCTTGTCGCTTAGCGCTGAGAGGTCTTCCTCATCTAGCATCTCGCTAAAAACATGGAGATCCTGCAGAAGCCTCTCTATCTTCTTAAAGAAGTCGACACGGTGCTGCTTTGTCTGAAAAAACTTATAGACGGATTGAGCAGATAACTCCATCTCATGCCGCTCGTAGTAGCCAGCCCCAAGCCCATTCACACTATGGAATAAGTAATTCTCATCACCACGTAAGCCAAGCTTTCTTATACCTGTCCGGTTCGTATAGATCTCCTCGAAATAGTGCGGTAGTGGAGATATCCCATTTATCTCCATCGCTTTAATAAACACTAGTTGCTTGAATTTCTTAGTGGGGGTCATATAGATGGATTACCTAATCTACTTCGGCAACGTCCGGGCTCTCACCAGACCTTCTCTCGCGTCTTGATGTCCGCTCAATCTCGTGGCCAGCAATTGATACAACTGCCCTTTCATCCTCGACTCTTATCTCAAACCCATCGTTTTTACCGGGTACGAACTCTTGCTGAGAAACCCCAAGCTTGTGTAGCGCATAGGGCTGTAAAATTTCATGGTGAGTTAGGACTATTACTGCTAGGCTCCTGCCCGTCTTCGTGTTATAAATCTTACCGTAGCGAACAATGGCTTCTATCATTTTGTCTGCTCGGTCCGCAGCATCAGTAGAGCTCTCGGCTCCTACAGAATCAAGGGCTTCACTATCATCGCCGGCATACCATGCATCCCAAAACTCCGTACCTTGACCCCCATATTTAGCACGGAGTTCATCAATTACGTCTAGTGCCGCGGGGTCATCAAAAATCTGTGCTTCAACCATCTTCCTGCCGACCCTTACGTCGCCGACCTCGTGCTCTAAGGCTTTAGGCTGAGTGGTATTGATCAAGTGGTCACTCGACAAGCCTCTTTCTTCAAGTTGACGCTTGATCTCGTCTGAGTATATCTTTCCTGTCTCGATGGCCCTTTGCCCAAGCTGCTCGTCTCCAAGCCAGTGGGTAGGGCTTGCTATAACTAAAAAGTCAACATCATCTCCAGACTCATCAAGCCTCCTGCCGACTATCTCTCTGGCTACGCGAGTAGCATTCTCGATGCCTTGCTCGGTTAAGTGCCCAAGTTTTTGTTGTTCCTCTTCCGTAGGCTTACCCCAACCTGCATCTGGAAATCCACCATCGTAGTCGCTATGACGGCGTACATCAATTGTAGTTACCGGCTTATGACCTAGCTTTTCAGCCTTGCCTTCGTTACCCTCATTTGAGTCCGTCTCTAATATCCCTGGGTCTAACGATGGCACAAACCTCTTTTTATCTTGACCCAATTCTCCTGTCCCTGTCATACACCCTCCTATATATGACATATGATAGCATAAAACCCCTCTCGGGGCTTTATATGGTAGCGTATGATTGCTTGGCAGGGGTGGCAGGAATCGAACCCGCGGCCTTCGGTTTTGGAGACCGACGCTCTAGCCATCTGAGCTACACCCCTTTATTTGTAACTCGCCTATTTTAGCAGAAAACTAGGTGCTTTTATACCTAGCGAGACTCTTTGTGAAGGGTCAGCTTATTACACTTGCGGCAAAACTTCTTGAGCTCCAGGCGCTCAGCTTTAGCGCGGTTCTTACTCGTACGATAATTCTTGCTGCCACAAGTACTGCATTCAAGCGCCACCATGATTCGCTGCTTACGCTCGGTCACTTCTTTTTTCCCTCGGGGATTATGGCCTTACCAATAATAAAGTACACAATCAAACCAGGCACCAAGCCAGTTGCGACAATAAAAATAAGCGCGATAATTCGAACCCAAGCAGGATCGGTATCAAAGTATTCAGCAATTCCGCCCGCTACGCCGAGGGCTTTTTTGTCTTTAGATAATGTAAGTTCTTTTTTCTTCATAATTGCATGGAGCCACCCGCGGGATTTGAACCCGCGACCCCTTCCTTACCATGGAAGTGCTCTACCCCTGAGCTAGGGTGGCAAACGGGCTTAGATAATACATGGTGCAGGGGGAGGGATTCGAACCCCCGAAGACGAATGTCAGCAGATTTACAGTCTGCCCCGGTTGGCCACTTCGGTACCCCTGCGAGTTACTAACTGGAGCCCCTAGAGGGAATCGAACCCGCATCGACGGTTTACAAAACCGCTGCTCTACCATTGAGCTATAGGGGCATAAAGAACTCACGAAACAAGTTAAGCCTAAATGCAGGCTTCAGTTTAGCATTTTTATGCTTAGCGTTCAAGATTGGGCGGGTTGGCTTAACACCTGCCTAGCCCTCATGTTGTCAGGCTCAAGCTTTAGAATCCTCTTAAATACAGCCTTTGCAGCAACGAGGTCTTTGTTGTGCAAGTGCGTCTCCGCAAGTAAGTGCAGGATCTCGATACTATCTCCGCCCTGCAGCTCCAAAGCCTCTTCCAAAGTAGCCGCCTGCTTATCGTATTCGCCAAGGATACGATAAATACGCGCTAAGCTTATGAGTCTAGTTTGCGTCTTTTCTATTCCATTTGCTTTGATTAAAACATCTGCAGCTTGCCTGAACTCGCGGTTCTTGAACAGTGCCATGGCGTAGTTGTGATAGTGGGCCGCACTTGGCTTTTGGTCTGCTACGATCTTGAAGCATTCCAATGCGTCCGGGGCATTGTTGAGCTGTGTGTAAATAAAGCCGAGCCTGTTATAGGCGTGTGTATTACGGTGATCTAAGCGTAAAATTCGCAGATACGCCCTCTCGGCGGGTATGTATTTATGTTCGCTATAATAGCGGTCCGCCAAGTTAATCAACCTCGCGACTCGCTCATCATGACTCATTGGCTTCCCTGTCATGAAGCCCGTAATGGATGAATTCGTAAGTGAGTCACCCCGGCGAATAATAGTCCAACAAAATACCGTCGCCATGATAACTAGTGCGAGCTCGGCAATCATAAGGCCATCTCCATCCCCAGATACTCAATACAAAGCCTGTCACTCACATTGCGCGCTAGATTGTCCTCAGCTCGGATGACAGCTTCCAGTGAAGCCTCTGTGGCAGAAGTAATGCCCTCGGCCCTTAATGCATCAGCAATATATCCAAGTAGATCCACAGAAAGGCCGATCTCGTGAGTTTGTTTAGCAATCAAGAAGCGGCTACTAATGTCGCCCTTTATAAAGTCATCCGCCATAGTGCGAGCCCCAGCATGGCGTTCGGCAAGTTCGGGAGAGCTCTTAAGCTCTTCACTCAAGCGTGGTGGTAAACCTCCTTGGTCCAAGCTACCAGCGTAGAAATTGATCTGTTGAGTTCGCGATCGGATTGTCGGCAGTAAGGCATGAGCTGCGTTTGTAACGAGTATAAATACAACTCCGTCACGAGGTTCTTCTAAATTCTTTAGAAGCGCGTTGGACGCATCTGGGGTCATTGCTTCGGCAGCAGCTACAAGCACCACTCGGTGGGCTGTTTCGCGATAAGCAGTCCGAACCAGCTGGTCGAGCGCAGCCTTAATATGCGATATTTTTAGCCTCCCCCCATCCTCGTCGGCTGAGACAACAACAATATTAGGGTCATCAATGCTCTTGGCACCGGCTAAGCTTAAAGCGATTTCCTCTGCCGCGCGCTGCTTATATACATACTTTGGTCCACTAAAAACGTAGGCATGACTTGGATTGAGGGCAATGGCCTCTAGCTGTGACCTCGTAGATGGATGTGCAATGTACTCAAGCACGTTCAAGCCCCTCCAGGAAGGCCTTTAGGTCGGCTGGAAGCGGCGCCTCAAAACTTTCTAGTGCCCCGCCGGGAACCTTAAAGCTTATACGTCGCGCGTGCAAAAACTGCCTAGATAGGCCCTCAGGTACAGGCCGACGGCCATAAGTAGCATCCCCGACGACAGGGTTGCCTAAATAATTCATGTGGACACGAATCTGATGCATCCTTCCCGTCAGGAGCCGTATGTCTAGCAGTGAGTAATCTCTATACTCCTTCTCTACACTATATTCGGTAACGGCCATCTTGCCATCGGGGGATACGGACATCTGAGTAGGAATTGAATGATGTCTTGCAAGCGGCAGCTCGACCCTAGCGGTTGACTGCTGCATGCAGCCCCAAACGAGAGCCGTATAAGACTTATCTACGCTTCGTGATTTAAACTGGTCCTTAAGATCTTCACTGGCAGCCAGAGTACGAGCCAATACCATGACGCCCGACGTATCCTTATCAAGTCTATGAACAATACCGGCCCTCTGTGAGCCATCTTGCTCGATCCTGTCCGCAAAGCAAGCTGCGACAGAATCTTCATATGGCACACCGTCACCTCCATGCGCAACGACGCCCGCCGGTTTACTAATAACGATGATGTTGCCATCCTCGTACACGACCGGTATATCTGGTCCGCGATATGCCGCAGGAGGCTGCTCTACGGCGTTTTTTGCCACATGACCTTCTACCTCCACTACGGACAGCTCATCCCCTAACTGGACTCTGTACGCTGGCTTCACGGCCCTTCCGTTGATAGTGACGAGACCTAGCGAGATGTAATTATGCCAATCTTGTCTGGAATAGTCCACATGACTTTGGGCCAAGGTACTATCAAGGCGCTGTCCTACCATGCTTTCGTCAATTATCGTCACTCTAGCTATTCTCCCCTTTGGCTAATTTGTTCAACTTACGTTTAAGTATACATTCCGTTGCACCCCGACACCACTCTTCCAGCTGCTTACCCTTAACACAATACGAGGCCATAAAGCCTCGTATTGTGCATGGAGATATGCCCCGTAGTGCTTAACGCTTACTAAACTGCGGCGCCTTACGAGCCTTCTTGAGTCCGTACTTTTTGCGCTCTTTCTTGCGGGCATCTCGTGTCAAGAATCCTGCCTTGCGTAGAGAAACGTGAAAGTCATCACTCATACTGTTCAGTGCGCGTGCAATTGCCAAACGGATTGCCTCGACCTGTCCGGTCTTACCGCCGCCGCTTACGCGCACGTTCACATCTGATTCTTTCTGCTTACCAACTAACTCGAGTGGTTGAGTGATAATCGCTGCCAATGTGGCGTTGTTTGCGTATTCTTCGAGTGATTTACCATTAACGGTGATCTTACCCTTACCAGCTTCAAGTCGTGCTGTTGCCACGGCAGCCTTACGTCGGCCAACACCAGGATAATAGTGTGCTTGCTTCTTGGTTGTTGTTTCAGTTGCCATATTATACTTCCACCTTAGTTATTGATCCTGCCTGCGCCGCGTGGCCATGTTCAGAGCCTGCATACAGCTTCAAGTTCTTTAGCATATCTGCAGCTAGCTTGTTCTTCGGTAGCATACCCTTAACAGAGTGGCGTATGACGAGTGTAGGGTCTTTTATTAGAAGATCCTTGAGGGCAATCTCCTTAATTCCGCCAGGATAGCCACTATGTGAGTAATACATTTTATCCGTTAGCTTGTTGCCGGTTACTTTGATTTGAACACAGTTGGTAACGATAACCTTGTCGCCACAAACAACGTGCGCGGTATACTCTGGCTTGTTCTTTCCCATCAATCGAGTTGCGACTTCAGTAGATAGTCTGCCAAGAGTCTTTCCGGCTGCGTCAATCTCTACCCAGCCCTGTTTTGCGTCCTGAGGTTTTAAGCTAAATGTCTTCATTTCTTTGCTCCTGACTTTTCAGCCACTGGTTTTTTAACTTCTTCTGCAGATTCTTGCTTCTTAGTAGCGGCCGGTGACTTTGGCTCGTCGAGCACGAGCTCTACTACCGCCATCGAAGCACCGTCGCCACGTCGGGCACCGGTCTTAATAATGCGGGTGTAGCCACCTTGGCGGCTCTGAAATTTGTCGGCCAGTTCATAACGCAATTTCTGCGCAGCAACTGGAGACAAAGTTACACTCATAATCTGTCGATAATTGTGGAGGTCTCCCTTTTTTGCTTTCGTAACGAGCTGTTCGAACTTAGGTGCGATTGTCTTTGCCTTAGCTTCGGTGGTTTCAATTCGCTCATACAAGATAAGTGAGTCAATCAAACCACGCACAAGCGCACGACGTGGGCCGGCTGCTAGGGACAATTTGCGCTGGTTATATGCGTGGCGATGCATTGAATCTCTCCTTTAATCTTCCTGTTTAATTCCAAGCTCATCGAGCTTAGCGACAACTTCTTCATAAGCTTTCTGGCCAAAACCTTTGAGCTCTTTGAGTTCAGCGTCGGTCAATTCGCTTAGATCCTTGATTGTCTTAATGTCGTTGTTAAGTAAGGCGTTCGTAGTACGTGGGCTGAAGTTTACTTCATCAATCAGTACTGTTGCTAGATTCGCCTGTTCGCGAGCATCAGCAGTAACGATTCCGTCTGCACCAACGCTTACTACGTTGTGACCAGCAATCACCTGGAAGTGACCTACAAGAATCTCTGCTGCCTGAGTGACCGCATCCTTAGGAGTAATGGTGCCGTCAGTCTCGACTTCTAGTACGAGTTTGTCTAGATCGGTCATCTGTCCAACACGAGTATTCTCAACGCTATACCTTACGCGCTTGATAGGAGTATATAGGGCGTCAACAGCAATCATCCCTACAGGAAGCTTCTCGCCTGGGCGGTTCTCTACTGGCACATAACCGCGTCCCTGTTCGACTCTGATTTCCATTTCAATCTTTGCCTTCGCGCCGTCTAGGTGGGCGATAACGAGGCTCTTATTTACCACCTCGACTTCGCTATCAGTCTTGATGTCTCCAGCGGTAACTGGGCCTGAGCCCGTTTTGCTTAGCGTTAAGTGCACTGGCTCGTCACCGGCATAGCGTAATCGCAGTTGCTTGAGGTTCAGGATAACCTCGATCATGTCCTCGCTAACACCCTTTAGGGCTGAAAACTCGTGACTGACGCCGTCAATCTTTACAGCGGTAACGGCAGCTCCGGCCAACGAAGAAAGCAAAACTCTTCGCATAGAATTACCTAGGGTCATACCGTAGCCTGGGTGCAATGGCTCGATCGTAAAGGTAGCCATGTTCCCTTCTGTTGAAATTTCTTTTAGTTCTGGTAGATTGATGTCGATTAGCACCGTATAACTCCTTACTTTAATTACCTTGAGTAGAACTCAATGATTAACTGCTCTTGAATATCCTGATCCAACTCACTTCGCAGCGGCAGGCTTGTGACCTTAGCTGACAGCTTCTTGGCGTTCAAGCTTAGCCAGCTTACCGAGCTAGCTTCAGCCAGGTTGCCATCTAGGGCTACGAATAATGGTTTCTTTAGGCTTGAAGCCCGAACCGCTATCTCATCGCCAGGCTTGACGGTGATAGATGGAATGTCCACCTTCTTGCCGTTCAGGGTGATATGAGCATGTGCCACCATCTGACGAGCAGCTTGCCTTGATGGAGCAAATCCAAGCCGGTAACAAACGTTGTCGAGCCTTCGCTCTAAAAGAGCTAATAGGTTTTCACCTGTAACGCCATCCATGCGTTCTGCTCGAGCAACGTAAATGCGGAACTGCTTTTCAAGGATTCCGTACATGCGCTTAACTTTTTGTTTTTCACGCAGCTGAACAGAGTAATCACTAGGCTTAGAACGCCTTGACTGACCGTGCTGGCCAGGGATGTAGTTACGACGAGCAAGAGCCTTTGCAGCCTTCGGATGAAGCTCTACGCCCTCTCGACGTGACAATTTAGCGATTGGTCCAATATTTCTTGCCATATCTAGACCCTTCTTGCCTTTCTTGGCCTGCAGCCATTATGCGGAACGCCCGTGACGTCGGTGATGCTGGCAATAGCTACGCCTGAAGCCTGAAGTGCGCGGATAGCAGACTCGCGACCACTACCAATTCCTTTTACGAATACATCGACCTTAGCTAGACCAAAGTCTTTAGCTGTATTGATGGCCTTTTCTGATGCCAGCTGAGCAGCATAAGGAGTACTCTTGCGTGAGCCCTTGAAACCGGCAAGACCGGCTGTTCCCCAGCTCACTACATTACCCTTATCGTCCGTTACAGAGATAATCGTGTTATTAAACGTAGACTTAATGTGCACCTGGCCCTTAGGTAGGCTGCGCTTAATCTTTCGTCGTTTTGGTTTGGTTGCTGCTTTTGCCATTATTATATTCCGTTTATCCTATGTCTTTGCTGCTGCTTTTTTACGTCCGCTACCCACTGTTACGCGGCGACCACGCTTGGTTCGGGCGTTAGTCTTGGTGCGCTGGCCACGTACTGGCAAGTTTGCTCCATGGCGCACTCCACGGTACGACTTAATCTCTTTGAGTCGCTTGATGTTTAGGCTTACTTGGCGTGAAAGATCTGCCTCAACTTGCAGGTTCTTATCAATGTATTCACGAATCTTTACGAGATCTGATTCGGAGATATCTTTAATTCTAGTGCTTGGGTCGATCTTAAGTTCGGCAAGCATCTTTTGGCTCGTTGTAAGACCAACGCCAAATATGTAGGTCAAGCCTACTTCTGCTCGTTTTTCATTTGGAACGTTCGTACCTGCAATACGTGCCATCTAGCCTTGCCTCTGCTTATGTTTAGGATTTTCACAAATAACCCGCACTACGCGCTTGCGTACTACGACTTTGCACTTGGAACACATTTTCTTAACTCCGGCTCGAACTTTCATACAATTACCCTTACTGCGTTACTTATGGCGATATGTTATTCGCCCCTTACTAAGATCGTATGGGGTCATTTCAACGGTAACCTTGTCGCCTGGAAGAATTTTGATATAGTGCATGCGCATCTTGCCTGATATGTGGGCTAAGATGGTATGGCCGTTCTCTAGTTCTACCTTAAACATGGCATTCGGTAGAGACTCGAGCACGGTCCCGTCAATTTCAATTACTTCCTTTGTATTTGCCATAGATTACGCGCTACAAGTTGTTATTATATAGGTTCCGTGTGTCATTGTAAAGGGTTTTCCAGGTTAAAGTTGATTAATACTGATCATACGTCGCCGTCAGCGCCTTGGCTTCGATTTGGCGCATAGTCTCAATCGCCACTGCAACGATAATCAATAGGCTCGTACCACCGATCGCGAGCGAGGCTGACGTTTTCAATACTGCCTCGAGTATAAACGGTAGGATAGCCAGTGTACCGAGCGCCAGAGCGCCGAAGAGGGTAATTCGGTTCACCACTCTCTTGAGATAGGTTGCGGTTTCCTTACCTGGCCGTATACCAGGTATAAACCCGCCCTGCTTCTGTAGATTCTCGGCAATGTCAGTCGGTTTAAATATAATCGAGGTGTAGAAATAGGTAAAGGCGACTACGAGGACAAAGTAGGTTGCAGCATATACCCAACTGGTTGGAGCAAATACCTTAGAGAGTGTCTGAGCGAAGCTAGCCACCCAGTCGGTTTTTGCATTACTGAATATCTGCCCAATAAATGCAGGCACCTGCAAGAAAGCTAAAGAGAATATGATTGGCACCACGCCGGCAATAATTACCTTAAGCGGAAGATGAGTATCTACCGAGCCATAAGCTGCGTTTGCACTTGTACGCCTGGCGTACGAAACAGGTATATTGCGCTGACCTTCGTTGATGTACACCACACCAACGATCGTAAGCAAGAACATAACGACTATAGCTACAATACTTACAATCTTCGAAGGGTCGGCCTGCAATAAAGCTGCCTGCTGAGAGATTGTAGAGGGCAAGGAAGCCACGATACCCGCAACAATCAGTATTGATATACCATTGCCGATACCTCTGTCAGTGATAATCTCGCCGAGCCACATCAGAAGCATACTCCCCGCGGTTATCGTGGCGACCATAAGTGCCCACTGGAATGGCGAAGGCTTGCCGATCAGATCAACGCCCGATATCTGCTTTGAAGTAGTTTGTACGAAGAATATCATTGCAACTGACTGAATGAGTGCCAAAGGAACTGTCAGGAGCCTTGTATAGTAGTTGATCTTATTGCGGCCTGATTCACCTTCTTTACTCAGAGCCTCAAGTTTAGGTACTACCTGAGTCAATAGCTGCATAATGATAGAGGCGTTAATGTAAGGCCCGAGCCCCATGAGGATGATTGAGAAGTTCGTCATGGCGCCACCTGAGAATAAATTAGCGAAGCCTAGGAGTGGATTCGACTGGAAGAGTCGAAGCAAAAAGCTCTGAAGCTTTACGGTGTCCGGGACCGGAACAGGCACATTCGAGATACAAGCGTACACAAATAGTACGAGCGCGACGACGCCGAGCCGCTTGCGCAACTCTTTGTTTCGATACATTTGTCGTAGCACTGTACTATTCATATCGCCTACCCTCCCATTTGATTATTTAGCGTCTTCTGAATCCTGTGCTTTTGCTACTGGCTTTTGAGCCTTCTTGGCAGCGAGTACTACCTTGCCTCCTGCTTTTTCGATCTTCTTGATAGCAACTTGGCTGGCAGCAGTCACTTCTACCGTGTAGGCAACGGTGACTTCGCCAACAGAAAGGAGCTTGATGAGACCATCAGCCTTCTTGACAAGTCCGTCGGCCGCCAGCTTGGCGCCGTCAACAACCCCTGCCTTGTAACGAGCAAGGTCACCGACATTCACAACCTGATAATTAGTCGGGTTTTTAGATTTAAATCCGCGTACCTTCGGTAAGCGCTGAGAAAGCTGAGTCTGACCACCTTCGAAACCAACGCGTACACCTCCGCCGGTTCGTGAGTTCTGACCCTTTGTACCACGTCCGGCAGTCTTTCCCTGACCAGAACCAATACCGCGCCCTAGGCGCTTCTTGGCCTTGTGGGACTTTAGGGGCAATTCATGGATCTTCATTATTTGGCCTCCTTAGCTACCGTTGGCTTTGCGCCAAACGCAGCTACACTACCTAGAGTAGATAGAGCCTCTTGTGTCGCGTAAGCATTATTAATCTTGTTTGTTGAACCAAGCGACTTGGTGAGCAAGTCTTTGATGCCGACTGCTTCCACCACGGATCGAACTGCGCCGCCGGCGATCACACCTGTACCAGGACTGGCTGGCTTCATAAACACCGTTGCTCCGCCAAAAGTAACCTGGGTTTCGTGAGGGATCGTATTGTCCTTTAGCTCAACAGTAATCATTGCCTTCTTAGCCTTGCTTACGGCTTTAGCGATAGCTGTCTGAACGTCCTGTCCCTTACCTACGCCAACGCCAACTTTGTCTTTACCATTCCCTACTACTACGGTCGCTCTAAAGCGGAAACGTCGACCACCCTTAACAACACGTGTAACACGATCTAGGGCTATGATCTTTTCTTCGAATTCTTTTACTGCTTCTACCATATCTAGAATTTTAATCCTTTCTCACGAGCAGCGCCAGCCAATGCAGCAACCCTACCATGATAAATGTGTATACCACGATCAAAGATTACCGTCGATACCTTCTTGGCAGCACCGAGTTCTGCAATCTTTGTGCCTACCCAAGTGGCCTTTTCGGTCATGGTCTTACCGTCCAACTCTTTTTGACCAGTTGATGTAGCGTATGCCAAAGTCTTAGCAGCATCATCGTCAATGAGCTGAGCTACAACCTGGCGATTAGACACGCTTACTGCTAAACGTGGTCGCTGAGCGGTACCGTGAATCTTAGCCCTGATTCGTTTTTTCTTGAGGATGTCAGATGTGAGTCTTTTCATAATATTATCCCTTAGCCGCTGTCTTACCAGCCTTACGTCGAATGTGCTCGCCTGCGTACTTGATACCTTTACCCTTGTACGGCTCTGGCTTGCGATACGAGCGGATTTTAGCTGCAGCTTCACCTACGAGCTGCTTATCATAACCCGAAACAATGATCTTATTGCCCTCGACCTTCAGCTCTACGCCCTCTGGAGGTAGGTAGCTGATTTTGTGCGAGTACCCAAGGCTCAAGCTTACGCCGCGACCTTCAGCTGCCGCACGGTAACCAACACCGTTGATTTCTAATGTCTTTTCAAACCCAGTGGAGACTCCGATTACCATGTTAGCGATCAAGGTTCTCAGTAGACCAAACTGCTTCTGGGTGTCGCTGTTCTCTACCTCACGCACAACAGTGACTAAACCATCTTGTTGTTCGATTTTGAAGCCCGGAAGGAGGGGCTGGCTTAGGCTTCCCTTTGAGCCGGTCACGACAATCATACCGTCCTTAACTTCTAGGGTAACTCCTGCAGGGATTGTAACTGGTACTTTTCCGATTCTACTCATGCTACACCTACCATACCTTACAAATTAATTCGCCGCCAAGGCCTTTTTGCCGAGCTTCTTGACCAGTCATAAGACCTGACGAAGTCGATACGATAACGATACCTCTACCACTTAAAACGTGTGGGATTTCGTCACGCTTTGCGTAAACTCGTCGACCCGGCTTACTGACGCGCATAAGCTTTTGCAACGGACGCTTTACACCACTTCCGTCGATACCAAGCTCGAGCACCTGGAAGGCACCGTTCTTGCCGACCTTAACCCCTGAAACGTATCCCGATTTGGCAAGAATATCAGCAATTTGATGCTTAATCCTTGAATAAGGAATAGAGACCTGTGACATACCGGCACCGCGTGCATTGCGGATGCGAGTAAGCATATCTGCGATTGGATCTGTTGTAATCATGCTTGTCTCCTTTCCTTTACCAACTTGATTTCGTTACACCAGGGACTTGGCCCTTGGAGGCGTACTCACGGAACGTAATGCGTGATAAACCAAACTTACGAATATAACCACGTGACCTTCCGGTGACTTCGCAGCGGTTACGCATACGATTAGGGTTAGAGTTGCGAGGCAACTTTGCCAACCCCTCTAAATCCCCCATTGCCTTTAATTCGGCGCGCTTAACGGCATACTTGTCAGCTAATTTCTGACGCTTTAGCTCGCGCTGCAATAATGCTTTTCTAGCCATTAGTTCGCTCCTTTCTCAAACGGCATACCAAGGCCTGTAAGCAAAGCTTTGGCAGCTGCCTTGTCTCGTCCGCTTGTAATTATGTTTATTTGCATCCCGTGAGTGGTGTGAGCTTCCTCGTAAGATATCTGAGGAAACACAGTTTGCTCTTTAATCCCGATACTATAGTTGCCCTGCGGGTCAAAAGCACTCGCCTTTACGCCGTGGAAGTCACGGATACGAGGCAGAACCACGCTAACGAGCTGGTCCAGGAAGTAGTACATGCGCTCCCCGCGCAAAGTCACGGTCGCGCCAATTTCGTTGCCCTCTCGCAGCTTAAAAGTAGCAATACTCTTTCGTGCTTTTGTAACTACTGGCTTCTGGCCTGTAACTTTCGTGAGTGTAGCCATGGCCTGCTCAAGATGCTTGCTGTCTTGAAGGGCTCGGCCTACGCCAACGCTCACAACAATCTTCTCGATTTTTGGAACCTGATTTGGGTTCTTGAGTCCGAGTGATGTTGCCAATTCCTTGGCAAGCGTATTCTTGTAGTGATCTTTTAGTCTATTCATGATTACTTCTCATTCTTTTCTGGCTTAGCAGCCTTGGCTGGCTTTTCGCTCGCCTTTGGCTTCGTCTTGTTCTGGAACTTAGACACTTTAAAGATTCGCTCCTTATTGCCTTTGGCATCGAGCTTGTAGCCAATGCGGGCTGGCTTTCCCGAGGTTGGGTCTAGGATCATCACCTTCGCAACATCAATTGGCTTAGCAAGCTCAACAATGCCTCCTCGCGGAGTCTTTGCGCTTGGCTTGGTGTGCTTCTTGGCAATGTTAATGCCTTCCACTACCACCTTATTTTCCTTAGGAAGAACGGCAACGATCTCGCCCTTCTTGCCCTTATCTCGACCACGGATAACCATTACTTTATCCTTAAGTCTAAGTTTCATAGCGTTCATACTAGAGTACCTCCGGTGCTAACGACACAATCTTCATGTATCCGCGTTCGCGCAGTTCACGTGTAACCGGGCCGAAGATTCGTGTTCCACGAGGCAAACCAGCCTTATCAATAACAACGGCTGCGTTCTCGTCAAAGCGAATTGAAGACCCGTCTTGACGTAGTGTTTCCTTAGCAGTACGCACTACAACCGCTCGAATTACTTCTTTCTTCTTAACCGTTCCGTTAGGAGTTGCAGTCTTTACACTAGCGACGATAATATCTCCCACGCGAGCATAACGACGTCTTGATCCGCCAAGTACCTTGATGCACATGATCTGCTTAGCGCCGGTGTTGTCGGCTATCTTAAGTCGGGTCTGAGGCTGAATCATGCCTTACCTCCCTTTACGATTACTTCGCCTGTCTTCTTGGTAATAGTAAACTTCTTAGTCTTACTCAATGGGCGAGTCTCGGTAATCTCAACTACATCTCCAACCTTGTACTCGTTGTTCTCATCGTGCGCCTTGAACTTAGCAGTAGTCTTATACTGCTTTTTGTACAATGGATGAGTTTTGAGGCGCTCTACTGCTACCACAACCGTCTTGTCCATCTTGTCTGATACGATCTTGCCGCTTAATACTCTACTCATTGGTCTTCTCCATATCTTTCACTTGCGCTTCACGCTGAAGGGTCAGGACGCGTGCGATATCTCGCTTAATAGCCTTAATTTGCTTAACATTTGGGGTCTCTTTGACTCTCATGTCGACATGCGTCTGAGCCAACTTAGTCCTTAGATCCTGAAGCATAGTCTCAAGTTCCTTGGATGATTTTGTTCGCATTTCCTTAACCTTCATGACTTTCTCCTGGCGTAGCCTTAACGATAAACTTCGTTTTTACTGGCATCTTCATAGCTGCGAGACGCATTGCCTCTTTGGCAACTTCTTCGCTTACCCCGTCCATCTCGAACATAATCCTGCCGGCTTGAACCTTTGCCACGTAATGGCTCAATGCCCCCTTACCGCTACCCATGCGAACTTCCGCCGGCTTAGAAGTAACTGGGGTGTGCGGAAAAATACGAATCCAAATCTTACCGCCACGTTTAATGTAGCGAGTCATTGCCCGACGTGCTGCTTCGATCTGGCGAGACGTAATACGCTCATTGCCCATAGCCTGCAAACCGTAACGTCCGAAGTTAATTTCGGTACCACGTGTAGCCAGGCCAACGTTCTTGCCCTTAAATGCTTTTCGGAATTTAGTTTTCTTTGGTAATAGCATAATCTTTTCCTATGGCCTTACTTCTTATAGACCCATACTTTAACACCGATGATGCCGTAGGTGGTTTTTGCTTCTGCAGTACCGTAGTCAATATTTGCCCGCAGAGTGTGGAGTGGGATACTCCCCTGCGATGCAACTTCGGCACGAGCCATTTCCGCGCCGTTCAGGCGTCCGGCAACACGAACCTTGGCTCCAAGGGCACCAGCCTTTACTGCACTGTCTACTGTCATTTTAATTACGCGCCTGAAAGCGATACGTCGCTCTAGCTGAGAAGCTACGTTTTCTGCGATGAGTTGAGCGCGCATTTCGGGCTGCTTGACCTCTTCGATATTCACCTTGATATTTGGACCAGCGGCCTTAGCCAAAGCCTTCTTAAGCGCTTCAATGCCAGTTCCACTTCGCCCAATCACCACACCTGGCTTAGAGGTATGAATAGTAACGGTCACAGCACCAGTTGAGCGCTCGATATCCACAGTAGCAACTCCCGCACGGAAGGTAAGGTTCTGCGCAATAACTCGTCGAATTGCAATGTCGCCTGAAAGGTTTTTTGCAAAATCCTTAGTGGCAAACCACTTACTAGACCAATCCTTGTTAATCTGGAGACGGAAACTTGTTGGATTTACTTTTTGACCCATTACTTGGCCTCCTTCGTTACTGGTTTTGCTTTTACCGCAGGCTTGGCCTTTGCGTCTACAGCCGGCTTTGCGTCAGTTAGCGTGATCACAAGATGAGAGCTGCGATGCAGAATTGCACTACTAGCACCCTTAGCTCGTGGTCGCATGCGCTTAAGGGTAGACCCCTCATCGACTCGAATCTCGTCGATACGCATAGTCTTTGGGTTCAGGTTGTAGTTGTTTTCCGCGTTTGCACTTGCGCTTTTCAAGGTAGAGTAAACCATGTCGGCTGCCTTCTTATGCGTAACTCGCAAAAGCTGCTGAGCTGCAACAACATCCTTACCACGAACCATGTCCGCCACAAGTCGTAGCTTGCGAGCAGAAATTGGTAATTGGCGAGTTTTAGCTTGAACCTTCATACTACTTTCCTTGTGCCTTTGCTAATTTACCACCGTGACCACGGAACTTGCGTGTAGGTGAGAACTCACCAAGCTTATGTCCTACCATATTTTCGGTAACGAATACAGGGAGATGCTGTCGGCCATTATGAACCGCGATAGTCTTACCAACCATTTCTGGGGAAATACTACTAGAGCGAGCCCAAGTCTTAATTATTGTCTTATCATTCGGGCCAAGAGCAACAACCTTCTTCAGAAGCTTGGCGTCTACGTATGGACCTTTCTTTAGAGATCTACTCATAATAACCTACCTATTACCCTTTCCGCGTCGGCGAATAATCATATCAATGCCCTTCTTACGTCGGCGTGTTCGCTTACCTAGAGCATGCTTACCCCACGGCGTCTTCTGGAACGGCATACCAATATCTGTACCACCTTCACCACCACCGTGTGGGTGATCAACCGGGTTCATAGCCTTACCACGTACTGTTGGTCGGAAGCCCATATGTCGCTTGCGACCAGCGTTACCAATCTTGATGTTCTGATGCTCGGCATTGCCGATAGCACCCAGAGTAGCCATGCAGGTCTGGTGTACGAGTCGTACCTCTCCAGATGGTAATTTAACCTGCACATATACGCCCTCTTTAGCGGCTAGCTGAGCACGAGCACCTGCAGAACGAGCCATTTGCCCGCCACGACCCGGAGTAAGCTCGATGTTAGAAATAACGGACCCTACCGGTATGGCAGATAATGGCAAGCGATTGCCAACTTTGATTTCTGCGTCCTTGCCAGACGTAACCGTTTGACCGACCTTGAGACCGGCGTTAGCCACCACATAAGCCTTGCCACCTTCTTTGAGCTGAAGCAAAGCAATGCGAGCGCTTCTGCCTGGATCGTACTCAATTGCGACTACCTTGGCACCTTCTACGCCTGTGAGCTTGAAGTCCACAATACGAATCGCACGCTTAGCACCGCCACCTCGGTGTCGAGTAGTAATCTTACCCTGATTATTACGGCCAGCCTTCTGCTTGCGCTTGAGGATCAATGACTTTTCTGGAGACTTCTTTGTAATCTCTGCGAAGTCACTTACGCTCATATTTCGGCGAGCAGCGGTATTCGGCTTGTAAACTCGTACTGGCATTACTTGGCCTCCTTCGCAATCTTGGCAGCTGGCTTCTTAGCTTCGTCCTTAGACTGCTTCTTGACTGCCTTTTTGTCTTCTTTTGTCTCGGCTTCAGCTTCGAAGATCTTAATGCTTTGGCCTTCCTTCACGGCAACCATAGCTTTCTTAACATCAACGCGACGACCACTTTTGCCCTTAAATCGCTTAACTTTGCCCTTTGTAATAACGATTCGGACGTCTGTTGCGTCAACGTTAAAGGCAGTCTTAACAGCACGAGCCACTTCAATCTTGTTAGTCGCCATTGGAACTTCAAAGGTGTATACTCGATTTGCGGCGAGCATAATGCTCTTTTCAGAAATGATAGGCTTTAGAATTAGCTGCGACATTACTTCGTGCCTCCTAGCCAAGATTTAATGCTGTCCAGAGCAGGCTGTTCAATAATAATTGCGTCGGCATTTAGCACGTCGAATGCAGTAATGCGCTGCGGGGTCACGGCCTCAACACCTGGAAGGTTTGCAACAGATCGAGCAATTGCTTCACTCATGGCGTTTACTACGATGAACACCCTACCTTCTACTTCTAGCTTGGCGAGCAAATCAACTGCTGCGCGAGTCTTGGACTCTGCGGGCTTAAATGACTCGATAACCCGAATTCGATCGGCCTGGGCGCTTAGAGCCTGGGCAACTGAACCGCGAATCATCTTCTTAGTCATGGTGATGCTGTAGTTTTCGTTACCAGTTGGGCCAAAAACGATACCACCAGTTCGCCATAACGGAGTACGACTAGAGCCTACACGAGCTCGGCCAGTACCCTTTTGGCGCCATGGCTTCTTACCGCCACCACGCACAAGACCGCGGGTAAGGGTCTTGGCGTTATTAGTTCGGCGGTTAGCCAGAGTGCGGCGATACGCTAAGCTCAATAGCTCAGCATTCACTTCTTGCCCGAATATCGCCTTATCCAAAGTAACTTCAGTGGTGGCCTTCTTGCCTGCAGCTGTGTACGTCATCGCCTTCATGTCCTTAGCCTCTCACCATTACTAAGCTCTTTTTTGGGCCTGGAACTGCACCACGAACCACGAGCAAGTTATTTTCTACATCTACTTCCATTACCTTGAGGTTCTTAACGGTAACGGCCTTACTACCCATTTGACCGGCCATCTTTTGACCTTTAAACACGTGTTGGGGATAACCAGCACCAATTGAACCAGGAGCACGGTGATTATGGCTACCGTGACTCATTGGACCACGAGCGAAGTTGTGACGCTTGATAGTTCCGGCGAAGCCTTTGCCCTTAGAAACAGCACTTACTGTTATGCTGTCACCGACGGCAAAAACATCGGCTTTAAGTTCATCTCCAATTGTCATCTCTGGCTGATCTCCATCTACGCGATACTCAGTAAGGAAACGGCTATTGGCTTTGGCTGGCTTGAGGTGGCCGGCTTGCGGCTTGGCTTGGTGCTTGGCTTCTCCAAACCCAATCTGAACTGCACTATATCCGTCTCGCTCTTCGCTTTTGAGCTGAGTAATCACACACGGACCAGCCTCCAGTACAGTTACTGGAGTCATTACGCCCGATTCGTCAAAAATCTGGGTCATACCTATCTTTTTAGCAAGCAGTGCTTTCACGCGTGATTCCTTAATGTGATTATTCTAGAAAAACAAATCCTGGCAAGTTGATGGGTTTCCGTCCGGGCGCTTTACCCTGTACCGAGCGGACCTAATCACTTCCCAGCCGTTAAGCCTGAAAAGGAATGTTTTAGACCAAGCGTTAGTGTACCAGATAACCAACAGGAGTGTCAACAGTTTTCGAGCCTAGATAAGCGCCTACTTACGCCGCAGCTCGGCCTTGAGGCCCCTTTGTACCATTCTGAGCGCTAGCACGCCCAAAATACCACCTATGAGGTAGGATATTGCCCACCATGGGTTCTGAACGAATATACGCCACTCCAAGATTGCAGGCAACAAGGCAAAGCAAGCAGATATCATACCTAGTGCCCTCCCCTGGTTGTAGAGCTTGCTTGATTTTATACGTTTGACACGGTTGCGCCTGCGGAGCTCGAGTAAAAGGAAGCCGACTTTAATATTAAGGTAGGTCAAAAATGGCACCGGCAGCAAACTGACCCAAAATGCGGGTGTAGGCGTAAACTCCATGACTATAGACTAATGGAGATCGTTAAGCCAATGCCCGTAAAAACCAGCCCTAAGAGCGCCCCAACGACGAGTAGAGCATATTCTATCTTGCGATCAATCCTTAGCACATCAACCTTAGAGAATATAAAGCCCAGGATTACACCTATCGGGATCACTCTATGTCCGTTAATCGATATCCATGTAAGTCCGAGGATGAGATAAAGGCCCGCCTTTACCAAAAAAGCGAAGTCAGACTCGTAATACCTTTTGCCGCCCTTATTCTTCATTACTCTATTTAAGCATAAAAACTATGGGGAGTCGAAGAGAAAGTTAATCCAAAAATGAAAGAAGACCCTGAACAAAGTTCAAGGTCTCGTGGTGGGTGCGGCGGGGGGGGCCCGGGGGCCCCCCCCCCCCCCGCGGGGGCCCCGGGGGGGGGGCCCGGGGGGCGCGGGGGGCACGGCCGGGGGCGCAGCAGCCCGTGCGACTCCAACAAACGCCGCCACACCTCGTTCTGCGCCGTCGACGTGGTCGCCGAAATCACCGAGGACATCAATGTCGAGGGCAACGAGGCCGACATCCGCGTC
>CAYTBW010000003.1:34945-51007 GCA_964436255.1 uncultured Candidatus Saccharibacteria bacterium | reverse complement strand
AAAAAAAACACACCCCCCCCAAAAAAACCCCGGGGGGGGGGGGGGGGGGGGGGGGGGGGGCCCCCCCCCCCCCCCCCCCCCCGACCTGCGCGTCCCAGGCGGCGGATCCCGGGGCGCGTCGTGCGCAAGGGCAGGTGGCGGAACCCACCCTGCGCGACTGAGGGGGCGGGACCCTCAGCGTATGACCTTCTGCCGAAGCAGAAGGCGCGAAGCTCAGAGAACAATACCTACGGCAAGCCGCGTGGCGTAAATTCTCTGGCGACACCAGGAAGCGGTGGCCCTCGGGCCGTTGCTTCCGGTATCATCCGACCCTACAGGGCATTGTAGCGTGCTAGGAGAAACGGTGACGTCACACTGGCGAACCAGCAAACGTGCGCTCTTCCGTGCAAGCTACTACCCTTTCTTGTGGCCGTAGCCTCAAATGGATCGGATTTCAATTCAATGGACTTTACCTAAGGTGTCAGGTCCATACAATCAACGCTCAATGTATCAAGAGCTGATTGTATGGACCGAAGTCCAAATATAAGGTGCAATTTGGCGTAAACCAAACTTAGATACACATAGTAACACAGCTAGCATTGTTTGTCTAGTCTTTTTTTCAACATTCTTATTGACGTGTCAACCTATCTGTAGTATGATTTGTGCACATTAAGGCATAGCCTTAAGCACTTTGCAAACTTTTAGGGATTGTGGCCGGTGAATTGCAGATACAGTCTGTAGCTCACCGAGCCACAAACTTCGAAAGGAGGTTCGGTGCAATGCACGTACGACAAGATGTCATGCGGCAGTTCCAGGTGATGATTCCAGAAGATGATCATCAGCTCGTCATCAACTTCCTACAGCAAGAGCTGGTCTCACTTGGCCAGAGAGGCGCACGGGTACAACACCTGGCAGGTCTCACCTACGAGGTGGCAGAGGTCGCGATGACCGACCACCAGGTAGAAGTCGTCATCGCTGCAATCCGTGAACGCTTCGATGACCACTACTGGGAGCCGCCGTTCTCCCCCCGTGAACGATTGGGTCTCGTACCTGACGTTGCTTTCTCCGCCTGACCCCTCCATCGGGGTCAGGCGGGCGGACCAAAGCTATTAAACACTTGATGCCTTTGTTCTGTCTTAACCAAAAAGTACCTATTATTCGGGTACTTTTTGGTTATACGAGTAAAGACTGAGCCCGCCCGAGATGACCCGGGCGGGCTTTGCGAATAGAGATGTCACGCCTACTGCTAAGAAAGGAACGTCACTTCGACGTCACTTCCATCGACCACCTTCGGGTGGCGCAGGTGTGTCTTGAAGCGCTTCATGATGTGAACACGCGTGTCTGCCGCAGAGGGTGCAGACTTAACCTCGATGCGCCACTCAAGCCCCGTAGGCAGATCCTCTGCAAGGACAAGTCGTACCCGAGTGATATTGAGCTTGGGTGCGCCATTGAGCAACGTCCTTACAAGGCGGGTATAATCCTCTACCTCGTGCGGGTCAAGTTTCCCACTTACATCACGCCTAAGACGAGATGAGTGAATCGTGATTTCCACTGCTTACTCTCCTCGTCTGGGCGGATGATATACATACTTTAACATATTAATTCACTAAGTACAAGGCGTAGTGTATTGAAGAACGGCTCACGCCAAATCATAGCCAATCTAAAAGCCCCTCGTTAAGAGGGGCTTTTAGATTCACACTAGATCGAGCAAATTACATCTTAATTTCAATGTCTACACCAGCTGGAAGGTTAAGATTCATAAGTGAATCGATCGTCTTCGGAGTTGGCTCAGTAATATCGATTAAACGTTTGTGTGTACGCATTTCGAACTGTTCACGAGCGTCTTTGAACACGTGGGGGCTAGATAGCACCGTAAACTTGTTCTTATCAGTAGGTAGTGGCACTGGACCAACTACCTGTGCGCCGGTACGTACGGCAGTATCAAGGATCTGCTTAGCAGACTGATCGATAATTTTACTGTCGTACGCCTTGAGGCGAATGCGGATGCGTTGTTTGTTTGCTTGTTCTGGCATGTGAAGGTTCCGTTATAGTCCTGGTTACTTGTTAATCTTAGTTACAACACCAGCACCTACGGTTCGGCCACCTTCGCGGATGGCGAATCGGAGTCCTTCTTCCATGGCAATCGGGGCGATGAGCTTAACCTTCATCTTGATGTTATCCCCTGGCATTACCATTTCTACGCCGTCTGGTAGGGTAACTTCACCAGTAACGTCGGTTGTGCGGATGTAAAACTGTGGCTTGTAGCCCTTGAAGAATGGAGTGTGGCGACCGCCCTCTTCCTTCTTAAGAACGTAAACTTCAGAATCAAACTCGGTGTGAGGGGTGATTGAACCTGGCTTAGCCAGAACCTGACCGCGTTCGATATCAGTTCGCTCAATACCACGTAGGAGTAAGCCAACGTTGTCTCCAGCACGACCTTCGTCGAGGAGCTTCTTGAACATTTCTACACCAGTTACCGTAGTCTTTTTGGTGTCGTGAAGGCCAACGATCTCTACTTCTTCACCTACGTTCACGATTCCCTGTTCAATTCGTCCGGTAGCTACCGTACCACGACCTTTGATTGAGAATACGTCTTCGATTGGCATTAGGAATGGCTTATCGATTTCGCGCTTTGGCTCTGGAACACTTTCGTCCATAGCTTTCACAAGCTCCATGATTGAGTCTTCTGCAGCGGCATCGCCTTCGAGTGCCTTAAGGGCAGAACCCTTAATGATTGGGGCGTTCTCGTCGTAGCCGTTCTTTTCTAGGAGTTCGCGGATTTCGATCTCAACAAGCTCAGCAAGCTCTGGGTCGGCCATATCCATCTTGTTCATGTAGACAAGGATATATGGAACACCAACCTGTCGAGCCAAGAGAACGTGCTCTCGGGTCTGTGGCATTGGGCCATCAGCAGCAGATACCACCAATACAGCACCGTCAATCTGAGCAGCACCAGTGATCATGTTCTTTACATAGTCAGCGTGACCAGGCATATCGACGTGAGCATAGTGTCGCTTTTCGCTTTCGTACTCCTGGTGAGAAGTTGCGATAGTGATTCCACGCTCGCGCTCTTCTGGAGCCTTGTCGATTTCATCGTAGTTAATTGGCTTGTTTACTGCGCTAGGAAGCTTCTTAGCCAATACGTGGGTGATTGCAGCAGTAAGAGTAGTCTTACCGTGATCTACGTGCCCCATAGTACCGACATTAACATGCGGCTTACTGCGATCGAATTGTTCTGCCATATATTCTCCTTGTTGAACGTTGTTAAATTTATAAGCGCTTGGCGAAGACACATAAAAATATGTCTAGGCCTTAGACTTTTCGATTATAGGTAAAAACTGCTCCAATGTAAAGACTTTTAAAGCAGAGCGCCCCTGGCGGAAGCCAGGGGCAGAGCGTGTGTGGAGCCTAGGCTCGGGCCTCCTCAGGCAGAGGTACCTAGAATCCACACACCTTGGTGGCTGCCTGACGGCAACCGGCGTCTCCCGAAAACCTCGCAACGCTCGTGAGGCGTTAACGCGAGGTGCGACGCGCGCGCATAGAAATCATTATGCACGCCACCCACAATCTGGTTCCTTACGGGTCTTGAGAAGATTCCTGACCCCGAAGATACGAACCGCCCGAATGCCTCCGAGCCTCTGCTTTCGCAGGATATGTGGTTTTGCAAACCAGTCTAGTTCCTCCACTTTATCGACCTCGGCGCTTACCTGAAGCGTGCCGGAGGATGAGTTCACGCGGCGGCGCGGAACGGTGAATGCTTTCAGTAGAACAGATGATGTGCTGCAGCACGTCTGCTTTCATCGCCTTTGTCGGGCTCAACATTCCCGACTCGTTCGACTACTACCTACTACTAGGCTGTCTGCTAGAAGACCTGGTCGATCTCGCTCAGTATCATAACCTAACAAAGAGACCTTGTCAATCTGACAAGGTCTCTTTGTGTTCTAAATTTGAACCGACCTAACGACCCTCTTCAACCGCGGCCTGTCGCTTACCAATTAACTCGTCTGCAACGTTACGAGGCACTTCAGCATAATGATCGAATTCCATGGCGTAACTAGCACGCCCTTGCGTCATTGAGCGTAGGCTGGTAGCGTACCCGAACATGCCAGACAGAGGCACGAAAGCGTCGATCACCTTGGCGCCAAGTCGGTCTTCCATCTTATCAACACGCCCACGCTTTGCGTTAATGTCTCCGATTACGTCGCCCATAAAGTCCTCTGGGGTGGTGATCTCAACGCGCATAACAGGCTCTAGGATTACTGGATCCGCCTGACGCACACCCGCCTGTAGGGCCATAGAGCCGGCGATCTTAAAGGCAAGCTCAGAGGAGTCTACATCGTGATAACTACCATCATAGAGCTTGGCGTGCACATCGACTACCGGATAACCTGCCAATACACCGTTGCCGAGTGCTTCTCGGATACCCTGCTCTACTGGTTTAATGTATTCACGGGGGACCGCACCACCTACGATAGCATTTTCGAACTCAAACGTAGTACGCTCTTCGGCATCCTCGAGCTGAACGAGTGGGCTAAGCTCCAGCCAGACATGGCCGTATTGACCGCGTCCACCCGACTGACGGACAAACTTGCCTTCGACTTGAGTTGTTTTTCGAATAGTTTCACGGTAAGCAACCTGAGGTCGACCAACATTAGCTTCGACCTTAAATTCCCGCTTCATGCGATCCACGATCACGTCGAGGTGAAGTTCGCCCATGCCGTCGATGATGGTCTGACCACTATCTTCATCTGAATGCACGCGGAATGTCGGATCTTCTTCGGCCAGGCGAGACAAGGCGATGCCCATCTTTTCCTGGTCAGCCTTCGTCTTCGGCTCAATCGCGATGGAGATTACTGGCTCTGCAAAAGTAATTGATTCCAGGATAACGGGGCTTGCTGGATCGCAAATAGTGTGGCCAGTAATGGTGTTCTTGAGACCTACTGCTGCTGCGATCTCGCCAGCGTATACCTGGTCTACTTCTTCACGGTTATTGGCGTGCATTCGCACAATACGACCGATACGTTCTTTTTCACCCGTAGAAGCGTTAAGAATGTAGCTTCCGCTCTTAACCGTTCCCGAGTAAACTCGGAAGAACGCCAGCTTACCAACGAATGGGTCGGTAGCGATCTTGAAAGCAAGGCCAGAAAACGGAGCTTCATCAGAGACTTCAATCACTTTGTCTTCGCCGGTCTTAACATCCTTGCCAAGCGGAGCTGTGATATCGAGCGGATTTGGCAGATAGTCAATCATTGCATCCAAAAGCTTCTCTACTACTACACCACGACCGTCGCCGCCAGATACTGCAACGAACTTACCGGTAAGGACAGACTTGCGAACAACCGTCTTGATCTCTTCCATTGTCAGTTCAGTACCTTCTAGATATTTCTCCATGATGTCATCGTCAGCTTCGACGGCAGCCTCAATGAGGTGCTGGCGATAATGAGCCACCTTTTCTTTCATGTCCTCAGGGATCTCAATCTCTACGAGTTCTTTGTCGGTGTAGTCTTTATACTCATACGCCTTCATCTCTACGAGGTCTACAAGACCGTTAATACCCTGCTCGAAACCAATCGGCAAATGAATCGCATAGGCACGAGTAGTGAGGCGTTCATGAATTGATTCGAGTGACTTGTAAAAGTCTCCACCTGTCTGGTTGATCTTGTTGATAAAGCAGATGCGTGGTACACCGTACTTGTCAGCTTGCCTCCACACAGTTTCACTCTGTGGCTCAACGCCCATCTTTCCATCAAACAAAACCACTGCACCGTCGAGTACGCGCAAACTACGCTCAACCTCTACTGTGAAGTCGATGTGTCCTGGTGTATCGATGATGTTAATGCGTTTACCCTTCCAGAAACACGTCGTTGCAGCAGAGGTAATAGTGATGCCTCGCTCCTGTTCCTGCTCCATCCAGTCCATGGTTGCAGCGCCTTCGTGTACTTCGCCGATCTTATGTACTCGACCAGTTCGGTACAAGATAGCCTCGGTTACAGTTGTCTTACCTGCATCGATGTGGGCAATAGTACCGATGTTTCGAGTGTTTTCAATTGAATATTCGCGGGCCATGATAAGTTAAGTTCCTTCTTAGTAAGCTTAGTAAACAAAAAAGCCGGTTGCATTATCCGTGCTTTATTCCTAGGTAATTATAGTGAATTATCTTCGCTTTATCAAGTAAAAACCCAGGATGCAACGCCGTCAAAGGAAAATCCTAGCCTATAGGCCTCATGCGACTAACGGCTGGTAGAATGCTAGATTCGTAAGCTAGAATATAATCACGTCAAGAAACCGTAAGGAGATGGAACGAATGCCACTACACCTAACCGTGGGACCCATGAAGTCAGGTAAATCGCTCGAGCTCATAAAGATCTTCTCGCCACTCGTGCACAGCGATTTGAAGTGGGTAGTCCTGCAGCCCAACCTGCACGACCGGGAAGACCGAGTGAGCTCTCGTGCCGGAGCCAGCATCAAGACGACAAAGGTCGACGGAATCGACGTCGACTGGCTTGCCGACTACGACGTAGTCGGTATAGACGAAGTGCATATGTTCAGCCCAGACGATCTGCGCTCACTGGATACACTGCTATCCAGGGGGACGACTGTGTACGCGGTCGGGCTCGATATGGACTATCGCGGCATACTGACCGAAGGCACCGTTGCCCTGATGGAACTTGGGCCGACAAGTGTGCAATGCCTTGTCGCAGTTTGTGACGTGTGCAGAAGCTATGAGGCACGGTTTAGCCAAGTCCTCAACGGCGGCGAGGTAGTCACAGGAGGGCTTCCGTCCATCCTGCCAGAGGACGGTACCTATAGCTATGAGGCACGCTGTCGCACATGCTTTGTTCGCGCATAATGCACTTGTCTTCGGGCGGAAGCTCGTTTAATATGGCTAAGGCTTGATCACCGAACAGAAAGGCAAGGCCAAATAGGATGGCTGACGACCAAGCAATGAGAGATGGCGCCGATCTTCGTGCGCGCCTCCAGGCCGGATTCACGGGGCTGGAGCCCACTGTGCCGACCGGGAGCCCTCTTCCGGGAAGGCACCTGCTCAGCGAAGGAGGAGAAGAAGAAGCTCCGACCATCCTGCAGGGTGGCCCTCGCGAGATCCCCTGGGACAAGCGCCTTCCCCCGGAAGACCCTTCGGACTGAAGTTCAGACCAACCCTCACCCGAGGCCCTAGCGCATGCGCTAGGGCCTCATAACTCTTCCAGTATACTCTCGTCTCAATACGAAAGACCCCTCATTATGAGGGGTCTTTCGTATGTTCTTGCTTCGAGAACTAGTATCGAGCGAAGTGCGCGAAAGCCTTGTTAGCTTCGGCCATCTGGTGAGTATCTTGCTTCTTCTTAACTGCTTCACCAGTGTTGTTATAGGCGTCTACAAGCTCGTTAGCAAGCAGTCGGTCGAATGAATTTCCACTACGACCTCGAGCCGCCGTCAGTATCCATGTCATTGCCAAGTGAACCTTGCGGTCTCCCTTAACTTCCATAGGAACCTGATAATTAGTTCCGCCTATTCGCTTACTCTTGACCTGAACCTGAGGCGAAACGTTCTTAATCGCGCCTTCGAATACTTCTAGTGCATCTTTTTGAGCCTTTTCGCTAGCTTGTGACAGAGCGTCATATACTAAGCTTTCGGCAAGGCGCTTCTTGCCGCTGCGCATTACCTTATTAATCATGCGAGTAACCATGACATTGTTATACACAATGTCTGCAGGTAATTCGCGCTTCAGTGATTTGGTCTTTTTCCTTGGCATCTCTTAGGCCTTTGCTTTCTCTAGTTTAGCGCCGTACTTACTGCGGCCTTGCTTGCGACCAGCTACACCTGCAGTATCAAGCGCGCCACGGACAATATGGTATCGTACACCACCAAGGTCCTTTACGCGTCCGCCGCGTACCAATACGACTGAGTGCTCCTGAAGGTTATGACCAACCCCACCTATGTAGGCAGTTACTTCCATACCGTTGGTCAGTCGAACACGAGCTACCTTACGGAGAGCTGAGTTTGGCTTACGTGGTGTAGCAGTAAATACCTTCACACATACGCCGCGCTTAAACGGCGATGTGTTTGAGGTGGCTTTGTTCTTGAGCGTGTTTAAGCTGCGGCCCATTGCAGGAGACTTGCTCTTGCGCTGAGCTTTAGAACGTGGTTTTCGAATGAGTTGGTTAATCGTCGGCATAGTATTACAACTTTGTTACTTTATCAGATAAGGCTTATCTGGTCAAGCAGCTTAAAGTTCCTCCTCGTCACGGAAACCGGTACCTACAGGAATTAGGCGACCGATAATCACGTTTTCCTTAAGTCCACGTAGCTTATCTACCTTACCTCGAGTAGCGGCGCCAATTAGAACCTTGGTTGTCTCCTGGAAGCTCGCTGCTGATAGCCAGCTGTCTGAAGATGTAGATACCTTAGTCATAGGCATGAGTAGCTGCTCATAGGTTGCTGGCTTCTTGGCGTCGGCAACTGCACGGCGGTTTTCCTCGTCCAATACTGCCTTTGAAACAGTGTCTCCGGCTATGAAGTCAGTTCCCATTGGGTCCTCGATGCGTACACGCGAGAACATCTGGCGGATAATCACCTCGATATGCTTTGAGGCAATTGACTGACCTTGAGACGAGTAGATAGCCTGAACTTCATCGACTACATAGCGTTGCACTGCTTCTTCGCCAATCAGCTTAAGCATGTCTTGTAGGTTAATAGACCCTTCGCTTAGTCGATCGCCTACCGTTACGAGTTGGCCGTGCTTCACAAGCAAGCCAGAGCTCACTGGAATGACGTACTCGCGAGTGTTACCACCGTCGTGCGTTAGAGCGATGTGGGTCTTGCCTACCTTCACCGTACCTGCAGCCTTAGACTTAACCGTACGGCTACCATCTTTGCTCTGAGCCATAATGTCGCCGTGACCAACAACTTGTCCTGACTTAACAATGGCTTTCATGTCTCCAAGTTCGTATTCGATCACCTTCGAGTCCGGCGGAGCAATGGTAATCGCATGTTTGGAATCGTCACTGACGATCTTCACTACACCAGCGACATCAGCGAGGATAGCCTGTCCCTTCGGATTCCTTGCTTCGAAGATTTCTTCTACACGCGGGAGACCCTGGGTGATATCCGTGCCAACACCGGCAAGGTGCTTCGTGTTCATAGTCAACTGAGTTCCGGGCTCACCAATACTCTGAGCAGCCATGATACCAACTGCTTCACCAAGCTCCACTGGAGATCCCTTGGCAAGATCTACGCCGTAACATTTCTGACAAATTCCCCAGAGAGACTTACACATGAGGATTGATCGAATTTTTACGCCTTCAACACCTGCATCCACAATAGCTCGTGCAGCATCATCGGTGATAATCTGTCCTTTCTTAACCATAACATCGTTCGTTTTTGGATGAACGAGTTTGTCCAGAGAAGTACGACCAACGAGCCAAGGTGCGACTGAAGTCTCACCAGCGGCAACAGCTTCTGCTTGAGTAACCAAGTAGCCGTCTTTGTCGCCACAGTCTGGCTCCGTAATCAGGATGTCCTGAGCAACATCAACCAGTCGACGAGTAAGGTACCCTGATTCAGCAGTTCTAAGAGCCGTGTCGGTCAGACCCTTACGTGCACCGTGAGTCGAGATGAAGTACTCGAGAACTGAAAGACCTTCTTTGTAGTTGGACTTTACTGGCAGCTCGATAATTCTACCTGCTGGAGAAAGCATCAATCCACGCATACCGGCCATCTGGTTAACCTGCTTGAGTCCAGACTTAGCTCCCGAAGCAATATCAATTGCGAACGTGGAGTTCTCTGGGCTAAGCTCCTTCTCGATCTCTGCTTCTACGCGGCTGGCAATGTCCTTCCAGTTTTCTACTACCTTCTCACGTCTTTCTTGGTCGGTAATCAAGCCCTGGTTGTATTGACTCAGGAGGTCTACGGTTCGCTTGTCACCTTCGGCAATCAATTCAGGCTTATTCTTTGGAGTAATGAGATCGTCCATGCCAATAGAGAATCCAGATAGTGTCGCATAGCGGAACCCAAGTTCCTTAATCGCGTCCGCAAGCTTAGCAGTTTCTTCGTTGCCATATGCGGCAAATACTTCTGCCATAACTTGTTTAAGCGAAGACTTGTTTTGATCCTCGTTCTTGAATGCGATTCCTTCTGGCAAAGCCTCGTTGAACAAAAGACGTCCGGCGGTCGTGTCAACAATAGTGCCGTCTATGCGCACCTTGATGGCTGCACGTAGCTCTATGTGCTTATCCTGGTAGGCATAAATCGCCTCACTAGGCTCAGAAAAAACTTTCCCCTCGCCGAGAGCGCCTTCTTCTACGGAGGTTAAGAAGTAACATCCAAGTACTACGTCCTGCTGGGCATTTACGATCGGCTCGCCGCTTGATGGCTTCAAGAGGTTGTTGCTCGATATCATAATCTCGCGAGCTTCGCGCTGAGCGGCTTCGCTCAATGGTACATGTACCGCCATCTGGTCGCCGTCGAAGTCAGCGTTGAAGGCAGGACAAACCATAGGATGAAGCTGAATAGCCTTACCTTCGATTAGGACCGGCTTGAATGCCTGGATCCCAAGTCGGTGAAGGGTCGGTGCGCGGTTAAGAAGCACGTACTTGTCGGCGATCACTTCGTCTAAAGTATCCCAAACCTCATCACGGGCACGCTCTACCATACGGGCAGCTGACTTAACGTTGTGGGCATAGCCCTGTGCGATTAGCTTACCAATCACGAATGGCTTGAACAGCTCAAGTGCCATCTTCTTAGGCAGACCACATTGATCAATCTTGAGATGCGGACCAATAACGATTACTGAACGGCCAGAGTAATCCACTCGCTTACCAAGGAGGTTCTGACGGAAGCGACCCTGTTTACCCTTAAGGAGGTCGGTCAAGCTCTTAAGCTTCTTGCGGTTCCCTGTAGCACTCACTGCGCGTTCACGACGAGCATTGTTGTCGATTAAGGCATCAACTGCCTCTTGGAGCATGCGCTTTTCGTTACGGCAAATTACTTCTGGAGCTTCCAATGCGAAGAGCTTCTTGAGTCGGTTGTTGCGGTTGATCACACGCCTATATAGGTCATTCAGATCAGATGCGGCAAAGCGACCACCATCAAGCTGAACCATAGGGCGCAAGTCTGGCGGAATAACTGGCAGCTCGGTTGTAACCATCCACTCTGGGCGAATGTCCGCCTGAATCATGCCTTCAATCGATTTGAGTCGCTTGAGTGCTTTCTTCTTTTTCTGTCCAACTGAGCTTTCTGATTCTTCGCGAAGTCTGTCTGCCAGATCCTGCAGGTTAATTTCTACGAGCAATTCACGGATCGCTTCGGCACCAATACCCGCAGTAAACACGTTGCCGTACTTGAGGTTCAAGTCTCGGTAACGGCTCTCTGGTAGTAGCTGGTACTTGGCAAATGCGTTGAGTTCAGACTTAGCATTGGTATAGTTTGCGTCAAGCTCTTCAAGTTCCTTGGTGGCTTCTTCGCTCAGCTCCTTGCCTTCCTCTGGCTGGTGCTTTTTGAGAATGTCAGCTCGGCGTGACTTAAAGTCAACGTCTAGGTCCAAGAGGGCTTGCTTGCGAGCATCTTCGTCAACTGACTTAACGATGAAGTTAGCAAAGTACACAACGCGTTCCAAATCACGTACGCCCATGTTGAGAACGAGGCTGATTGTAGAAGGAGTACCGCGCAAGAACCATATGTGTGCTGCTGGAACTGCAAGACTGATGTGTCCAAGTCGTTCGCGGCGAACGATGCTGCGAGTTACGAGTACGCCACACTTATCACAAGTAATGCCCTTGTAGCGAATACCTTTGTACTTACCACAGTAACACTGCCAGTCCTTGGTTGGGCCAAAGATCTTTTCGCAGAAAAGGCCATCTTTTTCTGGTTTCTGAGTACGATAGTTAATTGTCTCTGGCTTTGTAATCTCGCCATGGGACCATTGAAGAATCTGTTCTGGGGAAGCTAGCGAAAGCTTAATTGCTTCAAAATCGATCACCTGCTGTTCGTGGTTAGTTTCCATACTAGACCTCCTCCCCTTCTACTTGTTTTAATTCTTCCTCGTCTGGGCCTAGCTCTTCTGAAACTTGAGCGAGTACTTCGAAGCTATCTTCGTCTGGACCATCCAGATCAACAACCGCCTGTCCGTCAACTGGTTCGCTACCGATAATCAACTCTGACTCACCTAGCTCAATTGCTTCGTCCTCAGTTACGTCTGCGAGCATTTCCTCGGCATCAATTTCTAGACCAGGACCTTTTTCTAGCTCTACAGCGAGCGTGAGGCTCTGCAATTCTTTTACGAGAACGTTGAATGACTCTGGTATGCGTGAACCCTTGATGGCCTCATCCTTAATAATCGATTCGTAAGCCTTAGATCGGCCAATTACATCATCCGACTTAATGGTGAGCATTTCCTGCAGGGTATTAGCAGCGCCATAAGCCTCAAGTGCCCATACTTCCATTTCACCAAAGCGCTGACCGCCCATTTGAGCCTTACCACCAAGTGGCTGCTGAGTAACCATTGCGTATGGACCAGTTGAACGTGCGTGGATCTTGTCATCAACCATGTGGTGAAGCTTGAGCATGTATTTGTAACCAACTGTAGTCCTCTGAGCGAATGGCTCACCGCTAAAGCCGTGGAAGAGCTGTGCCTTACCGTCTTCCGGTAGGCCGGCCTTCTTAAGCTCTGCTTTAATCTGCTCAACCGTTACGCCGTCAAACACTGGGGTTGCGACTGTGTAGCCTAGCGCGTTTGCAGCCCAGCCCAAGTGTGTTTCCAAAATCTGACCCAAGTTCATACGGGTACCAACACCGAGTGTGTTCAATATGATGTCTACAGGAGTACCATCTTCGAGATATGGCATGTCCTCAATCGGCAATATGCGAGAGATTACACCCTTATCACCGTGGCGTCCTGCCATCTTGTCGCCAACAGAGATCTTACGTAGTTCGGCAACCGATACGTAAATCTGCTGTAATACACCACTTGGCAGGTCGTCACCGTTCTCCTTGGAAAGGATCTTAACCCCGACTACTTTACCTGAAGAACCGTTTGGCATGTTTAGGCTGGTGTCTTTTACGTCGCGAGCTTTTTCGCCGAATATTGCCCTTAGCAAACGCTCTTCACTTGAGAGGTCAGTCTCTCCCTTTGGAGTAATCTTACCGACCAAGATGTCCCCAGCGCTTACTTCAGCGCCGATTCGCACAATACCGTACTCATCGAGGTCTTTTAGAGCATCTTCGCTTACATTTGCAATATCCCGAGTCACGAGCTCTGGGCCTAGCTTGGTATCACGCACGTCAATCTGGTGATCTTCAATATGGATCGAGGTGTATCGGTCGTCCTGGACAAGTCGCTGAGAAATGATCACGGCATCTTCGTAGTTGTAACCATCAAATGGCATAAATGCTACGAGAACGTTCTGACCAAGCGCCAATTCACCATTAACGGTGCTCATACCGTCAGCTAGTACGTCGCCCTTTTTGAGCTTGTCGCCTGCGAATACCGCAACGCGTTGGTGTATAGCAGCGCCAGCATTACTACGAACAAAGTTCGTTAGGTTGTAAGTCTTCTTGTCGCCCTTCTTGTACGAAACGGTGATTTCTTCTGCGGTAGCACTGATCACTTCACCGTCTTGCTCTGCCAAAATAACCTGGCCTGAGTCCATAGCAGCCTTAGCCTCAATACCAGTACCCACTACTGGGGCCTGTGGTCGGACAACTGCGACAGCTTGGCGTTGCATGTTTGCCCCCATCAAAGCACGCTTTGGA
The DNA here is from genome assembly GCA_964436255.1 of uncultured Candidatus Saccharibacteria bacterium. Classification (GTDB taxonomy): domain Bacteria; phylum Patescibacteriota; class Saccharimonadia; order CAILAD01; family JADZBC01; genus CAYPSN01. The sequence continues at coordinate 37,279 of CAYTBW010000003.1, read as the reverse complement.
TCGTCGTGCTCTAGGAACGGAATCAAAGCCGTAGAAACACTAACTGTTTGCTTAGAAGAGACGTCCATGTACTGAACCTTGTCAGCTTCTTCTTCGTCAGCCTCGCCGTTAATTCCACGAACCGAAAGTCGTTCTGCAAGGAAGTACCCCTTCTCATCGGTAGGAGTGTTAGCCTGAGCAATCACACACTTTTCTTCGTCAGCAGCGTCTAGGAACACAACCTGATCTGTTAGGCGTGCGCGAACCGGCACAGTCTCAATACCTGCCTTAACTAGCTTCTTAGCGCTAGCTTCAGTTAGCTTCTCGCCCTTCTTGGCGATAACAGTCCCTTTTGCATCCTTAACGTTTGCGCGTAGAATTTCTCCAGCAGATTTTGCAGATTCGACTTCGTTAACTACCTTTAGGTAAGGCGTTTCAATAAAACCGTATTCGTTAACTTTTGCGTACGATGCCAATGTGGAAACCAGGCCAATGTTTGGTCCTTCTGGAGTTTCAATTGGGCAAATACGACCATAGTGAGTACGGTGTACATCCCGAACTTCGAAACCAGCTCGTTCACGGCTTAAGCCGCCTGGGCCCATCGCGTTCAGTCGTCGCTTGTGAACAAGCTCGGCCAGTGGGTTGATTTGCTCCATGAACTGCGAAAGCTGATGAGACGCGTAGAATTCTTTTACGCTGGCCACGATTGGACGAACGTTAATTAGCTGCCCTGGAGCAACGGTCTCGATGTCTGCTACGCCCATACGGTCCTTAATGATTCGCTCCATGCGCAGGATTCCCAATCGGAATCGTTGCTGGATCTGTTCACCAACCATCTTCAGCCGTCGGTTTGCAAGGTGATCGATATCCTCGCTCATTTCGCCTGCATTAGACATGCGGATTGTCTCGGCGATAATCGCAATCAAGTCTTCTTTGCGAAGGACGCGGTTTTCAGGAATGTTTGTAACATCTAGGTTTAAGCGCTTGTTGAGCTTATAGCGACCAACCTTCGAGAAGTCATAGCGCTTGAAGTCGAAGAACATGCTGTCAATTAGGCTCTTTGAGTTCTCTACCGTTGCCAAGTCGCCAGGTCGAATTCGTCGATACACCTCCATCAATGCTTCAGCACTTGAGGTCGAAGAATCCTTTGCGATAGTTTCGTCAATGAACTTAACCTCGCCAGTGTCGACGTGCGCAAAGAGCTCTTTGAGCTCTTTGTCAGTGCCATAACCAAAAGCGCGCAACAGTGTAGTCACTGGCAGCTTTCGTTTGCGATCAATCTTAACGGTCATTACACCGTTAATTGCTGTTTCGATTTCTAGCCAAGCGCCTCGACTCGGGATGATCTTTGCGCCAAAAAATTCGTTGAGTCCAGTGTCGCTCCGAGTAAAGAACACCCCCGGGCTACGAACAAGCTGAGAGACTACTACGCGCTCTACACCGTTGATAATAAATGTACCGCGCTCAGTCATGATCGGGAAATCACCTAGGAAGATTTCCTGTGTGCGAACTTCGCCAGTTTCTTTTATTACGAGTTCAATGTTAGCCCTAAGCGGAGCTTCGAATGACAGGTTCTTTTCTTTGGCCTGTTCTTCAGTGAATTTAGGCTCTTCGAAGTGATGGTCTTTAAAATACAAATCGAACTTTTTGCCGGTAAAATCCTGGACAGGAGAAACCTCTGTAAAAAGCTCTGTTAAACCTTCGCGAACGAACCATTTGTACGATTCGGTCTGAATATCAATTAGGTTGGGTAGTGGTAGTACTTCTTTGTTATCGTTTAGATAAATACGATTTGCTGCAGCTTTTTGGGGCATTGATGCTTATCTCCTAGGTTATTTGGCGCCAAACAACACGCTGATCAGGCGTGCCACGATACTCTTTTTACTTACGTAAATAAAAACGTGATAAAGAAGGTTTTTCTAAACCGACAAAAAACCGGCAGGCCCAATATGGCTATTCCGGTATTCTCGTTTAAGCATCCTCTTGGATACAATCGTATAGGAGTAGGAGCGGCTTTGTCAAGGGTTTTTAACAACTAGCTTATTCAAGCTACGTCGCTGCAGAATGAGGTAAAGGACAATCAGAGCCGCCACCGCCACAAGAACCGTCAGCGGAGATACTAGATCGGCCGTAACCCCCGCCAGCAATACCGGTATAGTAGCGGCGATGTTTACCATCATATTGAGGGCTCCGAATATCTTTCCCCTGGTCTCCTCTGTACTGTTCAGCTGCAAAAGCGTCTGGGCGGAAACACTTACCAGTGCGTTCGAGAAACCTAGGCATAGTGCCAGAATCGACACAGTAAGCGCAATATTGCTAACGGGCAGGTGTTTTATAAGACCTAGTCCGAGTAAT
>CAYTBW010000003.1:0-34935 GCA_964436255.1 uncultured Candidatus Saccharibacteria bacterium | reverse complement strand
TTCTATTAAGCGGACTTTGTTCTTTTTGCGTAGAAACTGTCCGATGATGATCGCACCTCCGATCATCCCTATCCCTGCTGGCAAAATGAATACCTGGCTAGAAGTAGCCAAACTACGGCCCAATAACAGGAGTGACAATGCCGGTGCCAACACGATTATAATGTTCGTTAACCCTTGGGCGATAGTGAGCTGCAAAATCGGGAAAAGCAACTTGCGATTGTGATAAATGCTACTGAGATTTTTTCGTAAACTCCCATTCACCTGGGCAGCGATTACCCCAAGCGGTACGTCTCGTTTGTCCACTGCTCGTAGTGAAGGAAGTAGCGCGCTCAACACGGCGGCAATCAGGAAACAAACCGAGGTAACCACGTAGACCGATTCAATCCCCCAACTGGCAATGATTGGCCCGGCAAGCGAATACCCCACAATGAAGGAACCATAAATCGTGAATAAGAAGAGTGAATTTGCCGGCACTAAGTCGCGCTTTTTGACTAAGTTCGGGAGAGCAGACCCTTCGGCAGGTACGAAGAACTGGGTAATGGTAGATATGACGAATATAAGCCCGTAAACAAGGATCAAGTTCTTTTCGACAAAGAAGAAGAGTAGGACGAGTATGGCACGCAGAATATTCGTGAGGATGAGCACCTTCTTGCGGTCTAGGTGGTCAATAAATGCGCCGGCAAACACGGCAAAGAAGATCGAAGGAAAGCCAAATGCCAGAATGAAGATACTAACGGCGATATTTGCGTAGCGAGTACCAGCTGCGAGCTCGTATACCCGAATGATGAGCGCGAAGTTGAGGATGTTCGCGGCGAGCTGGGAAAATAATTGCGCGCCCCATAGCTTGTCGAAATTCCAGTTCCTTAGAAGGCTACGGTAGGCCATGGCGCTTCGTTCGCCTACTTGTCAGGGCTATTTAGTACGCTATCTATCACGCCATATGCCTTTGCCTCATCAGCGCTCATCCAGTAGTCCCTGTCGCTATCGCCTGCTACCTTGTCGACTTTTTGCCCAGTCTTTTCTGCAATGATTTCATTAAGCTTTTGCCGCATCTTTATAATCTCTTTGGCGGTTATCTCAATGTCAGATGCCGTACCACTAAACCCGCCGGATGGCTGGTGAATCATTACGCGAGAATTCGGCAAGGCGAACCGCTTTCCTTTAGCACCGCATGCGGCCAGAAACGCCCCCATGCTCGCAGCCATACCGACTACGATGGTCGATACATCCGGCTTAATGTGCTGCATGGTGTCATAAATTGCCAACCCTGCAGATATACTGCCACCTGGTGAATTGATGTAAAGCTTAATTTCTTCCTTAGGATCCTCGCTCTGAAGAAATAGGAGCTGGGCTATAACCAAGTTCGCAACAGTGTCGTCGATTTCAGTACCGAGGAATATGATGCGATCCTTCAAAAGCCGTGAATAGATATCATAAGCTCGCTCCCCTAGGGCAGTTTTTTCTATCACAGTTGGAATAAGTATTTGATTGCGCTCCACACGAACCTCCTTGCTTAGCTAAAGTGCTATTTGCCTAGAGCATATTGTACCAAGAGCTGGCGTGCTTTGGTAGCGAGCAGATGCTGGGCTAAGTCGTCGCGGAAGTGACCATGTGTCATCTCTTCGAGCATATGTTTGTCGGTATACTGCGTCCTGAGCTTTTGTAGCTCGGCCTCAATCTCGTCATCCGTCACTTCTAGCCTGTTTGTATCTACGATGTGACGAATGAGTAAGCCGGTCTTAACACGCTTTTCAGACTCTTCATGAAGCTCCTTTTCGAACTCATCCTTGGCCTTACCGCTCACTGCCAAGTATTTGTCCACATCAAGGCCGCTTTGTTTGAGGTTTTCTTCAACTTCGTGCTGTAGGCGGTGTTTCTGTTCGTCTAGTAGCAATGGTGCGACTTCAAACTTAACTTGCCTCAACACTTCGGCCATCACTTTTTGCTCATAGTCTTGGGCCGCTTGGTCAGACTTTTGGACCTTTATTTTAGCCTCTATGTCGCTACGCATTTCAGTAACGTTCTTAAAGTCGCCAATAGCCTTTGCAAACTCGTCATCTACTACAGGGAGTTCGATGCTGTTTACTTCGTTTAGTTTAACTTTGAAGTTCACTTTGGCGCCAGCTAAGTCCTTAGCGTGGTAATCCTTTGGGAAAATTACTTCGAATTCCTTCTCATCACCTTCCTTGAGCCCGATGATGTTTTCTTCAAACCCCGGGATAAATCGACCTTCGCCTAGAATAATCTCGCTATTCTGGGCAGCAGCGCCTTCTACCGGCTTGCCTTCGCGAGAACCCTCGAAGTCAACTTTAACCTTATCGCCATCTTTTGCTGGATCTTTGCTCGGCTTTTCACTCGACATCTGCTTGCGCAAACCCTCTATAGTTTCGTCGATTTCTTTGGCGTCTACCTTGGCCACTTCTTGCTTTACCTTGAGCTTTGCGGGGTCGAACTCGATCTTTGGCATAATTGCAGCCGATGCGGTGTATTCTAGCTCCGTGTATGGCACGAACTTTTTAAGCTCGACTTTAGGCGAAGCAATTGTCTCGAGCTTTTCGGCAATCACAGCATCGGTATACGATCGAGCGACTGCGGCTTCGAGAACTTCAGACTGCAACTGACTCTGATCTAGGTGCCGCTCGACGATATTATCGGGTGCTTTGCCAGGTCGAAAACCGGCTACTTTTACGCCTGACTTCATGCGACTCACAACTGTCTTTTTGACGTCTTCAAGATAGTCGGCGGTTAGTTCAACTTTTAGCTCAACTTGAGAGTTTTTGGTGGAGGTAATTTCGTGTTTAATCATAGTTTCATATCTTAGCAGAATATAGCCAGATTTGGTAGTAATAGAGCGATATAACGAATTGAGCCCCCACGATAACGTGGGGGCTCGAGATCAAGGTGGTCTCTGCATGTTGTCTTGGATCTCATTCAAGACTGCAGTTGTGGTGGACCAGGTCAGACGACCTGGCGACCCGCCACGTAGACCGAGACGACGTCGGAAGTCGTGGTCCCACGACCGGCGCCGAAGCGGAGCGACTGCCCGCGACGGATCACCCGGTCGACCCGCACGCTGGCGGGCGCACCCACCGCGATGCCCTTGTTCGTCGTGGTCACGGAGACCCCGGTGATGTCGGTGCGGTTGATGCGCCGCTCATCGGTGAAGACGAAGTAGTAGGCGGAGTTGCGGGTGTTGACCTGCATCACCTGCCCCACGGGGACCGCGGAAGCGTCGTAGCTGCTTCCGAGGCGGGGACGGTGCTGCTCTTCTCTTGCCACTTCGGTTTGCATGGCTGGTTGGCCTCCTAGGCTCAACTCATCCCCAACCTCTGTCGGGGTAACCTTTGCCTTGTGCGCAGGTTAGATAAATAATATCACGTAAGCGTTAAAATGTCAATACTTTTTAACACTATATTTCGTAGGCAGTTTACCCAACTAAAAGCGCCCAGGTGACACTGGGCGCGTTTAGTTGGTGCGGATGAAAGGACTTGAACCTTCACGAGTGTTACCTCACTAGCTCCTAAGGCTAGCGTGTCTACCAATTCCACCACATCCGCATATTAAATTGTAAACTTACCTCTCAACCAAGCGTCTCACCGGACGGCCCTGGCTAGCGTGTCTACGCCTACTTACGTTTCACGCGGCCACCACATCCGCTTGCTGACTATCTACTTTGTGCAGCCATTCCGCCTACATACCTTACCGTTTTAAAATTACAGTAATCATAGTATCCCCATAAACCTTCTGGCGAACCATTACGGTCCCGTCGGGAGCAACAACACTGCTCTTGCTGGAAGTACTTACTACCAAAGTGCCACCGTATTGTAGCAAACCTACTGCCTGCTGTACCAGACCCTGGGTAAAATCTGCGTAAGGCGGGTCCATTAGGATAATGTCGTACCTGCTATCAATATGACGAAAGAACTGTTCCGCGGTACGAGTGAATATCTGCACTCCTTCTGTAATTCCAAGACTATCAATGTTTTCATCAATTATCTTCGCCACCCTGCTGTGCTTTTCTACAAAGTCCACACTTGCAGCTCCGCGACTCAACGCCTCAAGCCCCAATGCGCCGCTACCAGCGAATAAGTCGAGTACTTTGGCTCCGACCACTTCATCGGCCAGACTACTAAATATTGCTCCTCGGACCTTCTCCCCTACAGGACGAGTAAGCGAGCTTGGGGGCTGAACAAGGGTCTTACGTGCATATTCCCCGGAAATTATCTGCAGCATTATCTGCCTTTAGGGGCTTTAGGAGAATAATCCGCCTGTTCATAGGCGAGCAGCCAGGCGGCAGCAATTAGCTGCGGAATTCGAGGCACCACTGATAGCTTGATTTCGCGAGCAAGCTTGCTGCTCCAGCCCTTTTTCAGAAACTTATCATACAGGCCAAGTTGAGATATACGATATGATTCCTCCCGTACGCAGTGAGCTAGGCCGTGCTTTTTAATGCGCTCGTATAGCGCCCTATCGAAATCTGCACGAATTGGCGACATTACCATGGACGTCGCGATGCCCGCCTCAAAATGAACGTGCGAACTCATGAGTCCCTTGCGGCCCCAGTACAACCAGCCTTTACGCGCCTTACTCTTCTCCTCGTACTCAGCAGCAATAAGATCGTGGCTCAAGTGATGGGCGGGCGTGAGGCTATCGGTCAGATAATGCGCCATCCATCCGGCATGAAAGCTGGCTTCCACCATATCCTTTTCGCGCAAAGCCTGCGTCATGCTGGCCAAATGACTCTCGATCCAAGTAGGCAAAAACCCAATCTCGTTTACTGGATCCCACATATGGTTTGTGTCGTAGTTACCTTTGAACTTCAACCCATCAGGACCCCCTACCCCTTCGAACAAAAGGATGTCCTTCCTGCGCGGAAAGTTATCGTGATTAATGAAGGGCGAGACTAAACGAAAAGCCTCACGGTCAAAGCGCTGATGCGTGCCGACTGAACGAAAGGCCTTGCCCTTCGCTGCGAATGTTAGAAATCCTGAGTTCATAAAGTATTGATCAATCCAATGTGGTTATCGCCTTAAGCTGATTAAGTCGCTTAAGCATATGCGGGTATTCTACCATGGCACCAGTTGCCAGGAAAGCCTCGGCGGCGGAACGGACGCGTGCGACCAGTTTAGTGTCCATGACGTTTGCCATGCGCAAATCAAGCACGCCGTGCTGGCGAGCGCCATATATCTCGCCCGGACCGCGCATCTCTAAGTCAATTTGGCTTAGTCTAAAGCCGTCGGTTGTTCGCTCCATGGCCCGCAGCCGCTTCAGGGTGTTGGGATTATCGCTGTCTGCCAATAAGTAGCAATACGCCTGCTGACCACTTCTGCCCACCCGACCGCGAAGCTGATGAAGAGCTGCCAAACCGAACCGTTCAGCGCTCTCTATAACCATAACTGTGGCATTCGGAATATCCACCCCTACCTCAATCACCGTCGTTGCGACCAGAATATCAATCTCGCCCTGGGCAAACTGAGTCATAATATGCTGCTTTTCGTCAGCCTTAAGTTTGCCATGCAGGACCTCAATTGTACGATGAGCGAATGCACCACTAGTGAGCCTTTGGTGCTCGGCCTGAACACTCTTTACTCCTAAACTATCAGACTCAGTAATCAATGGACAAACTACAAATGCCTGCTGGCCGTTACTAATTAGTTCGTCGATATGTGCCTCCATTGCACTACGGTCTGTTTCGAGTACAAGTCTAGTCTTAACTGGCTTTCTACCAGGAGGAAGCTCATCGATGATACTAACGTCCAGCTCTCCATACACTACGAGCGCCAAGCTACGGGGTATCGGCGTGGCCGTCATGGTTAGCACGTGCGGCATAGTATCCGACTGCGCCTTAAGCAATCTGCGTTGATTCACGCCAAAACGGTGCTGCTCGTCAATGACGACAAGCCCGAGTTTTTCGAATTCCACGCTTTCTTCCAGGAGTGCGTGCGTGCCTATTACAAGCTGGCTTTCGCCCTGGCTTATGCGCTGCTTCACTGCTAACTTATCCGGATTTTTCAAACTACCAACCAACAAGTCCACCTCGACCCCGAGGGGTTCAAAGAGCTTGTTACTTGAAAGCAAGTGCTGACGCGCGAGTATCTCAGTTGGAACCATTAGGGCCACTTGATAACCCGCACGAATCGCCATGTAAGCAGCCATGAGGGCGACGATTGTCTTGCCACTACCTACATCTCCCTCGAGCAAGCGGTTCATTGGCTTATCCTTCTCCATATCCTGGAAAGCCGCCCAAGCGGACTTCTTTTGACTGCTCGTCAAACCAAATTTAAGGCCTGTAAGCAACTGCTCAACGGCAGAAAGCTCGAAAGGAATCGGGGGTGCTGGGTCTAGCTTTATGTCGTGCTTAAGCGCCAGTGCGGAGGCCATGAGCATAAACAGCTCCTCGAATGCCAACCGGTCCTTGGCAGCCTCAAGCTGCTCGGCTGATTCGGGTCGGTGCAGCATACGAATTGCCTGCTGGTACGACATTAATCCGTGTTGTTCACGAACTTCTTCGGGTAGTAAGTCTTCGAGTTTAGCAGTTAGCCCAAGAATCTGAGTTACAAGCTTAATGATTAGCTTGGAATTAATGGCGTTGTTTTCTTTATACACCGGAACTATATGGGCTTCAGAACCTGTAGATTTTGTAGTAAAGGTCGGGTTCTGGAGGCTTAGATGATTACTGCGAAATTCGAACTTACCACGAAAGACGTATTGACCACCCACATTGAGCTGGCTCTTCACGAACGGTTGGTTAAACCAGACCGCCTTGATGGTCCCGGTTCCATCCGTAATTATCGCCTCCACTACCCCTAGCCGTCTATTTCGGAACGAATGGCGTGATTCAAGATGCTCTATAGTGCCCGTTACGGTAACTAAGCCTGGTCGTATAGCCGCAATGCTGTCGACAACGCTATAGTCGTCCCATCGCCTAGGAAAGAACTCCAAAAGATCCTTAACTGTTTGTAGCCCAAGCCTACCGAGGCCACGATTAATAACATCCCCCACCCCCTTAAGTTCACTCAGCGGGGTATCTAGTCGAACCCGCTCGGCGCTCATTTCTTCAGCTTGATTCGCTTATACCGACGCTTACCGACTTGAATAATGTCATCCTCCACAGGAGTGTACGTGTCTGCTGTCGCCAATTCGCCGTTGATTTTAACACCATTCTGTTCGATGAGACGACGCACCTCGGACCTACTTACCTCAAAGATAGCAGATATTACTGCTACGAAGTCTTGATCCTTGTCGGGCTGCAGTGCAACTTCCTCAATATCTTCAGGTGTTCCGCCTTCACGGAACTGTTCATTCCAACTCTGTTCGGCCACTTCGGCACTCTTCTGACTGTGGTAACGAGTAACAATGCTGCGCGCCAAGAACGCCTTACTGTCTCTAGGGTTGGCCCCTTGAGTCATGTCGAATTCTATCTGCTCAATAACATCTAGCGGCACCTCTGTAGCAAGCTTGAAGTAATGAACAATCAGCTCGTCCGGCAAGCTCATGATCTTACCGTACATCTCCGCAGGCGAATCCTCAATAAAAACACAATTGGGCTGAGTCTTGCTCATCTTCTTGCCATTTGTACCAGTTAAGAGTTCGAATGTCATAACAGCTTGCGGGATTTGACCAGAGCGTTTCTGCAAGACCCTACCCGCCATCATGTTGAACAACTGTTCACTACCTCCCAGCTCAACATCAGCTTCTAGAGCGACCGAATCATACCCCTGCATCATTGGGTAAAGAAACTCCTGCAGCCCGATTGGCTGATTGCTTTCAAAGCGCTTACGGAAGTTGTCGCGCTCCAACATCTGGGCAACTTTAAATTCGCCCGCCAGGCCAAGTAAATCTAGGAAGCTAAGTTTCTTAAGCCATTCGGAGTTATAGCGAATCTCTGCCTTATCCAAGTCGACAATCTTGCCAATTTGATCCAGGTAGGCCTTCATATTCTCCTTTACCTCGTCAACGGAAAGCGTTTGCCTCTCAGACTCTTTATCCGAAGCATCACCGATCATGGCTGTATAATCACCAATTAGAATGATGACTTTATGCCCTAGGTCTTGGAAAGCCCTTAACTTCCAGTAAACTACGGCATGGCCAATATGGATCTTGCTGCCAGTAGGGTCAATGCCAAACTTAACTCTAAGCTTCTTATCCCCCAGGAGCTTTTCTTCTAGTTCCTGACGAATAACAACATCTTCCACCCCTCGGCTCAAAAGCTCTTCTATCTGTTCTTTCTTACTCATAAAACACATTATATCACCTCTGCTCAGGTGGTTCGAGCCAGCACAAAAACAAGCCTTGAAATGCAGCCAGCATGGTATAATAAGACCAGTAAATTACGTAGGAAATTCATGCCAAAACTATCCAAAGGTCGGAAGGTTCGCTATCGCGACTCTTCCCCCTTGAACAGTAGAATAAAAGCAACTGCGGGAAGCAGAAAGACCTCAAAAGCCAAGGGCCTAGCTAAGCTAAAGCCCAAGAACATATGGGCCTGGGTAAAGACCCCTAAAGGACGCCGTACGGTCATTGGCCTTGCTGCCGCTGGGCTTGGGTTAATCCTGCTGACCTTCCTGTGGTTTTCCAAAGACCTTCCGAGTCCGAACAAAATCAATGCGCGGCTGAACGCACAAACCACAAAGATCTACGCGAGTGACGAAAAGACCCTACTACTGGAAGTGTATGGAGATAAAAACCGTAGTCTGATTGAATTCAACGAGATGCCAAAGAGCATCAAAGATGCTACGGTAGCTATTGAAGATAAGGACTTCTATAAACATGGTGCATTCAGCATTCAGGGCTTGTTCAGAGCTGTTTACTATACGGTATTCAAGCGAAATACCCAGGGCGGATCAACCATCACACAGCAGTATGTCAAAAACGCCCTGCTTACTGATGAGCGAAGCTTAAGTCGCAAGATAAAAGAGCTCATCCTGGCTATCGAGATTGAACAGCTATACAAGAAAGATGACATTCTCAAGCTATATCTAAACGAAATTCCATATGGGTCAACGGCCTATGGCATCCAGGCTGCCGCAAAAACCTACTTTGGCAAGGATGCCAAGGACCTCACACTATCCCAAAGTGCGCTGCTTGCCGCTATGCCACAGGCGCCTAGCTACTACTCCCCATATGGCCCGAATAAGGACGTCCTGCTTCGACGCCAACGCCGGGTGCTAAACAACATGGCAGAACAGAAGTACATAACAAAAACACAGGCAGAAGCAGCCATTAAAGAGGATGTTCTGGCCCAGCTTGTACCATATAGGCCTTATGCGAACATCACCGCCCCGCACTTTGTGCAGTACGTTAGGGAGCAGCTAGAAGCCGAGTATGGTATTAAACGAGTAAACGAAGGCGGGCTCAAAGTCGTAACCACCCTAGATATCGAAAAGCAGAAGATTGCCGAAGATGCCGTTGCGAAAGGCATGGCAGGAGTTCGGCGTGCTAATGGCTCGAACGCCTCGCTTGTATCCGCAGATCCAAGGACAGGCGAAGTCCAAGCAATGGTGGGAAGCTATGACTATGGCGACCAGGAATTCGGTAGCTTCAACGCTACTACTGCAGAACGGCAGCCTGGATCTTCGTTTAAGCCAATCGTGTATGCAACGATGTTCAAGAAGAACTATGGCGCCGGCACGACCTTGTATGACGTACCTACGGACTTTGGGGGCGGCTACAAGCCAACCAACTATACTCTCCGCAACTACGGTGTAGTATCAGTTCGCCAGGCTCTGGGTGCATCCCTGAACATCCCTGCGGTCAAGGCGCTCTACCTGGCTGGTCTCGACAATTCTCTCGACACAGCAGAGAGCATGGGAATCAAGACTCTGGATGCCAAGAACGACTATGGCCTATCTCTTACACTAGGTAGTGGCGAGGTAAAGCTAACTGAGATGGTAGAAGCGTATTCGACCTTTGCATCAGAAGGTAGGCATCGCGAGCAAATTGTAGTCCGCAAAGTAACTGATCAGACTGGAAAAGTCCTAGAAAACAACAAGAAGGAGAACAACAAGGGTAAACAGGTTCTCGACCCTCAAGTAGCCTACCTAGTATCAAATATCATCTCCGACAATGGTGCACGTTGTAGTCTTGGCACCTTCCCCTGTAGCAACCCACTTACCTTGGCTGGTCGTCCTGTTGCTGCTAAGACCGGTACGACAAATGACTTCAAAGACGCCTGGACTATGGGCTACACACCAAGCGTTGTCACAGGCGTATGGGCAGGAAACAACAACAACAGCCCCATGAATCAGGCATCAAGCATCGTAGCGGCACCAATCTGGCAAACCTACATGGCTGCCGTAACGAAAGATGACCCCGTAGAGCAATTCAAGCGACCAAGCGGCATTAAAGATGTTACCCTGGACGCCAACACCGGCAAGGCGCCAACCCCAGGCACCAAGAAGACCCGAACCGACATCTTTCCTTCATGGTATCAGGTGCCGAAGTCAGGTGGCGACCAGGAGGCCAAGGTTGATCGCATTTCAGGAAAGCTTGCTACAGAATGTACCCCAGTAGAAGCTATCGATACCGTGAGCGCTGGCCTCATATCTGCAGAGGTCCCATCGACGGATATATCTTATGCGCGATGGCAAGCCCCTGTATCGGGACTAGCGGCATCGCTCGGCATGAGCGGTGGCAGCTTGCCAACTCAAAAAGACGACGTACATCAATGTGGTGATGCTAAGCCAACGGCCTCCGTTACCACCGATAAAGCAACTGGGACCAGCTTTACCGTTACGGCAAATGTAGTCAGCGGTCGATACCCTGCCAACAAGCTTATCTACTATATGGATGGGGCTGAAATAGCCAGCCAGAACATTGGCGGAAGCGGGTCATACGATATCGAGCATACCCCATCAACCGCAGGCTCGCACCAGTTCAGCGCAAAGGTCATTGACTCTGTGCTGTATAACGGCCTGAGCAATACAGTGAGCGTTGCGGCAGTCGCAGGACCGAGCGCATCATTAAGCTGTGCGGGCGTAAAATGTACCGTCTCAAGTCTAAGTGGCAGTGGTTCATACTCGATGCTTATGTACTATAACGGCATAGCGCAGGGCGGAGCAAAGACGAGCGCTCCGTGGCAATGGACAGGCTGGTCTCCTGGAATCCTAGCCCGAGTTGTCATTACCGACACAGTTTATGGAGGCAGCACAACAAAGACTTACGAATAGCAGCAAAGTGACACTCAAAACTAAAACCCCTCCGCTTGGAGGGGTTTTAGTTTTCAGCGCCCAAAGCACCATAACTAGTTTGCGCTTTTAGCCTCTTCCTGTCCGTCCTTTGGCTTTGGTGCGACAGGCCGCCTAGAACGCTGTGGTCTAGCATGGTAAGGCTTGCCATTACTGTTCTGAGGCCTTGTTCCAGCTTGCTTAGAGGATCCTTGCGCACCCGGTTTCTTCTCAGTCGCAAAGATCATCTTACCTGCAACAGTCTGAAAGATACGAGTTACTTCAGTGGTAACCTCTTTACCCATGAGCTTGTCGCCACTCTCAACAACGATCATTGTACCGTCAGCCAAGTAGCCTACGCCTTGGTTCTTTTCTTTGCCCGGCTGCACAACCTTTACTGTCAGCTCTTCACCAGGAAGCACCACAGGGCGAATAGCATTAGCTAGCTCATTCACATTCAGTACCTTCACGGTATCAATAGTAGCCACACGGTTTAAATTGTAATCAGTGGTCAAAATGTTCGTGTTAAACTTTTTTGCCAAGTACACTAGCTTGTGGTCAACCTCTTTAACATCCTCTGGATTTTCTTCGATTATGTCGAGTTCGACATTAGGATCCTGGCGCATTAGGTTGAGCATTTCCAGCCCTCTACGACCACGACCACGGCGCATAGCGTCATCACTATCTGCGATGTTCTGAAGCTCTGCCAGTACAAACCGTGGAACGAGAAGCTTGCCTGGTACGAAGCCGGTTTTGATGATGTCCGCAATTCGGCCATCAATGATCGCCGATGTGTCCACAAGAACCTGTGGACCTGCTGCTTCCACCTCTTTCTGTTTGGCTGGCTTCTGTTTAGCGGGCTTGTTGGTTCTAGCCAAAAACTGGCTTAAAAACTGTTGCTGTGTATAGAACATAATGGCGAGAACTAGAACGAAAAATATAGTCAAGCCGAGAGCTACGAGAATAATTGTATCCATGTTTGTGTTGAATGATTCCTTTATGTATTACTAATCTTCTTAATTGCCTCAGCAATTGTCTTAACTTTAATCGTCTGAGTAGACTGCCTAGTGGCTTTTGTTTGTGGAGAAACAAGCGCCTTACTAAAGCCCTGACGACTCGCCTCCTCCAGTCTGCGCTCTGCAAAACTAACTGATCTCAGCTCTCCACTCAATCCAATTTCACCAAAAGCAGTTAACTCAGATGGCACTACTATGCCCTTATGGGCAGAGGCGATTGCTAAAATAATTGCTAGATCAATTGCTGGCTCATTCACCTTGAGACCACCTACGATATTAACATAAATATCAGATGAGCTCAAATTAATGCCTCCGCGTTTAGTCATGACCGCTGCCAACAATCCAAGCCTGTTCATGTCAACACCGACAGCCGTTCGCTTAGGATATCCGAATACCGATGGAGACACGAGTGCCTGCACCTCCACCATAATGGGCCGACTGCCCTCCATGGCGGCAAACACAATTGAGCCAGGTAGGTGCTGCCTTTCTGCCAGTAGTGCGGCTGAAGGGTTATCGACCGGGGATAGGCCGGCATCAGACATCTCGAGTATCCCCACTTCGTTGGTAGATCCAAATCGGTTCTTATTCGCGCGCAACACTTTCAGGGACCCAAACTTTTCACCCTCTAGATATAATACGGCGTCTACGAGGTGTTCGAGTACACGCGGGCCGGCAACATTACCCTCCTTCGTCACGTGCCCAATGATTACAAAGGCGGTATGACTTGCCTTGGCAACGTTCATTATCCGAGCTGTGATGTTTGTTATTTGACCGACGGTACTTATGGCAGAAGTAGCGTCATTACTCACCATGGTCTGGATGGAGTCAACAATGATGAGGTCATATTCGCCGCTGCCAGCTTGTGCCAGAACTTGATCAGCATCTGTACTGGCAAGAAAATCAAACTCAGTAGCTACTTCCCGTAAACGGTCTGCGCGCAGCTTAATCTGTGACGGGGATTCTTCGCCGCTCACATACAGAACTCTATTTGACTTCGCCACATTACTCGCCAGCTGCAACACTAATGTAGACTTTCCAATACCAGGATCGCCAGCTAGAAGTACTAGGGATCCCGGCACTAAGCCTCCACCCAGGACCGTGTCAACTTCGCCTATCCCTACCGAAATCCGCTCTACCGATGCAGCCTTCACGTCGCTAAGCTTAGAGGCTTTTATCCTAGCTACACTCTTTTGTCCGGGAGCCTGCATCGCGTTCGTAACTTCGGCAATAGTCTCCCACGCACCACAATTTAAACACTTGCCGCTCCACTTGGCGAAGGTTGCTCCGCACGCCTCGCATACATACTGTGCCGTTTGTTTTGCCATGACTCAAGTATATCATGCGAATATAGTACGAACAAACTATTTCCTACTTAGGGCAAAGGATTCCATAACTTCAAGTGCTTCGCTCCAACTATACACCCTGTAAACATTCTTGCCTTGAATATCCTGATTAAGCCGTGTGTCAAAAAGTATCACCGGCACGCCCTGGTCTACACAAGCCGCAACCTCTTTTACTTCGTCTTCGATCAGCACGTCGGCGCCAATACGCTTACATATCTCCGCCTTACTAGGCTTTTTGTCACCCACCCTTTCAGCTTCAGTGAATATCACCTGGCTAAAAGCCGAGCCAAAGTTCCGCTTGAGCCATACACGAGTCGGTTCGTGGCCTTCTGACTGGCGGTTAGAGATAATCACAAGCTCATTGTCCTGCGTAAGGCGGGCGATGGCATCCTGTGCTCCAGGAACCAGCAGCCAATCCTTGGAGTGATGGCTCGCCCTATAATGACGCTCCACCTCTGTAATGTCAGTATGAGCAACTCCAAGAACTTCCCAAAAGCCCTTACTTGGGGTGAAGTCTTCTTCCATAAAGCTTGTCCCATAGCTAGAGTTAAAGTAGTTCAAGTAGGTCGCCAAGCCTCGAGCCAACACCTCGTCAATATCTACGGCTATCTTCATTTTGAAGCTAGCTGGGGCTGATCAAGCGTCTCCACATGCACTTGGCCTGCCTTTGCGGACACCTTTATATTACCCCCTGCGCTCAGCTTGCCTTCAAGCATATCAAGAGCCAGCCTATCCTCTACTAATCTTTGGATTGCTCGCCTGAGCGGACGGGCACCTTGCTCCACATCGTAACCCTTGTCGATTAGCAAATCCTTCAGATTGCGGGAGAACTTAATGCCTACCCCTTTGCCCAAAAGTCGTTGGGCCAAATTGTTCAACTGCAAATCAACAATCGAACGAACATCAATCTTAGATAACGCTCGGAATATAACGATGTGGTCTATCCTGTTCAAAAACTCTGGCCTAAACGCCTTTTTCAACTCCGAATGAATCGTCTTTTCCATCCGTTCATGCATAGCGTCAAGCTTCTTTTCTTCAGCCAAGGTGTCGGTAGCAAAGCCGAGCACTGCCTCTTGGTGTAAGAGTTTTGCACCCACGTTGGATGTCATGATGATGATCGTATTACGGAAGTCCACCTTACGACCCTTGGCGTCAGTCAAAAAGCCATCCTCGAGAACTTGCAAAAGCATATTGAAAACTTCAGGGTGGGCCTTCTCGATTTCATCGAACAGAATCAAGCTATATGGCTTACGTCGAACCTTTTCGGTTAGCTGGCCTCCGTCATCATAACCAACGTAGCCGGCTGGTGCACCAACGAGCCGCGCCACGTTGTGTCGCTCCATGAACTCGCTCATATCAACTTTAATGAGCGCATCTTTGTCATGAAACACCTCTTCGGCCAAGGTGCGAGCAAGTTCGGTCTTTCCCACACCGGTAGGACCAAGGAAGATGAATGATCCAATCGGTCGATTAATGTCAGCTATCCCCGTGCGCGATCTACGAATGGCGTGTGCCACGGCAGTAACTGCCTCCTTCTGACCAATAATCCTGCGCTGTAGTGTCTTTTCTAGCTTCACCAAGCTCTCAGACTCTGTCTTTATCAACTTAGATAGAGGAACCCCTGTCATTTGGTTCACTACTGCCGCAATGTCTTCTGAGCTTATTACTATCTTGGCCTGCTTTTCGTCCTTGGACAGCTGGGTCGAAATTTTCTGCTCGAGGATGCTTGCTTCGGATTTCAAGCGAGCGGCATACTCGAAGTCTTGGTTGTAAACCGCCTCATCTATTTGCTCCATCGTATTCGACAGCCTCGTCTGCAAATCCTTTAATCGTTTACTAGTTCCCCCTTTACGAATTCGAGCAAGCGAAGCCGCCTCATCAATCAAATCAATTGCCTTGTCTGGCATGAACCGGTCTGCAATGTAGCGCGAAGCAAGTTTTGATGCGTCTTCGATTGCCTCGTCCGATATTTCGACCTTATGAAACTCCTCGTAGTGGCCGCGGAGGCCTTTTAGCACATCGATTGTTTCCTCGACCGTAGTTTCAGGCACGATAACTGGCTGGAAGCGGCGCTCGAGCGCAGTATCCTTTTCGATATGCTTACGGTATTCCTCTAGAGTAGTTGCGCCAATCGTTTGTACTTCACCACGTGCCAAGGCAGGTTTAAGGATATTAGCAGCATCAATTGCGCCTTCAGCAGAGCCGGCACCAACCACGGTATGCAGCTCGTCAATAAATAGGATTACTTCTGCATGTGCCTTGGCTTCGTCTATAAGCTTCTTGAGTCGCTCCTCAAACTCGCCTCGATATTTAGTCCCGGCAATAACACTCGCCATATCAAGCATGACAATACGCTTATCGGACAGCATCTCTGGTACATCATCATTCACGATTCGCTGGGCCAAGCCCTCGACAATCGCCGTCTTTCCTACGCCCGGTTCGCCGATCAGGACTGGATTATTCTTACTACGTCGGTTGAGGATCGAAACCATACGGTCAATCTGCTTTTCACGCCCAACCACAGGATCGAGCTCGGCTGCTGCTGCACGAGCTGTCAGATCTATTCCAAAGTGATCCAGCGTAGGTGTCTTGCTGCCCTTGCCCTTACGGCCCGACTGGCGAGTGGCCTGCTCTTCGTATGCATATGATTGTGCATTCAGATAGTTTTCTAGCTCACCGCGCACGTCTGTAGGGTCGACCTTTATGCCGCGCAGCAATACGTTCGCCCGGGCGTTATCTTGACCTAGGATGGCAAATAGCAGGTGTTCAGTACCAGCGTATGGCTGACCATACTCCTGAGCTACGCGAAGAGCCAGGGTGATTGTTTTACGAGCCGTAGCACTTAGGGCCTGGGGCGTAGACGCGCCAACTCCCGCCTGGAGGTTCGGAACGGTACTTAGGTTTAATCGGTCAAGCGAGACCCCCATGTCGGTAAGTATCTTCGAACCAATCGACGTTTGCTGCTTCAGCACCCCAAGCAGAAGATGCTCTGTCCCCACGTAGGCAGCGCCCATGCCCATAGCGAGCTCGCCGGCATTCTGTAAGCTCCGCTTGGCATTCTCGGTAAATCGATCAAATTCTGGAGACATCTGCACACTCCCTTATTACTATATACATTATAGCATATCACCAACCAAAAAACCGTACAAAAAACGTACGGTTTTAACCTGGAATTAGCACTCAGGGCTTGACAGTGCTAATTTATGCCTGTGGTTCTGCGGATGCGTCTGAGACTTCTGAAGCGGCTTCATCCTGAACTGGAGCAGATTCTGGAGCGGCCACGTCTGCAGCTGCTTCGGCAGTGGCCTCTACGCCAGACTCGTCGGCGCCGTCGATATCAACGTTCCAACCGGTGAGCTTAGCTGCCAAGCGCACGTTCTGCCCCTGACGACCAATAGCGAGGGACAGCTGGTCTTCCGGCACACGTACCACGGCTTTCTTTTCTGCTTCGTCGAGCGTGACGCTCAACACCTTTGTAGGACTAAGTGCAGATGCAATGAACTCCTCTACATTCTCGCTGTAAGGAATGATGTCGATCTTTTCCTCACCCAGGTCTGCCATTACAGCCTGAACGCGAGCGCCGCGTCCACCTACAAACGTACCTACCGCGTCTACACCATCAGCGTTTGACCGAACGGCGATCTTAGTTCTTGCTCCGCCTTCACGAGCGATGCCGACAATCTCTACGGTTCCGGCTTCAATTTCTGGTACTTCCATTTCGAACAGTTGGCGAATCATATCTGGATGCGAGCGGCTAACCACAATCTGTGGGCCACGAGCAGTCTGTTCAACACGTACAATAAACACCTTCAAGCGCTGTCCAGGGTAATAGTGTTCACCACGAATCTGCTCTGCTGGGAACATAATTCCCGAGGCCTTACCGAGGTCGACAAACACGTTATTGCCTTCCACGCGCTGTACGACTGCGTTCAAGATCACGCCCTCTTTGTCGCTATACTCTGCGAACACAACTTCGCGTTCGGCTTCGCGGATACGCTGTACGATCACCTGCTTAGCAGTCTGAGCGGCAACTCGACCAAAGTCCTTGTTGTCCTCTTCGTACTCAATTACGTCTTCGAGCTTAGCGCCTTTTTTGTGCTTCTGGGCATCGCTTAAGCTGATCTGCATGAACGGATTCTCGACTTCCTCTACAACTTCCTTGCTCAGGAAGATACGTGGAGCGCCAGTCTCCTCATCGAGCTGCACGCGTACTTCTTGATCGCGATCGCCGTAATCTTTTTTGTATGCAGCGGCCAATGCCTGTTCAACTGCTTCGAGGACAATCTCTTTGCTTAAACCCTTTTCGTCGCAAATCTGTTCGATTGCTGAAATAAACTGTGTATTCATGATGTTTCCTTTCTGTTAGTAGCTGAATTGTGGTCAAAAAAAGCCGGCCAAGGTGCCGACTGTAGTAATGACTATCAGAATAAATCCATTCTACCCAATTACAGCTAGGTTGTCAATCTGTGATGTTCTCTATGTGCTCAACTTGGGGAGATTCTAGATCGCCTTGAATTGAGACCAGATCAACCCTTGGCTGTAAGGAATCATACCCCCGATGTTCTGCCAGCCAAACTTCTGCTGCGTTTCGCAGGCGCCGCAGCTTATCAACAGTAATTGCACCGGCCCCACCGCCATATTCAGCGTGCACACGATACTTCACTTCAACAAACACAATATTCTCACGATTAGCCATAATCAAATCAAGCTCCGCAAAACGGGTACGATCATTGCGGGCAACGAGCTTGTAGCCTTGGGCCCGCATATAGTCGGCGGCTATCTTCTCCGCCCGCAGCCCGATGGCGGTGGTATTCTTAGCCATGGCTCTTCACTTTGAAGCTCTTGCGATGAATGGCGCTAGGACCGTAATCATTGAGCGCAGCCAAATGCTGGGGGCTACCGTAGCCTACGTTCGTGGCAAAACCGTAACCTGGGTACAGCTTAGATTGCTGCTGCATCCACTCATCCCTAGCGACTTTCGCAATGATTGAAGCGGCCGCCACGCAAGCAATCTTTTGATCCGCCTTCACAATTGGCTCCACGAAGTCATGGTCGATTATTCTATGCGGGCCATCAATTACGAGTCTATCAGGCTTTATGCCAAGGCTATCAAGAGCTCGCTCGTAGGCGAGCCTGATAGCAGCACTTAGACCCAGCTCATCAATCTCTGTATGTTCTACTTTACCGAGGGACCAAGCGAGAGCTTGTCGTTCTATAAGACTTGCTAACGCCGTTCGCTTTTTGGCACTCAAAAGCTTGGAGTCTGCCAATTGCAGCTGGCAGCCCTGCGGCAAAACTACCATCCCAACCACGAGAGGACCGGCCAAACAGCCGCGGCCAACTTCGTCAGCCCCAGAGATCAGCCTCAAGCCTTTCCCCCTCGCAGCAATCTCGTAATCATAACTCGCCCAAATCATGGTTGGAGTATAGCAAACTAAAAACCGCCCTGCATATGGGCGGTTTTTAGTTAGAGTTCTGAGTTTAAGCTTTTGGCTCGGCTTTGGCTTCGCCGGCTTCAGCCTCTACCTTTTCGGCAACAGATTCGTCGCTGGCAGCGGCAACGTCTTTTTCTGGATCAGCCTGCTTGGCTTCTTTGGCTTCTTCTTTGGCAACTTCTTCGGTCGAAACGGTGTCTGCCTGCTGCATTACGTCTTCGCCCGCATTCTCTGCTGGAGTTTCAGCAGCGGCAACTTCAGCCTCTGCTTCGGCTGCAATCTGAGCATTAGTGCGCGCGTCAGCTTCGTTTGCGGCAGCACGGTCGAACTCTTGCTCAGCCATACGAGCAGACTTACCGCGCAGTCCACGCATGTAGCCCAGGAAGGCTCGGCGCACTTTTGCACGTCGCATAACTTCGATCTTCACTACGTTTGGCGAGTGTAGGAACCAAGTCTTTTCTACCCCAACGCCAGATGCAATCTTGCGCACGGTAATGCTGGCCTGCAAGCCGTTCATGCTCTTACGGCGAATCACGACACCTTCGAATACCTGAACGCGTTGCTTGTTGCCTTCACGAATCATTTGGTGTACGCGAACGGTATCACCAGGGCGTACGTCTGCGACCTTAGCTTTATAATTCTTCTTTTCTACGAGTTCTATAGCGTTCATAACTTTATGAGTCTAGCATATTATCGCCACCTAGGCAATAGATATGCAATAATGCTATTGACATTATATCAATACTATGATATTATACGCTTCTGACATGCGAATGAGTCGCGACGGAGCTGAGAAATGCACCGGAGGAGTCGATACCCCTCACTCAAAAGCTTGTCTAGGGAGGTGCGGCCGCACCGCTGAAGTTCCTGCTGAAGCGGGGTAAACCAGCGGCTGGCAGCCGCGGGTTCTCACCCAATCCCGAAAAGCCCAACCTTCTACTACAGGAAGCTAGCGACCGGTAATTAAGGCGCAGGTCGCGCTAAGTAGAAGTCCCCGGAAGCCGGGGTGTCCGAAGAAAAAGTCATAGTGATCAGCCATTTATAAACGGACGTTAAGCATGGCTGCGCCGATCACTAGAGATGGAGCTCTGCAGGCTCTGTCTGGGTAAAGTTCGTTGGAATCTGCAGGGGCACCTGTTGAGACCCTCGAATGGAACTCGACCCCGGCAAAATCGCCGGTATTTGCAGAGTAATCGCTGGCCCGCCAGGCCTCGATTGCTGCCACGATAGTCACTGCAGTTTTGCAGAGACTAGACTGGTACCCCGAGGAGCTCGCAAGGGCTTCTGTCGACCGGCACGTCGACC
This sequence comes from uncultured Candidatus Saccharibacteria bacterium, assembly GCA_964436255.1. GTDB lineage: Bacteria > Patescibacteriota > Saccharimonadia > CAILAD01 > JADZBC01 > CAYPSN01. Next base: position 14,671 of record CAYTBW010000003.1, on the reverse strand, counting down.
TGGGTTTACGCGGACCCAAGCATCGTCCCGGCGGTGGGCTCAACCCCACCGCCGCCCTACAGGAATTATCTACAAACCGCCCACCCGGGCGGTTTTGTTATTTTATTGCTCCAGCACTTTCTTTAACCACGATATGCTCCGAACCGAGCAGCTCATTGAGGTGGCTGGTCAGGACGTCATTGATGGCAACCTTGTAGGGCAACTTAATCATCTTCCTTTCCGCTCCACCGAGGACTAAATAGCTTGCGCAAACACCTTTGTGGTCTTCGAGTATCTTCTTTACGGCTATAAGCTGCGTACTGTCCTTAAGGTCGTCCAGATGCACAAACAATTCGTGGCTAGCGATTGGGGCAACGTCCTCGACGCTCTCTTTTCGTGGCTTGGGCAGCCACTTGCGCGCCTTTTCAATATCTATCGGCTTAACTTTATCCATCAGGATCTTCAGCTCACCGCCCGTCTTACCGTCTCTGTCTTTCGTACTTACCTTCCCCTCGAGCTCCACAACCGCATCGACGTGCAAGACTGCCTGATACTGCTCATAGGCGCGTGGGAATACGATCAGCTCTACTTCCCCGTCCTTGCTTTCAACCCCCACGAACGCCATGCTCGATCCTGTCTTGGTCGTGATTTTGCGGAAGGTAGTGATAATGCCACCAATGTGAACCGAGCGGTTCTCCAAACTGGCATCAAGCTTATTGAGCGGCATAGTCTGGTCGTATAGGTAATTATCATATTCATCGAGTGGGTGCGAGGAGATGTAGAGGCCAAGGAGCTCCTTTTCCCACACCAGGTGTTGACGGGCGTCGGGCTTGGTTGAAGGAGCGTCAAACTGTAATGGCGGCATTTCGTCCTGCATGCCTATGGACCCAAATATATCGATCTGGCCAGACAGGGCGTTCTTCTGTGCTCGAGTTGCGTAAGAAGTAATTTTATCAACGTTGGCCAGCAGCGTGTCACGGTCACCCATACTGTCAAATGCACCGGCCTTAATAAGGCTCTCCATGGTCTTGCGGTTTACATAGGTAGCTTCAACTCGCGTTGCGAAGTCCTCAACCGACTTGAAATGGCCGCCCTCTTCGCGCGCGGCAATAATGGCCTCGATCGGACCAGAACCTACGTTCTTCACCGCCGCCAAGCCAAACCGAATGTTGTCAGTGCCGGGTACTACTGCGAACTCGTAGAAGCTCTCATTTACGTCCGGGGGCAAGAGCTCCATGCCCATCTTGCGGCACTCCGTCACCTCGATTGCGATCCGGTCTAAGTTGCCGTAGTCACTCGTCATAAGTGCGGCCATGAAGGCTGCGGGGTAGTGCGCCTTCAAATAAGCTGTCTGCACGGCGATCAAACCATAACAGGCCGAGTGGGACTTGTTGAAACAGTAATCTGCGAACCCGAGCAAATGATCCCAGAATCGCTCCATGATATCCTGCGGAACCTTGGAATGCGAGACTCCGCCCGCTATGAACGACTTCTTCATCTTGGTCATCGTCTCAATGTTCTTCTTACCAATCGCCTTACGCAAGGTATCGGCCTCACCGCCCGTAAAGCCACATACGTCTTTAGAGAATTGCATAACTTGCTCCTGGTAGACCAAAACGCCATACGTTGTCTTGAGTGATGGCTCCATCGATGGGTGGTCATACGTAACGTCTTCGAGCCCATTCTTACGGCGCACAAAGCTATCGGTCAGCCCCGCAGAGAGCGGACCTGGTCGATACAAGGCGCACATGGCTATTATATCGTCGAACCGATCGGGCTTGAGTTCCCGCAAATAACGCTTCATACCGGAAGACTCTAACTGGAATACCCCGGTGGTATCCCCATGCGCGAGCAGCTCGTACGTTTTTTTATCATCGAGAGGGATCTCGGAAGGATCGATCTCTACGTCGTACACCCTACGCATAATACGAAGGGTGTTCTTGATGATCGTGAGGTTCGATAGGCCCAAGAAGTCGAACTTAAGGAGTCCGAGCTCCTCTACCGGACCCATGGCGTACTGGGTTGCAATACCACCCTTAGACGCCCTGGTCAAAGGCACGCGTTCTACGAGCGCTTCGGGGGCGATTACTACACCGGCAGCATGGGTACCGGTATTGCGAATCGTACCCTCCAGCTGCATCGCTACATCGATCACGTTCTTAGCTCGTGGATTGGAATTGTATTCGCGCGACAGATCCTGATCGTCAATAATCGACTTAGCCAATGGGATATGCCTGCCCTGAACTGGGGCCGGGATGAGCTTGGCGATAGCGTCGACTTCAGCGTACGTCATGCCCAAGACTCGCCCTGTATCACGCACGGCGTTACGCGCCGCCATGGTGCCAAAGGTAATTATCTGAGCGACCCTTTCCTGGCCATACTTTTCAGTCGCATAGGCAATCACTTCTTCACGCCTATCGTCGGCGTAGTCCATATCGATATCTGGCATCGATATACGGTCTGGGTTCAGGAAACGTTCAAAGAGAAGATCGTACTCTAGCGGATCCAAGTCGGTAATGTTCGTTAGGTAAGCAACAATCGATCCGGCGGCACTACCACGGCCTGGCCCACAAATTATTCCCTGGTTTTTACTCCAGTTAATAAGGTCTGCCACGATTAGAAAGTAGCCTTCATAACCCATCTTACCAATCACCTCAAGCTCGTATTCAATCCGCTCCAGAATATGGGGCTCCAGCTTAGGCTTAACCTCGCCCTCCTTGATTGCCTGCAAGTCCTCCTTTGGTGTCTTCAGGTAGCGCCAGGCGGCACCAGTGAAGACGAGACGGCGCAAGTAGCTCTTTTCTGTCTCACCCTCGGGCACTTCGAACTTTGGAATCAATATCTGTCCGAGCTCAATGTGCAAGTCGCACATATCGGCGATCTTGACTGTGTTCGTAATAGCCTCTGGCAAATTTGGGAACTTCTCGGCAAAGAACTGGCCGCTACGAACAGATAAGTCTTGATCTAATTTCATGCGATTAGGGTCTTCCAGCAAGCTTCCTGTCTGTACGCAAAGCAAAATGTCGTGGGTATAGTGATCGGTATCTTTGGTGTAATGAGCGTCGCCTGTTGCCACCAGTCCAAGTCCGAGCGTCTTGGCTATAACCTGCAAGCCAGCGTTCACTCTATCTTGTGGCTTCCAGCCAATATGCGGCTGAACCTCAAGATAATAGTTCTCGGGACCAAAGAGATTCTTGTACCATTCTGCCGCCTCCATGGCATTCTCTGGATCGCCGTTCAGAATATGTGTGCCTAGCTCACCACCGATACAGCCCGTTAGGCAGATAAGCCCTTCGTGATACTTTTCGAGCAGCTCCCTGTCGATGCGAGGCTTGTAATAAAAACCCTCCAGCCAGGCGATAGTAGATAGCTTCATGAGATTCTTATACCCTTGCTCGTTTTTGGCAAGGAGGGTCAGATGATAAGGAGTGCGATCTTCTTTGGAATTCTTATCGGTATGCTTGCGCGGAGCAACGTAAGCCTCCATGCCAATGATTGGCTTAATGCCTCGCTTAGTACATTCTTTATAAAACTCGATTGCTCCAGATAAGGTGCCGTGATCCGTAATGGCAACGGCCTTTTGGCCCAAGGCCACGACCTGATCGAGCAGCTGGGGAATTTTTTGCAAACCATCCAGCAAGCTGTAGTGCGTATGGTTGTGCAGATGCACAAAGTCGACTGTCGTCGCTCCGTCAGACGCTACGGTATCATTTGTTTCGGTTTTTGAAGACACGCGAGCCTTACCCCTCCTTACCTCACTTTTCCAGTTGCTATCTATTATAGCCCTTCGCGCCTATACGCATAAGCCTTGCGAATAGAGTTTTTTTGTATCATCGCTAGGTAGGGTTGACCGAGGGCAGGGACTAAGGCAGAATATACAAGTTGCGAATCAGCGCACCCGCCGAATACAAGGAGTAATTTTGGCAACATTGACGGTCACCAAGTTCCTGACAGGGCGGTTCGTCGCCCTCCAGCGCAGAGACATCAGCGCCGGTGCAGCAACGACTGAGCTTCGAGTGGAAGTCGTTCATCTCGCCATCCTCAATGAGATGACCAACGGCTATCCCGCCGGTGAGGTGGCTGAAGTCCGATTCCCAGCAGACCTCAACCTGAACCAGTACCCCGCGGCGGCTCGTTTCCTGGACCGTCTCTTCGGGGAAGGACTTGCCGAGAAGGCCACTGCCGTGGTCAAGGCGAGCTGGGAAGCTGGCATCGAGCATGACACCTCTGAACGTTCCCGCGAACGAATGTCCGCAGTGGGAGAGCTCCGTCGACTCATCATCGAAGAGCACAAGCACGATCTCAAGTTCGGACAGATCGAGTACATCTTCGACAGCTGAGGCGCCAGGTACCCAAAAACAACACCCGCCCCTCCACCCGAGTTCGCTGCGGCGCGCTCGGGTGGAGCACCCGCAATTATTCTATTAAAAAACGACCCTATTAGAAGGTCGTTTTTTAAGTTAGAGCGCTAGAGACACTACATGGCCGGTGGCACAGTTGTCATGCCTGCTGCCTCCCCGACCTTCTGAATAAATTCACCAATCACAGGAATACCACCCAAATACACAACCGCTGCGCCAATCAACACAACCGCTATGGCAGCACCAACGACACCGGCAAGCCCTCGAATAAAGCCGGTGTAGAAGTTAAGCCAAGCTAAGCGTTTAGGGCTATTCAACATCTCAACGAAGTCACGCATCGAAACCTTGGAGCTCGCCATGACGGCCGCATCAAGTTCTTGCTTTTGCTCGCTCTTTGCCACTATTTCTTGGGCTTTGCGAGCTTACTAGCTTCTTCTTTGACAGTCTCGCCAACTGCGCCAGCGGACTTGCCTAGTTGATCAATCAGCTGCTGAACTTCTTTAATAAGCTCCTTGGCTTCCTTGAGCGCAGCCTCCGAAATATCTTGCCCGCCCTCAGCTAGGTCCTTCGTTTTTTTTGCCAACTCGGCCTGCAGCTTCTCAGCCTTTTTTAAGAGCTCCTTGGCTTCCTTTGAGCCATTTTTTTTGAGTTCCTTTACCTCAGCTTCGAGCTGATGGCTAATTTGCTTGGCTTTCTGAACTACTGCTTCGCGATTCTCCTTGCCGCTCTTTGGCGCCAAAAATACTCCTGCGACTGCTCCTGCTATTGCCCCTACTGCTGCCCCAACTGCGAATGCTCCGCCTGCACCATGCTTCTTTTCTTGCTTGTCCTTGCTCATTTTTTACTCCTTTTATTAGCCTGCTTGTTAATGTAATTACTAATGAAAGTAGCCACCATACTAGGGCTGACCACACTATCGCGAACACCCTCTACGACCTCGGTCACTGCATCTGCACTCTCCTGGGCCTTTTCAGCTATATGGTGAACTGATTTCAGAATCTTCACAAAGTACACCGTAGCCAAAATCGCCAAGACCAACAACGTAAGTGTTGCAATCGAGATTACGACCGACCAGGCTATAAATGCTGTATCCATGTCAAAACCTTTCTTTACCTATTCATTATAGAACTACTGTTGCCAGATGCCAATGACGGCAAGCCTACTTGAGCTGATCTCGCAGGATTTGATTGACCATGCCAGGGTTCGCCTGGCCCTGGGTCGCCTTCATGACCTGACCCACCAAGAAACCAAGTATCTTCTCCTGGCCCGACTTATACTCTAAAACCGCCGACTGGTTCTGCGCTATGACATTTTTCACAACCTCCTCGAGCTCGGAACTATCAGAAATCTGACTAATGCCCTTGGATTCAACGACCTGGCGCGGGCTCTGCCCCGCTACTACATCCGGGAATATGTCCTTGGCGATCTTCGAACTAATCTTGTTCTGAGCAACCATCTCGACAAGCTCCGCCAGATGTGTAGGCTCGAGCTTAGATTCCGCGCCCGAGGTAATAAGCGCCTGATAATCTCCGACTAGCCAATTAACCAGCTTTGGGCTCAGCAACTTGTCCGTGAGCTTCTGCCTGGCCTGCTGGAAAATTAGTAGCGTCTGAGGCTGACCGATTAGAATGTCTTGTTCATCAACGCCAACGCCAGCATCCACAAGCTCACGACGCACCACAATCGGCAGTGTAACGATTTCTTTTTGAGCAGCGGTGACCATGTCACCGGTTATCACGAGTGGCGGCAAGTCTGGCTCTGGAAAGTATCGATAGTCATGAGCCATTTCTTTGCCGCGCTGCGAAAAGGTAGTATTCTTAGCATCATTATAGCCACGTGTCTCTTGCTCAATCACTCCGCCATCGGCAAGGATATCAATCTGCCGAGCAATCTCGTAATTGAGCGCCCGTTCGGCGTTGCGGAACGAGTTGAGATTCTTCAGCTCAGTACGCGTGCCAAGCTGGTCGTTTGGACTTACAGAGACATTGAGGTCAAACTTAAAGTTCCCGTGCTCCAAATCACCGTGAGTGACTCCAAGCGCTGTGGCAATATTATAAACCTCTTGCAGGTAGCGGCGTGCCTCCTCGGGCGTGTGCATGTCGGGGTCTGACACGATCTCGATCAGGGGTGTCCCAGCCCTATTGAAGTCCACGAGGCTGTAATTCGTACCTTCTGGGTGGGTCGACTTGCCGGCATCTTCCTCCAAATGAGCGTGATGCACACCAATACGTTTAAACTCACCGCCCACCAGTACCTCGACATGGCCTGCCTGGATAATTGGCTCATCCATCTGCGTGATCTGGTAACCCTTCGGGGAGTCGGGATAAAAGTAATTCTTGCGGTCAAAGCTCGTGTGTTTGGCTATCTTTGCGTTAAGCCCTTTGCCTAACTTTATAGCCAGTTCTACGGCACGCCTGTTCACCACTGGCAAGGATCCTGGATAAGCCAAACAGACTGGACAGACATTAGTATTCGGCCCAGCAGTTCGTGAGTCATTGTCACAGCTACAGAACATCTTGGTTTTAGTTGCAAGCTGCACGTGGATCTCTATACCAATAGTCGGTGTGTACGTTTTGCTCATATACGGACTCCCAAATCACTAATGGCCTTGCCCAGGTCGTGGACTGCCTTAACGACCTGCGACGGCACAAGGTCATGGTCTAGGCTATGTGCAAATTGGTTACGTAGCTTGTGCGCTGCCCAAACGTCATTCAGATTGCTAAAACGCTTGCCGCCGCTCTTGAGCCTCTCCCCCATGGTCGTACCATGAAAGCCCTTAGCCTGCATCACGTAATCTAGTAGCTTGTCTGCTTCGAACAATGCACTACGCAGACCACTTGGGCCGTTTTTGAGCATCGCCTGGATCTCGTGCCACTTTGGCGCAACTCGACTCAAGTCGTATACTTCGCCCTGAGATTCGACCTTCATGCCACGATACGGCTTACGCTTTTGAGACGTCTTGGCAGACTGTCGCAGCAGTGCATACATAAGTGCGCTCAGTACTAATATCGCAATCAATCCAGAGGCGTTCATAGTTGCGGGCTCCTTTGTTTTAAGTCGTGCCATGCGGTCTGCTGTTGATATGCAGCTGCCAGGCCAAGAGCCTCGGCATCTTTACCTTGAGGCGCCATTATTTGGAGTCCTACAGGCAGACCGTCAACAAACCCCATTGGTACACTCACAGCTGGTACGCCAACTAAGTTGGCCGCAACAGTCATAATGTCTGCCAAGTACATCTGCACTGGGTCCTCGTTCGCGCCGAACTTGAAAGCTGGTGTTGGCGTGGTGGGTCCCACGAGCGCGGCCACTCCGTCCATAGCCTTTTCGAAGTCCTTGCGCAATTGAGTTCGCACCTGCATAGCCTTTTTGTAGTAAGCGTCATAGTAGCCAGCCGAAAGAGCATAGGTGCCAGTTAGTATGCGCCGCTTTACCTCATCTCCAAAACCTTCGTCGCGCGATTGGCCATAGACCCCTTGCAGACTGTTTGCATGCTCACTACTATGGCCATAACGTATACCATCATAGCGGCTCAGATTAGAACTAATTTCAGACGGGACGAGTACGTAGTAAGCCGGTAGCGCATTGGCAATAGTCGGTATGCTTACCTGCTTCACCTCAATCCCAAGTGCGCGCATATCCTCGAGCGCTTGCTCGAACAAAGCCTTGCTGCTTCCGTCTAGCTGATCAACGTATTCTTTGACCACAGCTACTTTTTTTCCTTGCCAATCTTTGCGTAATTCCGGATCGAACTTTGACTCGATAGTCGTAGCGTCGCGCAGGTCACGCCCGCTTATAGCAGCTACCACGGTCGCTACATCCTGAGCGCTCCGAGCAAGCACCCCGACAGTATCAAAGCTGCTTGCCATAGCCACTACGCCGAATCGACTCATTAAACCATAGGTTGGCTTGTAGCCCGTTACTCCGCAAAAAGCAGCTGGTTGGCGACTTGACCCACCCGTGTCGGTACCCAGGCTAAACACGCCGAAGTCTGCAGCAGCAGCTGCTGCTGAACCACCACTCGAGCCTCCCGGCACCCTCTCCAGATCCCAAGGATTATGCGAGGGATGATAGCCACTATTCTCGGTGCTAGCACCATGGCCATATTCATCATGATTTACTTTGGCAATCAGTATCGCGCCGGCTTCATCAAGCTTTTCAATAACCGTTGCGGAGTACGGCGGGATGAAATTGTCTAGAATCTTACTGGCAGCTGTCGCAAGTACACCTTTAGTAAGGAACATGTCCTTGGCCGTGTATGGAATGCCCTCAAGTAGTCCTATTTCTTCGCCAGCTGCGATCTTGGCGTCTACCTTACGGGCATGGGCCAAGGCGCCTTCACTACAAACCGTTAAACAAGCCTTAACTTTACCGTCGAGTTCCTTGATGCGGTCCACATAGTGCTGCACTAAATCAACGGCCGATACCTGACCACCTACCAATGCATCGTGGGCTTCCTGAATAGAAAGATAGCTAAGGCTGCTCACTGAAGCACTCGCTTTACCTTGACGTATCCAGCATGTGTCGCCGGGGCATTAGCCAGTAGTTCGTCACGAGTTAGCTCGCAGCGCACGACTTCGTCATCACGTAGCACATCTTCTAAACCAGTTACCTGACTGGTTGGCACTACTCCTTTAGTATCCACCGCCTGCAAGGCATCCACGAACTCCAGAATTGAGCTCAAGCTGGTAGTTAGCTCTGCCTTCTCGGCCTCGCTTACACCGATCCGTGCTAACCCTGCGACCTTATTAACTTCTTCTTTAGAAAACTTCACCATATATATCCTATTCTAGCAGTCAGTAGGGGCAATGTGTAGCGAGAGGTATCCCGACTATACCAGTCTTAAAAACTCCGCTTCGCTTAATACCTTCACGCCGAGCTGCTCGGCCTTGGCAAGCTTACTGCCCGCATCGCTCCCTGCTAACACATAGCTCGTCTTAGCAGAAACAGAGCCAGACACCTTGCCCCCCAACGCCATGATTCTCTCACCCGCCTCATCGCGCGTCATGCCCTCAAGCGCGCCAGTCAGCACCCAAGTTGTGCCCGCCAGCTTACCCCCCTGTACAGCCTGTTCGCTCTCAACATTAACGCCGCCTGCCAACAGATCATCAATGAGTGCTATATTACGATATTGAGTAAGCCATCCTGCCATGCTCTTAGCCACCACATCGCCAACGCCTTCTATAGCAACTAGCTCGTCTTGGGTAATCTTCAGGAAGTTTGCGAGTGTCCCACAATGTGCTGCAATATCGCGGGCCGTCTTAGCGCCAACGTGGCGAATGCCAAGAGCGAATATGAAGCGCCCCAGCCCGACTTTGCGCTGAGCCTCAATCGAGGCAATCAAATTATCTGCACTCGTCTCGGCAAAGCGCTCTAGGCCAAGCAAATCATCTTTCGTTAAGGTAAATATGTCTGCTGGTGATTCTACTAAGCCTGCTTCCATAAGTTGCGCGAGTATCTTTTCGCCAAGACCGTCAATATTGAATGCAGCCTTGGAAACAAAGTGGATAAGCTGCTGCCAACGAACCTCCCCTGCATGTAGATCCGCCAAGCGCGCCACAGCTTCACCCTCTGGCCGCACAACCTTCACGCCATCAATCTCTGTCGGCATTTTAAACGCCTTTTCCTTGCCAGTACGCAGATCCTTTATGGGGCCTAGTACTTCCGGTATTATATCCCCGGCCTTTTGGATAATTACTGTGTCTCCAATAAGGATCTCTTTTCGCTTAATCTCGTCTTCGTTATGCAGTGTTGCCCTACTGACTGTACTACCAGCAACTAGTACTGGCTTAAGCACGGCATAGGGAGTCACGGCCCCAGTCCGGCCAATGCTAACACGAATGTCTTCAAGAATCGTTGTGGCTTGCTCGGCCGGATACTTGTAGGCCACAGCGCCACGCGGCGCCTTACCCACTACCCCCAACTCTTCAAAGTCAGCGTTGCTATCCACAGTAATCACTATGCCGTCGGTGCCGTATGGCAGACTATCGCGTTTGTGTGCCCAGTGCTGTATGTAAGCCTCGATCCCGGCAATATCCTTGGCTTTTTGATCATGCGGCTCTACCTGAAAACCAAGTTCGCGAGCCATATTGTGCTCATCGCTATGCAATGCCAGTTCTGGCAGCTCCATTTCTATACTATAGGCAATGAATTCCAACCCCCTGCTGGCAGCTACGCTTGGGTCGAGCTGGCGAATCGTACCAGCACCAGCGTTTCTTGGGTTGGCAAATAATGATAAGCCAGCAGCTTCTCGCTCCGCATTCAACTTGGCGAACGCCGCCTTTGGAAACACCACCTCCCCGCGCACTTCGAATTCGTTATAGACGCTGGCCGGCACCTTGTTGCTTCGAGCAAGCTCCATCGGTACGTTTTTAATTGTCTGTACGGTATGCGTTACATCCTCACCCACACCGCCATCGCCGCGCGTTACTGCCTGCACGAACTTTCCATTTCGGTATACAAGCCTCATAGCCAAGCCATCGAGTTTCAATTCGCAGAAGTAGCCTACTGCGGTTTTGCCGAGGAGCTTATGAACGCGCGCCTCCCATGCCTCAATTTCTGTGGTGTCAAACACGTCCTGCAAACTCAACATGCGCTTGCCGTGAGGTACTTTGGCAAACTTCTCGAGTGCTCGGCCGCCCACATGCTTCATGAGCGAATCAGTAGCCAAGTCTGGATACTCCGCCTCAACCTGTCGGTATTCACGGTTCAGTGCGTCATAGACTGCATCATCTACGGTAGGGGCGTCCTGCACATAGTACTCATGCCAGTACCCCTCAAGCTGTTTCTTGAGTTGAGCAAGCCGCTCCTTCGCTTGGTCTTTATTCAGAGATTTCGTCATACAAACTATATCCAAATACAACCAGCCAAGCCAATGCCGGCGTTATTACAATGCTACTCGCCAAACCTTGTGCAAACCAACTTTCAGCGAGTACAGAACTAAGGTTGACCAAAAAGAAGACTGCTCCGCTGGCAACAACCAACAAGCCGAAAAACAACGACAGCTGTAGTGCCAAGCGAACACGCAGACCTTTGGTCCTCTGCCAGCTTGCCTTAAGCGCACCAATGACCGTAACGTCTTCGGACGCAACGATGAACTGGGAAAGACCTAACCCAATTACGCCAACGAAGGAGCCAATGAGAACCAATACCGCTGGCAAGTAAAGCCATGCCGGCAACCCAAAGGCGTTGACGAATACGAGCAAAGTGGCTGCAAAGATGAAGGGAATCAAGGCGATAGATAGTGCGATCGTAACACCTACGAGCTGCAAGAACCTGCTGCTTGCTAATGTGTAAATTCTAGGAACTGAAAGTTTTTGTGCTGATGCCATATTGTGGCAAAAGAATATCAAAGCAAGTAGGCAATAGAACCCTGCGACGGTTAGCAGAATTGATAGGTCGGTTGCCAGTGTCGAGTAAGCTCGCGCGAACGAACTTGGCACCACCACAATAGCTGCAATCATTAGGAGCTTAGAGCGTTGCTGCCAAAACAACCGACAAGTAGCCACGAGTCGCGCGCCAAACTTACCAAGCTTCTTTTGATTTTCCTTCTTCATGCCTTCACCTCCATTTCGCGCAACCTACGTACTCGTTCGGCAGTAGGCGGATGTGTGCTAAATAGCCCGGCAAACCAACTACGTCTGCCCTTTATATTAGCGCGCAACGGGTTGATGATATAGAGGTTTGCAGTGGCTTTGTTAGCTTCCTCGAGTGGCTCACTATCCTTTTCGATCTTCTCCAAAGCCCTAGCTAGGCCTTCCGGGTAGCGGGTCAGCAGAGCACTCGATGCGTCGGCCAAGTACTCGCGCTTTCGGCTAACGGCCAGTTGCAACATAGAGCCAATTAATGGCGCTAGTAGAGCCAGAAGCACCCCGGCTCCTAGCATAATAAGCTGGAACTGGCTGTTCCCGCTGTCGTTGTCCTCCCTGCCCCAAATAGTCATGTGCAGGAACCAGTCGCTCAGCAGGGCTACGACGGACACCAAAACAACAATCAAGCTCATGAGTCGAATATCATAGTTGCCCACATGGCTCAGTTCGTGTGCAATAACGCCCTCCAGCTCAACCTTCTCGAGCTTGTCCACAATTCCAGTGGTAACGGCCACGATGGCGTGCTGTGGGTCGCGGCCCGTAGCAAAGGCATTCGGGGCGGAATCGTCAATGATATAGACTTTTGGCATTGGTAGCCCAGCGGTAATCGACAGGTTCTCAACAATTCGGTACAGTTCTGGCGAATCTTTCTTTTTTATCTCCTTGGCACCAGAAACAGCCAGTATCATCTTGTCAGAATAAAAGTAGCTTACGAATGTGTAGCCGAGCGAGAAAATAAGCGCGCCGTACAAAAACCAACTATTTCCAAACGCCTGGGAGAACACCCAGCCCATTAAGGTAATGAGTATTACAAAGCAGCCGACCAGCAGCCACGAATTGCGTTTGTTCTTGGATATTGAGCTATACATAACTCCTATTATTATATCAAAATAGCCCACTAAATTGGGCTATTTTCAGGTATGAATAACTAGAACTTCACGTCGACTGGCTTGTCTACTTTTGCTTTCTCATCAGCGTCAACGTCGAAGAAGTCACGTGACTTAAAACCTAGAGAACTACCAATCATGTTGGTTGGGAAAACCTGGAGCTTAGTGTTTAGATCGCGCACGTTGCCGTTGTAGAATCGGCGAGATGCTTGAATTTTATCTTCGGTATCGACCAGCTCTTCTTGTAGCTGCTGGAAGTTTTGATTACTCTTTAGGTCTGGGTAGCTTTCACTAACCGCGAACAGGCTCTTCAACGTACCAGTTAAGGCATTATCTGCCTTAGCCATTGCGTTAGTGTCGCCTTCTGGTGCGTTCATGGCTGCGGTACGGGCCTTAGTAACCTCTTCGAGCACAGACTTTTCCTGCTTAGCGTAACCCTTAACCGTTTCAATAAGGTTTGGAATCAAGTCTAAGCGGCGCTTCATTTGCACCGTAATGTCGCTGAATGCCTCGTCGGTGCGCAACTTGGCCTTTACGAGCCCGTTATATGTAACCCATAGCCAAATGGCGATCACCACGACTACGAACAAAATTATTAATCCAATGTTCATTAATTACTCCACTTTTATCAGTATTTATTATACTACTTTTGCTTATCCATAGATAATCCTCATGGTGCCCGGGGCGAGACTCGAACTCGCAAGCCGTATATGGGCAAGGGATTTTAAGTCCCTCGTGTATACCAATTCCACCACCCGGGCGTAGATTCTATTCTAACCCAAGTAGCCCAAAAGTTCGACAGATATAAATGGTTTGTTATACTAGGGGCAACAATAAGGAGGGTATACCATGTCAATCACAGAAATTAAAGGTCAAAGCTCGGACTCAGATACAGAGTTTAAGCCTGCCGTACCAAACTTAGCAGCAGAAACCGTACCAGAGTCTGCGCCAACCGCGCCCCTCGATGGACACACGCCTGAGGCAACGCTAGACCTTACCGGGGCTAAGCCGGTAATAGACCTTCGAGATAAGCCAGTCCCTGAACACCCTGCGTCAGCTCCAGCAGAACCTCATGTAGAAGATGCTCAACCAGCGTCAACATCTACTGGCCAGCATGTGGAGCACAGCCCCGGAGTTGAAACCACTCAAACAGTTGATGCGACCAGCAACCAACCTTACATAGAAACACCGAGCCCAGAACCGCAGAAAAAAGGCCTACTTGGATTCATCAAGGGCATCTTCTCTCATGATACACAGGCAGACCAACCAGTGTACCCGCCAGTAGAAGCCGGTATGGGCGCTGGCTTTGACCCTACCACCATGGTTACAGAACAAAGAGCTGCTGCCAAAGCTCACACTACGGAAAAACCGGAAGCAAACAAAGAACAATAATAACTAAATAAAATGGAGGTCTGGAGCGGGATCGAACCGCTGTACAGGGTTTTGCAGACCCTTGCCTAACCACTCGGCCACCAGACCTCGCGATGCGAGATAGCTTGGGTAATTATACCTGATTCACCAGGCTCAAGTAAAAGGTCTGGTCAAATAACGTGTTTTTTGCTAAGATTATCGCTGTACTTGTTGCCACGGCAGATCGACGCGGCGAGATAGCTCAGTTGGTAGAGCAGTGGCCTGAAGAGCCTCGTGTCCTCGGTTCGATTCCGAGTCTCGCCACCATTAATGCGCGGGTGTAGCTCAGCTGATAGAGCGCTTCCTTGCCAAGGAAGAGGCCCCGGGTTTGAGTCCCGGTACCCGCACCAAGTAAGTTTTTAGTTTTATGGGTGATTAGCTCAGTTGGCTAGAGCGCCTCGTTTACACCGAGGAGGTCGGGGGTTCGAGCCCCTCATCACCCACCAAA
>CAYTBW010000002.1:100459-124713 GCA_964436255.1 uncultured Candidatus Saccharibacteria bacterium | reverse complement strand
GACTCAAAATCGTGTGCCGCAAGGCTTGTGGGTTCGAGTCCCACCTCTGGCACCAGCAATCATCATATGCACTACCAGCTTGCCCCATACATAATTGCTCCGGCTATCACGAGACCTTGCACGATAAAGAACAAACCTTGGTAGACCAATATAAGTCTGTCGTTATGCACGACTGCGTACCATAGCCAAATGGCTGTAAGAATCTCGTAACCAATCCACGATGAAAGCGATACACCAGCAGCAGTCTTTTGTTGAAAGATGACCACGACTTGCGGGATAGTTATGATTGGCTCGAGTATTGCGGCTCCGTAAGTAAGTCGGTCCACAAGTAGCGGCTTAGCCTGCTTCTTCGCAATGAGAACACGGTGCTTTTTATGATGCAAATGACGATGGTAGCGAGTCATGTATTATCCTTATAGCCATAATCATAGCATAAGCACTATATGTGTAGCACTAATGGTAAAGCTGATCTATCCAAGGGCGTCGGCAATAGTATGCTTGATAAGCGCTGTGGCCCGAACGGGGTCGGTAAGCTCCTTAGACGCACGCGTAATCATGTTAAATAGGTAGCCCGCAGTCATCACCTTCTCCAAGCCACCTCGCAACACAGGCGCGGGCTCAGTCATGAGACCTGCAATAAGCCCAATCAGAATGCCCTGATACGCTTCGGCGTTACTTGCTTCTAGATGGATTACGCCGCAACGCTTGGATGAGGCTTGCGACTGAACAAGTACGACACCTTCGTGCCTACAAACTATATCTGCCTTTACGACCCCCTGTACTGCGCCCATATGGTGCAGTAGGTTGTAGATGCCGCGCCCAGGCCTATCCTCCACATGCAGGTCTAGCGATTTTTCTAACGCCTTAAGGCCCTGCAGGCTCAGAGTCAACATCACGTTAGCTCTAGAACGAGCTTGCCTAGGTAGATTTGCGTAGATCCCTACAGCCTCGTCTGTGAGTATTACAGGGGCCTGAGTTTGGCTCATTATCTTCTCATAAAGCATATGGCTACTGCTCGTTAAGTTGCTACCAGGAGAAATGATTACGAGATTTGATCGCTCGGATGACTCGATAAGCTGTGCAGTCTCGAGGATCTGATGTGACTTTTTGTCCACATGAATCTTGACCGAGCCGACAGGCAGAAAACTATTTGTTAGCTCGTTTTCTATGGCAACACAGTCAGGGTTCAAACTAAGTGCTCTGAGCGCGGTAAAAACCTGACTAAAGATGCTAAGCTGTGATATCTCGCCCGCCAACAGTAACACATGCAAGCGCCCCAAGCCTGAAATTGGCCTGTTAAAGAGTACTTCTGGAAAAACTAACTTGTCATACTGATGAACAAGCTCGATTTCCTGCACTTACCCCCTCCTAGACTGTAAGTATAGTGTAGCCAGCTCCTTAGGTAGGCCTAGACTGATTTTAAAATCAACATCACGCGCAACAAGAGTACGGATAGCGCCAAAGTATGCTCTGATCAGTACCTTTGCCTCCTCAGGGTCCGTTAACTGCATTCGAGCGGAGAGCTGTTCGATAGCGGGCTTTGCACTTACTGGTCTCTGCCAATTCCCAACCGAAGCAAAGAAGCTCTGCCTGTGAGGTCGTAAATACGTAGGGGCTAGAGCAAAAAATGCATTCGACTGAGCCGGTGTGGTGCTCGTGCTAATCACTTGGCTTATAGCTTGCGACACCCTGACGGCTTGCTGGTCATTCATAAGGTTAGCCTTTTGTTTGATCAAGGCAACATAATAGTCTGGAATATTGGCATTCATGATGCATACTCTACCATATTTAGCTGATTATGTCCAGTAGACTACTTGGTAAAATCTTGTTTTAGCTGCTCGATCGTATTCTCTGCATTAGCCAAATAGTCCTTGAGCTCTTTTGCGAGCTTCGAGCCTCGTTCGAATTTCTTTATTGCTTCATCAAGATCAACATCAGCACTTTCCAGGTAGGCGGTAATATCTTCTAGCTCACCCATAGATGCTGCAAAGTCAAAGTCATCCGAACCGACTGTGGCGCTACTTTTTGTCATCAATACTCCTAACGTGTAATTTTCCTTGGTGCAATTGTAGCACGATGGCCTGATTTACCTCTACGTCCTGGCTGCGCTTTAGTACCCGCCCGTTTACAGTCGCGATACTGTAACCACGGCCCAAAATCGCCCGCGGATCAAGGCTCGCAATGGAGCGCGCGTTGGCCTCAATGAGTTGCTTGGCGTATTGGATATTCTTTTCTACCCCTAGAGTGATTCTGCGTAATGCCTCGTCGAGTCGATGAGTTGTCTTCTCGGTAAGTTGCGAGAAGCTGTTCTTCATCTCTTCGATTGTGCGTTTAGATTCTCGGATCTGATTAATGATGGCCTGATAGGATTTATCGACGCGAAAATCTATGACACCACGGATATCGTGCTTGTCTGCGGTAATACGTCGAGCTGCGTCGGTCGGTGTTGCCGCCCTTACGTCTGCCGCGAGCTCTGCAAGGCTTACATCGTCTTCATGCCCTATCCCCACCACAGTAGGTATCTTACTCCCATAGATTGCCCGTACCACGTTTTCCGCGTTAAATGCCTGGAGGTCTTCTGCGCTGCCACCACCCCGAACTACGACAAGTACATCATAGTCGTCGGAATGATTGTTAAAGTACTCGATTGCCCTCACGATCTGGGCCGGAGCATCCATGCCCTGTACCTGAACCTGCGCCTGATTCACACGAACACCAGACCACCTGTCATTCAGTATTGTAACGAAATCATTGAAAGCCGCTGCCTGCCGAGACGTTATAAGCCCAACCCTATGAGGATAGGCGGGAACCTGTCGCTTGCGCTCGGAAGCAAACAGGCCTTCAGCTTCGAATTTTGCCCGAAGTAACTCAAAGGCCTTTTTAGCCGAGCCTTCGCCTGCAAGCTCTACGGCGCGAACGGTAAGACTGAACTTACCCCACTTCGTTAAATTCGGCGATGACACCGCCCGGATCATCATGCCGTCCTGCAAGGCAACCTTAAGCTGGTATATCGGCATGAAACAACTAATAGTTGATTCGTCGTCCTTCAGGTCAAAAAACACCCATTTGCCCTGGTTTACCTTGTAGCTGCTTATCTCGCCCTCTACTACTACGAGCGGATAAGCAAATTGAAGTGTTTGATTAATGAATGCGTTCAGCTCCGATACACTCAGTACCTCATTTTCCATCAATAGTGTCCCGTTTGTAGAAATACAGGCCCACGGGCAAAAAGAGCCACAGTGCAATCGTTCTATATACTAGCGTAACGGACAAGCTTAAGCCGAGAGGCTGACCGAGCGCCACGAAGGTTGCCACCATAGTTGCCTCGTAAACCCCAACACCGGCAGTAAAGAACGACGCCATGGAGAACAAGATTGCAAGACTATAACCTGCGATGACAACCCCTGGGTTCACGAATGCCCCAAAGGCCACAAAAACGATGTACACCGACGCGATTTCGAAAAACAGTCCAGCAAACGCCCACATGATTGGCCTGCGTACGCGCGCTTTGTCCGCTCGCATGTGTGCAATTGAACCATAAAAATCATCAAAGAACCTGTCGAGTCGTTCTTTGCCTAGTGCGTTACGCTTTACGAAGTGCAGCACAGTATTAATCGGACGTGTTGCCCAGTACGAAATCCTTTCGGTCGTGTTGCGCTGGAAAAGCACAACCGAAGCAGCTATGCCAAGACCTATTACTGCCAGAATGAACAACAATATAACCTTAAAGCCAATACGTTCGGTTGAGGAAGTTACGAAAAGACTCAAGAAGGCGATTATGAGGAAAACGAAGTAGCCCGCCACCGTAAACGCCTGCCAAAAAACCTGTGCGATTGCCGTAGTATGACTATCCACCTTGGGCTTGAGTGTGTTTGCTATATACGAAACCCCCGATATCCCCCCAGTTGGGAATACCGTGTTTACAAAGTTCATGGTTACCACGCTACGAAACAGTTTTTCTTCACCAACCGTATGGCCGAACATCTTCAGGAAGCTGACGAAGTAGCGGGTATTGCTGTAGTAGCTTAGGTAGCGAATGGGCAGTATCAACAAGAGCACCCACAAGTTCACATCCTTCAAAGTGCTAATGAACTGACTGAACTTATCGGTATTATTCGCCGCAATGTACCCTACCCCAAGAATGGCGAGGAGGAAAAATATATGTCGCAACTTCATTCCTCTATTGTACCCCACTCTCGCCCGTACGCTAAAGTAGCGTATACTTGAATACATGAAAACATTGGCAATATTGGGTCGCGAGCTGCTGCTATGCCAAGCAGAACTCGAGGCTGTATACGACAAAACTACCTTACTACGGCCCTCGGGAATGCTCATTGAGGCTACAGAACGCCCTGAGATAGAAAGATTGGGAGGCAGCATTAAGCTTGCCCAAGTACTTAGCGAGCTCGAACAGACTTCAGATCAGTCCAAACTAGCAGACGCTCTAGCAGAGATCATCTTAACCACGCCGCAGGCAGAATCTGGTAGCAAGATCTCCTTCGCCCTCAGTGGCTACGGTAAAGGCTTTTTAAACCCTCGCGATTTACGTATGGCTGGAGTGCAAGTTAAAAAGCTCATAACATCTCAGGGTCGATCGGCTCGCTACATTCAGCCAAAATCAGGCTCAGCACTAACTGCAGCTCAGCTTAAATATAACCAGCTAACCACGAAGGGGCTAGAAATCATCATCTACCTCAGCGGCGGACGGTTGTACATTGCACAAACCTACGCCTACCAAAACATTGATAGCTACAGCAAACGCGATTGGGACCGGCCTGTTCGGGACAGTAAGGTTGGCATGCTGCCTCCCAAGCTTGCACAGATAATGATCAATTTGGCCCGGTCCGAGCAGAAACAAGCTATCTACGACCCGTTCTGTGGTAATGGCGTGATACTTCAGGAAGCCCTCCTTTCCGGCCATAACGTTGTCGGCAGCGACCTGAGTGAGGCAATGGTTAGCGCCAGCCAGCAAAACCTTGCTTGGCTGCAAGACAACTACCAATTCCAGGGCTCCTACAAGGTATGGCAAGCCGACGCCACCGCTATCAAAGATTTACCAAGTAATTCTGCCATAGTCACGGAAGGTTTTTTAGGAACACCCATTCACGGATCGCTACGAATCAATCAGGTCGACACTATCGTAGCTCCAACCAATAAGTTGTATCTCGACTATCTTAGCAACTTGCGTAAGTTGCTAAAGCCAGGCGGACGCATTGTTCTGAGTTTCCCTACATGGCAAACAGAACGCGGACTTTATCACCTGCCGGTTATTGACCAAATCGATCAATTAGGGTATACTTTTGAGCAGTGTAGCGGCCACAATACCCTGGTTTACCGCAGAGAAAACCAGTTTGTCGGTCGCGAGATAGCAGTATTAATAGCTAAGTGAGATAACTATATGTCAAAGACTAAAGCTGGCGGCTCTACAAAAAACGGCCGCGATTCCCAATCCAAACGCCTCGGTGTAAAGCTTTTTGGCGGCCAAGAAGTAAAAGCCGGTAACATCATAATCCGCCAACGTGGTACCAAATACGGTGCTGGCGAAAACACACGTATGGGCAAAGACTATACCATCTTCGCAACTACTCCTGGCACAATTGAGTTCACTCAAGCTCGTAAGACTCTCTTCAGTGGTCGCGCGCAGCGTAAAACTCTCGTTCACGTTAAAGCCCAATAAGGCCCAGTAATTTCAATTCATTAAAAACACCTGCATTTATGCAGGTGTTTTTAATTAGATTACCTTGCGCGTGATGTTTATTTACGCTGCAATATGGGCTTTGATTCGCTCCACCACTTCGGCAACAGTCGTCTGTGCCTTAACGATGTACTCATCGGCACCTAGCTCAGTGGCCTTTGCGATGTCGGATGGCTGCGATAGCGCGCTAATCACGACCACCTTGACGTTCTTTGTTTCTGGTGTGTTTCGTAATATGTCGAGCACATCGAACCCTGATATGCGTGGCATCATAATGTCGAGCAATATCACATCTGGCTTAAACGACAAAGTCTGCGCTAACGCGTCTTCGCCGTTTTCGGTCCAATGAGTATCAAACCCCTCTGCTTCAAAACGCACCTTATAGGCGTCGGCGAGCTCTTTGTCGTCTTCTACGAGTAGAATCTTAGGCTGTTTCATGTCCCTCCTGGCTTACTGCCCCCATCATACTCCCTTGAGCCGACTGCTGACTAGTACTTTGCTTCCACACAGCCGCCACAAAGTCCCTGAACAGTGGGTGCGGGTTGTCTGGCCGTGACTTGAATTCAGGATGCGCTTGGGATGCAATAAAGAACGGATGGCCCTTGATTTCAATCACCTCAACCAGGTTACGGTCAGGAGATTCAGCGGCAATCACCATGCCTGCGGCTTCAAGCCTCTTGCGATAGGAATTATTGAACTCATAACGATGTCGGTGCCTTTCGTGCACCTTACCCTTTCCATAGGCTAAATAGCTCCTGGATCGAGTGTTGATTACGGCCTCATAATTGCCGAGTCGCATAGTACCGCCCAACCTAACCCCAACCTGGTCATGCATAATATCAATCACAGGATACTTTGTATTAGCGTCCATCTCGGTACTGTGAGCTGATTCTAGGCCCAATACGTTACGAGCAAACTCAATCACGGCGACTTGCATACCTAGGCATAAGCCAAGGTATGGCACGTTGTTTTCGCGGGCATACTGAGCTGCCAATATCTTGCCCTCCACGCCGCGCGACCCAAAGCCGCCAGGCACGAGTATACCATCAACGCTTCTAAGCGGGGCTTGGTCAACTTCGAGCTCCTCGGCGTTGATCCATTCAATCTCTACCTTGTGCCCATGGTGCCAACCAGCCGCCTTAAGTGCTTCAAACACACTCGCGTAGGTGTCGAGATTACTTAGGTACTTAGCAACCACGCCAATCTTCACACTCGACTGCGTGTTCTGTATGCGCTGCACCATTGCTCGCCACGAGTCCAAGTCGGCTTTTTGTTTTGGTAGCCCCAGTTTACCGACAATGTAATCACCAATTCCGCATTCTTCCATAGTCAAAGGTACCTGATACACGGACTTGGCAGTTACAAGTGGTACGATCGCCTCAGCGGCCACATCACAATACAAGCTAAGCTTTTCTTTTTCCTCAGCGCCAATCTCGTGATCACTTCTTACGCACAGCACGTCGGCCATAATGCCTAATCCACGCAGCTCACGCACACTATTCTGAGCGGGCTTTGTTTTAAGCTCATTTGAGGCCACTAGGTACGGCGCGAACACTACATGCACATAAAGTGTGTTCTCAGCCCCTACACGCCTCTTAAATTGCCGTATGGCCTCTACAAAAGCCATTGCCTCATAGTCCCCGATGCTTCCGCCAATTTCTACAAAATGGATATCACTACCCTGACCAGCAGCCTCTATCTGCGACTGAATCTCTCCCGTAATGTGCGGGATCATCTGTACCGTCTTGCCCAGAAACTTCCCGGCGCGCTCATCGGCGAACACCTTGCTATACACCGCACCACTCATCATAGAGCTGAGCCTACTCATTTCTATACCTGTAAAGCGCTCATAGTGGCCAAGATCAAGATCCGTTTCGGCACCATCGGCCGTCACAAAAACCTCACCATGTTCTGCCGGGTTTAGCGTGCCAGCGTCTACATTCAGATACTGGTCACACTTCTGCATAGAAACAGAAAAGCCTCGTGCCTTAAGTAGTTTGGCTAACGAAGCTGCGGTGATTCCTTTACCGAGGCCTGATACAACACCTCCGGTCACAAAGATATACTTTGTCTGTTTTGGTTTTTTCATTTCTCCCCTCCTCTTCGGATTAATCATAATCCTTGTGCTTGGGGGTGGTCAAGAGTTTTTTCTACATTTAGTGTGTTGTCAGACTACTACAACACCATATGGGTGGGCTTGCTACTGCCCGATCTTCTGCTTAATGAGTTCGATTGCCTTAGTATACTGTGGGTCACGACTGGCGTTGTAGTCATCGGTCGTTAGCTTCACCTCTACATCCGGCTTAATACCTTCTTTGCCAATATTCACGCCTTTTGGTGTAAACCAGTGAGCAATAGTAACCTTTAGGCTAGCACCGTTTTTGAGATCGATTACCTGTTGCACGCTTCCTTTACCAAAGGTCTTTTCGCCGACCAAGGTAGCTCGCTTGGTGTCGTGTAGGGCTCCGGCAGTTATCTCGGAGGCAGATGCGCTCCCACCGTTTATGAGCATTACTACAGGCAAATCAAGGAACTTGCCGCCTGGTAGAGCACTAAACTTACGATTTTCGCTGTGCTTACTGCGTTCTTCTACGATCGTGCCGCTACCTACAAACTGGCTACTGACCTCTACCGATGAGTCCAGGTACCCGCCAGGGTTGTCGCGTACGTCAAGTACAATACCCTTTACCCCTTGGGCCTTGAATGTCGCGGCGGCGTTGGTTATAAGCTCGTTCGTTTCTTCGGCAAAGCGGCGGATACGAATATAGCCCACATTGCCTTCACGCACTTCGGTAGTCACACTCGCTACTGTTATGAGGTCACGAGTAATCTCGATTTCTTTGGGCTGTTCGCTGCCACGCACCACGGTCAGCTTTACCTTAGTTCCCTTTTCCCCGCGAATCTTGCTTACTGCTTCGTCTAAGGTGTAGCCCGAGCTATCCACACCGTTTATGGCTGCGATGTAGTCGCCGCTGCGCAGACCGGCCTTGGCAGCCGGCGTACCGTCAATCGGGGCAATGACTGTGAGCTTGCCATTCTTTAAGCCGACCTCCACGCCTATACCGCTGAGCTCACCATTTAGATCATCGCTAAGCGCTTGGTTCTGTTCGGGTGTTAAGTAGGTGGTATATGGGTCACCCAAAGCTGCGACCATACCCGCTGTGGCGCCTTCGCTCTGCTTGTCCGCGTTAATGTCGCCGTCGAACTTGGCCTTCAGAATCTTGTCTACCTGGTTAAAGGTGCTTAGATCAATGCTCGACCCAGCTGCTTGTCTTGGCGCCCCCAGATAAACCTTTGCCCCGACGGCATTAAAGCTAAAACCGACGGCAAAGCACAAAAAGCCAACCATGATAAAGGATAATATAGTCTTATTACGTTTTGGAGGCACAGGTGGCGGTGTGATTTGATTGGCTGTCGTATTCATGGGTGAATATTAAAATGGAAGCATATGAGCATATAGCGTAATGTCGCCGTTGTCGTGGCGAATCTGCACCATATTACCATATCCTCCATCCATCCATCCTCTGTAAATAATGTCACCTGAAGCTGCCGATTTGATGGGAGGATTACCACCAAGTGATGCTATGTCTATGCCGGAATGGAAGTGTCCGCCCTGACCGGCACAAGCGGCACTTACAGGCTCAAACCAATAGGAGTTACAACCAAACGGCTGGGTTTGGACTCCCGATGTTACGTTAAAAACCGAGTACCCAGAAGAAGCAGGGTTAATATAGGAACCACCTCGAATAACAGAGAAGTGCAAATGAGTACCTGTCGAATTACCAGTGCTCCCCATGTACCCGATTACATCACCTTGGCCGACCCTTCCCTGGCTGACATAATTACCCCGTGCAGCAGCAGCTGCAGCAGCTATTATTTGATTGTTTACAGCTGCCTTTTTCTCCGCAAGCTGCACAATCATTGCTCTGTATTTGCTCTCTTCACCTTGGGTCTGTGCTAATATGTTCGCCTTTTGTGAACGCTGTTGCGCTATCCCGTCTACTTGACCTTTTTGCTGTAAAGCTAAGGCATTTAACTCGCCTTGCTTGGAGTTAAGTTCTTGCTTAAGCTGCTCTATCTTCTTCAAATTTGAATTAATCTTATTTTTAATAGCATTCAGATATTGTGATTGTGCCACAAAATCACTCAAGTTCTTGCTGGAGGCAATAAGTTCTAACGGGCTAATCTCCCCTTGCTTATAAACTAAACGAAGGTTGTCCTTCAGTATATTCTTTTGCCTGTCTAGATCCCGATTTGCTTTATCAATCTCTGCTTGAGTCTGTTGTAGCTTAAGATTCGTCAGGTTTAGAGACGCCTGTGCTGCATTAATACTTGCGTTCAGCTCGTTTACAGCTTGTTGCAAAGTCTGCGCCTCCGAATGTTTGGCTGCTGCTGCGTCCTGATTGGCCTTGATCTCAGCGTTGAGGCTGTTAATCTGCTCTTGCAGGGTGGCGCCATTGGCCAGCTGAGGGGCTAAAAAAACAACTAATATTAGCGCCGCTGCAATTAGTTTTATTTTGATTTGTTTCAAGCTTAGCACCCTCCTAAGTATTGTTGTAATTATAGCACATTCCCCCTTCATGCAATAGTTAAGCCCGGAGCTTATTTAAGCCGTAAGTACCTTGAAATCGCGAACCAGCTACTGACTGCGCCTATGAATATTCCTAAGCCGTAAATCATAATCACTGCAAGGCCAAAATGGGTGGTAAAGTAGTCAATCGCAGCACCGGCATTGAGCCGCTGAGTAATGAATGGACCGATGGCTCTTGAAATAGGAATGAGCAGTAGTAATGCCACGCTACCTCCAAATACTCCGTATAGTGAGCCTTCCACGATGAATGGGCCTCGTACGAACCAGTTAGTAGCACCAACGAGCCGCATGATCTCTATTTCCTCACGTCGCGTAAAGATCGCCATACGGATGGTATTAAAGATAACGAGCAGAGCAATAGCCAGGAACATAAAGCTCAGTACCGCACCTACCCTAGCGACGCCACTACTGATCTTAATAATGTTTTCTACAATCCCCTGGCGGTTTTCATCGCGCTTATCCAGGCTAGATTCACTAATAATCTTTGCCTCATCAAGCTTCTTAATACTCACGTTTGACTGCTGAATGTTGTCTAGGTTTTTGACCTTGACCTCGAATGAAGCTGGCAGCGGGTTACCAATTTCCTTAGCAGATTCGGCTAGCTTCTGACCGTCGGCACTACTGGCAGCGAGTTTTGCCAGCGCATCCTCCTTGCTCACGTATTCCACGGACTTTACATCGGGATGGGCAATGAGCTTAGCCTGTAACTCCTTAATGTTATCTTGAGTAGCTTCGTCTGATATAAACAAACTCAGATCGATCTTGCTCTTCACTTCGGCCAGCTGGTTATTCACGAATATGGCCGAGAAGCCAAAGAAGGTCACGACGAGCAATGTAACCACCATAATAGCCGTAGCGGCTGTGGACAGCCAGGCATTGCGAAATATATTGCGGAAGCCAGTTTTAAATATACGCCACAGGGTTATCATACGACGTACCGCCCGACCTTCTCGTCCTTGCTAATTCGACCACGGTTAATGGTGATTACACGCTTTTTGAGGGCGTTTACAATGTCTTTGTTGTGAGTAGTTAGGAGGACTGTAGTACCAAACTTGTTAATCTTTAGCAGCAGCTCGATAATGTCCCAAGAGTTTTTAGGGTCTAAATTCCCCGTCGGCTCATCGGCAATGAGGATCTTTGGATTGCGCACTAAGGCGCGAGCGATGGCGGTACGCTGCTTTTCGCCACCGGATATTTCGCCTGGATAATCGCCGGCTTTTTCGCTGAGGCCGACTAACTGCAAGATCTTCGGAACTGCTCGCTTGATTTCGCGCGTTTTAACACCCGAAACTTCGAGGGCAAAGGCTACGTTTTCGTACACGGTAAGGTTAGGGAGCAATTTAAAGTCCTGGAATACTACCCCGATTCGGCGACGCAAATGAGGAATGTTAGATTTATCAATTGTGTCATAGTCCACACTGCCAACGACGATCTTCCCCGAGGTAGGTAGTTCTTCTTTAATAAGCAGGCGGATAAGCGTAGATTTACCAGCGCCACTTGATCCAACGATCGTTACAAACTCTTTCGGCGCAATATGAAGAGAAATGCCCGACAGGGCAACCGTTTTGTTCGGGTACATAACTGATACGCGATCAAGTAAAATCATATGCACCCATTGTAGCGTAATAGCGCTTACGAATAAAGGCTAGTCGGCAGAATTCTCGCCGACTGATTGAGTCAAATACGCCTCGATAAAAGGCTCGACGTCCCCGCCAAGTACGCCATTCACATCGCTCGTTTCAAAGTCTGTGCGATGATCTTTTACTTTAGTATACGGCTGCATTACATATGAACGGATCTGCGCCCCCCAGTCGGCACTTTTGACCTTGCCGCGGATTTGCGCGATGTCCTCTAGCTGCTGCTCGCGAGCAATTTCGGCGAGCCGGGAAACTAATATGCTCATAGCTTTTTCTTTGTTCTTGAGCTGTGAACGCTCGTTCTGAATACTTACGACCGTGTTAGTGGGCAAGTGGGTTATACGAACAGCACTATCGGTAGTGTTAACACTTTGTCCGCCATGGCCGCCGGAACGGAACACGTCAATCCGCAAATCGTCGGCATTAATGTTTACACTTTCGACTGGAATTTCAGGAATAACATCAATAAGCGCAAAGGATGTTTGACGAAGGTTCTGTGAGTTGAACGGACTCAAGCGCACCAGCCTATGTACACCCTTCTCGCACTTAAGCTTGCCGTATGCGTATCTGCCCGAAACTTCGAGTGTTGCGCTTTTGATCCCCGCCTCTTCGCCGTACGACACGCTCACCAGCTCAGCCTTGAAACCGGCCTTATCACAGTAGCGCACGTACATATTCATCAGCATCTCGGCCCAGTCCTGTGCGTCAGTACCCCCTACTCCTGCAGATATCTGTACTACAGCTGGCCCAGCATCAAACTCGCCGCTTAGCTTCAGTTCTATCATTAGGGCATCATAGCGCGCTGAGAGCCTGCCCAGCTGCGATCCAAACTCTTTCTGCTGCGCCTCATCACTTAACTCTGCCAATTCTAAGGTTGTAGCCAAATCAGACTCCAGCTCTCGCCAAGATGCGATGTATTTGCGCAGATTTGCCGCCTCGCTGCTTACACGCTCGGCATTTGCTGAATCGTCCCAAAAGCCAGGGTTGCTGATTGAAAACTCTTTGCGCTCAAGCTCAGCCTCTTGCGCCGGAAGGTCCACTTGCCCAATTGCCGTTCTGACTTGAGCGAGCATATTTGATAACTGTTCTACTATCTGTTTCATGTATCTATTCTACCCTTTTACCTAGTTCTTACCAAAACTAAAAAGACCCCTTGGCCGCGGGCGAACCCGCGAGGGTCTTTTTAGGTACAGCTTTGAGCCTAAACTCTTAGCTTACTTTCGAACGTTTCGTAGAGCGTTAGCAAGGTTTTTCTTGCTTCGGATGTACGAAGTTACTGCGTAACTCATACCTCCCATACCGGCTAGTCCTGCGATTGGAGCCTCTACGCCTGTCTCTGGCAATGTAGTTACCGGAGGAGTTGTAGGAGGTGTAGTCGGAGGAACAACTGGTGGCTTACACTGTGGCTGTTCTGGATTCGTTTTACAATCAATTGTTACCTTGAAAGTAGCTGTATCACAGATGTCCTTACGAGTTTCGTCAGAACCAACACAGGCAGTGTTTACGCCAGTAAAGCTCGTTTTAAGATCGCTCTTAACCTTTACTTTAAACTGGACGTTACCGCCAGCATTTACAGCGTGGTCTGATACATTGATTCCTTCTTTGAAGAAAGATGTATCATTTAGCTGCTTGCCTTCAGGGTGAAGGGGGTTGTACAGCTTAACTGTACCAGGTACTACATCGACGTTTGCAGGCAATTTGTCAGTAAGAACCACATTGTGGGCTACTGCGTTACCTTTGTTTTCGTAGTGTACGTTGTAGCTAAGAGTATCGCCCGGCTTTGCCGCAACTTCTTCTTGCCATTTACCGCTACCTGGGATACCAATTTGCTTGGTAATCTGGAGCTTAGGAGCAACTACCTTGGCTTTGAATACAACTACAGAGCCGTACTCGAAGCATCCTGGTACGTTGCCGTCAGCCTTGTCATAACCAATTGGCGCACCGTCTTTTACGATGTTGTCAGACAGCTTAATTCCTGGAGTACCAGTTGTTGCATTTGTGTGCATCAAGGCAGATCCCGGAACGTACTCTAGGCTAAATGGTGTGTCACCAAGCAGCTTAGTGCTGTCAGATACTTCACCTGGCTGAGCATTGCTAGCCGAGATAAAGCTGATACTACGTAGTGCGGTATCATTTCCAGTTGGCAACAGGACTTTTACTTTTGCATCGCGAGCGATACCAACGTAGTTTTTTGCTGCACTATTAAGGCTAGAATCAGCCCCGTTATGAACGTAGGTGCGGAACAACAGTTCCTGTCCTGGCTGAACTTTGAGTTCATCCGAGAAACCACCTTGGTTGGTATTCGAGGCATCTTTTACGTCGTAAAAGGTACGTTCGTCGCCATAGTTTTCTGTGCCAGTAAACGAGTTAAACGTTACGTGGTCGAAACCAGCTACACCCTTTGTGTAGACTTTGGTAGGTCGATCAGGACCCCAGCTAGCATATGCGGCTACAGGAAGAATAACACTTACTGCGGCTACGGCTAGTCCGAGTCCAATCTTTTTGAGTTGACTAATTTTCATAGGTCTTCTCCTTTATAGATTAAAGGACATTAATATAACAATTTGCCTGTTGGGAGGATTGAGTTTTCAACGAACGAATTACCTAGTGATGATATCATGTTTTAGTACTTATGTCAACACTTTTTGGTTATGTTTTATATCTGTTGGTTTCAAATCAGAATAGTGCTTATGGTGTAGGTATTGGGTATACTTATAAAATGTTTATACAAAGATGAAACCCCCCCGTTTCCGGGGAGGCTTATTTGTGTGAGGACTTGGTGATTGTCCTTTTCTGCGTCCTCTACAGAAAAGCTTGCGGACCTACGGCCCAGGCGGCACCGTTGGGGCAACCGTGGGCGGCACCGTCACCGGCACCGGTTCCACGATGCTCGGTGGAACCGGGCGGGTCGTGGTTGGGGTTCCCCCCGTGCACGTCCCGTGACACCCGGTGACCGGGTTGGACCCCGCGTGGGTCCCGTCCGGGTCCTCCGTGTCCGGAGTGGTGTCGGTGTTGGGAGCCTGAGGGCCACCAGCACCGCCCGGAAGCGGACCACCCACCGGATGGTTGTCCACCTTGCCCCCTTGCGGGGTAGTGGAGCCTGGTGGGTTGCTGCCTGGGGGGTTGGTTCCGCCTCCCGGAGGGGGCGGTTCCGTGACAGTCGGCACACCAGGGATGGCGTGCTGGACGACCAGGTTCCCACACCGGTACATGACCCAGAACGTGAAGCCGCCCTTGGTCGCGTACATGACCGCACGACGATCGCCAGTGATCCCCGGAGGGGTCTGGAATACGCCGCCTGCGTTCACCCCGGTGTTGACACCGTTTGCAGGTGCTTCAGATGCGGGCGTGACCACCGAAGCGATCAGCACGCCCTTGAGCACCTTGTAGGTGTCGCGGCCCTCCTGGGTGTAGCAGCCGTCCTTGGAGAGCTCCTCGACCGACTTGACGTCGGTGTTCTGCTCGAGCTGGGGGACGCCCTGCACGAGCATGTAGAGGAATCGGGGGTCCTGCTTGGCAAGCTGGAGGTGCAGAGTCAGAACCTGCTGGCTCAACTCTGCTCCTTCGTACTTGTTCAGCAAGGCCTCGACCTTGGCCTGGTGGGCATCGTCGAGCTTCTGGCCCTTGTTGCCTGCCAGCTTGACGTTGTAGCCCTCGGGACACTGCTGCCCCTCGGCAGCCTCGTCGATGACCACCGTGGTGGTCGTGGACGTGCCAGAAGCCTCCGAGGAGGCACCCTGACGGATGAACACCGAGATACCGGCCACAAGCCCGAAGGCCAGGAACAGCAAAACGATGCGTCGCGTTCGTAGCGACATAGCGCTCACCTCCTAAGAGTGAGTTCTGGGTGAAAGCTGGCCGGGGTTAGAATACCCGGCACATCAGCATAACACCTGAGAAGATACTACCATATCCTTTCAGCTATCATACTAAATGTGGTTGCAGTCTGGGGCCGGAGCCCCAGACTGCGCCTCTTGCTCGAGGGCACGTTCAGTCGTCGGCGAAGACGATTGCCAGGCCCAGGAAGAACGAGAGGGTGCCGGCGAAGGTGCCGGCGCTGGTGGCGATGGCGAAGGCGACCGCGAACGATCGGTCCGTCATCATGAACACCAGGATGGTGACCGCGAGGACGATCAGGATGCTGAGCATCGCGATCTGTCCGAGCTTCTTGCCCCGCTCTTCGAGCTTCTCCAGCCAACCGTTGTGGTCGTGGTTGATCTCGCTCTGTGAGGCGTGGCTGAGCTTTGCTCGCTCCATGGTAGGCTCCCTTTGCCCGTAGGCCGTTGTCCCTCGCTAGAGGGGTCGGCCAGAGGACTGGTCGACTTGGCGTCTGCCGGCCGAACCCATTGTTCAGCTCTCAGCATAACACCTATAAAAACGTTGGTTTAGTTCTTATAGCTATTATGTTGGAGGTCTGGGGAGGGGCGAACCCCTCCCCAGAGCCTGATCGACGTGCGGATGCCTAGACCGCGATGGGGCGCTGCGGCTCCTCGTGCTCCACGATCTCCAACACCGGGGGTGCCGGTGCCTGCGGTGCCTCGTCCCGGCTCAACCGAGTCGTGACGCCCTGCGCGGCGGAGGTGGCCCAGGCATGGGCCTTCTTGTTCGGGTCCCGGAGGACGACCACGCCGGCGAAGGCGAGGAAGCCACCGAAGGCCCCGAGGGAGGTGCCGGCCCCGAGGGACTTGCCGAAGTCCATCGTACCGATGAACTTCGCCCCCATCCCGATCAGGAAGAGGGCCACTGCCACGATGGAGCCGTAGTAGGCGCCAGCGACGGTGTTGTTCTCCGCCTCGGTGATCCGACGATCGAGGAGCGTCAGCCAACCGTTGTGGTCGGCATCGATCTCCTCGGGGGTGGCCGTAGCCAGTTCGCTCTGATGCATTGGAATCTCCTTGCCCCGAAGGGCGATCGTGTCCCGCAGGACATTGCGCCATCGCTTCCGGAACGAACTGTTCCGACTTGTCGATAGCCCACCCGCCAATTCGGGGTGGAGTTCTGTATGCGATCAACCTGGGCGGCAGATATCACACATACAGAGCTCCACCATGAATACAACATAGATGGGCAAAATAAAAAAGCAGGCAAAGCCAGCTCTGGACGACACTATTAATATAATCCGCCCGGAACACCCTCCTGCTTTCTTATAGAATATTCAACTATTCTTCAAGCTACGAACTGCATTACTGCAATCAATACACTCACTTTATCACAAAGACAGGTTCTTGTCAATAGCATTAAAGGGCACCCGACTCGACATCCTCACGAATGAGATCGTATTCTTCGGAAACCTTTTCTGGTGGATTATCCCTGTATCTCTGAAGTGCGTCGGCCAGGTTTGTATAGTTGGAGATCTTCACTCCTCCGCCAGGGGTATGTTCGTAGTCACCTTTTTTAAAGCCCATGAAAGTCATAAGGCGGCCAAACACGAGCTCAGCTTCCATCTGGTTCGGAGTGTTGTCTTTTATAAACTCCCAGTAGCCGGCAGTTATTCCGAACATCTTTGCTTGAGCCTCTGGTTTAGAAAGCCTGTCATAAGGACTCAATCTGCCAATCATTTCACCTAAGCTCGTATTGCGGATTATGTCGTTCACTTCGGGATCATCAAAACTGTCCCCATATGAAGGCTGGCCAGTTATGACCTCCTGCACGAACCTTCTGGGCGAAGAACTCGTTCGGTTGTTCACTGTATCTACCACCTCTGTGTTAGGATACTCGCCATCTCCTCTGAGCATCGTGATCCTCTCTCCCACAAGCATATCTTCGCCCTTCGTCTGCCTGGAGTCATAGCCCCCTATCATGGCGTACGCCTCTGCAGTATAGGCAGTCCCCCATCCGTTACTGTATATTCTATTCCACTGGTAACTCCATTTTTCAGGGTTTGGGGAATTCTCGGGACGGAATTTTTTACGACGCAATAGGCGTTCAGTGAAGTCCCACATTCGTCTGGAGGCAAACAGCACGTCATTCTCCATCATAAGCCCAGGCATACGATCGTTACGATTGCCACGCAGGACATCGACATGCGGCTTGGCATCAAAACTAGTAATAACGTTGGTAATTACTCTCGGGTCTACAGTTAGCAGGTCGGCGTCTTCTGATTCAATATATAGACTACCAGACTGAGAAGGCCGCTTGCGAGACCTTAGCATGGTCAAGTCGGTAATAACTTTTCTAGCATGTCCAACATTATTAAGTGGTGGATCGAACTCAACATCTAGATAATTAATCCTAAAATCCTTGCCATCAGTGCGCATGTCTGCCAGGAAACGCTCAATCTCCGCAACTGACTCATCAGATGCAGCTCCGGTTTTTCGGTTGATAATGATATTAATCTCGAACAATGACGGGTCAATCGGAGTACCATCAGGATTTGTTTGCTGAGTATACTGGCTCAGTAAGCGGTATATTGTCTTGCCCTCCATCCAGGCCGGTATATTCACGCTGACTCTACAATTCTCATCCATGTCTGGCATTGTGCCCAGCTCACCTAGAGATACAAGATAATCATAGTAAGTAGGATCAGCTGCTTGGATCTCGGCCAAGTAGGTGTCGATTGTATCTTTTTCGCGCTCAACGTCGCGATCAACTTCTTTACCGTCCTTATCGACCCAAATTTCACGTCTATTTTCCCCTTCGCCTACTACTACCTGACGATACGGCCTGTGCATGTGCTCTCTGCCGTCGAGCCAGCGCTTAGCACTTTCTAAATTTGATTCGCCATAATAGTAGCTTGGGGGCTTAATTATCTCAGCGACTGGCCTGAGTTTTTCAAGAGGCCTTCTTGGCAATGGTGCGGCAATAGGAATAAACGGTGCCTTCCAGAGCGTGTCTGGGATGACTTCGGTATCAACCTTAGGTACCACCAGCGTGGCTGTAGTGACAGGATAGCGAACCTTGTCGACGATAGTGATATCAATCGGCTGATTACTCCCTGGAGATGTAGCGAGTATGTAATAGCCTTGCGAGCCATCTGGCCTGACCGTCGATGGATAGCCGACCTCCACAAAACCACCTTTGAAGTCGACCTTACCGTCTGGAGCTATATCGAAGAATTCTCTAGCCGCGCTGCCTTGTGGCAAAACAACGGTCCCATTCGGCTGAATATCAAGAGTAATCGCGTGCGCTTGATCTTCCCTTGAAGGTGTAATGAGCATACGCAGGTTGCCACCTGACTGCTCAGAGTGAGCCATAATTGCCAGCTGGTCATGAAACGAGCCACCGTTATACATCCTGTCCGAGGCCAAAGTAATTGATCCATCCGGATTTGCCTTAAAATCAAGGCGCAGCTCGTTAAGGTCAAAGCGAGGTGATGGGGTATTATTATCCATCCACCCAGTGCGGTGCATGAGCTTAAACTCGCCCGGACGCTCTCTCATGTATTCAGGCACGCTGACATTGCGAGTAGTGACGTTTTCCTTCCAGTCTACCGTTTCGTGGACTTTTATGCCTTTTGCCTTAAATTCGGCGAGGGTTTCCGCGGACAGACCATGACCAACAGGAGCTCCTTTGAAATCTTGCACCACAACATCACCCTTGGCGTCAAACAAACTCTTGCCATCGGTATGCCAGCCTTTGGGCATGTTCATAGCATCGCCCTTGAAGGTAACTGGCGTATGAACGTTATCTTCAACACTCCTGTGGGTGATAGTTTCGCCCTTCTCACCGCCGCCGATCTGATCCGTTACCTTCGAACTCAAGAAGCTAGCGAAGACCGAAAAGGCTGCTGTGGCAACCGCACGCTGAGCTCCACGCTTCCGCATTAGCCCACGGAAAACTTTGTCTTTGTCAGACACTCCGCCAGCGCCTTCTAAGATTTCGCGCTGCGCGATTTGTACCTGATACGCAATCTTTTCGTTAACAGTGCTACCTGGCACGCCATCCATAAAATCAGGGTGTGCTGCAGCATAATCCTGGATCATAGCTGTCGCTTGAGCTCGCGCCACAAATAAGTCTGTTTTTTCACCCTCAACGTTGTCCGGCGAACTATAACTGATTAAGTCCATTGAACGCTGATCACCCAACTCTTGGAGGGTAGTAATACTCGTGAGCCAGTTAGCGAGCTCCTGAGCGTCTCCTGGAGACATAGCCAAGCCGTCCTCCGGCTGTAGCTCATCAAACCGTTGCAAGAGGTCCTCTGAAGAAGTCATCTGTACGAGCGTAGCATCGATCTCGGCTCGCCTACGAGCATACTCTGGGCTATCGGGCATTTCCTTACCCTGCGCAATGTCGGACATGTGCAAAGCACGTTCCTGGCGCAAAGTCATACGCTCACGCAGCAAAGCAAAACCACCCGCCGCCGCGCCGGCCGCGAGGGCTACTGGTAGCGAAAATCCTGCGCCAGCAAAGCCAAGCAGCATAGCCCCCTTACGAACCCCGCTACTCTTAAAGAAGTTCCCAACAAAGCTAGCTACGGCGCCGACAGCGACCGCAGTCGTTGCTTCGTTAACCAAAATTCCTTTGAACTTAGAATTAGTAAGCTTCTCCATAATGCCGTCAACCTTGGTCTTGTGGGCCTCAGCATTAACATCCAGCTTCGCGATGCCCCCTTCAAGTCTAAAGGCCTCATCGACTGCTGCTAATCCCGCCTCATGATCGACCTGGGCGACTATTCGGTCGTAGATGACCTCCAAATTCTGAACCAAGTGAGGCCCCTGGTCGCCATCCTTCTGTATCCAGGATGCGCTTTCGGCAATACGCTTAGCTTCTTCGATAACCGATGCTCGATCCATCGAGCCGGCGATTCCCTGGTGGAATACACGATTTAGCTGCTCCTTCACAGCTCGGACTTCTGGGTTATCCTCTGCTAGTATCTGCTCTCCGTCGAGCAATAAATCTTCGCCTAGATCAAGACGGCGGGCGACTTCCTGCGCAACTGCAGAATGGAAATTCGCACCTTCCATATCGCCGAACTGTTTGTGTATATATTTCTGCCTATAGCCTTCCCGCAGCATTGTCGATTTGGCAACATACTCCATTGATTTAATCGGGTGGAGTACTGTGCCTTTCACACCCCTTGCTACGGCTTTAACCATACGAGAGAAGCGATTGCCCCCTTCATTCTCATTGGCACCATACAGCTCTTGTCTTAAGTCTGCTAACTCCGTATTGAGCCGATGGTCAGCTAATACGCGGGCCATACGCCTGTCAGTGGATTCTGTATCGGCAATGCGAGCCACGATAGGCTCTCTCGCGGCAGGAGGACCTGGTGGCGGACCAGGTGGGCCTGGTGGTGGCGGTGGAGCGGGAGGACCTGGCGGCGGTGGAGGTACTGGGGGTTTAGGCTCCTTCTTCTTAGGTATAACGACTTTTATCTTTTCGGTGACAAGCTCCGGCACCTTCCAGCGCTTGGTGCTCTTGCCGTTCTCGTCGACCTTGTCTCCAGTCTTACTGTCACGAAAATCAGCTTTGTTGTCTAGGGCAAAGTTGAGGTCATGAACGCGAGCTTCCATTCTAGCAATGTCGTCTGTCATTTCCGGAGGAATTTCTTCACCCGCCAATTCGCCCTTAAGATAATCTAGGTATTCATTAATCCTCTTGCGCTCGACCCCTAACGATCCAATTTCGTGGCCTAGCATTTTTTCGCGGTCACCTGCGATACGGGCATCATATTCTTCGCGGGTCATACCATAACGCTCTCGAATCTCCTTGTCCGACCTTTCACCTACGTGCGTAGGGTCATGCTCGGAATCTGCCACTGTCAACTCTATACGCTCACCTTCGTCATTAAGGGCGGGCGGGCGACCAGGGCTACCCTCCTTACCAACAACTTCGACTACTGGCGTAGCAGGAGGTGCGACTACTACTGGAGCAGACTCACTCGGGCTATAGGCTTTGAGTTTCGGGGTAGATATAATTGGTTCTGGAATAGACTTTGAAGAAACAGCCTCGGTACTAATTGGCAAGTCGGCGACATCTCCACTAGCCTCCGCCTTGGCAGGGATCTCTAAATCTAGGATCTCTGCATGTGCAGCCGCATCAAAGTCGGCCGTGCTTGCAGCCGCCATAGTATTTGCTTGAGCCTCAATAGCTTCTAGTTCTGCGGCAAGTACCTCTCGTGAACTGGAGTCCTTTGGTTCGCTAGGATCATGAGATGGACGTGGGGTAGTTTCAGTAATAACTGCCATGCGCTATAAGCCCAGGTAAAGCCTTCTAAAGTCAAAGTATGCATCAATGAGTTTGTTTTCAATTTCTGGGACATTCTCCTGAACGAAAGCCCTTAGTTCGTCGGGGTCAGCACCCTTATCGATAAGTTGCTCGAATGCAGGCAGTTTATCTTCTGGGATTGCATCAACCAAGACACGGTTCGTGACCTTCTCGAGTCTATCTACAAGCTCTGCACGCATAATGTCACGAGTACGACGATCTACGTTTTCGAGCTCTTTTTCCTGCAGTAAGTTTTCGGCAAACTTTTCTATGTTCAAATCGACATCTGACTGACTTGATACTACAACTACACCCTTATCTTCCATTTGCTCACCCTCTCGTTCTAATTACCTATAAGTATAGTGACTGCAGCCCGGTAATGTCAAACAGCTTATGCTGCCGTGTCTTGATCCGACGTTTCTTCAGAGCGTAGCCTCTCCACTTCTGCCAGAACTGCGTCCTTGTTATTGGCGAGCTCATTAATCGTGTCTTCCGCAATCTTGGCTACCATGGCGTCGTAATCTGGGATCTGCAGCTTGACGAAATCCAGAAGCTGTTCTGGTGTTCCGTTGTCTACCAGGCTGTCGAGGTGATGATTGGCTTCTGGAGTCATCTTTTCACTCACGGCCAGTGCCACTCGAGCCTCTACGAGCTGGTCGAGCTGTAATAGTAATTCGTCTTTCCGAACATCGGAAAGGCCAGTTAATGAAAGCTTTGTGAATAATTCTTGGTTGTTATCTTGATCTTGCATGTGTATCTCCTTAGCTTAGTGTACTTACAATTTTATCGACGCCGGATTCGGTTAGAGTTCCTTGGTCAAAATGATAACCAATCAACGTGGCGGCATTGAGCTGATCTTGTTCGGATAGTCCACTGAGTTTGTCCATCCAGCCATTCATAGCTTTAGCAGTGGCATCGTGAGTTGGATTTGCCTCCCAAAGTAGCTTG
Organism: uncultured Candidatus Saccharibacteria bacterium; assembly: GCA_964436255.1. Lineage (GTDB taxonomy): Bacteria > Patescibacteriota > Saccharimonadia > CAILAD01 > JADZBC01 > CAYPSN01. The sequence goes on along the minus strand of CAYTBW010000002.1, from coordinate 101,696 downwards.
GCTTTACCTGGTCCTGCCGCCTGGAGTGTCTCCCAGTCACTGGCAGTATCTGGTCCGTGGTGCGCCTCAATCCCCTTGAAGAAGGCTTTGTTTAAGTCTGAGTCTGAAGGGCCTGACGGGCGAGGAACTGGCGGTCTGGCGTCAATCGCGGATTTAATCTGCATAATGGAAGCTGATCCCACGATCGCTGCACCAATTACCGCCAAGTACTTACTACGTCGAGTCCACTTAGTATCTGACTCGAGTTGTGATAAACGGCGACCTAGAAGCTTGTCAACTACAGCCCCCGTATCAACCTCTGGCGTACGGAGTGCTTCCTGTAAACTCCCCGGCTTAACAAAGATATCGCTGTAATTCTCTTTAATGAATTGCTCTATGTAAACCCTCTCAGCTTCAGGGATTTCACTTCCATCTTCAACTCTCGTCTGGCTCTCGCGCGCTGCAATCGCTTCGACCTCGCTACCAGTACTGGCATCTAGCGCCTCAACACCTGACTCAGCTGCTTTTCGATCGTTTCGCTCAGAACGTTTATTCGTTATAGCCCTGCCAGCACCCTCAACACCCATATATGTTCCGGCTGTTGCTATTCCTCGTTTAAGCGCGAATAGTCCCAACCCAAGTGGTGGTGCAACGGTGCTAGCGGCAATCGCGCCAACGGTTAGTGCTCCGCCTATACCAGCACGCCAACCAGGGTGCTTAGTCCACATCTCGCGGAACTTGGCTATAAACTTACCGCCAGGCTTCTGCATTTTAATCTCTAACTGGGCTTGATCCACCCGATAGCGTGCCGAAGCCATTTCCTGAACAATCATCATAGTCATCTGATTCTCGAGGTCGTTCTTTTCTGATTCCGCCTGTTTGTAACGATCAATCAGCTTAGAATCTACCCCATCGGCAAAGCGAGCATCCGGGTTATTAGGGTCTTTAAGGACAGTCTTGGCAAGCGTATCCATATCTCGGATCATCGGGCCTGTCTGCTCTTGCACTACGCCGGCAACCGCAGTCGTGTATCGAGCAAAGACTTCCTTCAAGTTCTGGCTAGCTGCTTCGAGCTCTTCCTGGTCATTCCTGCCCTCTACCTTACGATGAAGCTTACTAAAGAGTGATTCGCTACGGTCCTTGGCGCGCGCCAAGCGCTGTATAGCATCCTCAAGTTCGGCCTTATGCACTTCGAACTCCGGAAACGCCTCGCCGTGCTCGCCTTCTCCACTAGAATGTTCTGGTGTTGGTGGGACTT
>CAYTBW010000002.1:91077-100359 GCA_964436255.1 uncultured Candidatus Saccharibacteria bacterium | reverse complement strand
CGTCTGTTGGTGGGACTTCGTCTGTTGGTGGGACTTCGTCTGTTGGTGGGACTTCGTCTGTTGGTGGGACTTCTCGCGGTTCGGACTTCTTATTTTTTGGCTTTTCGTATTTTGGCAACCGGATTGAGTCCGTAGCGTGTTCTTCGTCAAGTATCCTCATTTGGGCTGCAGTATCTAGGAAATCAAGTGGAGCCAAGGTGTCCTCAAGTGCACGTAATTGTCTAGTTTGAAGATGAGTGAGCCCAGGCTTGCCATCAGCAATTTTAGCCCTCTTCAAGGCCTCTAGCTGCTCACGTTGAGCCACGAGCTTCTGGACTCCTTTCGGCGGATAAACTTCATAATCCGCGTCGATAGTTTCGTCGCCTTGTTCTGCCATCATAAGCGCCTCGCCATCTATTACCCGTGGTCCTGGCGCCTCTGGGGTGGCTGCAGTTGCCTCTGAAGCTCCTGTCCGAACAGCTTCAGCTGTGTCATCGACATCAGGGGCCCACGCCCCAATAGGCTCATCGGGCTCTGGAGGTGAACCAGCAGCAATAGACTCTAGCGCTTCTCCCAGCTCCTCCGCCTTAGCCGTACCGCTTGCTCCTCCACCCAGGACTTCTACTCTCGGCATAAACATACATCCCACTCTTTTAATCTTATTTGACTCCAGTATAGGTAATGAGGGCCCATAGTGTCAAACTGCTTATGCTTGAGTAGGTACAGTATTAGCTTTGTTTTTTGGCTGCTCGAGCTGCAGCTCGGCGGGCGGCTCGATTACCAGTATTTGACCGACCTTCATTGCGTGACGTACCGCTCTCATCAGGACCTATCGTTTGAGCTTGAGCAACGCCGGACGTAATAGCTGTTTCTGGTAGTGATTCTGGCATATCGCGCTGCAAGGCAACCTTGAAGATCGTGGTAGCTACCTCGCTATCGACGGCCCTTTGCAGCTGTTTAAAGAGCCTGTAGGCTTCGGACTTGTATTCAACCAGCGGATCGCGCTGAGCATAACCCCTGAGCCCTATGCCATCCCTAAGGTGCTCCATAGTTTCCAAGTGATTCAGCCAGGCATTATCAATTATCTGTAGGCTCACAATGCGCTCGAGCATGCGCATGCTCTCCTCGCCGAACTCCTTTTCTCGCTTAGAATAAAGGCCTTCCACCTGCTCCATCAAATCGCTAACGATGTCCTGAGGCATGCGAGACTCCAAACCTTCTGCCCAATCTGGAGCAACGGGCATGACCTGCGATGCGGCTTCCGCTACTTTGGCGAGATCAATATCGGACGTCTTGGTGTCGGTATTCACAGTTACAATTGCCGAGAACTCGCCCTTGATCATGTCCAGAATCTCTGCCTTCTGGTTCGCGGCATCGAGCACGCGACGGCGTCGGGCGTACATGATCTCGCGATGCGAGTTCATTACGTCATCGTATTCAACCAAGTGCTTGCGGATATCAAAGTTGTGGCCTTCGACCTTCTTCTGGGCGGACTCAAGAGAGCGCGAGATCATGGCATTCTCGATTGGCACATCATCAGGGAGGCGCAGGGTGTTCATAATCGAAGCGATCTTTTCTGATCCAAAAATACGCATTAAATCATCATCCAGGCTTACAAAGAATTGACTCGAACCAGGATCGCCCTGACGACCAGCACGACCACGCAACTGGTTATCAATCCGGCGAGATTCATGTCGCTCGGTACCGAGAACATGCAAGCCACCGAGCGCCGCCACACCGTCGCCAAGGGTAATGTCTGTGCCACGGCCAGCTATGTTGGTAGCGAGTGTTACGGCACCCTTCTGACCCGCCTGAGCTACAATCGCTGCTTCAGCCTCATTGTTTTTCGCGTTCAATATATCGTGTGGGACTTTTGCTTTTGTAAGCATACTGCTCAAGCGTTCATTCTTTTCGATACTGACGGTGCCCAGGAGCACAGGCTGCCCAAGCGCGTGACGCTCAGCCACATCGGCCACTACGGCCTCAAACTTAGCCTGTTCGGTCTTGTATATTCTATCCGGGGCATCTTTACGAACCATCGCTCTATGAGTAGGAATTGTTGTAACTTCCAACTTGTATATCTTCGAGAACTCCTCGGCCTCTGTAGCCGCTGTACCTGTCATACCGGCCAGCTTGCCGTAAAGCCGGAACAGATTCTGGAACGTTACCGTAGCAAGGGTTTGGGACTCTTGCTGGATATCCAAATCTTCTTTGGCTTCTACTGCCTGATGCAAGCCCTCGCTCCATCGGCGACCCGGCATTAAACGTCCAGTAAACTCATCGACAATCACGATCTCGCCATCATCTGTAACTACATAGTCTCGGTCCCGCTTAAATAGGGCTGTCGCCTTAAGACTTTGTTCAATCAAGTGGACATCCTCGATCCTGCCGGCTTCGTAAATGTTCTCGACTCCTAGGGACTTCTCGATTACTGCAATGCCCTCGTCGGTAAGACTAGCTGTCTTCTGCTTCTCGTCGAGGGTGTAGTGCTTTTCATGCTCCAATGTCTTGGCGATCTTTGCAAACGAGTAGTATCGGTCGGTCGATTTTGCCCCGGGGGCAGAGATAATCAAAGGAGTTCTGGCTTCATCAATCAGAATTGAGTCGACTTCGTCCACAATTGCGTAGTGTAAGTCGCGCTGCACCATCTGTTCGAGGTCCTGCACCATGTCCCGCAAGTAATCAAATCCAAATTCGTTATTAGTGCCATACGTAATATCAGCGCGGTAAGCCTCCTTGCGACTAACAGGGCGCAAATGGGAGAGCCTTTCGTCACCATGGCTGTCGTCTTGGTGATCTGGATCGTATACAAAGGCTTGGTCGTGCATGATCACTCCCGTAGAAAGGCCGAGGAAGTTGTAAACCTGACCCATCCAGCCGGCATGGAGACGCGCAAGATAGTCATTCACGGTAATTACATGAGTACCTTTACCCTGCAGCGCGTTCAAGTAAACTGGAGCCGTTGCGACCAAAGTTTTTCCTTCACCAGTACGCATTTCGGCGATTTTACCCTCGTGGAGCACCACCCCGCCCATCAACTGAACGTCAAAATGGCGCATACCCAACACCCTCTCGGAAGCTTCGCGAACAACAGCGAACGCCTCTGGCAGCAGGTCATCGAGCGACTTACCAGACTCCAGCTGCTTTTTGAGCTCCGTGGTCTTTCGCTGAAGCTTCGTGTCATCCAACTTTGCTACGGCTTCAGTGTACTTGTTTACTCGGTCGACAATAGCCTTTACTCGCTTAATTTCGCGAGCATTCGGATCTCCAAAGATTTTCTTCAATATTGGCAAACTATTCCCCTTTTGTCTTACTTATTCGAACACGTTAATCGAGCTCTTGCTCTCGATACCCGCTCTGCTTGGCGGCTTTGCGCTCTTCTTTCTTAGCCCTATTAAACAGCTCTTTGATTCTAAAGCGACGAACTGCGTGTTTTTCCTTATAGCGGCGAATTTGTAATTTAAGCTTTTCACGAACGATATCCACGGCGGCATGCGGGTTCATGGTGGCGGTTTCGGCTACAATCTCGTGCTCAGGCAGATGTAGGTTCGCCTTTACCTTATACCGATTGTCCTCTTTGCCAGAAGGGTCTCGGAAAATCTCGACATGCATTTGCTGAGCCTTGTGTTTGCGTGGCAGATATTTATCAAGACTACCTAATCGCTTTTTAGTGTAGCGAGTTAGTTCTTCATCAATGTCATACTTACGTCCGGTGAGCTGCAATTTGATCATAGTGTTTCTCCTCCATAATATTGTCGCAATGCCTTTGGTATACGAACGCCACCGTCTGCCTGCTGGTGGTTTTCTAAGATTGCCTTCATAATCCGGCCGAGCGCAAAAGCGGTGGCGTCATTGGTGTGGGCAAATTCCGTCTGGCCGTCTTGCAATTTTACCTTGGTAGCAAGGCTACGAGCTTGAAAGTCAGTCATATAGTCTGCTGTGTGGGTTTCGCGGTATTCGGCCTGTGCTGGCATCCAGGTGTTGATATCCACCCCCTGAGCATTAGGCTTGCCGATATCTGCCGTGCACTTCTGTAAAAGTTGGTAGGGCAGTTCTAGTTGACCAACGAGGTACTCCTGAATTGCCACGAGCAACTTATGCTCTTCTAGTCCTGTGTCGGGAGTCGAGAATACTTCCATCTCCAATTTATCGAACTGGTGCATCCTAAATATGCCCTCGGTATCTTTGCCGTAGCTCCCAGCCTCTCGCCGGAAGCTTGTTGAGTAGCCAACCATACGTATAGGTAGTTGATCTTCCGGCAGAGTTTCGTTCATGTACATTGTACACAGACTATGTTCGGCACTGGCATTGAGCCAAAGCTCGTCGTCCGCCAACTTGTAGGTGACCTCCTGGGCATCCAATCGTCCCGACGCCTGGTAGGGTTCAGTACGAACTAAGGCTGGCGGGATGACGGGGACGAAAGCCGTTGGCTTAAGGTTTAAACTGTTGTCGGATATAAGGCGAGCGATTACCTTTTCGTCTCCTAGGATATCGAGCGTCATCTGAATGATGGCGAACTGTAGTTTTACGAGGCCACCCTTTAGGTAGGCAAAGCGAGCACCAGCTACTTTGGCAGCTCGGTCTTTATCAATAAAATCTCGGGCAACACCAAGCTCGGCATCGCTCTGTGGTACGAAGCCTAAGTCTGGCTTTTCGCCAACGGTCTTTATGATCTGATTATCATTTTCGGAACTCCCAACAGGGACTGTCGAAAGTGCCATATTTGGGACTTCTCGAAGTAATTGACCAAGGCTCGTCTCAACCCGCCCCAAGTCATCATCAATGCCTGCGAGTTCCTCTCGCAGTTCTTTACCCAAGGCAATGTCCTCCGAAGACGGCGCACCGCCTTTAGAGATCTCATTACGACGGGCGCGGATCTCTTCGGCGCTGGCAACGAACTCACGGCGGCGGGCATCAAGCTCTAAAATCTGATTTACATCAACCGTGTAGCCCTTGTTCTTCGCGTTCTGCGCTACTTCCTCTGGATGCTCACGGATGTATTTGATATCTAGCATATACCTAAATTATACGCCATTTTTCTCGATAAAACGAGCTGTCTAATCCCTGGGCTTCATGGTTGGAAAGAATATAATGTCGCGAATACTATCTTGATCCAAAAGTGTCATCGCTAGACGATCTAGGCCGATTCCAATGCCACCTGCAGGGGGCATGCCAAGCTCCATAGCTGCCAAAAATTCTTCATCTACTTGTCCCCAGGTTTCCTCTGCGCCACCTTCGGCCATCTTGACCTGATCTTCGAGAAGTTTACGCTGCAATACAGGATCATTAAGCTCTGAATAGGCATTCGCCAGTTCCCGCCCAAGTACAAAGCTTTCAAACCGCTCAATCAGAGTCTCGTCTTTACGGTTCACTTTACTAAAAGGCGTTGATTCTTTAGGGTAGTCAATAATGTGGGTTGGCTGCAATAGCTTATCTTCACAATACTCTTCGAATAATATGAGGGTGGCTTCGCCGCGGGACTTGCTGTGGAACTCCTTATCTAACTTTTCAACCATACTATACAGTTCATCGTCACTAAGTGCGTCGACGTCAATTGAAACATACTGCTTCAGGGCATCCTTAACGCTTAACTGCTTCCATGGTCTCGTAAAGTCCACCACATGACCGCCGGACTTTATCTTAACGGTACCGAAAAGCTTCATGCAGACATGTTCTACGAGTCGTTCGAGTAGGTCGATCATCGCAGTATAGTCGACGTACGCCTTGTAGGCTTCGAGCATCGTAAATTCTGGGTTGTGAGTTCTGTCGGTATTCTCGTTGCGGAAATTTTTTCCAATTTCAAATACTGCGTTCATCCCGCCAGCAAGGAGCTTCTTAAGGTTCTGCTCTGGAGCGACCCTCAGGAACATGTCCATATCCAACTTGTGGTGGTGAGTCGTAAATGGCTTGGCAGCTGCACCACCATAGACCACTTGAGTCACAGGAGTTTCTACCTCCAAATAGCCTTCCGTGACCATAAACTGACGGATTGCCTGCGTCATTAAAAAGCGCTGTTTTAGTACCTGGCGACTTTTCATATTCATAGCCATATCTAGGCTGCGGTTACGGTACCTTAATTCAATATCCTTCAGCCCATGGTACTTGTCGGCAATACCAGTTAATGACTTGGTAAGGATTTGAATATCTTCCACCCAAACAGAAAGTTCGCCCAATTTCGTCTTGAACACGAAACCTTTAACCCCAACGATGTCCCCCAGATCAATCTCTTTTGCTAATCCAAATGCTTCACCGAGCTGGTTCTTTTGAATGAAAAGCTGTATCCGTCCGTCCTCATCTACGAGATCCATAAATAGAACCGCGCCCATGCCACGCTTTAGCATAATACGCCCGGCTATAGATACCCGCCTATCAGTCTTGTCCTCTGCCTGCAGAGTCGCGTCGAATTCCGACCTCAGCTGTGTAGCGGAATCTGTAACGTCGAAACTATAAGGATAGAGCTCAACGCCCTTCGCCTTAAGCTCTTCAATCTTATGAAGTTTTTCGTTGCGTGTGTCGTCGTTTTCCATAGTATGTAGGCATTATACCTATTATTAATAGTAAAGTAACGCTTGGTGGCGCTACTTAATCTTGAGGATCTTATAGGTCATAGTACCCGCTGGAACTTCAACCTCAACTTCTTCCCCGCTTTTACGGCCCAGTAGCGCCTGGCCAATGGGAGACTCGTTGGAGATGAGTCCATTTGCTGGATCAGCCTCAGTTGATCCTACAATTCGAAACTCCTGATTACCGCTTTCGAGTTCGACGTGGACTGTAGAACCAATGTCGACTACGCCGCCGCTCGTTTTTTTGATAATCTTAGCTTGCTTCAAGATTGACTCAAGTTCGGCAATACGACCCTCAATAAATACTTGGCGCTCTTTTGCGTCATCCCAACCCGCGTTCTCGCTTAAATCCCCTAGCTCCTTGGCGTCTTTGAGCGACTTTGCAATCTCCTTACGACCTTTAGTCGTAAGCTCTTCCAGTTCGGCTCGAAGCTTCTTTACGCCGTCTTCTGTTAAGTAAAATTCTCGTTTTTTATTCATAGTTAGTTACACCCCTACTTGCCTTTTTGAAATTAGTTATCGTTGTTCCGCCGCTAATGCTCGTAAAAAAGAAAAGGACTTCAGTCCTTATAGCGCGTTGGTATGTGAATATTAATACCAAAACGTCATTCGAAAACGAGCGTTTGTTTTAATTCTCGCACGCACGTCAATATCTGTCAAGATCTTATGGGCGGCCGCCAAAGTACCACTTAAGCGTCTCTCTGGCGACAGGCGCTGCATATTCCGCACCCTCGCCAGCGTATTCAATCAGCACTACCATGGCAATCTCAGGATTCTCTGCTGGAGCATAGGCCGTGAACCACGCGTGTGGCTTTGTACGTGTGTTCTTGCCGTCCAGACCTGCTGATGAAGTTTCGGCAGTCCCTGTCTTACCAGCTACACTAACTGGGACCTCTGCCTTCATCCTACAACAAGCCGTGCCGCTCTGGACAACCTCACGCATGCCCTGCTGTACGATGGCGAGATTCTTTGGGTTAATAAAGTTCGTAGCTACGACTTCCGGCTTAATCTCCCGTACTCTTTCGCCCTTCTGATTAATGACTTCCTTGGCGAGCCTAGGCTTGTAAAGGGTGCCGCCGTTCCCCACGGCCGATGTCGCGGTGACAAGCTGAAGTGGTGTTGCCTGTAAGTTGCCCTGGCCGATCGAGATATTGTAAGTATCGCCCACGTACCAAGGCTCTCCGGTCTGTGCCTTCTTATCGCTTGGGTTTGGCAAGTAGCCAGCCGATTCGTTGGCCAAATCAATGCCAGTCTTAGTTCCAAGCCCGAACTTCTTATACCAACCGAGGAGCTTATCTACACCAAGACCCCGGAAGTTCTCGAAGCCGCCGCCAACAATGTAATAAAACACATCTGAGCTCTTTGCGATGGCCTTCACGACATTTACCTGCCCTAGTCCGGCAGCTTCCCAGCCACGGTAAGTATATGTAATGGAAGGATTGTATTTGTTCACAACATCAATCTTGCCTTCGTCTTTAATGCTCGTACTGGCAGTTATGATCTGCTCTTCAAGGGCCGCGATGGAAATGAATGGCTTAATAGTCGAGGCTACCGGATAACGCCCGCCCGCCACTTTGTTAAACAGGGGGTTGCCTGGGTCGGCCAGAAGCTTCTGATAGTCTGCGCTACTAATACCTTTTGCAAACAGGTTGTTATCATAGCCTGGCCAATTGACTGCCGCCAATATCTGACCATTGCGTGGGTCCATAGCGACTGCGGCGGCTCGCTTGGCCCCAGCCCGCTCAACACTTGCTTTGAGCTCCTGAGCAAGCTTCTTCTCCAGACCCGAGTCAACGGCAAGCACAAGACTGTTGCCGGCCTCTGCAGGCACAGCAGCCAATTCGCGGATTTGCCTACCCTGGGCGTCCACCTCTACCTGCTTTTTGCCATCTTTTCCCTTCAGCTCGTCTTCGTATGACTGCTCAAGGCCGCTCTTGCCAATATAGTCAGTTGGCTGATACCCGGGGTTGGCACGCCACTCCTCTGCCGAGATACGTCCGGTGTAGCCTAAAAAGTGTGCGAATGGCCCATCATCCAGATACTCCCTAGAAGGATTGATGTCGATACTAAAGCCCGTAATCTGTCGGGTTTTTTCCTCAACATTGAGCGCAGTTTCACGATCTAAGTTGCTAGCGATAAGTACGTTCTGAGTGAATACCTTGCCTTTAGCCTCCGCCTTGTTCTGCACCTCTGCTGGCTGTTGACGAATCAGGCCAGCGATTGTAGCGTAAATTGCAGCCCGCTCGGCCTTATCGCGAGGCATTTGAGACGGGTTCACTACAAGGTCAAAGCTAGCGAGGTTACGGGCCAAAATTTGCTTATTGCGGTCGTAGATTGCCCCGCGAGGAGCGCGAATTGTGGACTGTCGAATTCGATTGCCGTTTGCAAGTACAAGATTCTGTTGACCGCGAGTAATCTGCACGTAAAAGAGCTGCCCTACAAGCACAAAGACAGCAATTGCCCCGGAGACTAAAAAGAACCTAAGGTAACCACCCGAGAGTGGCTGTTCGAGCTTTCCTGCCTGCTCGCTGCCACTTAGAACTGCAGCAGACCAGTCCTCGCTATGAGCGACTTGCTGCTCATGACGCGACTGCTTGTAGCCGTATGCTCTGTTATAAAAATCACCGAATATATTCACGCGCCCCCTTAGTACCTTCAACTACTAATAATACCACGTTGCCTAAGCTGAATCACGCTTATGGACAGGGCGACAATGGCACAGCTATATACAGTCTCAAGT
>CAYTBW010000002.1:65839-91067 GCA_964436255.1 uncultured Candidatus Saccharibacteria bacterium | reverse complement strand
CCGGACGAAAGCTCACGCCATTGCGCAATGTAGCTTGGTGCGAAGAAAGCCACGTGTCCAGCTATCGAATATAGCAGCGTAAAAATAACTGTGGCGAGCAGGAGTGAGGCAGACTGCAGATTCCCCTTATCGAGCTTCCAAACAAGCTTCAGGACGAGAGCCATGAAAATATAGAACGCCATGTGGAACCCAAATTGCTGGAAGTTTAGCATGTCAAACATAAAGCCGCCTATAAAACCGATCCAGACAAGCCGACGGACGTCTATATATACACTTATAAGCACCATATAGGCTAAGAAAAAGTTTGGGACCACTCCAAGTAGGCCTTCTCCTTGCGGCCACATAATCTGCAGACAGAATGCTGCAGCCCCCCATAGAGCAGCACGGCGAGTTTTCACTACTTCTGCCCTTTTACAACAAAAACAAGCTCCAACTTGTTTAAGTTAATGGCCGGACGAAGGTTGGCGAGCTGAAATACGGCGTTATCCGAGCTGTCGATTGACTCGACGGTCCCTATAAGTAAACCCTTCGGTACCAAGCCAGAACCTGCGGTGACGACGCTCTCTCCCTTCTTGATCGTTTCCCCTTGGATGATTTTGTCCATGCTATAACCGGTTCCAATCTGTCCCGACACAATGCCGTTCGCCCTGTTGTCTTGGCCGAGCGCTCTAATTCTAAAGTCGACGTCACTTGCTAGAAAGACACGTGAGCTGAAATCAGAAACACTATCGATGATGCCTACAAGCGCGCCGTTTGAGACTACAGCCATGCCTACCTCCACCCCACTACTCCTGCCCACATCGATGGTCAAAAACTCCCGTACATTGTCTGGGGCATATCCTGCAACCCTCGCAGGCACCAGCTGAAGTGTCTGTCGCGAATTGAAGCCCAACTGGCCACGTAGCAGTTCGTTCTCTCTACTCACTTCGCGCATGGCCGTTAGTTGTCGTTTCAGATCCTTAACCTCATCTTCGAGCTGAGCATTTCTGCTGCCCAATGAGCCTAGAGAGGCCAGCGTCCCGAACTGATTCGATATTCCAGCGCCAACCCTAGATACGACGCGGCGTACTGGCAAGAACACCTGGTCTGCCACAATCTCGATGGGGCGTAAAAACCCGATTGTGTGCAAAAGTGTTAACGCAATAGAAATCGCCACTACGAGTAAAACGGTAGTGCGCAGACGACTGTTCGAAGGTGGAGTATTAGCGCGGAGCTTTTTCATACTGAGTTGAAACGAGTACGTCGCGCAAGAGGTCGAGATCTTCAAGTACTAAACCTGTGCCCCGTACTACTGAGGTTAATGGGTCGTCGGCAATGTGGACCGGCATTTTCGTTTGCTGCTCCAAGAGCTTATCGAGTCCCCTAAGTAGCGCGCCGCCGCCGGCCAAATAAATGCCCTTATCCATAATGTCCGCGAGAAGCTCGGGCGGTGTTTCCTCGATAGTCTGTTTAACTGCGTCTACTATTGCCCGTACGCTCTTGGCCAGGGCTGCTCGGGCTTGATCAGAGGTAATAATAACCTCTTTGGGAAGTCCGGTAATTATGTCCCTGCCGCGAATCGGGGCTTCTAAGCTTTCGCCCGTCTTGCCAGCAGATCCAATACTAATCTTTATGCGCTCAGCAGTCCGCTCTCCCACTTGGAGGCTGAACTCTTCTTTGGCGTAGCTCATAATGTCCTCGGTCAGCTCATCCCCTGCAATGCGAATGGAGCGGGACGCAACTATGCCACCCAAACTGATTACCGCCACTTCACTCGTGCCTCCACCGATATCTACCACCATGCTGCCCGCCGCGTCGTGTACCGGAAGTCCAGAACCAATCGCTGCAGCCATCGGTTCTTCTATCAGGAAAGCCTGCCTAGCTCCAGCATTTGTAGCGGCGTCCTCAACAGCTCGCTTCTCGACCTCTGTAACCCCTGAAGGTATTCCTACCACTACTCGTGGGCGTGGGAACAGCGCGAAACTCTCCTTGTGAACCTTTTCTATAAAGTATTTGAGCATCTGCTCGGTTATCTCGAAGTCACTCACCACGCCATCAACCAGCGGTCGTGTCGCTACAATGTTGGCTGGAGTCTTACCCACCATCCGTTTGGCCTCATCGCCAATTGCAAGGATCTGCCGGGTCTTATTGTTGATTGCCACCACAGAAGGCTCATTTATCATGATGCCCTTACCGCGCACATAGACAAGCGTATTGGCAGTACCGAGGTCTATACCAATATCATGCGAAAATTTTCCGAGAAAGTTGTTCCAAAAAGCCATCTATAACAGTGTAACAAGCCCGAGGTGTCACGGGCAAGGTATCCAGGCTAAACGAGCTACTGATTTAAACGAATAATATCTGCAGCAGAGACCACGATCATGAGGCCGATAAGGGCTACAAACCCGAGGGTATGGATTATCGCCTCGGTACGATCGGTTATCTTAACCCCAAATCTCTGCAAAACAACCACGAGGAGTCGACCGCCGTCTAGGGCAGGTAATGGCAAGGCGTTAATAATTGCGAGCGAAAGTGAAATAGACGCCACGAGCGCCATAACATAAGCCGCTCCATACTTAAGAACCTCGCTGAAGATTACGGTAATACCAATTGGGCCGGTGACTGTCTGCGAAACCTCTGCGCGAGTGAACAGCCCCACTATCATGCCGCCAAATGCCCCGAGGGTGGCAAGTATCATCTGAAGAATAACCACCACGCTGGCCACTGGTGCGATATACCATGGGTAGCGCTGCAAACTCTCTGGCACCGTGGCTACGCCCAGTAGTGCCTTGTCGGCCGCCTTTTGAGGCAACACGACATCTAGAGTACGGGTTGCGCCATCCTGCACTATCAATACAGTGGCCGTGCTACCAGCGAGCTTATCCACAGCCGTCTTTAGCTGCTCGGGAGTGCTGAGCTTAGATCCATTTAGCTCGACAATCCTATCTCCGTTCTTTATACCTGCAGTGGCCGCAACGCTATCATTGCCTACATTTACGACCATGAGCTGACCACTAGAGCTAACCGGCTTCACTCCAAATACATCAGGTAACTTTTGTGGTAGAAGTGGGGGCATACCCACAGCCAGCAAAATCGTGATAAGGACGTAGGCGATTATTAGATTCACCGTGACTCCCGCGAGAAGTATTTTTGATTTGACCCAAGCGCCCTGCGCGGCAAAGCTATCCTTTGCGCTCGATTCGCCCTGTTCGCCCTTTAGGCGAACGAAGCCACCTAGAGGCAGTAAATTAATCGTGTAGAGCGTTTTGCCTTTTTGTACACCCCATAGCTTCGGCGGAAAACCAATACCAAACTCGTCCACCTGAACTCCATTGCGACGAGCGACTATATAATGCCCAAACTCGTGGGCCAACACTAAGAACGAGAAGATTAGTATTACGATTATAATCGTAAGGATCACTACTTACCGAATCTCCGCTGACGACAGGCGTAATCATCAAGGACTTTTGTTAGCTCTACCTCGTCAAAATCTGGCCACATAACCTCGGGAAACGACAGCTCTGCATATGCACTATCCCATAGTAGAAAATTACTTAACCGCTGCTCCCCAGAAGTACGAATTACCAAGTCTACTGGAGGGAGGTCGGCAGTATAGAGGTGTTTTTTTACAACATCTGCGTCAATCTGATCGCTCGACACACCTTCTAGGGCAATTTGCCGCATTGCATGGATTATCTCGTCTTGTCCGCCATAATTGAGGCAAATATTAAGCGTACCGCCAGTGTTATCCCTAGTCTTATCCTGTATAGCCTCCAAACTGGATGCAATTTTTTTGCTTAATCTATCCTTAGAACCAGAGACTACAATCTTGATATTATCGGCCATCGCTTCTTTGAGCTCTATACCTGCCAGCCGCAAGTATAAGTCCATGAGGTACTGGACTTCATCGCTTGTTCTGTTCCAGTTCTCAGTCGAGAACGCGTATATGGACATATACGGGATTCCGGCCTTAAATACAGCCCTTGATACTGCCTTAGCCGCATCTCCACCCCTTTTATGACCTTCCAGACTAGAGAGTCCTTTATCCTTAGCCCAACGACGGTTGCCATCAGGAATAATGGCAATGTGCTTAGGAAGGGCTTTTGGTTCAGTCTTAGACATGGTAGCCTCTAGACCTCCATTATCTCTTTTTGCTTAGCAGCTAGCTCCTTTTGAGCTTCCGCCTGGTACTTCTCGATCAGCTTATTGAGTCCTTGCTCGGCTGCATAAAGATCATCTTCTGTGATCTCCTTGCTGTTCTTCTTCTTTTTCGCATCATCCATGCCTTCATGCCGTGCGCTTCGTAGCGATATATTGCATTCTTCGAGTTTGGAGTTCAACGACTTAGCCAATTCTCCTCGACGCTCTTCGGTCAGAGCAGGCACATTTAATCGAATTACGTTTCCGTCGTTTGATGGGTTAAGCCCAAGGCTCTGGTTGTCCCGAATAGCCTTTTCGATACCAGGCATGTTACTTTTATCCCAAGGCTGAATCATAATAGTCCGAGCATCGGGGGTAGATACGGTTGCGATCTGCTTTAAAACCATCTCTTGACCATAAACTTCTACCCTTAGTGAATCTACCAGGCCAACTTGGGCGCGTGCACCACGAATATTGCCCAGTTCGTCACGAAAATAAGCTAATCCCTTTTGCATCTTTGCTTCTACGGCAGAAAGTATTGTATCCATCATCTGTAATGATTATAAGACTATTCGGCGCCTAATTCCATGCGCTCATAGCGACGCACGACAATATTCTCGCCGAGTTTACCAATCAACTCCTTAAGCAAGGTTTCTATGCTACGGTCTGGATCCTTTACGAACGGCTGCTCCATTAAGCAGATGCCTGCGTAATATTTATTCATCTTACCTTCAACGATTTTCACCGCGTGCTCAGCTGGCTTACCGCTGGCAGTAACCTCTTTGGTGAATAATTCAGCTTCTTTATCGCTTACTTCGGTAGGTACGGCAGCACGGTCAAGGTAGAGCGGAGAGCTGGCGGCGATATGAATAGCCAGATCGTGGACAAAGCCCTTAAACTCCTCGGTGCGAGCAACGAAGTCAGTTTCGCAAGCAACCTCTACGAGTACGCCGATCTTGCCGCTATGCACGTATGCTTCAACCAAGCCGTTTTCAGTAGCTCGGTCGGCCTTTTTGTCAGCCTTTGCCATGCCTTTGACTCGCATAAGCTCAATCGCCTTATCCATGTCGCCATTGGCTTCTTCTAAGACCTTCTTGGCATCCATCATGCCAGCTCCGGTCATTTTGCGTAGACTTTTGATGTCATCAATACTAACTGCCACTAACTTCCTCCTCTGTCTTTACTTCTTCTTGCTTAGTCTTTGCGCCGTAGAGAGCGCCGCCCTGCTTTGCAGCAGCAGAAATCTTACCTGTGATTACGCTGACAGCTCGAATAGCGTCATCGTTAGCCGGGATTACATAGTCAGCCAAGTCGGGGTCTGCATTGGTGTCAGTAATAGCGATAACTGGAATGCCTAGTTTGCGAGCTTCTTTAATTGCGATTTCTTCGCGTGGCATATCAATTACAAAGATTGCGCCAGGCAACCCTTGCATTTCGCGGATTCCACCAAAGATCTTGTTGAGGTGCTCGATTTCATTACTGATATCAAGTCGTTCTTTCTTGGTCAAAGTTTCCAAGCTACCATCAAGCTGCTGTGCCTCAAGTCGCTTAAGACGATTAATACGCGTATTAATCGTCTCTAAGTTAGTTAGCATTCCGCCCAACCAGCGCTGAGTCACATATGGCATGCCTGAATCCTTAGCGGCGGCTTCGATAATCCCCTTAGCTTGTCGCTTAGTACCAACGAATAAGATTTGCTTACCCTGCTGAGTAACCGACTCTACGAAAGCTACAGCTGCCTTTAGGCCCTCTGCGGTAAGTGTTAGGTCAATAATATGAACTCCGCCACGTGCGCCGAAGATGTATTCACCCATTTTAGGGTTCCATCGGCTTGTGCGGTGGCCAAAGTGCGCACCAGATTCAAGCAATTCTTGCAGAATTGGGTCAGTTTTTGTAGTTGCCTTCGCGGCAGTTGTTTTTTCGGTCATATTTCTCCTTATGCCTTGCACCGACGTATCACTTGCGTGACAGGATGAATGTGTCGGTGTGTGAATTAATTATTACCGAGATAGTTTACCAGATTAGAGGGATCGGGTCAATCAGCTTTCCGTGCAAATGAAAGGGCCCCTCCCAGACGCCGTAGCGTCCGAAAGGGGCCTCTTCTGCACCTAAATGCAAAAGATTAGTGTTAGCGAGCTCCGGACCGATTGTCGCGATAGCCGTCCCTCAGAAGCCGGAGCTCCTGGAGGGCCTTGCCGTCGCCTAGGGCTGCTGCCCTGCTCCGTAATGGCGTTTTACACTACCCGCTGCTCGGTAGCTTATTCGCGCTCTGTCTGCGCTGCGGTTGCCATACCGCATTTCACCAAGGCACCCCGCTGGGCACCACAAAGCCAAATCTTACTGCAACAAACCCGGACAGGGGGCTAGCTACAGGCCACGCTTGAGTTATATGCATTTGTGTACATAACTCTTCGGCGCGTGAGCCGCCGCTGCCAACATGTGCACTATTCTGCTTTAAAACAAACACACAAGACTGGCATGCTATTATACTTTTTTCTTTTTTGTTAAGGTAGCCTTTTCCCTGCTGACCGGCAAAGGGGGCCCGGGGCGCCTTATGCGCCAACCAAATTACACTTACTTCAGGTTTGTGAGGTGCGTTGCTTTAACTCACGGCTTCTCCTTGGAGTTGTCCTTGGATTCGACTGAGAGCATTACTCTAGCACTTCACGAGCCCTGTGTCAATGACTGGGATTCCGGGCCCAGCCATTACCCATGCGCACCCGGATGCGTTCTGGCCTCAGCCGCCCGCGTGCTTGCGGAGCGTGCTGCGCCAGGTGCGAGCCTTGGAGCTGGACTCCAGGCCCCTGGTGTCGAGCGCCACGATGGCTGCCTCGATCACCGGGATGGCTTCGCTGGCGTTGAGCACCCGCGAGAACCGCAGCTGATCGAGGTCGGGCTGCTTCCACTCCCCCACGGGGAAGTGCTCCTCAAGCCGCTTGGCAGCGGCCGTGTTGACGGGTTCGACGCGGATGCGCACGTTCCCGCCCGACAGGAGGCGAACGCCGATCCTGCCGCGGTAGAGGGCTCGAGCAAGCACCAGGTACTGCCCAGTGCCCTCCGTTCCCCCCATGTACCACTTCTGCTTGTCCTGCTTTCGCATGTCGGCCCCTTTCGGCCTAGTAGAGTCGCGTGTACGGCTCTGGGGTTGGTTGGTCGAGCAAGGCGAAGATGGCCTCCGCCTGTGCTCGGGTTTCCACGGCATGCTCGCAGTGACGCGCGCGCACCGTGGCGATTGGATCCTCGACGTCTGGTTCCAGCAACGCAACAAGCGAAGCCAGAAACGTACCGGTACGACCGTGGCCGGCCGTGCAGTAGGCGAGAATTGTCTTGCCAGCTTCGAGCCTGGGGATAACCTGCTCGCGCAGGATCTGTTCCCAGTCGTGCGGTACCCCACCAAAGTCCTGGAGGACGACGGGGAGAACCTCACCTTCGAAGCTGGTTGGCACCTTGCCGTTGAGGGGGACTATCACGTCCACCTCGTGCAAGATGCCAGGTGTGCCTGCCAGGTCTTGACTGCCCCCGACATGCACGGTGTATGCCCCCACGCTGACGCATGCGCCAACGTGGGGCTGGTGACTTCGTGGCATCATGGCTCCTTTCACCACAGTTGTGCCTCTTCGCCTTCCTTGTACAGACCACTCCACCAGCTGCTGCTGTCGTAGCTACGAAACTCCGACCACATCTCCTGGATGGTATGGTGCTTCTTGAGCTCGAGCATGCGGTTCAGCTTATGCCCCATGGTGTAGGCAGTGAACATGGGATGCTTGTTGAAGATCACCCCGGTGTTGTGCCGAAGATCGAAGACTGCATCCACGAACACGGCCGCCGGGGTAGTACCCGCGACGTAGCCATGCAGCGTTTCGGCAATCTTGGCCCACTTGGGGCCACCAAAGGCCGGGTTCCACCTACCAGTGCCAAAGGCGTGTGCAGCCAGCTCAACGAATCGAGCTTGCTCCGTAGCACTCTTACCTTCAAGCACAGTAACAACGAGACCCTGAGCATACTGGCGACTGCCAGCCGACAAGAACTCGTCGAACCGATAATCACGCTGCAGCTGAGGCAACTGGTAAGAACCCCCGCGAAAGTGACGAATCTCGCCACCGATCGCCAAAGCCAAGTACGTCGCGAAGAACGGGGCGATCGAGGCTACGACCGACTCGTGCCGCTTCCGCACCCTGGCTTCCAGCTCGCTACCGCGGGCCTTGTGGGCCATTGCCTCCGTCATGTAGAAAGCGGCCAGGAAGACATTGGCAGACTGCTGCTCCTCCATCGTGTTGAACACGATTTCACGAGGAGCCTGCTGCCTGGACCACTTCTGGATAAGCCTGACCTCTTTGGAGTTGCCTCCGCCAAGGATCGGCTGCTCACCGAAGTAGACCATGCCGCTAGCACCATCAACGGAGACTAGTGTACCTTCTGCAGGGCGAACGCCCAATACAGTGAGGTACCCACTGGCCCCAACGACTGCCGGCCGGTTAAGTCCCCGGCAAACAACCGCTGCGTGGCAACTCATGCCGCCCCGAGCCGTCACAACCGCGACTGCAGCAAGCATGCCAGGCAAATCTTCAGGTGAGGTGTCTGGACGAACCAGCACCACCTTCTGACCGGCCCTCGCAAGCTCAACCGCACGCAGAGGGCTATACACTACTGCGCCGACAGCACATCCGCTCGAGGCGGGCGTACCGGCAGCAATCAGCTGTGTAGAATCTCCCTGCATCGTGGCCTGACTAAGCTCGAGTTGATCGAGTTCAGCTTCGCTGAGGCTCGTCACAGCCTCCGCGTGCGTCCACCGCTTGCTCCACACTCGACTAACCGCGAAGGTTGCCGCTGCCTGGGGCGTACGAGTAGCACGTCGAACCTGGAGGATGAAGAGCTTGCCGTTGTCCACAGTAAACTCGACATCAACCATGCTGTCGAGATGATCGGAGAGCAGACTGACATGTCGCCGCAACTCTTGGTAGAGCTGCGGGTTCCACGCCTGCATGTCCCCGATCGACCTGGGTGTAGTAGTCCCGCTCACAATGTCTTCACCCTGGGCGCGAACGAGGAATTCTCCGGTGAGAACCTCTGCCCCGGTGTTGACGTCATGGCTAAACACCACCCCAGTCGCCGATTGATCATCGCGATTACCAAAGGCCATGGCCTGAATGGTCACCGCGGTCCCCCACCAATGTGGGATCCCCTGGCTGTCGCGATACGTGCGGGCACGCTCGCTATTCCAAGAAAGCAGAACCGCTTGGATCGCCATCATCAGTTGCTCGTAAGGGTCTTCCGGCACGAGGCCTTCGGACTCCTTGATAAGCAACTGATCGTCCTGGACTGGAAGGTCCAGGACGGCAGAACCAAACTGACGCAAGAACCGCTCGTAAGTGTCCTCGGCGAACTCTCGTCCACCGACACCCCCGAGTGTGTCAAGCATCTGACGATGCATTCCGACGTTCAGTACGGTGTCCATCATCCCCGGCATGGAAACGGGTGCGCCGGAGCGCACCGAAACCAGCAGGGGGCTTGCGGTATCACCAAACTTCTTGTCGGTTGCCTTCTCGATCTCGCGCATTGAGCGCCGAATCTGACCATCAAGCCGTTTGGGCAGCTGTCCAGTCTCGGCGAACGCACGTGCCACCGAGGTAGCGATGGTGAAGCCCGGAGGAACAGGCAGCCCAAGGGCCGCCATGTCCGCCAAGCCTGCACCCTTGCCCCCGCGGAACGCAGGGGTCTTAGTTGCTTCATTCCCCTCGCTAAAGAGGAACACCACTTGACGTGACGCTGACATGGTTCCTCCTAAGGGGTAGTCGAATCAGCGAGCAGTCATTCACCCTGTAGACTATTCGCTGATTCGCGTACCAATGCCAGCACACGTTATTAAGAACTCATTCATATGTCAAAGCGGGCCTATATATGGCCGCACAATTTGCCACTACTAAGTGGTAAATAGGATAATATTCTACTATAAATAGGGCTATAAGTCAATATTTATTTAGTCAATTTGGGTGTGAAGACGGGCTACTCTCGACGTAAAGCAATGATCGGGTTAATACGCGCCGCACGACGTGCCGGCACATAAACGACTGCCAAGCCAACTACTACCATGAATACCACGACTGCAACGATTAGCGTCAGGGGTAGCGAGAATATACTAAATTCTTCGGTCAAACCTTGACGCTTAGCTAAACCGTTCAAAGCCAGATCAATCGCTCCACCGCCACCATAGGCCATTAAAATCCCTAAAACA
The DNA here is from genome assembly GCA_964436255.1 of uncultured Candidatus Saccharibacteria bacterium. Taxonomy (GTDB): domain Bacteria; phylum Patescibacteriota; class Saccharimonadia; order CAILAD01; family JADZBC01; genus CAYPSN01. The sequence continues at coordinate 80,716 of CAYTBW010000002.1, read as the reverse complement.
CCACCAGCGACCGACAAGATCAATGATTCCGACACGAACAGCTTCTTTATATCCGTTTCTGTCCCGCCGAGCGACACAATCAGGCCAATTTCTTGCGTCCGTTCCAGAAGAGAAATAGTCAGCGTGTTAAGCATGCCTAGTACCGCGATCAGCATACCTATACTGCCAAAGCCCGCCAGGATAAAGTTGAAGAAGGTAAAGAGCTGGTTAATTTGCTGCAGTGTATCTATTGGCGACGCTGTAGCAAAACCGAGTGCCTCGATACGCTTGCGGATGTCTGGTGCTGCGCTTTGCTGCTTTACAACTAGCTTGACCTGCTCATACTCGCCGAGGCTAAGATCCTTGAATATCTTCTGCCCAACGTACACGTCAGTTCCAGCGCCACTCTCCACCACTCCACGAATGACGAACTTCTGTACTACCGTCCTGCCTGCCTTAGTTTTGTCCCGGACATCTGGGACAACTATGCTCACTTCGATAGTCTTTCCTATCGCTTTTTGAGCAGAGCTAATATTGAGTGGCTGCAATAAGGAGTTCCCAATAACTACTTCATTCGGCCCCAGATCCTTTACGACATCACCTGCAACCCTTTGCGGCAGAACGACTTTGGCATATGCGCTGTCGATGCCATACACCACACTGTCTGTAAGGGCAGCGTCGGCGCTGATTTTCCCTGGGAAGGAATAGACCTTTGTGATGTTTAAAAACGAGCCAAAATTCCTAAACCGCTCTACTGCTCTGTCGTTAAGCTTAACGAGTGCTGGGTCAGGAGATGTGACCTCGATTGTTCGTACCGAATCCGAACTAACAACCCGCTTGGTAACTAAGTTCTGCAAGCCCATACCGAGAGACACCAAGAACACAATAGATCCGATACCAATGACCACCCCGGTAACGGTCAGCGAAGTACGGAGTTTTTTGAAGCGCAAGTTACTCAAAGCCATAGATATAAGAAAACTTAGGCGCGGTTGGCCCTTTTCCGCTTTCTTGCTTGGCAGCACTCGCTTAACCCTACTCCACATTACTGCATGCTCCTTTTCGACCCAACACCACCCGTATCAAGCCTATGGCGCATTTGACTTACGAGCCTGCTAACGTGCTCGGTGCGAACATCTTTGTCTAAACTTAAGTTACCATCCTGCATATAGTACCGCTCCCTACTTATCGCCAGGTACTCTAGGTTGTGAGTAACAAGAATAACAGTGCAACCACTTTTCTTGTGATAATCACACAGCAACTGCATTGCAGCATCGCCAGTCTTGCTATCGAGGTTTCCGGTTGGCTCATCCGCCACCAAGATTGATGGTTCAGAAACAAGGGCGCGGGCCATGGCCACCCTTTGCTGCTGACCGCCCGAGAGCAACGTAGGCGCATACCGGGCAAACTTGTCCATACCTACCAGCTTTAGCTTTTGCATGGCGGTAGCTTGCGCCTGCGCCCGGGTCTGACCAGCGAGCATCAGTGGTAATGCCACGTTTTGAATTACTGAAAGACTTTTTATCCAGTACATGGATTGGTAAATAGCGCCGAGATTCTTAGATCTATAGAGCGCCCTGGAGCGAGCTGATTCGTTATAAATCTCTTGCCCATCGATGCGCACGGATCCCTTAGTGGGAGGTTCTAGCCCCATCATGATGTTTAGCAGCGTACTCTTACCACTGCCCGAAGGCCCATACACGATAACAAAGGAATTTGGTTTAATCGCCAAGTTGATGTCATGCAATATCGGAACCTGGCGATCTTCAACCTCGAAGCTCTTTTCTACGTTTTTGAATTCTATGAGATACTGCATAATCCGTCCTTACTTAACAAAGCTAAATATACTCTGTAGTGTTTTAAATACGATATCGAATATACTCGCCGGGGCCTTACCTACTATCGTCGTCTGATCAAGCGACTTTGCCTGATTGCTACTGCGGTCTTTCGATAATGCCTGAACCTGATACACCTTTGAGGGGGTTAGGTCGGATACGATTACCAGGTGATCAGTCACGAGCTTGGCGTCCTCGGCAGTTCTTGAAGCAAGCTCCGTCCCGAGAGATCCCTGGCTAAATGCCACCTGGCTTGTTGCTGGCTCGTCAGTCTGCCAGCTCACAATTACCTGTCCGCGCGCATCAGCCCCGCTACCGCGAACTGCACTTTTGACTACCACGCTACTCACCTTTGGTGGGCGAGTGTCCAGAGCCGTGCGGAACGTCTGCGTCTCGCTCACAGCTGCATTCCCCTGGCCGTCGCGCGATCGAGCGACAAGTGAATATATGCTGTCGTCGGCCAGGCCCTCAATCACAATGCTGTGGTCGGTGGTTAGTTGACTGTCCAATCGCTCTAACGGCGCCTGACCCTGCGCACCATAACTCACCTCTGTCGTGGCGGGCACATTCGTGCTCCAAGTCACCCGCTGGGTGCTTGTTGGCTCACCCTCTACTGGCTCAAACCGCAGGTTACTAATACGGGGTCGAGCAGGAGTTGTGAGCGAATAGACGTTACCCTCATACTCATTGTCTTCACTGTCGTAGGTATTGAGCTTGTAGTAATACTTGGTCCCGTCCTCTAAATTCGAGAGGACTGTAGTGTACGTAGACTCTTGCACGGCAGTATTGACCTCCTGGCTACCACCAAAGCTTTCTGATTTGCCATAAAGTACCTTAACCCGCGTAGCCTCTTTTGACGTGAACTGTATCGTTGCGGTGCCCAAGCCAACTTGCTTATTGTTCACCTCCTTAATCGTCGGGGCAGGAGTCGTACTAAAGACAAACTCATCAGACGAACCAAGGTTCCCGTCCTCGTCTGTCCAGCGCGCACGAGCGTAGTACGTTGTGCCTGACGTCAGGTTGTTGATTGTTATGCTGTGGCTCGTTGTCTGTTCGGAGCTAGCCACTTCGGTTGCAAAGTAATTCCCGGTGCTTTTGCCAAACTGAATTCTGCTATCACTGTCACGATCGGTTGACCAGCTAATTGTGGCTCGTCGTGTACTCAAGTCACTTACTACGGGTTCAGAAACCAATGCCGCCGCAGACGTAAACTTACCAGTCGGTTTTTCATCGACTTTGAGTGTTAAAGCACCGCAGTTGTTAGCCGAGTCGCAGGCTTGCACCTTGTAGTAGTACTGAATTGGATCAAGACCTGTATCCACGTAGCTTGTGCCGGAGGTGCTTGCTACCTGGCTATACGTTATATCGTTCACTGATCTGAGTACCCGATACTGAGCAACGCCAGCCCCCACTTCCGTTGGCTCTTCCCAAGAAATCGCAAGCTTCCAGTTGGAGGTTGCCTTAACACTAATGTCTGCAATGTCGGTATTTAATGGCAAGCCAGGCGCGGCCGTATTCGCTGTAAAGGTCACAGATGCATACGTAGCGTAATTTACGTTACCCGCTTCATCTTTAGCTACTACATAAAGTGTATTTGCTCCAGGCTGTGTTGCGTACGCACTGGCGACCAAGTTAGTTACGCCGGCAGCGGTATAGCTACATGTGCTAGCCGATGGCAGAGTGTTTATGGTGTAGCAGTACGTCAGGTTGGCGGCAGAACCACCAAAGCTTGCCGGTGCCAACCAATCGAACGCGAAACTGTTTGTGGTGTTTGTCGAGGGTGTGGCGGCGAGATTCTGCGGCACTGATGGCGAAGAGGTATTGATCTTTATCACGCCGGTAACGTATGCGCTCGATACATTGCCAGCTGCATCCCAAGTGCGGAAGTAAATAGTATTATTGCCGTCTTGCAAGGCATCGAAGTCAGTCGGATCGATCGTCTGATAGCTACCGTCGTTTGCTAATAAATCTGCGTTGTCCTGCGCCCCAGAATGATCGTCGCCATACCACGTGCCGCTAGAGCCAATGCGGTACTGCAGGCCGACCACGCCCGATCGTGAGTCCGCAGCAGCATCGCCCCCCACAGTTGGCCATGTCGCCGTCACCTGCTTGTTTGAAACAAACTGCGAAGGTGTTGAAACGAAAAGCGGGTTCGAAGGAGGCGTATTATCGTATCGGAAGCTAAACTGCTCGCTTGCCGACACTACATTGCCCGCGCCGTCTACTGCCTTAATGTTTAGATAGTAGGGTGCCGAAGAGCTCGTAAGCGAGCTTGCCATTAGGTCCTCTGTTGCCAAGTCGATGTTCTGAGTAGGAACTGCAAACGGGCAGGTGCCACTTAGGTCGACAGGGCTTGCGCCCAGCAGCCCTTTTGAGGTCAAGGGGTCCTCCGTATCAGATTGCCCGATGTAGAGACAATACGCCGCGATTGGGGACTGGGTATCGATCGCCGCATCCCAACTAAAGTAAGGTGTAGCTGCGTTCGTCCAGGCATTCTCTGCGACATTGTCGCCACTAGGAGACTTTTTCATAATCGTATTAGCCGCATTTTGGCCAGGCGCTGTGCTATCTGCCGTAGCTGTCAACGTAGTCGAGCTTATAGACGGGCGCTGATTGCCGTCCCCCTGCAAGACTGCCTGCCACATTATTCCGCCCGAGCCAACACCGAGCGAAGGGATATTTGTATTGACGTCTGCAATTGTGCTCGCCTGATCAAGACTCGAAGATGTTTGCCAGGTGATACCATCCCAATATTTCCAGCTTGATCCTCCATCGACCGATAGGCGGAACAGGACGCTGCCTCCATCTGTAGTAAAGCTACTAGCGAGTCCGTCCCAGGTAGCAACACCACTCGTGTACGCCGGCTGCCCCAAACGAACCCCTACACGACTCGTGGTATATGGAGTTGTCGTAAAGTTGGGCCTCACGATATTGCTGATGCGCACTTCGTCCAGACTACCATTAAGGACAGATTGGCCCTGGCCGCTGCCGCTCGCACCATAGTTTTGACCAACCAGTAGACTTATTGAAGTATCGGGCATTGAAAGTGCCGCACTCGCCGTCCCGTCGAGGACGCCGTCAACGTACAGCTTCATTGTGGCGCCATCATACGTTGCGGCAAGATGATGCCAGCCCGTATCAAAGGTATTAGTGCCTGCCTGCAGATATCCGTTATTCCCGTAGGAGTAGACCAGAGCATCCGCGTTCTGACTATCCCCCAGGCCTGCATATAGCTTCCCCTTATATACCTGCAGAGCCCTCGTGGCCTCAATGGTATTATTCCCCCAGCCAGAGTTGAGACCGTCGCCGCCCATTTGAGTCCATGAGGAGCCCGCGTATTTCCAAACTTCCCCGTTACCCGCAAGAGAGCCAAGCCCTGCGTACAAACTGCCGTTATACGAGGACAGGCTCAAAGCTGCATCGTAAGTGTTCGCAGACCAGCTGCTATTCACAGAGTCGCCACCGACCTTCGTCCAAGAAGAGCCTCCATACTCCCATACAGAGGCATCACCTACCGTGAATGAGCCGATTGATGCATAAAGCTTACCTCCATGCGAAACCAAAGAACTGACAAGGCCATTGCCAATGGCAGAGAAATTCCAGCTTGAGTTCATACTGTCCCCACCTATTTGAGTCCATGACGAACCGTTCCATTTCCAAACGTCATTGGAGCCAGCCACACTTCCAGTTCCACCGGCCACGATATCGCCCTTGTAGACACCAAGCGCACTTATATATCGATAGGTGTTATTCCAGCTGCCATTTAGCCCCGCCCCGCCTATACGAGACCAAGATCCCGACTGCAGTCTCCAAACCTCGCCATTATTGCCCGTGGAACCAACCCCGGCATATAATACACCGTCTTTTGCTGCCAAGGCTGTCACGCTTTGATACACCGAGTTCCAACCAGAGTTCAGACCGTCGCCCCCTACTTGAGACCAACTTGAGCCGTTCCACTTCCAAACCTCACCGTCAGAGTTTTGACCTCCCGTTAGCCCTATATACAACTCACCACCCATGGATGTCATGCTCGAAATAGTCGAGTATCCGCTCGTTCCCCAGCCCGAGTTCAGCCCAGGTGCGCCTATAAGCCTCCATGACGAACCATCAAACTCATACACAGATGGACAATTTGAGTTCGTGCCAAGTCCAGCATACAGCTTTCCATTAGAGGTGGTCATCGCCCTAACGGAGCTAATATTCATACAGCCCCAGCTGCCTTTGAAGTTTTGCCCGCCTTCACGCGACCAGGCTGTACCGTTCCAGGAAAAGAATACATCGCCAGTAGAGGCCTGGGTTGCGTCCACATAAAGCTTAGAATTATACCAGACCATCGTGAAGTTGTAATAACCAAGTGTCCAGCCTGAGTTTAGTCCGTCGCCGCCAATCTGCGTCCAAGTGCTTCCGTTATACCTCCATACATCAGCATCCCCTTGGCTCAAACTCAAACCAGCATATATATTGGTCCCATCTCCCGACAGGCTCGCGACCCCTTCATAGGCGCTAGCGGTAAAGCCAATGCCGCTTCCTGCAAGCTTTGACCATGTACTGCCAGTATATCTCCATACTTCTGCGTGGAACGTTCCGGCCGTGGACGTTCCTAGGCCTGCATACAAACTGCCGCCCTGATAGAACATGCTCATCACTTCACTAAAAGTTGATGCCGCCCAGCCGCTATTGAAGCCGTCGCCGCCAATCTGAGACCAGCTGGATCCGTTCCACTTCCACACATCCGCGCCGCCAGCGGTTCCTACGATGGAGATGCCGGCGTAAAGATTTGTTCCATCATTAGTAAGCGTCTTAACCTGCTGCGAACCAGTCCAGCCGGAGTTTAAACCGTCACCGCCAATCTGAGTCCAGCTAGATCCGTTCCATCTCCACACCTCCGCCTCATTCGTGCTAAAACCCAGTCCAGCATAGAGATTCCCGCCATAAAAACTCAGGCTATGGACGTACTCGTAGGTATTAACCGTCCAACTAGCGTTAATTGCATCGCCGCCAATTTTCGTCCAACTTGATCCATTGTATCTCCAGACTTCAGCGTCACCCGCACCAGTTCCCAAACCTGCATACAGATTCGTACCATCTGTGGCAAGCGATGATACCTCCTCGTAGGTCGAAGCTAGCCAGCTTGAGTTCACCGAGTCTCCCCCAACCTTTGTCCAAGTAGTTCCATTATACTGCCAGACTTGAGTAGGCGAGGATGTGCCGACGTACATATTTGAACCTACAACGACAGATGACTTGGCAGAACTAGGCCCAATACCCCAGCTATTATTAACCTGGTCCCCAGCTTGTTTGGTCCAGGTTGTTGAGGCGCCATTCTCGAGCTCGTACGTAGGCTTACCAGTTTCACGGTCGTAATATAGCTTGTAGCTGCCCTTGTCGATAATAGGCTGGTCCGATGACTGGGAGTTTGCACTAAAACTGCTACCAAACTTTGTCCAGCTCTCTAGGGTATTTGCCTGACTCAGCGACAGTGAGCTAGAATCTGCAGCCGATGCTGTAGATGTAGTGCCGTTAAATGCCAGCGCGTCATTAAGATTCCCGCTGCCCCAAATTGTGTTGGCTAAGCTTACTGTATTATTGTTGCTCGAGCTATCAGCTAAGCTCGAGCCCGTGCCCTCATCAAGATGATAAAGCGCCATAGTATTGGCATCGTTAGCATAGTTTTGGGCCTTGAGCCTTACACTATTGCCGTTGTACTCTAATGCGTTAGCGTCCGAGAGCGTGTAGTCAGATTGGCTCGAGAAATCCCACAGCTGAGTAATGTCTGAGAGCGCAAAGGCGGATCGGAAGAGCAAGACGTTAAGAGTGCCGGCCACGAGTACAGCTGCTAGCACGCCATGGTGCACATGCTTATGATGCTTCCAGCCATGCCACTTGGAATACGCGGGTACTTTTCGGGATAAATGGGTGTGGGCCTTGCCTAATGTGGCGCCATGGGCTTTGCGCGCATGAACAGCAACGGCAGCGCTAGCTCGCTTAGCGTGGCGGTGAATGCCTGTACGTGCCAATACAGCACGACCACGCTCTGCTGCGCGTCGCAAAGTACCGGCTGCCTTATGTGCTAATTTCTTAGCGATATCACCCTCACTTTTGAGCTAATTAATAAAAGCTTATGCTAATCATTATATCTGATGGCACAGTGCTTCAGCAATACGAATTCAGCGTAAACTAAAAGGCGACCCGAGATATTTCTCAAGTCGCTCTGGGGTGGGCCCTTTTGCCTCACCCCTACCACTTTACGCCGCTGCGATGTCCTCATGGCGCTATCGAAGCGCAAGGGACCGTACTGCACGGGCGCTACGAAGTGATGGGTCAGCTTGACGCTGCCTGGCCCCTGCCTCATAGACCTGCTCTTCAGTCCAGCCGGGGTGCTTGGCGTCGAGATGCTCGATCATCAGCTCTTCGACACGCTCTTCTGGTACAACTGCATCCAGATGAAGCTTGAAGTGGACAAGTGATCCGTCGAACGGGCACACGTACTCCACGATGTGGGGTGGTGCCGGCCATGGTCCTCCCATGATGTCTTCTCCTCGTCAGGGGCGGGTGACGCCACTATTATATCAATCAACTACCTATACAACAAAAAGACTCCTCGTGGAGTCCTCGATAATGTCGTAAAAAGTGGGGAGGACCCCCGCCGGACCAGCTATCCTCCCCGAAGGGATAGGACTGCTGGCAGACGAGAGCCCTCAACCGGACTGTGCCGGGGTGTGCGTAGAATCCATGTGCGGACATGGAATTGTTTCTCGCACGACAGGTGCAGGTGGTGAGCAAGCTCACACGTCTCGACCTGACCGCAGAACTAGCTTTTGGAGCAGGGCTCCTGGGCTAGGTAGGTGGCGATGGTGAGTCGCCTGAGAGCATTTGACCGCGGGCTTCGAGCCGCCTTTAGTCATTACCTCGTGTCCGAGGGCTCGCAAGAACGTGTGTCCGAAGACGAACCCCGCATACCGGGTCACGCCCCTCTCCGTAGAGGGTAGTCAACAGCGAGCTTTGCGCATCGCCGATGACGTTGAATGTATAATAGCATATACGCTTACGCTTGTCAATAGTTTTTACAAACTTTTATATAATGAAAGAAGCGACCCGAGATATTTCTCAAGTCGCTCTGGGGTGGGCCCTATTGCCTCACCCCAAGGTCTATACCGACCTATGCTTTCTGCAGTTGGTATAGGTGGTATTCCGCGAGGCACCTAGCGAAGATCATTACGGCGAAGACACCAACGTCAGCACCTAGCCAGATCCAGAATGAGCCCTTGCGGGAAGGTAAGCTCCAGTATTTCAGTAGTAGACAGGCGTGTGTAGCAAAGAATATGGGAACCAAACAAAGGTAAGTCCGAACCCACCTCCTCGCCAGCTGCTCACGGTGAGTTATATGTACCGTACTCATACTTTAAATTCCTCCCTTTCAAGGAGCATATGACTGAACGGTACGAATTATGCCTATTTATATTATATAAACAACCATAACCAGAAAAACTCCTTTCGCAGCCTTCGTTGATAGTGCTTATACTTGGTAATCCGCGCGGTGTTAAATTGGAACACCTTGATGTGCGAAATGATGGGCGGTATCTCCTAAACCCACAACTGCAAGTTATGAACTTGGGGATGGCAGGAGCTCGGAGGCTCCTGCCTTACCGGGCTGACGCGCCGACAGACGACCCATGCGGGCTGGTTGTCACCCTGGGATTCGGGCAGGTGGGGGCCCGTTGAAGAGCCAGATGAGGAGGAGGAAGATAGGGACAACCGTGACAGCGAAGGTCACGAGAGCCGCGACCACCTGCGCCGTGTCGGCATCCCAGAACTCACCGCCCCACTCTCCAAGCCCGAAGCCCACCGCGAGTGCGAGCACAACGGCAAGCACTATCGCGCAGATGAGAATCAGGATGACCCACCAGGGGTTGAGCTGAATTTGCATGACAGTTGCGAACATCTCTAACCAACTTTGCCTGCGGATTTGGACTACATGACAATACTATATAAAGGCCGTAATGTCAATCCATTACTGGGTATAGTGCTCATACTGCAAGAACATACCGAGATTCAAACACTATAAGTAGACCTGAACTACTTAACGATCTCGAACTGTTTGAGCTTGGCCTTGGTAAGCTTAGTAGGGGCCGTAGACTGCAACTGTAATAGTTCTGCATAAATCCCCTTGCCCTTGGCAAGCTCGGCAGGCGAGCCCATTTCTATGATCTTGCCGCCCTGGATGCCGATTACCACGTCCACGTTCGCAATAGTACTGAGTCGGTGAGCAATAATCATGGTGGTTCGTCCCTTCATGAGTCTTTCAAGTGCCGTCTGCACTTCCCTTTCTGCCTTGCTATCGAGCGAGCTGGTAGCCTCGTCGAGGATCAAGATTGGTGCGTCCTTTAAGATTGCCCGCGCAATAGCAATGCGCTGCTTCTGTCCTCCGGAGAGCTTTGCTAACTTCTGAATGAATCCAAGTGCGTTAGCGGCCTTTGCTGCTGCCTCGAGTTCCTTTTGACTAACTTTGCCGCTACCGTAGGCAATGTTCTCGCCTACCGTACCAGAAAACAAGGCTGGTTCCTGGAATACCACACCGATATTCTTGCGCAAACTCGATTGCGTGACCTCGGTAATGTCTTTACCGTCAATCAGCACTTTGCCGCTCTCGAGCTCATAAAACCGTAGCATAAGGTTGGCAATGGTACTTTTGCCCTCACCACTCTGGCCCACTAGGGCGACCTTCTGGCCAGGCTTAATGTCGAAGCTAATATCTTTAAGCACCTGCTTGCCCCCAGCATAACCAAACGAGATGGCTTGGTATGTGACTTCGCCCTTGCGGACCTTGAGTGGCTTGGCGTTGGCACTATCGCTAATGCTTGGTGCGAGCCCCATAACGTCAAAGTAGTCCTTGCTACCAGCTTTAGCGCGCTGCAGGGCATCCACAATGAACGACGAGCCGAACAGGGGCATTTGTGCCTGTGTAACCAGCTGGAGGAGCAGGGTAAATTCACCAAGCGTAATCTGGCCCTTGAAGGCCTGCCAGGTGATGTAGCCGTAGATAAACGCAAAAACTATGTTCAGCACCAGGCGACGGGCCACATCGTATTTATGCCAAACGACTGATTGGCCCTTAGTTTGCTGCTCGATCGACTTGCGCTTGCCACGGAAGAATGCTGATTCTAGCGTATCGGTTACGAATGACTTAACCACCCGAATCTGACCAACGGACTCCACAAATCGGCCATTCGCCACGTCGAGATCTTGGTTTATCCCCTCCTGGGAAGCCTGCCAGCGCCTACTGGAAAGCTGGGTAATGTATATGTAAGTTGGGAAGATAATGATGAGTAAGAGGGCAACCGGCCAGGAGTAAATACTGATAAACACCAAGGTAATGAGTGTTGTCAGGAAGAACTGTGCAAAGTTATTTGCCATAGTCTTCATGAGTTCACTAATGGTCCCAATAGTACGATCTAAGCGTGCGGTTATTCTACCTGTAATTTCGTTATCAAAATACTCGATCGGCAAAGACATGAGGTGGTCATAGTAGCGCTGACTGAGCAAAGTATTAAGCTTAACCGACATCATGTCGCCCAGATGGCCGTTGATGTTTGAGATAACGGTACCCGCCACGTCACTCAACAGTATTAACGCAACGATAAGAATGAAGTAGGAGATCTCGTAATTGCCACCCGAACTATTGGCCACAAGGCCGTCTACAATCATTTTGACCAAGAATGGCGAGGCAAGCCCAAGGAGGGCTACGATAATGACCAAGATAGCGATAGCCAGGTAATAGCGCCAGAGTTTCCAGGAGTAACGAATGATTTTTAAGATGTCGCGCATTGGCCTAGTATAGCAGTCAGGTGGGCTCAAAAAAAGCGTTGACACGACCCGCGAGCAGAGTAGAATAAAACCAACTCAACCCCACGCCATTCGGCGCTCACGAGGATCTCCAACCACTACGGCCAAGAGCCGCATACGAGAGAGCCCCACGACCACCGAATGAAGTGGATACGAGGAATATCAGGGGAAATCGAACCGATGCCAGCTCGGCGTAGAGTTGGCGGCTGTCGGCCCGGAGCAAAGGCCCCACCCATCCATAGCGCTTTACACCCGCTGATGGGCACCAGGCTTCGGCCTCCTGCTCCGGGCTCTCAGGCCCACACGCAAGTACCCCACACGATCGCCCCAGAGCCGCTCGGTGTGTTAAAGGGGGCACACACCGTAGTCGCCGCTCGCGTGTCCTGGGGGAGCTCCACCCGCTCCTTCAGGACGCGTTGCCACTCTAAATTAACGTGAGTGGTTCTTTTTTTACAAAAATTGGACGATATTTTTGTTAGCAAAAAGTACCTCAAAATGCTTGACAAAGTGCTTACGATATGCTAATATAGCTCCGTTCACTTGATTTTAGATGACTTCGACCTGTTAGGTACTACCTTATAAGGTCGTTTTTGTTTCTAGGCCAAGTGCACAAATGCCCTTATTTTAGGGGCGGAGCATTAACTAGGAAAAGGACGTAGTTTAGGAGGGTATCTACACGTAGATACACATGTATAAACACATCCAGTCGCTTATAGTCGCAGTACTATTTGCAACCCAGGTGGCCAACCCGCTACAAATTCCTGCCACCGCCACAGCCGAGGCTGCCGCCCAAGCTGTAAGTAGCCCAAAGGTAACTTACAATCTAAACATCAACACAAAATCACCCCAGGCAGTAGAGCTCGTTGCCCTGAAGCCGGACTTTGACCAAGAGGTCATGGCCCCGATCAAGGCTGCTCAAGCTGCTAAGGCAGAGGCCGAAGCCAAGGCTGCTGCTGCCGCAAAGGCAGTACAGATCACCGTTGCAAGCGCCCAGATAGACAACCAGTCGAACCGAAAAATCGGTGTAGCTACTGGTGACGTTTGGGAGCAAATGCGCCTGTGTGAAGCCGGTGGTGACTATACCCGAAACTCGGGTAACGGTTACTACGGTGCCTACCAGTACAACCTAGGTACTTGGGCCAACTACGGTGGCTATGCGTATCCACACCTAGCCCCTCCTGAAGTTCAGGACGCTAAGGCGCGTGAAACCCAAGCCGCTCGTGGCTGGAGCCCATGGCCTGCCTGCGCTCGTAAGCTTGGCTTACTCTAAGCTGACCTGCACGCAAATACCCCCTTGGAATTTCCTCGGGGGTATTTGTTTTGGCCTATTTCCTAGCTAGTCGCAAGAAATACAGACGTTGAAACTTTCTGCATCTGCAGCCTGCACGCCTGCTAAAAAGTCATCTTGGTCTTGTTCGACCGCCTCAATCTTTACAGCTTCCTGCTGGTCTACTGTATTCGTTAGCTCGCTCACCCTCCACATCCTCCTTTTGTTTATAGTGCTTATGATACTAATCATACCACCATGGGTAGTGTATGCAAGTGTTTTTTGGCAACTATACTTGCTTTAGCTGGCGAGCCTTCATGAAAAAGAATATCGCCATAGCACCACAAGCAAAGCTCACTATAATCAGCACCTTGCCCAGGTTGTTCAGCAGTACCAGGGCATCAAAAGAAAGGTTTGGCACGACACCCCTGCTATACATCAGGATGCCCGCAATCACTACAAGATCCATAACGGTCCACAATATCTGGCTCACCACAATTGGCTTGAGTTTATGAAAAAGCCCATATGACAATGAAACCACTCCAAGCATCAGGTACATCACCCAAGATAGCAAGGATACCCCCTGGGCACTTTGCTTGGTAAAGATTTCGACCACCTGCGGTGAAGCACTCACCGGCCCCACGATCGAGACCATGCCCATCATCTTATCAATTACGCGACCCTCCATAGCACGAAGGCTTGCTTGTGACTTTTTCTTTTTGACCATAAGAGTATTATAATCAAGACACAAGCCTATGTCTAAAAAGAAAACCAAGCACGACTACAAAACGATCGCCTATATCTGCCTAATTACGCAGGCGGCGCTTGTTGTAGTGGCGCTCTTTATTACGCTCGTATTCTTAGCGCCGAATGACTTTGAAGAGACCTACACAGACTACAAGGACTGCATTAATAGCCTCACCCAAGCAAATCCGTCGGCCAACTCCGAGCTTCAGGCCGAGCAATGCCCCAAGCCAGTTCTTAAATAACTATTTATTATGCAGGTAGGCCCGCACTTTATTGCGTGCCTTGTCGGTCCTTAAAAAGTTCACCCATTCCAGACTCGGGTGGGCTCTTTTTTGAGTGACAACCTCTACAATATCACCGTTGTGCAGAACCTTATCGAAGGTCGCAATTCTGTGGTTTACGCGTATAGTGTGGGCCTGCAAGCCAATGTCTGAGTGAACAGCAAAGGCAAAATCAAGCGCGGTAGCGCCTTCTGGCAGGTCATAAATGTCCCCCTTTGGTGAGTAGGTGAATATCCTATCCGCAAACAAATCAACCTTGAGCCGCTCATAAGCCGAGCTGCCGCCCTCGAGTGAGCTAATAGCCTCTTGGAGGGTTATTACCCATTGCATGTTGCGTGGCACGCGCGCTGCCTCGCCGCGGGCATAGTTTTTGGCCAACTTCTGCTCGTTATAATGGAAGCTTGCGGCCAAGCCGCGCTCGGCATGAACGTGCATCTCCTCGGTTCGAATCTGGAATTCAACCACCTGTCCCTCGGGCGTCAGCACCGTTGTATGAAGCGACTGGTAGCCATTCGGCTTTGGCACGGAAATATAGTCCTTAATTCGAGTTGGAAGCGGTTGATATAGACTATGAAGCAAGCCGAGTGCGCGATAACAACCCTCGACGTCATCCACCAATACACGCAGGGCAATCAGGTCATATATGTCCTCGAAGTTGCCTTCGACTTTTTTAAGCTTCTTATGCAGTGAATACACACTCTTAATCCGACCTTCGAGCCGAGCGTGCAGACCGGCTTGCCTAAATACCTTCTCCACGTTCATTCGTACATTCTCCAGGTTCTTATGGGCCTGACGCACCCGCTTCTTTATGACCGTCTGAAGATCCTTATACGCAGCGGGTTCCAAATACGAGAACGCGAGCTCTTCGATCTGGACACGAAGCCTGCCCATCCCCATCCTATCGGCAAGTGGAGCAAATACATCGAGT
>CAYTBW010000002.1:0-65829 GCA_964436255.1 uncultured Candidatus Saccharibacteria bacterium | reverse complement strand
GCGCTATCTTGCGCTGCTTTTCCTCGCTCAAGTAACGAAGCGTTTGTAGATTGTGTAGGCGATCGGCCAGCTTAATGATAACCACCCTCAAATCTTGGCCCACAGCGATGAGCAGTTTGCTCAGGTTCTCGCGCGTTTCAGGGCGATATTGCTCCATGCTACGCATGCCGCTCCGCACCTTACCAACCTTTGTGACTCCGTCGACCAAAAAGGCGACATCCTCACCAAACCTGGATTCAATGTCCTCCAGCGTAACCTTGGTGTCTTCGACCGTATCATGCAGAACACCTGCAATCACAGAATCAATATCAAGCTTCCAGTCGATCAATAATGACGCTACGTGCAATGGATGGGTAATGTAGGGCTCGCCACTTTTGCGCTTTTGGCCATCATGGGCGCGCGTAGCAAGTTCCACAGCGGCTTTGAGACGCGTGATTTGCTCTGGGGCATAGTGCTGCTCTGCTTGAGCAATGAGGGTTAGGGCTTTCATGGCAGTATTATAACAAGTCCTGAAGTCTATCGAGGCTACTATTCAAGAAGATCGGCTGCATACCGAGAATCTCATCAATAAGGGGAGAGTCCTTCGGCACAGATCCATACACGCAAATCGGCTTATGGAGATAAAACGCTACCGTCATTTCCATGAGGACATTGCCGCCAATGTAGTCGGGCTTGCCGTCTTTCTCCAGATTCATGATTAATACTGCGTCTGCATGGGTGATTACATCAAAATGATCGCGAATAAGTTCTGCCTTGTACCCATGCTTGTCGGCTATTTGCGACCAGTCAACCGCCGCCTCTGTATTCGCCGCGCCACGAGACTTCATAGCCTGTGCGGTAGCTGGCAAGATAACCTCAAATCCAAGCTGAGCAACCTGATCGCTTAACGGTATAGCTCTATCATATACGGCTGCGCTTGCGCAGATTGCCAGTTTAGGTTTCTTCATATAGGTATTATACAAGACCGAGCCCGGTAGCAATAAAAGAGCCCTAGCGCTTCTGGTTCTGTCGCTTGCGCATGTTGTGGTCCAACTCACGCTTGCGGAGTCGAAGGCTCTTTGGCGTGACCTCTAAGAGTTCGTCGTTTTCAATGAAGTCGATGCACTCTTCTAGGCTGAAGATGACTGGCGGAGTTAACTGCACCACGCCATCGCTTGAGCTTGATCGCATGTTGGTAAGGTGCTTTTCCTTACATACGTTGATTTCCATGTCGTCGGAACGCGCGTTCAGACCAATAATCTGCCCGGCGTATACCTTTTCGCCCGGACCAACAAAACATGTACCGCGCTGCTCAACAGTCTGAAGAGCATATGGAGTGGTCGAGCCGGCCTCAAAAGCGATGAGTACGCCACTACGGAGCTGCTGCATAGCAGGGCCTAGTGGCTGGTAGCCGATCATGAGGCTGTTCATAATCACTGTGCCTTTTGTGTTGGTAAGTAGAATATTGCGCAAACCAAGCAGAACGCGAGTTGGTAATTCATAAACGAGCTTCGTGACGCCCTTAGGGCTCGCAAACTGCTCCTTCAGCGTTGCGCGACGAGCGCCAAGTTCCATCTGTACCGCGCCTACGTGCTCGGCAGGGACTTCAATAATTAGCTCTTCGAGCGGCTCCATAGTCTTGCCGTCTTCTTCCTTGGTCACAACCTGTGGTCTACCTACCTCGAGCTCGAAGCCTTCTCGGCGCAATGTCTCGATAAGTACACTTAAGTGGAGTTCTCCACGGCCTGAGACCAAGAACCCAAGACCACCGTCTTCAACACGCAAACCTATGTTTGTTTCAAGCTCTTTATACAAACGCTCATCTATCTGTCGACTGGTTGTAAACTCACCCTCTAGGCCCTTAAGTGGACTTGTGTTTGGACCAATGTAGATCTTGAGTGTTGGTGCTTCTACTTCGAGCACCGGCAGTGCCTCTGGCTTTTCGGCGTCAGCGATTGTTTCGCCAATCTGCACAGCGCTGATTCCAGTAAGTTGTACGATATCGCCAGCGATTCCACCCGGAACTTCAAACTTACTGACTCCGTGGCTCATGAATACTGCTTCAACGCGCGCCTTGGAGATTTTGCCGTCTTTTTGGCAAAGCGCAACGGTGTCTCCTGGCTTCACGGATCCGCGGTTAATGCGACCAACAGCGTACTTGCCCTTATAGGTATCGTGGGCTAAGGCTGTTACGAGCATCTGGAATGGCGCATCGAGCTCTACGTCTGGAGCAGGTACGTCACTAATTATTGCGTCAAAAATACATTCTAAGTCCCCTGCTGCACTCGGGTCACTTGGCGCGTCCTTCCAGGCTTTTCCTTCGCGTCCAATTGCGTAGTAAACAGGGTAATGAAGCTGATCTTCATGCACGGCGAGCTCTAGGAACAGATCGGCCAGCTCTTCTTCTACTTCGGCGATTCGGCTGCCTGGCTTATCAATCTTGTTAATAACTACAATCGGCTTAAGACCGCCAGCAAGTGCTTTAGTAAGTACAAACTTGGTCTGAGGCATTGGGCCTTCCTGCGCGTCCACAATCAGCAAACAGCCATCGGCCATGTTGAGCGTACGCTCAACTTCGCCAGAAAAATCAGCGTGCCCCGGAGTATCAATAATGTTTACACGGTAGTCACCGTGCTGTACGGCAGTTACTTTGGCGGTAATGGTAATGCCTCGTTCTTTTTCCTGGTCGCCACTGTCCATAATGAGGTCCTGAGCCATTTCGGCTTGGTTTTCACGGAATGTCTTAGACTGTTTGAGCAATCCGTCTACTAGGGTAGTTTTACCATGGTCTACGTGGGCAATAATTGCAATGTTACGAATATTCTCTGTTTTTTGAGCAGCTTCCATATGGTGCCTTTCTGAGTGATTATGTTAGATTTGAGCAAAATAAATGCGCCTACATTGACACACAATGTGGCGCGTATCTTTCGCTCAATATTATAGCAGATTCGAGGCTAGTTGTCAGCACTAAGGCGCTTGATGACTTCTTGGACGCCCATGACGGGCTGCTCGCCAGTTTCCATGTTCTTGAGCACTACTTGCCCACTTGCCAGCTCGTCTTCGCCAATCACGATCGCGTACGGAGCGCCGAGTCGATCCACATAGCGCATCATCTTGCTTGGTTGCGACTGCTCCATGTATGTTTCAACTGCGATGCCGGCAGCCCGCAACTGGGTAGCAACTTCTAGCGCTCGTGCAGTCGCATCAGTGGTAAGAGGCAAGATCACAGCCCTACTCATGGTCTTAGCGCCAGCGCTCACAAGCCCGATCTCTTTGAGCTGCATAAAGAGCCGTGTTAGACCTATGGAAACACCCACTCCAGGGAGCTTGCTTTTGGTGTAATAACTTGCCAAATCATCATAACGCCCGCCGGAGCATACGCTACCTACGCCCGGGAAGTCATCGAGGTTCGTTTCGTAAACAGTACCGGTGTAGTAATCCAAGCCACGGGCAATTTTAAGATCAATCACATAATCTTCGTCTGGCAAACCAAGGCGGCGCATACCGTCAACCACGCCACGTAGCTCTTCTAAGCCAGCTAGGTAACGGGTATTCTGCGTATCTACTTGTCCAAGCTGCTCAAGGACCTCGTCCACAGTTCCTGCCGTACTTAAGAATGCCAGTAGCTTTTGGGTTACTTGCTCTTCAACGCCGAGTTTAACGAGCTCAGAGACCACTGCGGCTTCGCCGATCTTTTCTAGCTTATCAATTACACGCAGAACTTCTGCAGAAATGTGATGTGCACCAATGCTCTCCAGGTAGCCTTGCAGGATCTTGCGGTTGTTTACACGGATAGTAAAACTGCCGATGCTGAGTTTACGAAACACACTGGAAATAACCGCAGGCATCTCGGCATCATACAGAACACTATTACTACCGATTACATCAATGTCACACTGATAGAATTCTCTATATCGGCCCGCTTGGCTGCGCTCGCCGCGCCATACCTTTTGCATCTGGTACCTGCGGAACGGAAACACCAATTCACCCTCGTGTTGGGCCACGTAACGCGCCAATGGCACGGTTAGGTCAAAGTGCAACGCCATGTCTTTGTCGTCTTTATCGCGAGCGATTTTGTATATCTGCTTTTCAGTTTCTCCGCCCGCTTTGGCAAGCAGTACCTCGCCCAGCTCAATTGCAGGAGTTTCAATCGGCGCATAGCCGTAGCTCTCGTATACGCCACGAATAGTATCGAACATCTTATTGAACTGGATTTGATCCTCGGGTAGTAGTTCTACAAAACCGCTGAGAATTCGTGGTGTAACCCGTGCCATAGTGGCTCCTTTATATTGGTTCAAGTATAACGGAAAGTCAGTAGAGTAACAAAATGTCAAAGTATATTGACAAATAAGCTATATTATGCTATTATGCCTTAATCGCCCAGAAGGGCGTCTCACGGTCACTAGAGAACAGAGGTATCAGATGACCGACCCCGAACCCAACAGCATCTCCGCCGAGCTCGTCATGACGGGCCCCGCGGACCAGATCCTGGCTGCCAAGGCCGCCATCCTGCGCATGGAGCAGGACTACCCCGGCCTGAAGCTCAGCGCGCGCATCCAGACCCAGGTCTCGAGCGTCGAGTACATCGGACAGAAGCCGCCGGTGGAGATGACCACCGAGGAGTTCCTCGGCTACGACGAGGGTGGTTCGCCACCCCCCGACGACAACCGCGTCGAACGGGCTCGCAACAGCCTGCGTCGTGCCCAGATCGAGACCGTCGGCCAGCTGGTCGAGAAGACCGAGGATGACCTCCTCGCGATCACGAACTTCGGCCAGAAGAGCCTCGACCTGGTCAAGGAGAAGCTGGCCAAGCTCGGCCTGGAGCTCAAGCCGATCAGCTAAACCCAGCCCGCACCACCCGACCCCCGAACGAAAAGGACCCCCGATTCGTTCGGGGGTCCTTTTCGTTTTAGTGGCTTTGCTCTATTCTCCTACCGACAACGTACGCCCTAGTGCCAGAACGTCATCTACGCCGCCTAAGTTCTTTACCTCATAACCAGCCCGGCGCAGAATCTGCTCTGCTGCCGTAGCCCTACCGCCACTCCTGCAATAAATTTCGAGTGTTTGGCCGGCTGCATCAGCCGGCAGTTTAGAGGCCATACCCTCAGCTAGCTCCACGTTAACAGCCCCGTCTATATGGGCTTCTGCATATTCCTCTGGCGTACGTACATCAATTAACATATCGTCTCCTATTCTGTCCTTAGCGCTTCAATTGGGTCGAGCTTGGCAGCCTTGCGCGATGGCAGCCACCCTGTCAAGATTGCCACGATCATCAGTGCGACCACGAGCTGCACGACCTCGAATGGCTTAAATATGAGCAGTGAATTGCCCGTACCAAGGTCAAGCGACTTGGTAATCCAAGGGTTTAAGGCTACGCCCAAGCCAACCGCTAATAGAGAGCCGACAACCCCTCCGATGAACCCGATCCATGCCGCCTCAAAACGAAACAGTCTACCAATATCGCGCTTACGCATGCCGAGCGCCTTCATAAGGCCAATCTCTCGTGTACGCTGTAGTACGCTAATGTACATGGTGTTCACGATGCCGAAGACCGAGGCGATGATAGCAATTGCCGCAAAGGCCGCCACAATCCCCTGCAGGATCGAGATGATGCTGGTCAGGAACTCTTGGGCTTCCTTAACGCTCTGTACGGCGAAGCCCTTCTCTTTAAGCTCATCCTGAGCGGCTTTGAGTGTAGCCTCGTTCTCACCGCCCTCGACTTTGGCGAATACGTAGTTGTATTTGCGGTAGTTAGCGGTGCCCTCGGTAGTAATGTCATTCAGCTCACGAGCCGTATCGGCGTCGGCATACAGGTAGAGCTCTGTGCCAGGCTGAGCCGTGGTTGGCTTCTTGGTGACGGCTGCCACCTTAAGCGTTCGCTCCACGCTTGCCTGCTCACTCAGTTTGGCCAAATCAGCTGGCGAATTTACGCTCGCACTTAAACTGGCAATATCCGCTGCGCCGGCAGTAAGTGATTTTGTAACTGAAGCTGTTATGTCCTTGCCGATGGCATCCTGCGCATCCTTGAAGCCGAGTGCCTTAACGTAGCCTTCGGGCAGCAGGATAGCATCCTTGCCGACCACTCCACCTTCACCGATGCTACCAGCTAGCAAGGTAGGCTTCTGCGCGGGACTAAAGGCTGCTAGTGACGCCACGTACTTCTTTTGATCAGGGCGGGTAATGTAGCGCAAGTTTACCGTGATGTCTTCGCGAACGTTAACTACACCATCCACGCTCTTAATTACTGCGATGTCTTCGTCGGTCACGCGCTTAATTTGTGTGGTAGCACCAGAATTCGACACCCCGGTACCGAAGCTTGGGTCGTACTCGCGCGGCTTCGTGTTGCTGCCATTGCCGCCAAAAATTGACTTATCTTTTGCAACAATCAGCTCTGCTGGATCGAAGTTCTCAGCTATAATCTTATTCACGAACGCCGTAGCGCCATTGCTAGCTGCCAAGGTAAGAGTCAGGGCAAATGTGCCCACTGCAATTGCGGCAGCTGTAAGGAGCGTCCGCGCTTTTGCGTTCCGTAAGTTCCGGCCCGATCGAGCTATTTGGTCGCGCAGAATCATTTGGTACCTACCTTCTTCTTCGCTGGCTTTTTAGCCGTCTCGAGCCCCATGGTCTTACTAATTTCGCCGTCCTTCATATGTATCTGGATGCCGCACCTATCAGCCAGCTCTGGATCATGGGTTACGATTACTAATGTGCAGCCGAGCTTTCGGTTGAGGTCAAACAAAAGTTTAATAATAACGTCACCGGTGGTGCTGTCGAGATTCCCTGTTGGCTCGTCGGCAAAGATTAATTTAGGCGTATTCACAATAGCGCGAGCTATGGCGAGTCTTTGCTTCTGTCCACCTGATAAGTTTGCAGCCAGGGAGTTAACCTTGTCAGCCAAACCAACTGCCTCGAGTGCCTCAAGCACATGTTTTCTACGATCTCGGCGCCCCACCTTTGCGATCTCAAGGGGCAACATAACGTTCTGATAACAGGTCTGATTCGCCTCTACAAAGAATGCCTGGAATATAAAACTCATCTTGTGAGACCGAAAAGTATCCATCTCCTTGGGCTTCATTTCCTGCAGGTTTTTGCCATCGATTACTACTCCGCCTTCGGTCGGGTGATCGAGTCCACTCATAATGTGCATGAGCGTAGATTTGCCCGATCCACTCTTGCCAATAATCGCGGTGGTGCTGCCCTCGGGAATATCAATGTGCACTTTATACAAAGCCGTAAAAGCGCTATCACCCTCCCCATATGTCTTACAAACATTCTTAACTTCAATCATATCAATCTATCTTATTCTTACGCCCTTGCTTGATTCTCTGTTTCGTTTTCTCGTAACGCTCTTTTGCGCTATCCAGAAGACCCTTAGCCCAAGCAAACTCAGTCGCCAGGATTGCAAGACCGAGAATTACAAAAATGAAACCCGGTCCGGGTAATACAAAGAAGATTATGCCAACAAGCACTACGGTGGCGCCAATTAGGCCTATCGCAAACTTCTTTGTGTGCCGAAAAGCAAAATCAATCATTAGCCTATTATAACCTATCTTTGCTTAGTAATAGCTGAAGCACCTGGGCATTTGCTGAACGTTCTACAGCCCGCCGCCGCCACCACCGCCACCGCCGCCGCCAGAAAAACCGCCGCCGCCAGAAAAACCACTTGAGCCAGAACTCGATGGCGGGCTAAAGCTGCTTGATGCGGTGCTACCAAAGCCATTTACAGAGTTCGAAAACGCTACAGCGTTAAAGGTGCTGTTGCCGCTATACCAATCGGGCGGCTGAGTGTACAGCGCAGCGAACTGCTTGGCCCATTGCTTTTCTATCCCAAAAAGCATTGCGTACGGCAGGAGCTTTTCGTATAGCTTTACCAACTGAGCCTTATCATTCGGATTAACGCTGGCTTTCTCAGCGCCTTCCGGGCTCTGCAACATCTTGATTCGATCTGCCTCTGCCATCTGCATATACAGCTTCATGCCCTTCAGATGTTCTAGGCTCGTAACTCCCTTTGGTGTACGGGCAGGCATACCCCAACCAAAGGCACACACAATCAGTCCTGCCGCCAATATGCCACCCGTCAAAAAGAACGTAAACGGCATAAACATAAGCACCGCTGCCGGAATCACCAGAAACATCCCCCTAGAAACATAATGCTTACGAACCTTCCCGGGATCCTCTACGAAGTAGCCCGAGCCAGCCGCAAGTGTACCCAGATCCTCGCCAAGCTTTGCGACCTGAGAATAGAGTGTTTCTGATAAATCATCTAAGGCAACTCTTTGACCAACTTTGTGACCCTTAAAGATCATGCTGATAACCCGCCGCTCTTCCCCTCGGAGCTCAGAAAGATCTGCCTTAACTTGCTCGATCTCGTACTTCTCGTCGCTTCCTATAAGTTTTTTGTGCTTGACCTCATAGAGTCGCAAATAACCCCGAATGCACAAATCAATCATGGCGGCCGACACTGCATTCGGACTCATTGCCTGATCCAGAATAGTACTGGCAAGCATTGGGTGCATAGAATCCTCAGGTGTGTATTGGGCAATAATCACGCCTTTACCCCTTGGATCACGACCGCTCTTGCGCCATAGTCTCATCATTACTATCAGGGCAATCAATGGCGGCACAACAAAGACCACAAAACCACCGAGCAGGAATAAAGCAATAAGCCCTGCGGGCATCTTGTAGGCCGCGAAGGTATCTTTATTGAACGCCAAAACAAAACTAAGATTCTCTCCTGCCAGCAGGGTTCTGTTGGCAGCGACACTAATTACCGTGTCGTCGCCCGACGCACTACGTATAATCGTGCAGTCCTGCTGATTGGACCCATAGGAACCAGTAAAGCATTCTTGCTGCTGTTTCAGCTCTCCTGCCAAGTAGTTTGGCACATGTACGCGTGCAGCAACACTGCCGAACGGCTGCCGCCACTGATCACCATTTGTGTCCCAGTACCACTCGTCATGATCGTCGTAGAAGGTCATGACGTCGCGCAGGGTGTAGGTTATAAGGTACGTCTGCTCACCACGCACATACTCATCACTGCGAATAAGTAGCTCTAAATTTCCATTCGCGCTAACGGTAGTGTATGGCCGCCCAACACCCCCATCATCAGTAACAGATTGGACTTGAACGTCCAGACTACGACCTTTGTATGTCTTAGGTAATACGCGACGTAATCCTCGATTCTGGTCATAGTCCGGGAAGATCGGTACGAGCTTTTCGACCACCTTCACTCTTGCAACCTTTTGGTCGTCGCGCGACAAGTAGTAGTCTGCCTCGAAGCTCTTAAAGCTAAAGTCGTCGACACTGGCTCGAGCAGACTGCGGTAGAAGCACCGCAACAAAGGCAAGAACCAACATGCTGGCACTCAAAACTATCTGTAGAAGCCTCTTCATACATAAATAGTACCACGGGCTATGGTAGAGCATAAGTATTTTGCCGTATACTAGACGCATGCAAAAACCATGGACGCTACAGGAAGTTCGGAATGTCTGCAAAGCGAATGGCACGGCCGACGACGCGCGGATGTGCGAGATCACGCAGGAGCTCAATGATGGGTTCAGCGTCGTTGAGAACATGAATAAGGTCGTGTCATTCTTTGGCTCCAAGCAGATCAAGGAAGATGATAAGCTCTATCAAAAAGCCCAGAACCTCGCCAGCAGGCTCGTGTCGGAACAAGGTTATACCGTAGTGACAGGCGGAGGCCCTGGCATAATGGAGGCTGCGAATAGAGGCGCATTCGAAGCTGGCGGAAAATCCGTCGGCTTTACGATCGAGCTTGAAGCCCACCATCAGAAGCCGAATCAATACTTAACCGACCAAGTTGATTTTCATTATTTCTTCGCACGCAAAGTCATGCTGGCTTTCGCGGCACGGCTCTACATCGTGTTCCCTGGCGGCTTCGGCACCATGGATGAATTCTTTGAGCTCGTTACCCTAAAGCAAGAGCATAAAATACCTCAGATCCCAATTGTTTGTGTTGGCTCGCACTTTTGGCGGCCTATGGAGAGGGTGCTGCGCACCACCTTCCTCGAAGACTTTGGTACAATCGTCCCAAGCGATCTAGGTATATTCCAAATCATCGACGATGAAGATGACATTCTGGAGCTCGCCACCTCCCTACCTAAGCGACACACTACCTCGGCCAAATAGCTTTGCTAATAACACCGATGCTACAATAGTAGTTCATGGCATACACCCTATCACAAGACCAAGCAAAGGCGCTCGGGGCAATTGGCGCGTGGTACCGCGAAAAGCAGGCACCGTTCATTACTCTAGGCGGCTACGCGGGTACAGGCAAGACCACGATGATTGCCCTCCTGCGCCAAGCCCTCCACGAATACGATAAGGACACAAAGGTCGCATTCTGCGCCTATACCGGCAAAGCATCGCAAGTCCTGCGGCAGAAACTGCGCGAGCAAAAGACCTTGCGGAGAGGAGACAACGTGTCCACGATTCACTCACTCATATATAACAGCTCAACGAATTCCGAAGGCCACACCAGCTGGGACTTAAAAAAAGAACTCGCCTACAACATTATCATCGTAGACGAAGCCAGCATGGTTGATGAATATATTTGGAACGATTTGCTCAGCTTCCAAATACCAGTGCTCGCAGTAGGAGATCACGGCCAGTTGCCACCAATCAACTCTAGTTTTAATTTAATGGCCGAACCTCAATTGAAACTCGAGCAAATATTTCGACAAGAGGCCGAAAGCCCAATCATCCAAGTGGCCCAGCTGGCGAGGACTAATGGTGCGATACCCATACAGGACTTTGGCCCTGGAGTAACAAAGCTCAATAAGTACGATTCCGAGACCGGCCAGGCCGTCGAGGAGATGCTCGGAGCATGGCGTGGCGACCTCATGGTGCTATGTGGCTACAATCATACTCGCGTGTCGCTCAACAAGCACATTCGATCATTACGAGATATTGAGGTTGAAGAGCCAACCGTCGGGGATGTCGTCGTTTGCTTGCGCAACATGCGAAGCGAGCACCTCTATAACGGGCTGATTGGCACAATTGTAAGTATCGAACCAGCACCAGATGACGAAACCGACCAGTGGTATTGGACTGAAATCTACTTTGATAATGAAAATATGACCTTCTCTGGCTACACCCTACGCGAACAGTTCGGGGCCAAGGAGACTATCAAGCGACCGCCCAAGGCACCCGGCGACAGCACGGGGGCACTATTTGACTTCGGTTACGCCCTGACTGTACACAAGGCCCAGGGCTCTCAGTCACCCCGTGTTCTACTATTCGAAGAGCGCTTTAGCAAGATGAGCGACGAAGACTGGAACCGCTGGCTCTACACCGCCGTAACCCGGGCCGAAACCGAGCTCACTATTATCGGCACAAGGTAATTGGCAGATCAGACCATAAGCTCTATAATCTATTCCATACCCCAATCAAGATAAATAAGGAAACCAACAAATGGCTGACGAATCAGTAGATCAAGTAAAAACACCCGCAACCCCGGAAAAGCCAATTGAAGACCGTAATACCCTCGAGGCAATACATCGCCTCCTGCCAGAAATTCGTGAAACTAAGGACAAGCTCAAAACTGTACGTGAGCAACTCAAGGACGTCGAGCAGCAAAACGAAGAATACCAGCAGCTCAAAGACGAGATTAGTGAACTTACTACAAAGCGCCAGACCGCCAAGAAGCTCCTACAAGCAGATGTTGATTACCAGAAAGTTAGTGCTGACGTTGACGATTACCGGGCAAAGCTCAAGGACCTGCAAGAGATCATGAGTCACTACCTGGTAACCTACTATAATGAGACGCAAAAAATGCAGATAAAGGACAATGAAGGCGAAACAAGGCAGGTTGTGCTAACTGCCAAAATGGGTAAGCCTGAAGCCGACCTAGAGTCCTAGACCGACCAACCTGGCGACTCCCAGTCGGGAGTTGACCAACTAGCGTAAAAGTGATACCATATTCAGGTTATGAAAGCCGGAATTCACCCAGACATCACCAAAACCAAGGTTACGTGCCTTGGCTGCAAAACCACCTTCGACACAATGTCGACCGTAGAGAAGATGGATGTTGAGTTGTGCTCAAAATGTCATCCATTCTACACTGGCAAGCAGAAGCTGATCGACACAGCAGGACGCGTCGACCGATTCCGTGCTAAACAGGAAAAGGCCAATCCTGGAAAAGTCGTCAAAAAAGCCAAGCCAAGCGAGGAAAAAGACGCTAAAGCCAAGCTTGCGGAAATCAAAGACGAGATCGTTGAATCTACCGTCGATACAGATACTACTAAGCAAGATCAGTAATTACTCATCCAAACAGCGCTCCTTTGCTATAATGGCAGAAGCGCTGTTTTGTATTTAGGAATCAACCAATGATAGACCAGTCAACCATCGACCAGCTCAATATGAGGATCAAAGAACTTAGCGAAGAGCTAAGTGATCCGGCAGTCTATGCCTCGCCACGGTCTGCCAAGCTCGTAACCGAACAGCGCGAGCTCCAAAGCAGGCTTGAGTTATTTGAGAAGGTTATCCGAACAGAACGTGAGCTCCGTGAATCTCAGGACCTCCTGAACGATCCTGAGATGGCCGACCTTGCCAAAGCAGAAATCCCAGAGCTCGAGGCAGCCCTCGAAAAGCTCAAATCGAAGGTTCGAGCTGCGCTCGTGCCCAAGGACCCTCATGACACCAAGGATGCCATCCTAGAAATCCGTGCCGGGGCAGGCGGCGACGAGTCGAGCCTATTTACGGGCGAGTTGGCAAGAATGTATGCTCGCTTTACTGAACAGCATGGCCTCAAGATGTCCATCATGAATGATAACCCGGGCACATCTGGAGGGTATAAAGAATTTATAGCCGAGGTAACGGGGCCAAACGCCTATGGCGTCATGAAATACGAATCCGGAGTGCATAGAGTCCAGCGCATCCCTGCGACCGAGTCAGCTGGGCGTATTCATACCTCCACTGTTACTGTTGCCGTGCTCCCCGAGGCAGAGGAAAATGAAATAGAGATTGACCCTAACGATCTACGAGTTGACGTATATCGCTCCAGCGGCAATGGCGGACAGAGCGTGAATACAACCGACAGTGCAGTACGACTAACTCACATCCCAACCAATACCGTAGTCACGTGCCAAGATGAAAAGTCCCAGCTCAAAAACAAGCTCAAAGCCATGAGCATACTGCGCTCCCGCCTACTTGCCGTGCAGGAAGAACAGAAACGAAAAGAACTCGGCGAGGCGCGACTTTCCCAGATTGGCACTGGAGATAGGAGTGAAAAGATACGCACTTACAACTTCCCCCAGGACAGAGTGACTGATCACCGGATCGGCTATACACGTCATAACCTCCCTGGATTCATGGATGGCGACATCGACGACATGCTCGAGCAGCTGCGCGAAGCAGACATTACGAAAGCCCTAGAGAGCCAACAATAAATGAAAGTCCGTGATGCGCTGCAATCGGCACAGCGGGAACTAGAAGCCGCCCAGGTAAACTCAGTTCGCCTGGATAGCGAACTACTCCTTTGCCATATACTCGACAAGGACCGCACCTGGCTCCTAGCCCACGACCAGGAAACGCTTACCGCGGAGCAGCTAAGCCAATACCAAGAAATCATTCGTAAACGCTCAAACCATGCACCCGTAGTGCACCTTACTAACAAGCGTGAGTTTTACGGCGTTGAACTGTATATCAACGACAAGGTACTCACCCCCAGGGTGGAGACAGAAAAGATGGTTGATTTTGCGATCAAGCATGCGCCAAAGAACGGAAAGCTTATCGACATGGGTACTGGCAGTGGAGCTATTGCTATTTCTATTGCGAAGCACAGGCCCGACATCGATGTATTTGCAACGGAAGTCAGCCCTGAAGCCCTAGAGGTTGCCAAAAAGAACGTAAAAAACGCTGGACTCAACATCCACCTTATGCCAGCAGACCTGTTCGATGGAATAAACGAAACCTTTGATATTGTAGTTTGCAATTTACCCTATTTATCAGACACGGCGGACTTAATGCCGGAGGTGAAGAATGAGCCAGGAGTGGCCCTATTTGGAGGACCAGATGGCCTTGATATATACCGCCGGTTCCTCAAAGACCTCCCTAGCCACCTTAAGCCCAATGGCCTCCTTTTTACCGAATGTGATCCGTGGCAGCAAGAAGGACTGATAGAAGAAGCTAAACGCGCAGGCCTTGATCTTATTGAAGAAGATTACTTTATACTCGGCTTTCAGGCCAACTAGGCATTATTGGGCTGGTGCTTCAGCCAACTTCACTTTCAGAACTCGCTCCTTGCCGTCACGCAGCAACGTTACTTTGATTGTCTCGCCAACTTCGAATTTGCCGATTGTTGATGCAAGCGAATTGTTTTCACTTAAGTCTGTGTCGTTCAAGCGAATAATAACATCTCCTGCTTGGACACCAGCCTTATCAGCCGGACTACCAGACAGCACGCTACCTTCTCCAGAAATCAAAGCCCCACCGATAGCTTTGGCCAGTATATTGTTCCTTGCTGCGATATCCTGGGTAACTGCGACATAGCGCACCCCTAGATAGGCACGTGTAATCTTCCCGCTCTGGGCAACGGTCGCGATGTCCTTCTTGGCCTCATTAATCGGAATGGCAAACCCTATATTTTCAGCCCCATCACCGGCAACAGCAGTATTAATACCAATTACTTCACCAGCGATATTCACGAGTGGCCCACCAGAATTACCTGGGTTTATGGCGGCATCGGTCTGAAAGAGATTCTGCAAACTCTCGGTGCCATTACCGCCCGTAGCCGTTATTGGTCGACTCTTGCCCGATATCACGCCCGTAGTGACTGTATTCTGGAATTGACCCAAGGCGTTGCCGATTGCAATTACTCGCTGACCCACCTGAACCTTGGAGGAATCACCTAGTTTTGCTGCGACTAAATCCTTCGCGGCGATCTTCAGGAACGCAATGTCGTTACTTGGGTCTTTCGCGACGACCTTTGCATCACTATACTCCTTGCCGTCACTCGTTATGACCGTAAAGCTCTCACCTCCTTCGACCACGTGTTTGTTTGTGAGAATTAGGCCGTCTGACTTCAATATAATTCCTGTACCCGACGAGGCTTCCGTTTGGCTCTGGCCAAAGAAGTCCACGCTGCTACTGTTGGTAGTAATACTAACGACACTCGGAGAAACCTCCTTGGCAACGCTTATGACTGCCGAGTCTTCCTTCACCAGTAAGCTCTTGCGCTCCTCTACCAGCCGCGTGGCACCACCAAGCACGCTAGACTGCAGCCAAGCCCCAAAAAAGCCTGCAACGATGCAAAGCACCACGAGGCCAAGACCCAGCAGGAACGGGCTCCTTGGCCCCTGCTTCTTTGTTTTAAGCCCCACGTTGCCACCCTTCTTTGGTAGCTTCGGTACGGCGGGAGGTACCGCTGACGACTTAGTTTCAGTTTTTATATTGTCCTGCATAGTACTCCTTTATTACCTATTATAGCGAAAAAACTGAAGACTGCCTTAATAGGATCTAAAACCACTTAGTGGTCAGGAAGGTTGCCACGAATATAACAACAAACACAGCCATATACTCTACTGCCAACTGAATACGCAAAGGCTTACTGCTACGACTACGATGAATTCCCCCCAAGCTGTATGCCAGTGCGCCAATAATGATCGCTGCCTGAGCGATGATAATGTTCAATCGAGGCAATTGATATACCAGCACCCAGTGCGAATAAGCCCATACGAGCTGAGCGCCAAGCAGGCCAAACACCGAGGCATAGAGGGTAGGCGTATCATCCGCCTTACCAACCTCGATAATCCACCACAGCGCCACATAGCCTAATACAATAAATACGAGGGGTAACACAATGAAGCTTGGGACTCGCCAATAAGCCATGCTTAATACGGCAAAATTGACCACTAAGCCAATTTGCAACAAAGCTAGTGAGCTCGAAGACCAGACTGGCAGCTGTGTGCGCAATGTAGCCAAACTAACTACGCCAAACAGGACAGTGACGACCGTGGTATATAGCACGAAAGACGGAATGTTGATGCCATATATCTGGACCAAGAGCATACTATAAAGCGAGGCGGTCGCAACAAATATGAACGGCTGCAAGGACTTTGCGATCACGACCGATCGATTACCGCCAGTGAGCAGACGCCTCATCATAAAGAGTATTAAGCCCGCTTGAAGGAACAGCCCAACAAGCCAGTACCGGGTTAGGTAATAGAACAGAAATATTATCAATGCCTGAAATGGCAAGGAAAAAAGTATGGTTCGCTGTGTCTTTGTCATTAGTATAAATTGGTTGGCTTGTAGTCAGCTCCAATTGTAATGGTAATCTGTGGTTGCGTCGATACCTGGCCCGTAATATTTGGCTGAGATGCGCCGGGAGAAGCTTGTGGAATAGACTTTGGCGCTACGCTCTGAGCTTTCGTTGCTTTTACCCCAAAACGCTTTTCTAAGTATCGCAAAGTGTAGGGATTCTTGCCATTACTATAATCGACGATCTGTGTCTTGGCATACGTAGTGCGATCCGCAGAGACAGTACTTATAACGTTATAGCTGTATCCCTTAAGCAGGTTTGTTGCGCTCAGAGCCAGGCCTGGTCGAGTCGTGCCGTTCTGTACCTCGATTGGTGCGTTCTCTTGCTTGATATACCCATCCACAAATATGGATTTAACGAACTTCTGAATCTGAGCATAATTGCCTATTCCAGCAGCAGGCACAACCACACTAGCCCCGCCAATATTTGTAGTGCGAACCAAGTTTGTACCCTTAGCCTCATCATTATCCAGGACGGCATTAACCATCTTTGTGCTATCTACTTTCTTGCTAATATCAATAAGGCGCTGGATTTCCCCTATCTGTAAGTCGAGGCGGATGTTATTCCCTACGGTATCAATCAAGCCAGAGAGCTTGGCCGGATCCAGGAGAGTCTTTGCGCTCAGAGCCTTGGCCTTAAGCGCAACCAGAACCTGCTGTTGCCGCTGTGCGCGACCAAAATCATCGCCACAGTTTCCCTTACGGCACCTGACGTACTTAAGAGCAGTTGCGCCATCCATTTTCTGTACGCCAGCCTTCAGCTTAAAACCACATGACAAATTAGGGTTCTTTTCGCAAGGGTACTCGACGTCGTATAGTGCCTGCTTGACGTCAATTGTAACGCCACCTACAGAATCAACCGCCTGCTTAAAGGCCGTGAAGTCCGTTCTAAAAAAATAGTGGATCGGTACACCAAGTGCAGAACTAACTACCTTCTTTGCCATATCTGGTCCGCCGTCCTTCTTAAGCTGCTCTCCATAGGCATGCGCTGCATTAATCTTGCTATAACCAAATCCTGGCACATTTACCCATAAGTCCCTTGGGATGCCAAGCATGGCTACATCGTTCGTCTGGGGGTCAATGCTCAAAACCATCATAGTGTCGCTCAGCTTTGCGCCCGAGTGCGTACTATCCCCAACCCCCAACAGTAGAATATTAATGCGCCCTTCGCCCTCGCCTTTAAGCTGAGATAACTGTAGTTTGCCCTTCAGCCCAGCGGCACTAACCCCAGTATTCCGCTGGATGACCTTACCCAAGGAAAGGTAACTCTTAGCAGCAAACGCGCTGCCTCCTGCGAGTAGTACGAGGGCAAGAACGATTATTGCACTCCTGAACCTATGTTTACCCTTCACTTTACGACTCTTTGGATCGTAAATAAAAGCCGGGTCGCCACCTCCACTGTTGCGACTCGACGAAACACTCACCCCCTTTGTAGTTTTCTTCAGGCCCATTTAGGTTATTATAATGGCTCGGTACTATCTTCGTAAAGCTTATGGCTCTTCCAATAGCACTTATGCCCAGCTATAATGATGAGCATGCAACAAGACCCGCACAACAGCACTGAGCCAGTAGCCCCTAGCCTTCACCCAGGAACCACGCCACCTCAGCCCCGGCACGACCACGCTGTGCCGCCTGCTAGCCCTCATGCTCCTGCGACAGCTCAAGCGGCGCCGGCAGACAAGCCACAAACTCACCCTAAGCTCGCTCCACCCCTGAAGCCAGCTGCAGAGCAAGAAGCAGACCAGGCCGACGCGAGCGAAGAGGAGTTCGAGGAAGAACGAGCGCCGAGCGCAATACTTGGAGTCCTAAAAACGATATTCAGCTGGATCGTTCTGCCGGGACTTATAGTTTTATTCTTGCACAGTTTCGTCTTCCAGGCCTTCTATGTTTCCGGCAGCAGTATGAACCCAGGCTTCCAAGACGGCGACTACCTTATTATCGACAAGGTTGGTTTTACGCTTACCACAATCAAAGCCGGCCTAGGCATGGACACGAGCCTAGACCTGAAACGAGGAGACGTACTGGTATTCCGCTACCCAAATAGTCCTGGTACTTTCTTCATTAAGCGCCTGATTGGGCTACCTGGTGAACGTGTTGTCCTGAAGAACGGGAAGTTTACGATATATAACGATGCCAACCCAGACGGCCTAGAGCTCAACGAGCCCTACATCGACCAGTCACTTACCACCCAGGGCGAAATTGACGAAGTAGTAGAAGAAGGGAAATATTTTGTAGTCGGTGACAACCGTGCGCCAAACGGCAGCTTTGATTCACGGGAGTGGGGGCAGCTACCTAGGTTTGATATCGTAGGGGTCGCCACAGCCCGACTCTTGCCTATTAACGAGCTCGGCCCGCTTAAGCACCCTACGTACTAGTAACTAAACATCCAGTCTGTGCTGCAAGGGGCACAAAGAAAGCACTCACACTGCGATGTTTCACATAATTCCGTCTTTATCGTAATCGAGTTGCATTGCACTTTTCACCTTAACCAATGTCTCAGCTGCTAACTCCCTAGCTGCCTTGGTGCCATCCTTAAGGATCTGTTGGACCAATTCTGGCCGGGCTTCATAGAATGCTCTCCTCTCTCTTATAGGGTCAAGGAATTCATTAAGTACGAGTGCAAGGTAGCGCTTCACCTCAACGTCCCCCACTTCGCCCCGGATATATCGCTCCTTGAGTTTCCCGAGTGTATCGAGATGGTTTGTGGTCGCAAAGGCATCAAGATATATAAACACGGGGTTGTTCTGTATACTCCCTGCATCG
Organism: uncultured Candidatus Saccharibacteria bacterium; assembly: GCA_964436255.1. Lineage (GTDB taxonomy): Bacteria > Patescibacteriota > Saccharimonadia > CAILAD01 > JADZBC01 > CAYPSN01. Next base: position 46,806 of record CAYTBW010000002.1, on the reverse strand, counting down.
TCCGCTTTTAGGCGATTTGGATCTGTGTACATACCCATAACCTTCTTCTCTACTGCGGCCGCATCGTCAGATAGATAGATCACGTTCCCTAGGCTTTTACTCATCTTCGCGCTACCATCTGTACCGACAAGACGCGCTATTCTGCCTACAAGTATCTCAGGAACCTTAAACGTCACGCCATATGTACGATTGAACTTTCGCACAATCTCACGAGTCTGCTCAACCATCGGCTGCTGGTCTTCCCCCGCGGGCACCAGGTCTGTGCCAAACGCCAAGATATCTGCAGCTTCAGAAACTGGGTAATTCAAGAACCCAACAGGAACGTTGCTCCCAAAGCCTTTCTGCTCCATCTCGGACTTAACTGTCGGATTTCGCTTCAGTCGCGCGAGCGTAACTAAGTTCATGAAATATACCGTCAGCTCTGCAATCTCCGGGACCATAGACTGTATAAACAGGTGGGACTTTGCCGGGTCTAGACCGACTGCTAAGTTGTCCAGAGCAACCTCGTAGACACTTTCGCGAACTTTTTTGGGGTTATCAAAGTTATCAGTCAAAGCTTGGACATCCGCAAGCATGATGAGTGATTCGTAATCATCCTGTAGCTTCACGCGATTCTCTAACGTGCCCAAGTAATGACCAAGGTGTAGTTTGCCCGTAGGACGGTCGCCTGTAAGTATAGTTTTAGCTTTCATGTTGTTTCTCCTTAACACTTTAATGCTTTCGGCTTGCTCAAGTAGAAGCCCTTTGAACCACGAAACGGCACCCGCCTTGGCAAGAACGGGATAATATTCGTGCCCTCCATCACCTCAAAATTCTTTGCGGCAGCAGACACTGGCACATCCAGGGGGATCTTTCCAAGGCACTCAAATACACGGTGGGTCTTAGTCGGCTTATGACCACCAGACAAGAGCGCTGAGACCAGTTTATCTAGTTGTGGAATATTACGAGATTCTTTGGAGTACGCATCGTTGTATTCGAGCGAGACGGCCGCTCTAAACTGACTTATAAGCGAGCCGAAACCACCTTTCATGTAGACGACATCAGTTTCAGCGAGATGGTTCATGATCTTGCGAGTCCGGCCAGACAGGTTCGTTACTATTGGTATCATTTTCATCTCCGATCGAGTTGAATGAATATCTAGAACAAAGCTGGCAGGATCAATCACAGACAAAAGTTCGTGAGCTAACCTCTCCTCTGTATTCCCTAGCGGGTTCCCAGGGAACGACCTGTTAAGGTCAGCGTCCACACACCTCTTACGCAGCGCCATAGCTTCCTCGTTAGCCAATATTATCGTCAGCCCGGGGAACCTGGACAGTTCTTTTTCAAAGTACTCAAAAGCTACCTTGCCGAAACGTTCATTACCATGGACGCAACCGACAAGTGTAACCTTGTACTTTGACGGATTATTGTTTTGTATAACTTTCATATTCTTCCTTTGGGGGTGGTGCCCCGAGAGCGTAAACTCCCGGGGCACCGTTAGTCGGCATAAGGGTGCCGTACCCATTTCTCACCAGTCCATCAGGCTCTCCTTTCATGGATTGGGTCTGCGGGAAACAAAAATCCCGCCCTCATTGCATACCTAAATAGATATGCAACAAGGGCGGTATTCTATGAAACCGCGGTGCCACCTTGCTTTGTCTTGACTGTACTTTCTTGTACGAAAAAAGACCTCTTCGCTGACTCAGACTCTACATACCGTAGACGACAACAGCTATCCTATGATTACGGAGGAACCCGGGCTACCACTAACGCAGTAACCACCCTTCACTTAAGTGAAAATCTGACCCCAACCCTGCGACAAATATGTGCAGGAATCAAATATGGGTTTTGAAATATTGCAAAGAACTGAAAATATTGTATACCGCTTGTGGCTATATGTCAAGGCCTCAAAAGTTTGGCGCCATACTTTCAACTACTCGCCGAGAATCTGGTGGTACAAACGGCCAAGTTCTTCGTCGGAATAGAATTCAATTACGAGCTTGCCGCCTTTGGCGGTCTTATGAACATCAACTTTGGTGCCTAAGTACTTACCAAGGTCGGCAGTCAGTTGAGCGTTGTATGTCTGCTTCTCTACAACCTTCTTAACGGCCTCCTTGCCTTCTTTCTTAAAGTTGCGAGCAAGCTCTTCGGCTTGACGCACATTCAGTCCACCCTTAATAATCATATCTAAGAATAGCAACTGGTCTTCTGGGCCAGTTACAGCAAGGATCTGTCTGGCATGCCCTTCGGTAATAACGCCATCGTTTAACGCCTGCTTGGCTTCGTGGGGTAGATTCAGCAGCCTCATGATGTTACCCACGGTGGATACAGCCTTGCCCACACGCTGAGATATCTGCTCGAGCGTCATACTAAACTGATCTGCCAACTTAGCGTAGGCACTTGCTAGTTCGAGTGCATTGAGCTCGCTTCGCTGTATGTTTTCTATCAAAGCGACTTCTAGCTGCTCCTGCTGCGAAAAGCTTCGCACAATTGCAGGCACTGTCTTGAGGCCAACTAACTTAGCGGCACGCAGCCTACGTTCACCGGCAATGAGCTGGTAAGTGCCACCTTCACGCACGACTACCAACGGCTGAACAATCCCGTGCTCCTTGATCGACTGGGCCAACTCTCCCAACTGTTCATCGGAAAAGTTCGAGCGGGGCTGGTTTGGGTTTGGGACGATGTCGTTGATCCCTAAGTCTTCGACGCGCGCGCCTTCCTTGACCAACTCCTTCGGCATGGATGGTGCTGCAAACTCATCGATGTCCGTAGGTATCAGACTATCTAAGCCTCGACCTAAACGGCTGCTTCCTTGACTACTTGCTGACACGTTGCATTACCTCCTTGGCTAACTTTTTGTAACTCTGGGCGCCTTTTGAGAACCGGTCGTACTGACTAATCGGCCGGCCATGGCTTGGCGCCTCTGCTAACCTAATATTACGCGGAATTATCGTATCAAACAATGTATCTGGAAAGTGATGTTTGAGTTCCTTTTGTACCTGGGTGGCCAGGCTGGTGCGGGACGAATGCATAGTAATCACTACACCAAGTAGGGTCAGCTGCGGATTAAGACCCTGTCGAACACGCTTGACGGTAGCCAATAGTTGCCCAAGGCCTTCAAGGGCGTAGAACTCGGATTGAACGGGGATGAGTAGGTGGGTAGCCGCCACAAGGCCATTTAGAGTTAATAAGCCAAGGGATGGCGGGCAGTCAATCAGTATATAGTCGTATTCCAAATTCCCGAGAGCCTTCCTTAATTGGTATTCGCGCTGTTGTATGTTCGACAGTTCTAGCTCGGCGGCAGCCAAGACAGAGTTGGCGGGCAGCACATCTAGCTTCGGTACACCAGTAGGCTGGATGGCGCTTACTGCTGGTGCGTCTTCTACCAGCACATTGTACGCGGTTGAAGGTAGCTGATTCTTAGCTATCGCCAGCCCGCTCGAGCTATTGCCCTGAGGGTCAAGATCAACTATCAGGACCTTTTGCCCTTGCTTTGCCAAATAAGCGCCCAGGTTGATACTGGTCGTGGTTTTCCCTACCCCGCCTTTTTGATTGGCTATAGCAATAATATGAGACACTTCACCCTCCTTTGTCTTACCTATTCTAGCATGCATCAACAGATACAGCCAGCCAATTTCATCAGCCCCAAGACGTTTACAAACACTACCGAATCTGCTAAGATTGTTTATTGACTAACAAAAAACGAGGAATCATATGATTGCAGTAATTGAAGCTGGCTCAAAGCAGTACATCGTAGAAAAGGGTCAAAAGATCCAGACCGAACTTCTTGGCGACGAGAAGGCTGTTGAGTTTAAGCCACTCATGATTATTGATGGAGATAACGTACAGGTTGGCAAGCCGGTTCTAGAAAACGCCGTGGTTAAAGCCACCGTTGCCGAAGATCAAGTTAAGGGCAAAAAAGTTGTTATCTTGAAATACAAAGCCAAGAAGCGACAAAGCACCAAGACTGGCCATCGCCAAAAGTACGCTGAACTCACTATCACTGATATCAAGGCCTAAAACATTTCCGTCCAATACTCAGGGCGGTTTTTGTTTTGATGTAAAATAGTACCATGCAAGCCCTCCTTATCTCTTTTCTAGCCACAAACCTCACTCACGGATACCTACTGCTCCGCCACCGCGGCAAGGGCAGGCCCACAATCAGCGAGCGTGCCGTTGAAGACGACCTATCGCTTTCCATATATGTCGCCGCCCACTTCATTGGCGGGCTCGCTTTCGCCGTCTTCAGCTACGGACTGTTCTACATCTACTACGATAGTAAAATCCTCTTTTCCCTAGCCATTGCAGGCATCATAACCGAGTGGCTACAAGCGGTTGTACCGGCGAGGGGCAGGTACCTGCCAGCTCACACAGCGCTCGCTTATGTTATGAGCTTCTTCGTGGTTGCAATGGGAGTCGTCGCCATCTTCACACTATCACTGCCGAGCCAGGCTAGGCTTGCACTCATCATTACCGAGGCCATTATCATCGCAGGGTACCCGGTCTCTGGGGTCTTGCCTTATAGATACTTTTGGACTATTCAGCTGTTCAACACGAATTTATTCTACTTGCAAATGTATCTATTGCTGCTAGCTTCATAAAGAGTCGAACACATCTTCGATTGTGTCCTTGTGTAAAACTGCGGGGTGCAAATAGAAGACCGAGAGATGGTTCATGGGGCCGATGATATAGACCTTCGTCTTACCGCCTAATTGCTGGGCTGCGAGGGCTGCGCCGAGCTCTACATACATTCCCTTGCCAACTGTAGCGTTACTGCTCACGAGTACATAAACATCTGCATCAAGTACTCCCTGGATGTCATTAGACGCGCGTAAACCTGACTCGGCAACATCATTCAGCTTGTCTGTAGTGCTCCCCAAAAATGTATCGGTCTTAGTCCAATCGTGAGTAATCTTGTGGCCTGAGGCAACAATCTTGCGCATCACCGCGCGAACATCCTCTATGTCATCGATTCGGCCTGAAACAAAGAAGTTCATTGGCAACTTGAAGTAGTAGGCTGGCCTGACCGTACGGCCGACATCCAATTCATCGTGTCATTGAAACTCTGGGCCATGGTATCGTAATGAGTAGCCGTGGGGTAATACTTGACGGTGACCTGGCCGCCGCCCAAGCGGCACAGCCTTTGTCGCAATGCCTCGGACTGGCTCGGCAATACAACGTTATCCTTTTGACCATGGTTAATTAACTTAGCGGTAGGGGTAGAGATTGTACCCGCACGATTCTTAGCGAGGTCGCGAGCCAAATCACTATAATTGCCAGACAGGTCTCCGCGCAACAATGCGCTCAAGAACGCAGGCTGGTATATGGCGGCTGAGTTTTTGCCCCAGTGCGGGATCACGGTGTTTATACACTGCGTGGCGATATCCGACTTAATGCCTTGTTGCCACTTTGGCAGCAAATATGAGCTCAGGTCGTAATTGCTACGGTAGTAGTCTTGGTACGCTGTAAGTATGAAAGGTCCGAACCAATTTATGTTTGCTCCGCGTGTTATGTCGGCGAGCGTTGTCTGTACATCGCTAACAGGGCCAAAACCAACGAGGCCCTTTATGTCCAGCTCAGGGGCATAATCATCGGCAATCATGTCTGCCCAGAGTGCAGCATGCCCACCCTGTGAGTAGCCAGCTACGAATATATTCTCCGCATCAATAGCCCCCTTTGTGGCGGGCAAATTCTCCAGCACGCGAATACTATCCAGCACAGCGCGGCCCTCCTGGGCACCAACCATATAATGGTGGGTTCGATCTGGGTCGCGCATGCCCTGGTAGTCAGTAATTACCACAGCGTACCCCTGAGCCGCATAAGCAGCCATTAAGGAATCATAGTTCGCCCAGTTGGCGACAGCTGGCTTCTCTAAGCTCGCAGCACACCTGTCATCTATGCCGGTAGTCCCTGGAGCGAATGCGAAAACAGGTAAATCAGAGTTCGCCGTAGTTCCTGCCGGAGTATATACGCGCGCATACACTGGCACCTCTCGACCCTCCTCGTCTGACGACGTGTAGCGAACCACCTGTTTATTGATTCCCGATTGCACAGGCAGCACGTAGCCCTTATTGGCCTGCAGAATAAGTGCTTTGGTAGAATTCACATCGTAACTAACGACTGGCTCGGTGGTAATAACTTTGCCGAACTTCGGCTTTGGTTGCTGGGGGTTTACGAGACGAGTCAATAAATCCCGAGTCTGCGGAGTACTGCCGGCCATAATGTATGCATACGTAAAATACGCAACAGCCATAAGGCCCAGGGTAATTGCCAACCAAGCAGCGAATCTCGGCCAGTTGATCTTCCGTTTCGCGCTTGCTCGACGCGGAAGTGGTGGCATGTACACAGGCTCCTTGTGGCGGGCTGTGGGTTTCTTTTTAGGATGAGACTTGTTCATAATAGTGACCTCTTCATAATATACACATCTTGGCCGCCAATAAAGCCCTTGGCTACTCGCTCCAGATTGAAGTTATGCTTTTTATAAAACTCTGCATGGTCATACGTTACAAGCTCAACGCTCTTGAGGCCTTTCTGCTGCAACCAGCCAACTGACTCCATGAGCAGATCGGCCCCCAGGCCGCGACCACGATGCTCGGGCTCGACATAAAGCCAAAATATATCACCACTGTCTTCGCCCGGTCGCGTAGCCCCAATAATATATCCCACTAGAGAATCATCACTCCATAGGCCAATCAGCATCCTATCAGGGCGCAAACTACCCAGAGCAAGCTTAGGCGCAGTATTCTGACGGCGCGTCTGGTCCAAATATGAATCGCTGTAATAGCTAAAATCTTGATCGAGCGCAGACTGAAACAGTCGAGCTAAAGCCGGGCTGTGGTACGGCCTAATATAGCCAAGGCGATACGGGCCATCAAGACGCTTAGCCATGCAGCTCTACCCTGTTTTTGCCATTTGCCTTAGCGGAGCTTAATGCCGCATCCGCACGCCCCAATAATTCCTGAACGCTTAAACCAGCCGCCATGCTTGCAACTCCAAATGACGCGGTGACACCCAGTCCATCTGCTTCTCCATCAAATCGCAAGGCCTCAATCTTTCTTCGCAAGTCTTCTGCAATCTTAGCAGCTCTATCCAGATCTGCCCCAATCAGGCCAACCACAATCTCCTCCCCGCCATAGCGACCAACCACATCAATTCCTCGCAGTGAACCGCGAATCGAAGCCGCAATCTCGCATAATACTTTATCGCCTATGCCGTGGCCGTATTGGTCATTAATCTTTTTGAAATCATCTACGTCTACAAATAGTATGCTAAGCGACTTAATGATAAGGAACTGCCTTCGGTCGGGATTCTTGAGCTGAAAGTCTACTTCTTGGGTGAAGGCGGTGAGCATCTGCATCAAACCACGACGATTCATAATGCTCGTTAGCTCATCGGTATGCGCCTGCTGTTCTAGCTCGGCAACGCGGCGCTTGAGCCGTTCTATTTGGGCCTTGTAAGCTTCGTCCTGGGCCATACTACTCTTTACTTGCGAGGTAATGTTCAACTTCGAGTGCAGCACGGCAACCATCGCCCGCAGCCGTAATGGCTTGTCGGTAGCGCGCATCAACTACGTCGCCAGCTGCAAAGACCCCTGGAATGTCCGTTAGTACTGAGTCCTTGGCCTTAATGTATCCTTTTTCGTCCAATTCCAAAGATTCTTTGAATAAACTAGTAGCAGGGGTGTGGCCAATCGCCACAAACATACCCTGACAAGCAAAGTCCCGCTCACTGCCGTCTTTGGTATCTTTCAGTCGAACGCCCTCTACGTTGTCTTTACCGAGTACATCAATTACTTCGGTGTTCCATATAAAATCAATCTTAGGGTCATCCATGGCGCGCTTTTGCATAATCTTACTAGCCCGCAACGTGTCGCGCCGGTGAACAATGTAAACCTTACTAGCGAACTTTGTGAGCGCGTGAGCCTCTTCCATTGCAACGTCGCCGCCGCCCACAACTACCACTTCTTTATCGCGGAAGAAGAATGCATCGCAGGTAGCACAGGCGCTTATGCCGTGGCTCATAAGGCGTTGTTCATTCTTAAGCCCCAACCAGTTAGCAGATGCGCCGGTAGAAATAATTACAGTTTTCGCTTCATACGTTTCCTCGCCCACGTAAACCTTCTTTACGTCGCCGTCGAGCTCTACTTTGGTTACGAATTCGCTTATTAGCTCGGTGCCGAAGCGCTTGGCCTGCGCCTTCATTTCATCCATCAGTGCAGGGCCGGTAATACCCTCTTTGAATCCAGGGAAGTTCTCGACTTCGCCCGTTAACAGCAGCTGGCCGCCTGGCGTATCGCCAGCGATCATCAGCGTGCTCAAGCTGGCGCGAGAGGTATATATAGCAGCCGTATAGCCAGCCGGTCCCGCTCCGATTATGATTACGTCGTAGATTTTACTCATCAGTCTATTATAGCAATCTTGGAAAGTTGTTACCAACTATAGTGCTACCTATTGGCTACAATCCTGCCAGATACTTTTTGAACTGCTTACGACTCTTGAGAATAATGAGCTTCTGTGCGGGACAGACAGCACGTAAGCGCTTAATTTTGCGTTTATTGCTCTTCCAGTCAAGCTGCCACCGGATATATTCTAGATTGAACTTTTCCACATTACCTTTTGCAATATCCGGACGAGATACTCCCCTATATTTCCAAAGTCTCCCAAGCCAATTAGGTATAGTTTTGTGCGGAGGAAGAGCCAATACAATACACAGATCAGCTCGCTCGGCACGTTCTTCTAAATATTCCGTACTACCTTCAATTATCCACTTATCCTTAGCAATAAGCTTTGAGTGTATAGCATGAATATCCTCATGATGCTCCCAGCCGGCTTTCCAAAAATGTTGGTCCAAGTGATATACTGGCAAGCTCAGCTTCTTACCCAGAGCCTTCGCAAAAGTAGACTTACCTGCACTACCCCTTCCAACTATTAGGATTCGGTTCATCACCAATGCTACTATGCGACTTTTGCGGGATTAACTTTCTTCATAAGGATCGGGAACGGATACACAACCACGATTATTGCGACAATTACGCCAACCAAATTATACGCAACACGCTGCCATATGTTAGAAGTCCCGGACGATAAATCATTGGCAGAATATAATAACAAAATCGTAGCTGTATAGAAAAACGGCATCATGCCAAGTTTTGTCTTTTTAAACAAGCCATTTAGTACTGCAAAGAGGCCGCCAACAAGGACCAGCACAGAAACGCTTGATATAGATGCCAGGGCGATAGCAGCAAGCAGCGCGCCTGCTATAGTTCCAGCAAGCCTAGCCATGGCCCGCATCTTTGATAACTTCGGATCATACCTTATGACATTCCCGACTGCGCTAGGGGCCCAGCCAAGTTTTGCGAATCCTGCGCCGTAAGAAATCATAAGTGCCAGCGATGCGCCAATGGCCATTCTTAACCCTTGCTCGGCAAGTGCGCCATTAGATTGTGTAGTGTCAACTTTGGGCGGCTCAACTGGCTTCCAGAATGGTAAGAGGGACACAAGAGCCGACCAGCCCATTACGAATGCAAATGCCAAAAAGTTTGCTGATGCTTTTTCTGGCGAGCCAGTATTCAGTCCGGCGGTATAGATCATAACCAACGTCAGCGCGAGCGGCCCTCCAATTGTCCAACCACTTAGAAAACTGAGGTTAAGACACACCATAAAGGTGAACACAACAGCCATCCATGGATTGGGGGCAACTGCACCGCCGATTAAATAAAAGCCCAAGCCAAGCGCGAGTATCAAAGAGCCCATAACTGCTCGACCGCTAATTTTTTTGGGCAAGAACAAGGTGCTAAAGAAAAAGCCACCTTGTCCTAAGGAAACCAAGAAGCTCGTTTTCCCCATTCCTGTAGCCACAAACATAGGGAGCATACATATCAAGGCTCGTAGAGCTTCTGTCCACATCAAGGTTAATTTGCCATCAACTTTGATTTTATTGAGCATTAAATTTATACCTTTCTAATCTTTAATTATGGACCTATCGACCAATAAAGCCAACACTTCGATTGTCTAAGCGCTATTTACCTCGCCGCAGGCTGCTTTGTGTCGCCATTGCATGTAGTTGGCGACCATAGGCCGCGGGCTGTCTGCTCGGCCTCTGCTTCGGCCTGGTTAAAGTTCACTTGGTATTTATACACTTGCCCCTGATAGGTGTACTCCTTGGCAAAGCCATCGCGGATCATCCCCTCAGCGTAATTCGACCCATCGGGTAAGTATACATAAGCCAGGCGGCGGCCATACTTATCCTGCTCTCCCACCTGCACGTCGTACTCCAGGCGAATTACTTTATCACTTAATCTTCGCTTGGCTTCGGCAGAGGCCTCGCGCCCGAAGCACTGCACGGCCTTACGCGGATCAACTACCTCTGGTGTATCCATGCCTATCAAGCGCACTTTCTGCAGCCGCCCGTCCATGCTGACTTCAATCGTGTCGCCATCTACTACCTTCGACACCCTATATTCTCCCAATGCAGTTGGGGTCTGATTGGCTGACGACTGCTGCTGCATGGCCAAGCCGCGATATATACTCAGACAAGCAAACACGATGGCCATTAAGATGCCCAGGCGCTTTTTGCGGCTCATGCGAACTCTCGCTTTTTGCGGCGAATGTAGATACTCTGGATGACGCCGACAGCAAACATAGTGACAATCATGCTTGACCCACCGGCAGAAATGAATGGTAGAGGAATGCCCGTAACTGGCATGATACCCAAGTTCATACCGACGTTAATGAATAGATGGAACAAGAGCATACTCGCAAGCCCCACGCCAAGTAAGCCACCGAACTTATCGGCCGCCAGCTTCGTGATCCAATATGCGCGTAGTACGAGCGCCAGGAAGGCTGTGAGGGTAAGTAGCCCGCCGAAAAAGCCTAGCTTTTCAGCCAGTACCGCAAAAATAAAGTCCGTTTGCTGTGAAGGTAAAAAGTTACCCTGGCTCTGAGAGCCCGAACCAAGTCCTTGACCAAACCATCCCCCATTGCCCACTGCAATGATAGCTTGGTTCACGTTGTATCCAGTCGTGGCTGGATTGGCTGCAGGGTTCAAGAACGTCGTAATGCGCTGCTGCTGGTATGGTTGTAGTCGAGGAATAATGAGTGGCACCATGGCCGCCACACTCGCCACCAATCCCACTAGATACTGCCAGCGCACGCGAGCAGCAATTGCCATAGAAAACCAAATAGTACCGAACACCATGCCTGTGCCTAAGTCTGGCTGAGCGAGCACCAAAAGCATTGGGGCTGCCACGTAAGCGAGAGACCCGAGCCAGTACTTCCATTCGTTGATGTTGTCGTAGTGACGAGAAAAGTGCTGAGCGAGCATAATTGCTAGTATCGGTTTGGCAAACTCTGATGGTTGGAACTGGAAGAATCCAATGTCAATCCAGCGAGTTGCCCCAAGCCTGGTAGCACCTGCTAGGTCTACGTATAAGAGTGTAATAATCGACAGAATATAGAGAGCCAGGCCATAACTGCGAAGTATACGGTAGTCAAGCCGGGCAAAGAACAGCATGACCATGAGCCCAACGCCGCCGTACAGAAACTGTCGACTCGGATCGATCTCGGTGGCTACAATTGCCGGTTTAATCCCGGAGGAATAAAGCACCGTTAAACCGATAACTAACAGCACCAACGTGCTGGCAGCCAATACTAAATCAAGTTTGCGTAAAAAGCGAAGTCCAAACATATACCCCTATTATAGGGATTCGTGCTTGCGGAGGCTAATCGTAACTTCTGCCTCTCCAACCTTAGCCTGCGTACTATGGCCTTCTACGGTTTCGGTCAGCACTGCAGCCAAGGTTTCCGCTTTGATTACGCCGCTGTGTTCAGTAATCGCCTGCACTATTTCTGTGCTTGTACTTGTAAGGCCGAGCTCTATGCGGTCATCGACATCTAAGCCCGCTTGCTTACGCGCATTCTGTACGAGACGCACCACATCACGCATAATGCCTTCGCGCTGAAGCTCTGGCGTGACCTTCGTATCAAGTTGAGGCGCGTGGGCTTCGTCGCTCAATCGGACTTCGACCTGCTTAACATTCACTTCATCACGAATGATATCGCTGTACTGGAGGTCAAGCTCGGCTTTTGCGGTCACTACCAGCCTAGATAATGGTTGGCGGACTTTAATACCCGCTTCAGCTCGCAGGGCTAGGGCCTCCTTAATCGTTTCGCGCACCAGGGCCATATTTATGACCACCGAAGTATCTGTTGTGTCAGCCGCTGGCCAGTCACTCAAATGAACCGAAGCCGGCATGTCGGTGCCACGAACAAGCTCGCGCCATACATAGTCGCTTACGAACGGTGCCCAAGGCGCTAGAAGCTGGCAAATACGAATGAGCGCATACCACAGCGTCTCGTAGGCCATTGCCTTGTCACCGTCGTCTTCGCTTTTCCAGAACCTTCTGCGCGAACGCCTGATGTACCAATTGCTCATATCATCAATCAGGCTAAATACCGGGGTAATCGCATGGGCTATTTGGTAGCCATCGGCTTCTTTGGTAGCTTCAACGACCGTCTGATCAATGCGTGCCAGCATCCATTGGTCTAGTACGTTATCACTCTGGGGTCGAGTACCAGCCTGGGCTGGCTTCCAGCCGTCGATGTCGGCATACATGGTAAAGAAGCGCTGTGAGTTAAGGAGTGTGCCAAGCACGTTGCGCTGAATGTCACGCATAGCATCCCTATTAAATCGAATGTACTCGGCCGTCTCGCTCGCCTGATGGCTTGAGAGCAAGTACAAGCGCAAACTATCTGCTCCTTCTTGATTGAATACTTCATCAACTGGCGGATAGTTCTGCAGACGCTTACTCAACTTTTGACCATCAGCAGCCATAATCATGCCGTTTACGATCACGTTCTTGTAGGCTGGCGCGTCAAACAGAATAGTATTTACCACATGCTGCACATAGAACCACAGCCGTGTCTGGTCTAAGCCTTCGATGATGAAGTCGGCCGGGAATGCCTGGTCAAAAGCTTCTTTATTCTCAAACGGGTAGTGATGCTGGGCGAGGCTCATAGTGCCCGATTCAAACCAGCAGTCCAAGACTTCTTCAACACGCCTGTAAGCTTTGCCATCGCGCTCGATCACGACGTCATCAATGATCGGCCGGTGCACGTCACTCGTATCCAGCTCGCTGTTGCCCGTTAGTTTGCGTAGTTCCTCGTAACTCTCCACGACAATATAGTCAGTTTCATCGACCACGTTAACCCAAATTGGCATTGGCGCGCCCCAATACCTATTGCGAGAAATTGCCCAATCCCGAGCACCCTCTATCCACTGCCCAAAGCGTCCTGACTTGATATGGGCAGGTGTCCAGTTAATTTCTTCGGCTGTTTTCATAAGCTGATCCCGAATGCTTGATACCCGAATGAACCAGCTCGAAATGGCGTAATACATGAGCGGAGTTTCACAGCGCCAGCAGAATGGGTAGGTGTGCTCTTTGGTCTCAGCCAAATATACCAAACCCTTTTCAGTAAGGTTTTCGATAATTATCTTGTCAGCACCCTTAAAGAACTTACCTGTTGCCTCCGGTACACCTGCCTGCTCCGTCACCTTACCGCTCGCGTCAATAGTTTGTAATACCGGGATGCCCTCTTGCAAGCCAAGGTTAAGATCGTCTTCACCAAAAGCCGGCGCAACGTGCAGCACGCCAGTGCCGTCCTCAATGCTTACAAAATCAGCTGGCCAGGTCCTGTATAAATTGTCGGAGCCCTCCAGGCCGTCTAGCCCACTTACCTCGAAGACTGGAAGGTAGCTTTTGCCAACCAAGTCTTGTCCACTCACTTCTTTGATAACCGTATAGTTATCGTGCCCCAGTGCTTCGAGTCGCTTCTTGGCCAGTACAACTACTTTGCCCGCCGCTGGCTCATCAGTAAGCTCCACATATACGTACTGTTCAGCGGGGTTAACAGCAATCGCGGCATTGCCAGGTAAACTCCATGGCGTCGTTGTCCAGCCGAGCATGTAGGCATCCTCGTTCGCCAACTTGAACATGACGTACAAACTTGGGTCCGGCACATTATCCTTATAGCCATCATTCACTTCAAAGTTGGAGAGTGGCGTCTCGCAGCGCGGGCAATACGGCGTGCTCTTGTAGCCTTTATAGAGCAGGCCTTTTTTGTGCACTTGAGCCAAAGCCCACCAAACACTCTCGGTATAGTTACTGTCCACCGTAGCGTAGTAATTGTCGTACTCACTCCAGCGGCCAAGCCTTTTAAGCAGGCTCTCCCACTCACCCTTGTACTTAAAGACCGAATCATTACAGGCAGCATTGAACTTTTCGATACCCAGCTCAAGGATCTGCTTTTTACCACTAACGCCAAACTCTTTCTCGATAGCAAACTCGACCGGCAGTCCGTGGCAGTCCCAGCCATTGCGCCGTGGTACGTAATAGCCCTGCATGGTCTTATAGCGCAGCATGGAGTCTTTAATGCTGGTCACCAGCGAGTGTCCAAAGTGCGGCAAACCGTTTGCAAACGGCGGACCATCATAAAAGCTGTATGTCGAACCTCCCTCACGCTGAGCCAAAGACTGCTCGAACGTACCTTCTTTCGACCATAACTCTAAGACTTGTTCTTCTATCTTCGCATGCTGGGATTTTTCGGGCTGTTGTGGCTGGCTGGTCATTGATGTTCCTCTTTTTACGCAAATACCTCTCTTGGCTACTGGAATCCGCATCTATGCGGACGGTACCATCCAGTTTCCAAGAGAGGCATCTCTATGGCGCTTAATTACAGCTAACGGGCTGATTGTCCGGCAGATTCTACTAGGCTGGGCCGTTCTTTCTGCTGCTTCGTGGTTGATGGCCACTCATTTACTCTACTGAACAATCAGATCGAGCAAAGTGCATCTTGAGGCTAATAATACCATGGTGTCGGCAATCAGACAATACTCCGAGGAGATTAGCATAAGCTTTACGGGAAGCCCGCCTTGCGGCTACAATGATAGCTATGAAGCGCGACGCGACCACATATAAAAAGACCAAGATTATTGCCACTATTGGTCCGGCGAGTGAACCCTACATTGAGTCGCTCCTGCGCTCAGGGGTAAATGGTGTTCGGCTAAACTTTTCGCACGGCGACTACGCCACGCATAAAAAGAACCTTACCATTGCACGCAAAGCATCACGTGATCTTGAGCGCGGGCTGGCTATTATCCAGGACTTATCCGGACCCAAAATACGCCTAGGTGAGCTGCCAGAGGACGGCATTAAGATCAGTCGTGGGGACATGGTTGGCATTAGCTATAGCGATGATTATGATTCTGAGCTTGGGATACTGCCCTCGCAGTACGACTTTGCAAATGATGTATCCACCGGTGAGCATATTTTTCTTCGTGACGGGCAGATCAAACTCGTCGTAAAGTCGGTGCGAGGTGGCATCGTAACGGCTAAAGCCCTAAATGGCGGGACGGTCATGAGTCATCACGGCATCAATCTGCCCGATACGAAATTCAAACGCTCTGTGATCACTCCCAAGGACCGCGAGGACATCGCTTTTGCCATACACGAAGACGTAGATTATGTTGCGCTTTCCTTCATTCAATCCGCCAGTACCATTAAAGAGCTTCGCAGACTGCTTAAGCCTGCGCTGCAACCAGTCCATATTATTGCGAAGATTGAAACAAAGGCGGCCATAGAGAATATCGAAGAGATCATAGCGGCAGCTGATGCCGTCATGATCGCTCGTGGTGATTTGGGGGTTGAAATTGGCGCCGAAAACGTACCAATTGTCGGCCGACGTATTATTGAGCTGGCGCGGGCAGCGCATAAGCCGGTCATAATGGCCACGCAGATGCTCGAAAGTATGATGACCTCTACTCAACCCTCCCGGGCAGAGGCTAATGACGTCTCGACGGCAGTACTCCTGGGTGTAGACTGTGTAATGCTATCTGGGGAAACAGCAATCGGCAAGTTTCCGGTTGAAACCGTACAAATGATGAAGCGCATTATTCTAAAGGCGGAACAATACGCCACTTCGGGGACAATTAACCTTAACTTCACGTCCTCGGATACAGGTGCTGCAGAAATAAGCACACCAGTCTCGAGCAAGCCGAACTTACAAAAAATCCACGACACGACTCGCATTGTGTTTGAACAGCACCAAACCGAATCAAACCGAAAAGCAAGAGATGGAGACAGAATTGCCGCTAGCGTATCACTTGCCGCCATCACCCTGGCCGAGCAAATCCCTGCCAAGCTAATCGTGGCAGAAACCCTTACTGGACACACTGCCTACAGTATATCGAGCCTGCGACCAAGTGCCCCGATTATTATGGCAAGCCCCGATAGGCATGTCTGCAACAAACTATCCATAGTCTGGGGGGGCAAGCCAACCCTCGTTCCCAAGCAGCAGGCGATTAGCGAATTAATCCTTGATGAATATAAAAAGCGCGGTAGCATCCGCAAAGGCGACTATGTCGTAAGTGCTTTTGGTAAGCATCATAGCGTGGCCGGAGGGACCGATACGGTTCGAATTCTAAAAGTTGAATAAAGAATTCTTAATGAACACTTATTTTGTTCATTTTAGTCAGTTATCAGATCAGGAAAGCGGACTATAGGCATGCAAAAGTTCGCCACGAGATGGAATTTTGCCCTGCCAAATCTCTACGAGCGAACCATCCCCCTGCGCAACTATAACCGCGGGGTACGTAGTGGCGGCATAAAGTCTAGCCAAGTCCTGCCCATCCCTACTATCAACATCAACCACCTCGGGGCCAAATTCGGCCAGGTCTTCGGGCTTACTGCCTCTATATAAAAGGATAATTCTCATGCTTTGAGTATAGCATGGAGCCGCGCTTAATCGACCCTCTTCTTGGCCTCGTTCTTAAGCCTATTGAGCTCTGCCTCGAAGCTCTTGATGTCCGCAAAGCTACGGTAGACACTAGCGAAGCGCACATAGGCGACATCGTCACTCTCGCGCAACTTGTCCATGACCAGCTCTCCGATCTTGCTACTCGCAATCTCATGGTCTCCGGTAGACTTAAGCTCTTGTTCTACAGCGGTAATAATACCCTCAATTTGATCTGCGGATACAGGGCGCTTCTGGAAAGCGCTATAAATACCGCTCGCAAGCTTGGTGCGATCAAACAACTCGCGCTCGCCACTCTTTTTTATAATCATTAAGTGAGCAGCCTCAATGCGTTCATACGTGGTAAATCTATGTTGGCAGCTCAAACATTCTCGACGACGACGAATTACATTGTCCTGCTCTACCTCGCGTGATTCGAGTACTCTACTGTCTTGAGATCTGCAGCGTGGGCACTTCATTATCTTAACCCTCCGACGGAACTACATTTTTTTCTTTACGAAACTCGGGATATCATCATCCGTATCTTGCTCTAGCTGCACTCCTTGACGCAAGTAAGCTGGCTTATCCAGATCATCTTCGTCGCCACTAAAACCAACTGCGCGCTCAATAATGGGTTGTGCTGGTACTGCTGGCTGAGACGGCTCAACGACAGACTCTGGCTCCATTGGCTCCTCTAGGTCGAATCCGGCAATAGGATCATCCATAATTGTTCGGGGAGCTTCTGGCTCAGCCTTAACCAACGGCTCAAGATCGTCTGATTGGAAAACCGGACGTGGCTGCTCGCGAATGTAGGGTATCTCCTCTGGCTCGGGTGCAGTGTAGACCTCTTCAGCGGCGTGAACTGGCTGATTGTAGTTTGCTTGAGTACTAATGTTCTGGCTGTTACCAAAGCCGGTAAAGCCCGTGGCGTGTGATGCTGGCGAGCGAGTTGCATCAAATCCGGTAGCGACCAAAGTAACCTTGATTTCCCCTGTGGTGTTTTCATCTAGTACCGTACCCCAAATGATATTTGCTTCAGGATCCACTGAATCATGAATAAGCTTGGCGGCCTCCTCAATCTCATGCATCCCCATATCTCTGCCGCCAGTGAAGTTAATAAGTACACCCTTGGCTCCCTGTATAGAGACTTCGAGTAGCGGCGAGTCCATAGCCTGCTTAACGGCCTCTACCGCCCTGTTGTCTCCTGAGCCATGACCAATTCCCATCAAGGCACTGCCGGCATTGCTCATGATTGACTTAACGTCAGCAAAATCTAGGTTTACTAAACCGTTCACGGTAATGAGGTCAGAAATGCCCTGGACGCCTTGTCGAAGTACGTTGTCGACAGCTCCAAAAGCATCAAGAAGTGACGTTTTACGGTCAATAATCTGCAAGATGCGGTCATTCGGAATAATGATAAGGGTATCGACCTTGTCGCGAAGCTCCTCAATTGCAGCCTCGGCAATTTTACGACGTCTGTCGCCTTCGAATGCAAAAGGCTTTGTCATGATGGCTACGGTAAGTGCGCCAATCTCTCGAGCAATTCGAGCGATCACTGGTGCGGCGCCACTAGCAGTACCACCGCCGCATCCGCCGGTAATAAATACCATCTCACTACCCTTTAGAGACTCGAAGATGTCTTCTTCGCTCTCTTCAGCAGCGATCTTTCCCACTTCAGGGTTGGCGCCTGCCCCTAGGCCACGAGTAGCTTCTTTACCAATGTGGACTTTCTTGGCGGCCTGAGAATAATGAAGAGCCTGAGCATCAGTGTTGACTGCTACAAAATCGATGCCACGAATGCTTGATTGAATCATTCGGTTGAGTGCGTTGTTGCCACCGCCGCCCACACCAACTACCTTGATGCGTGCGAACGTTTCAATTTCTGGGCGAATTTCTGCCATGCTGTTTGTGACTCCTTTATATAATTGCGTCGATTACTCTCGGGGAGTAATCTAGGCTTTCCCAACCTAGTGGGAGTCCTTGCCACACACATACCGCTACTCAACCGGTATAGCCAGAAGTATAACCAAATTGCGCAAGTAATGCAAATATTTTACTCGGAATTATCAGCACAGATGCTTGCTATAAATAATGTGTTCGTTCCCCGAAAGAATGTATACAGCAAAAGAACCCCGGAATTCGGAGCTCTTTTTTAAACCGAATCACAATAAATTTCGTTAAGGTAGAAAATTCTTGAAGACGCCTTTTATTTGAGACACGGCGTTACTGATAGCAGAATTGATGCCTCCATGGCCTGTTGGGGCGTGATGCATGTCTTCGAGCATGAGTCCGACTGCTGCTGCATAGGCAGGGTCTTTCACTTTATCGCTTATACCGCCGAAGCCGCGAGGAGATGCTACGGTTGTGTTGAGCTTAAGGACATCCTGAGCTAGCTTATCTATACCTGGAAGTTTCGCTCCACCGCCAGTTAGCACTGCGCCGCCAGCCAGCATAGAGTCTTTACCGGCTTTCCTAAGCTCTGTGGCTACCATGCCGAGGATTTCTTCACATCTGGAATTAACAATCTTGTCAACTTCACTCTGGCTAACCACTCCGTTACCACCAAAGTCCACCAAATCGATTTTTTCGTTTGGTCGGCCTTTCTCCTTGATAGCACTAGCTTTGGCTAGTTTAAGCTTCTCGGCCACATCTATATTAGTACGCAGACCATATACCAAGTCCTTTGTTATATGATTTGAGCCGACAGGAAGGATGGTAGTGAATGCGATGCTGCCTTCTTCGAATACAACGATGCCAGTGGTTTCGGCGCCGATATCTAGCAGAACTACGCCAAGCTCGAACTGACGCTTTGTCAGAACTGCCCGTGCCGCTGCCAATGGGACAAGGAGTTGGTCATCAATGGTAATCCCTGCTCGGAAAACTGCATTCGTAAGGTTCTTCATGGCCGGAGAAGCGGCGGTGATGATATGGGTGTCGATCTCGAGTCGAACGCCGTTCATGCCTACTGGATCTGTTACATTCGTTTGACCATCGACCGTATAGCTCTTTGGAATAACCTGCAAGATCTGACGGTTGCTGTCCATCTGGATGGCTGCTGCGGCTTCTTCGACTCGAACTAGATCCTCACGAGAAATCTCATGATCTGCCCTACTCACCGCGATTACGCCACGTGAGTTTAGACTCTGAATGTGGGCGCCATCTACACTGATGGTGGCGTGTTCAATCGTAACGCCACTCATACGCTCCGCCTCTTCCAGGGCTGCAGTAATTGAAGCCACCGTTTCCTCTACGTCAGATACTGTGCCGCGCCTAAGGCCCGTAGTTGGGGACACACCAAGCCCAATAATGCTCGGCTCGGCCATATCCTCCTGATGTAAACCAACCACACAAGCAACTTTGCTTGTGCCGATGTCTAACCCTACAAATGTTGATTCGTTTTTTGCCGCCATAACCCTGCCTTAATGTATCTCATTATATACATGCACACCCTGGTTGCGCAAACTATTGGTGCAATCGCCTATGGCAGCGTTAGTATTTCGGCGCCCGACTCAGTAATTAAAATTGTGTGTTCGCTCTGGGCCGCTAGTGAACCGTCGTCAGTAATGCATGTCCATCCATCATCGGCCATTACGAGGTCCTCGGTGCCAATTGACGCAATTGGCTCTAACGCGATTGTCATGCCGGCCTTAAGTGTCTGCCCGGTGCCAGCCACCCCGTCATTCCCAATCCAAGGATCTTCGTGCAACCTATGACCAACGCCGTGCCCGCCAAGAGTCTGCAGCACATAAAAACCATGCTTTTGGATAGTAGAACCGATAACCGCGCCGATGTCTCCTACACGAACGCCATCATGCAGACTGTTTATCGCTCTGCTAAGGGCTTCCTCTGTAGCTTTTATAAGCTTTTCGGCTTTTGGGTTGGTGCTAGGGCCGAGAATAAAGCTGATAGCGCTATCGGTAATCATCCCCTCATGTTTGACACCAAAATCGAATTTTACGAGATCCCCGTCGTGCAAAACCCTATCTCCTGGTAGGCCGTGAACAATCTCTTCGTTAACTGAAATACATATTGAGGCAGGAAAGCCATCAAAGCCCAAAAAGGCCGGCTCTACTCCCCGGTCTGCCAGCAGTTCGCGAGCAAGCACATCAATCTGCTGCGTTTTCATCCCAGGTATCGTCTTTGCCTTGAGCACCTGCAGAGTTTGGCCAAGTATCTTTCCGCCATATCGCATAGCTTCAATTTCTGCCGCTGTTTTAACTTGTGTCTTCATCTTATTGTTCCTTTATTTTGCGTTGTAACTCGGACTGAATAATATCTGGGCTGGGCTCACCATCAATTTCCACCAAGCGATCACCACTTCGGTAGTAGCCCAATACAGGTTCGGTTTGGTCTGCAAATACGCGGAGACGGTTACGGATTATTGACTCGGTATCGTCCCCTCTGCCGCGCTGCAAAAGTCGCTTGAGGGCCGAATCTTGGCTAATCTTTAAATAATATACATGCAAATTCTGGGCTTCATTTTCGCCCAATTGGCTATCTAGCCACTGGGCCTGCTCTACCCTGCGGGGAAAGCCATCAAAGAGAATATCAGATTCGGCAGGTATCTCTTGGAGTTTTTCAGCCAATTTCGTATTGATGATATCGTCGTCCACCAAGCCACCTTTTTGCAACACTCGTGCAATATCTGTGTTCGTTTTAGCTAGCTCGCGTGCGATGTCCCCAGTCTTAACTATTACTGCCCCCAAGGCTTTAGCAAGCATATCGCACTGCGTGTCTTTGCCAGCGCCGGGCATGCCCAAGACGATAATATGTCGCCTCATCGCACCAGCATCTCGTAAATGCGTGGCCCGAAGATACAAACACCGATTGCAAAGGCTCCAAGTGCGCAAACCAGCACACCACCAGCCGTCATGTCCTTTACGAGCTGGACTACTTGGTTTCGCTCGGTAGAAATCAAATCAAGCGTGCGCTCTATGGCGGTATTGGTAATTTCTGCAAAGAAAACTAAGATAATTGCCAAAATAACTAGTGAGAGTTGGAAGATTGAGATCTTAAAGAACCAACTCGCTACGACAGCTAGCAAGGCAAAAGCCAAATGAATACGAGCATTGCGTTCGCGACTAACGACTGCCCGAAGACCCTTAAATGCGTGCCTAAAACTACCGAGTGTTACCATTGAATATACCCCTTGCATCAACCTTAAGCTTACTTAATATAGCACTTTGCGCATGCGCGAAGCTAGTCTGCTCCGCCTGGCCAGCGTGGTCGTAGCCTAGCACGTGCATCATACCGTGCACCACCAGCAAGAGTAGCTCCGAGCGCATATCTTGACCATGCTCCTCGGCTTGCTTCTGCGCAACCGGAACGCACACCACCACCTCTCCCAAAGTATCGTCTGGGCCTGGTTCGTCGTCTTCGCCCTCAAAGTAGTTAAAGCTGAGTACGTCTGTAGCATAATCATTGCCTGCATACTGCAGGTTGAGCTGGCGTGCCGTCGGCTCATCGGTAAAGACGAGGCTAATTTTGCCGTTAAGCCCGGCGTCTGCCGCCACCTGGACCAGGTCAAGCGCCATATGCAAATCGTCTTTATTTAGAGAGGAAGGAACATCGGTTGCGAACTCTAGACTGAGTGCCATAGTTCGTTATTTATTATCAAGTTCTTCACGAACGATACGGCTTACAAGCCCGCCGTCCGCCTGGCCGTTGGTTTTTGCCAGTACTTGTCCAATTATTTGGCCCATCTGGGCGTCAGGGCTAGCAGCAACCACCTCGCGGACTATCGCGCGAACTTCGTCATCACCCAATTGTGCTGGCAGATAGTGCTGGATCTCTTTGAGCTCCGCTGACTCTTCGGCGACTAGGTCGTCTCGACCGGCTTTTTCATAAGCTTCAATCGAGTCACGACGCTTTTTGGCTTCCTTTTGGAGGACTTGCATCATCTCCTGCGGGCTAAGTTCATGGCCAACTTCGATCTGGTAGTTTTTAAGGGCGCTCTTAAGCAGCCTCAGCACTTGGAGGCGAATCTGGTCTCGCTCTCGCATCGCAGCTGCGAGGTCTTGTTCCAGCTGCTCGAGAACGTGCATTACTTGATTCCTAGGATTTCGCGAGCTTTTTGCTCTTTGCGACGAGCCTTGCGGATTGCTACGCTACGCGCTTCCGTCTTCGAGATTGGCTTTTCGAAGTAACGTTTACGACGAGCTTCTCCTAATACGCCAGACTGGATTACCTTCTTATTAAAGCGTCTCAGCAAGCTCTCTGCTGACTCTTTTTCTTTGGCTGTTACTTGAATCAAACTAACTCCTTGTTTTTCTACTAGCTAATAAATCAATTTCAGAAGCGATTATACGCTAAAACCATGACTTCTTCAAGCCCCAGGACCACCACGGGGCCCTGAGCACTAGTCTGCTGGTTCGCCGAGTATCCATGGTGGTGCACCCCTGAGTTTTTCACGCAAATCAGGCCGCTGCGATAGTACCTCGCGAATTTGTTCACCCGTTAAGCCCGAGACCCTGACATAACCACCCGCCCCGCCGCCTTCGTAACGACAAAGTATAAGGGAGCTATCAATTTGAGAGGGCAGCATAAGGCCTTCTGTACTTTCTAGGCCGGATAGGTCGAGACTACCAACCACCCGAGGCATTACTACCCCCTGCGCGGAGCTAAGTCGGTCCATGATCAACTGGCCACTGACACGATGCGGAAATACGAGACCACTAGCCCGAACAAGACTCGGAAGATAGATGCCAGAACACTCCAACCCCTCAGGAAAAACGAAGTCTGTTGCGTCAAGAAGCCCATTAAGATCAAGATCTCCCTTAATTATTCGCGGTAAATTTAAGCCCTTAGCACTCGCTAAGTTTTCGAGGTAGAGCCCTTCATTGATTACCTCTGGTAGTATCAATCCATCGGCGCTCTTTAGCTGGCTCATGTTAAGCTCACCACGAATAATACGTGGTAAAGTGAGCCCCTTAGCATCTGTTAGGCCAGAGAGATCCAAGCTAGCATCTAGTTCTTCCGGAGGTAAAACCAGACCGTCGGCATTCGTAAGACCACTAAGATCTAGTAAGGCACATTTAATATTGCGAGGGATACTAAGGCCCTCCGCGCTCTTAAGCGCTGGCAATTGAATGATGTCCTTTACAGACTCTGGCAGCCTTAATCCATCTGCTTTCTGCAAGCTATCAAGAAACAAATACTCCCCAATAAATGTTGGCAATATTAGCCCTTCGCCATCTAGAAGTCCGGTTAGATCAAGGGTCCCGTGAACCTCGCTCGGCAATACTAAACCTTTTGCACTCTTCAGACTCTGTAGTTCTATACCCCCGCTTGAAGCTGGAAAAACAATACCTTTTGCGCTTTCCAGCGACTGAAGCCCAATACTCCCGCCAACCGCCGCCGGCAAGCGAAGTCCAAACGGGAGTATTATCCCACCAAGATTGAGATTTCCTCCCACATAATATGGCAAATCAAGCCCATCTGCACTTTCGAGACTGGACAGGTCGAGAGTCCCACGAACCTCCTTAGGCAAAGTCAGCCCGTTAGGGGCTTCTAGACTACTTAGATCAAGCTTCCCGCCGACCACATCTGGCAATCTAAGACCCGGAGCTGAACTTAGGCTGGTTAAAAGTAGATCCCCATAATGAAATAAAATGGGGTTTTCGGAAGTACCATGAGTTGCCTCCGCTGCAGTCAAGCTAATCTGCTCAGGTCGGCAGTCGAGTGCCTTTACCAGGTCACTCCGCACATCTCTTCCCTGCCTCAAGAGATCTATTCGTGGATCACGGTGGTATCCAAAACCTTCTATTGGATGTTGAATTTCATATAGAAACTGCAAATCCTCCCTACTTATTTCGGCTCCCTGCTGAATAGTGTCCTCTATCTCTGTAAGCCTCGCCATGTCGGCAGCCTTCTTTTGGTAACCTTCTCCATCGGGGAATTCAGCCATCTTCTCACTTACCACATCGGCGATATATGGATCGAGCTGCTGATCTGGTGCGATTCCTCTTACCTCAGCAATACTATCCCCAGCCATTCGAATGGCCACCCTTGGAACCGTCGGGCTACCCTCCTGATCTATCGAATAATAAACAAAAAAGTCTCCTCCCTGCAAATGGGTTAATGCCGTACTAAAGTTGGCAGTACACCATTCCAACGGGTGGCCATCAAGTGAATCAACGAGTGGAGCTGGGTCGCTCCCTTGATCGTATTTGCGCCACTCACCCCGGGTTTCCCTCAGGCCTTCGGTAGAATATTCGGGTAACTCAATTAGGAATTGGGTATAGAGGTCATCAAAACTTTCAGTGGTTAGTAGCCTTCTAAACTCCTCATCACTAAGTCGTTTACTCTCATTAGCAAGTGGATTCGTCTTTCGCGCGTCTTTGGGTAATGCCTTCCAAGCTAAATGCCGCTCCATGACTCCAACTGCCATTGCTAGCGCCCTGGGGTTAAGGGGTGGGAATGGTGCCGTAGTATCACGCGTACGTGTTCCAAAGCGTGCCGTTTCCCGCTCGGTGCCATCTTCAAGCTCGACGGTTTTCTTTTCTATCTTGCCCATCTTTACAATAGACGTAAAAGCCCAGTACTTGGCCCATGTAGGATAAGTGGCGTCGTCAGAGGTTAAGTAATCAATCCATTTATCCAAACTGGCTTCTTGGTTCTCAATAATCTCCCTGGTCTTAGCTGCCCTGAATTCGTCGGTAATAGGGATATCGCCGTGACCAAGATTACGGGCTATACGCTGCTCTAGTTGAAAGGTTGATTCTGGTACGTTTTCGGGTTTAATAACGTATTCTTTGTGGTACGAAGACTTAATCCTGTCATTAACTCTTGAATCTGAGTGCCCATGGGTGCGCTCTAATATCTCAAGCCAAGCAGCTATCTTTTCCGAAGGCTTCTGGCTCGTCTCTCCAGCTGAGCGCTCGCGGCGAGCTTGCTCGTGCTCTACAGCAGCCCCAACATGTAGACTCGGCTGCTTGGAGTGTAGAAACTGAGCGCCTTGTTTTTCCATACAGCCATTTTAGCATAAGCAGCTTACTGGAGCGGTCGAATGTCGACCACTTCGAGCTGGAGGCTCTCAACCCCCTGCCAGACGTTTTTGGACGCCCTGTAGGCCACTTCGACCAGCTGCCCTAATTCAAGCCAGGGCCAGCGCCCAGCGGCGCTGAAGGCAATGGCGCCGAGCTGCCCCACTGAAGCCTCGAAATTCATCTGCAAATGCTTTTGATCTGCACCGACTGGACGCATGCGCACCAATTTAAGCTTGGACGCAAATATTGGCTGAGGGTTGGCGTTGCCATACGGCTCCAAGGCCTCGAGCTGCGTCAGCAACTGGGTATTCAAAATCCCCCCGTCGAGCTGACAGGTAACGACGAGCTCCTTTTGCGTACTAAGTTCTGACTCGTGTTGGGCAGCGTATGCATTGAGCGCTTTGCGCAAATCGACCACTTTACTCGTCTTGAGTGTCATGCCAGCAGCAAAAGCATGCCCGCCGTAACGCTCTAAGTGTTGCTTTGCGCTCGTAATCGCCTCGATAATATTAAAAGTACCAACACTACGCGCAGAGCCCTTGGTAGTCTTGCCGAGTTGTTGCAAAATAATCGTCGGTTTATGCCGAGCCTCACTAACTCTGCTGGCAACCAGTCCGACTATGCCATGTGACCAATCCTGGCCAGAAAGTACCAAAATGGCATCGTCTAGATAGCCTTCGGATTGCTGCATTGCCTCCGCGAACACACGCGCTGTTTCGTCTTGTCGCTCGCGGTTGAGTTCGTTCAGTCCCTCCGCCAGCTCTTTGGCCCGGTCGGTATCTGTCGTGGTAATGAGTTCCAGTGCCTTAGCTGCGTGCTCTAGGCGCCCTGCGGCATTCAGTCGCGGGCCGAACCGGAAACCCAAATCCGAGGCCTGAACGCTAGCGAGCTCCACTCCACTCGCTTCGGCTAATGCCCTGAGTCCCGGCCGCGGGCTCTTGCGCAACACCGTCAGCCCGAACTGCACTAATGCGCGGTTTTCCCCCGCGAGGGGCACCACATCGCATACCGTGCCGAGCGCTACCAGGTCGAGTAACCACTTTTCGCGACCAGGTTTTACTTTGTCAGGGTGTACCGCGACCAAGGCAACGGCCAATTTAAATGCTACGGCCACACCGGCTAGATCCTTGAATGGATACTCGTCGCCCGGTAGGCGGGGATTTATGCAGGCTATTGCAGCTTCGGGAGTTTCTTCTGGCACTGTATGATGATCGGTTACGATAATGTCGAGTCCAAACTTCGCGGCTTCTGCCACCTCGTGCGCTGCGGTAATACCGCAATCCACACTAATGAGGAGATCGGCACCGTCTGACTTGAGCGCCTTAAGTGCAGCCAAATTCAAACCGTACCCCTCTTCAAACCGGTCTGGAATGTAGGGGCTTACTTGAGCCCCAAGCTGAGAGAGTACGTCTACCAGCAGAGCAGTAGCTGTTATGCCGTCAATATCATAATCCCCATACACAACAATCTTTTGCCCATTCGCCAATGCGTGGTTAATACGCTCTACAGCCAACCCCACACCACTCAAAAGTCCAGCGTCGTGAAGCCCATTATAGTCAGGCGACACGAAGGCCTCTTGCTGCTCTGGCTCCACGCCACGCTGACGTAAAATGAGCTCACGCAGCCTGGCTGCACTCGTAACCGCCCGATCTGATCCAGACAAAAAACGCCACGTATACGACTTGGCGTTTTCTGTTTTGACTGGTTTTGGTTCGGTCGACATGTCCTCAGTATAGAGGATTATCTACCTGCGCTAAACAGGTCTACCTGCTAGCGCGAGCTAAGTGGTAGCTACTTTCCGATCGAGTCTTAAACCCTAGCGGCGCTTCCGAACGATAGGCCTGACGGTGAGCGTGCAAAAACTGTTGTGTTTGAGCCATCTTCTCTGCCTTTTGTCGGTATATGTCTTGTTTGGTGAATTGATTTTTGATTTTTACGAGGATACTCATTGTTTATGACTTCTTCCTTGATGTTTTTAGAACCATACTTTGCAGCTCTTTAAAGAGGAGGAACTGCTGATTTACCCAGTAAACCTTGGCGTTGCCTTCTTTGGCAGACTTTACATAGCCAATCTTCTCCATGCGAGCAAGCTCGCGTTGGATGTTGCCCGGGTCTTCACGCAAAATCTTTGCCAGGCCACGTACGTGCACCCGGTAGTCAGGATATTTACTGTAAATCGTGATGATTTTTCGTCTTGTTTTTGATGTTATGAAGAGCTTTAGCATATTGTTTTTTTATCAACTTTTTCTTTGTTTATAACTTAAATTACTTACTACTTAGTATAAATCTACAACAGTCTAAAACACAACAGTTTTTTGAACAATTTTTTTCTTTATTGTTATGTTTCTGGGCAAATAACCTAATAATCGGTATAATAAACGTAAGAATTATCATGATCGAAGACCCACACACCCCTCCACCCTGCCCGACCTGCAAGCAGCCAATGGTTCATACTGCCGTTGGTGACGTCTGTATGGAGTGCGGGACCCTGGTTAAACACGAGCACCCTATCCCCTCACAGCCCATGCATACCCACGCTGCAGTTCATGCAACGCCAACCCTTTCGGAAGATCCGTTCCCGCCCACCCCCACTACTGAGCACACACCAGCACAAGTGCCCGACCCGGCTCAGAACGTCCCAATGACACAGACAGTAACTAAGCAAGACGCCTTGCGCTTCCGGCATCGGCTCAAAGCACGCCTAAAGCGCCTGGTTGTCCCTGAACTACCAAGCAAGCTCGATGGTCCAGAATTGCCAAACTCATTCTCTGGCCCTGAGCTAAAAAGCCCAATCGAACAACCTAATCTCGACTCGGAGTTAAGCCAAGCAGCCCTGCTCTCGAAACTTGACCGCCCAGAGCTGCCCCAGCAAGAGCTCGTCGAAAAACCCCCGACACCTGTGCCATTTACGCAGGAAGAAGTCGAGGCCTCAAAGCACACCATGGCCTATGAGCTAGCCGAAGAGATCGCGGAGCGAGGTGTTGACCAGACCAGCCCGGCAGATTCAGCGAGTAGTACTGCAGTTAACCAGAACCAAGCAGAGAAAGCCCCAGAACCACAAGTCAAGCCACCTATGGCCAGGGATGAGCAGGCGGCCAAAACTGACTCGGCCTCAAAGAAACCCAAGGGCAAACAAGCGACCCTGCTGATTGGAACCATTCTATGCTTAGCACTTGTGGCCGCAATTGGGGTATGGATGCTCTCTCGCCAAAACAGGAACCAGGTAGTGCCAGCTGCGACGAACGCCAATCAGCCGCAAGTCCCCGGACCCCCTGAGGCGTCACCAGAGGCCACCGCACGCGATCAAAAGCGTAAAGACGACCTAAATACCATCTCGGCAGCATTAGAGGTTTACAAGCAGCAGCAGGGCACATATCCAGCTGGCGATGACATCAAGGTCATTTACCCGTTGCAGTACACTACCCCTCCCTACATCACGATAATCAACTACGATCCATCCAGCACTCCGGAAACCAAGATCAAATACGCATATAAGTCCGATGGATCAACCTTCACCATAGCTGCCAAGCTAGAAGACAGCGCCGACCCTGACGCTCAAGACGGCTACTACATTGTCCGTAGTAAATAGAAGCTGTTAATCGACCACACGCCAATTACCATCCACTCTTCGTAGGCGGAGACTTTTAGCTTTCCCGCTAACCATGTAACGTACCGCGGCATTCCTATATCCGCCCGTTATCCACTCGAATTCAGATACTCGTGTGCCCTCAAGAGCCCCAACGAACGTCTTGAGTTCATTCCAGATCTCGAGAGTTGCATTCGTGGTAATCATCTCCCCCTTCGCTATCGGGCGCAAAGCATAATCGCACATCTTCCCCATATCTGCATGTGTATTCGGATCCGCAGAGTGGTTGGTATAGCGCGATGGCTCTGGGAATAAATACATCTTGCCCCAGAATGAATGCACGAACATGCGCTCATTTTGTGGGAGCGCATCATACTCGGCCTGGTTTAGCTCCCGCAAGTCCCAGCTCTTCACCATCTCGCCTTCTTGAAAGTCCCGAGCCGCATAAACAGCTCTACCGGCCAATCTGCCTGGGCCGATATAAACGCTGAGACTATCTTTCACTAGATTTGCCCTACTTCTTCTTGGCTGCTTGCTCTCTTTTAGCTTTTTGCTTGAGTTTTCGGTTGTTCCAAACTACCAGCATTGGTGACGCGTTGAAGATTGATGAGAACGTCCCAGAAATAATTCCTACCAGCAAAGCGAGTACGAAGAGTCGGATTGATTCACCACCGAACAGCAAGAGTGCCGTTAGGGTCAGGATGACGGTAATGGAGGTGTTCAGAGACCTAGCCAGCGTTTCGTTCACGCTCAGATTCACTACTTCGTCAAATGGCTTGTTATAGCGCCGCAAGTTCTCGCGCACACGGTCAAACACCACGATGGTGTCGTGCACAGAGAATCCAATTACCGTAAGTACTGCAGTTACAAACAAGCTATCCACCTGTACGCCAAAGAAGTGGCCGAGGATCGAAAACAGACCAATCAAGAGTAATGCGTCATGAAGCATGGCGATAATCGCGGATCCACCAAAGCTCCAAGGGCTCACTGGTGGTGGCGCATTGCGGAAGGCAAAGGCAATGTAGAGCAAGATAGCGAGTGAGGCCAAGAAGATACTAATAAGCGCATTGCGAGTGATGTCCTTACTCACAGACGGCCCGACTGAGCTAAACGATACCTGGACGTAGCCGGCCTTACTCAGGTCTTGCTTAATCTTTTCGTCTGACTTCTTAGCATCCTTTTCATCACTGCGGTAGCGAATGAGTAGTCCACCATTGCCCGTAGTAGTTACTGTCACGTCATCAGCACCAGAACTCACGAATATAGTTCGGACCTTTGCCTGATCCTGACCGCCGCGTAGCTCCATTTCCTGACCACCCCGGAAATCAATGCCAAGCTTTAGTCCCCAAAGCGCAAGCGAAATCATACCTGGGATTATCATTACCAGCGAGATGGTAAACCACAGCTTACGTCGACCAACTATATTCATGATTTGCCCTCCTCTGTATAGCCATAATTACGAGGGTTCTGGCCAACTTTGGTGGTAATGAGCATGCCCATGAGAGTCCTGGATACGGTGATGGCTGTAAACATGCTGATGATTACCCCAAGACCTAGCGTTACTGCAAAGCCCTTAATGATCGGTACGCCGAACCAGTACAGAATTAAACACGTAATCAACGTAGATATGTTCGAATCACGAATACTGTCCCACGCACGGCTGAAGCCGGCCTTAAGTGCCGCAGACATGTCTTTACCATTACGCACTTCTTCCTTCATACGCTCAAAGATCAAAATGTTGGCATCCACCGCCATACCCACACTCAAGATGAAGCCCGCTATACCTGCCAGAGTAAGCACGATAGGACTAAAGATAAAGAAGCCAGGCATGAAGGCACTAAACTTAAAGTACGCGAGGTTAATGAGCGTATAGATTACCAGGGCGATACTAGCCACAACGCCGGCCAGACGGTAGTAAGCGATCATAAAGGTCATAACGGCCAAGATGCCGATTAAGCCCGCCACTAAGCTCTTGGTGATTGATTCTGAACCGAGAGTGGCGCCCACAGTGCGCTGTTCTACGAGTTTAACGGGCACTGGCAAAGCTCCGGCGTTTAGGAGCACTGAGGTTTCCTGAGCTACCTTTAAGCTCTCGAAGCCTTGGAGTTGACCTCGGCCATCAGTGATTGGCGTCGAAACCGTACCGTTAAACAGCGCCTGGCCGTCAAGCACGATTGCCAAGCGGCCGCTCTCTTTATTGATCTGCGTGGTTAGTTCGGCAAACTTCTTCGTAGCATCCCCGCCTTTCAACTCAAAGCTTACGACCGGCTGAGCGCTCTGCGGATCAAAATCGACTGCTACGCTCGCGAGGTCTTTACCGCTTATCTGAGTCGGCACAGGGGTGGTGCTGCCAGAAGGGACGCGGTAAAATTCCAATTTTGCTGTCTTGCCTATGAGTGCAATTGCCTGGTTTACATCGGTCACACCTGGTAGCTGTACCGACACGCGGTCACTGCCGCTGGTCTGAATTACTACCTCGCTGGTACCACTTGGGTTTACACGTTTATTTACTACATCAATCACGCCGGCTATAGCCTTTTGCTTCTCTTCGGCTTTCAGCTTCGAGAGGTCGGCTTGATAGGTAAGGCTCGCGCCGCCTTGTAGATCTAGGCCCTGACGCACCTTCAAAGCCCCGTCCTTTATACCTAATGCAGAAAACACTCTATCCTCCCGCGGCAAAGCAATCACGGCAGCAAATAGGGTCAGTGCTATAATGAGATAGAATTTCGTTCTGATGTTCATGAGTGTAGTTGTTTGGTTGCGAACATATATATTCGATACTAGCCGGACTAAGACAAAAACACAATACGACCCAAAGCCTGAACACATTAATCCAGACCGCTGAGTACATAAAGCCTAGCATAACAACATCTTGTCATACTGAATACTAATTTTATACAATTACTATGAAAAAACTCCTATCCATATCTGTTGCATCCTACCCCGGCAAAGCCCCAAAACTCTTTGACTATTACGACCTAGATGACGGTAACACAATGACAGGGCAAGTAGTCAAGGTGTCATTTGGTAGCAAAGAAACGCTTGGGGTAGTCATGGAAATCCCAACAGCAGACGACAGCAATGACCGGCCAACCGCAAGTACATTAACGATAGTTGGCAGGCTGGAGGCGAAACCGCTCCCCGCACACATTCTCAAGCTTGCGAGCTGGATGATGGGATACTATGCAGCGAGTGCCAGCTCGGTGTGGCGAACCATCCTACCCTCTGGGCTTGCCCAAGCCCCCGAGCTAAAGTCGGTAGCCAAGGGCTCCGAACACGCCGAGCAGGCCATTACCCTAAACAAGGACCAAGAGCAGGCGCTTGCCCGAATCCTTAAGCGCAACCATTCAGGCTACCTACTGCACGGCATCACGGGCTCAGGAAAGACTGAGGTCTACATTGAGCTTATCAAGAAGATCATAAATGAAGGCAAGTCGGCCATTGTGCTCGTCCCTGAAATCGCCCTCACCCCACAAATGGTCGAAAGGCTTGGGGTGCATTTTGGCGATCGACTTGTAGTGAGCCACTCCAAACTCACGCCTGCCCGCCGTAAAAAGATATGGCACGAGGCTCTGGCGGCTGATCGGCCGCAGGTGTATTTGGGCCCACGGTCGGCCCTATTCCTGCCTATTCACAACCTTGGAGTAATTATTGTAGATGAAGAGCACGAATCGAGCTACAAACAGGATAATGCCCCTACCTACCAGGTAAATACCGTTGTAGCCCAGCTATCCCGCCTTACGAAGGCGCCGTTTGTGCTTGGAAGCGCAACGCCGTCAATCTATGCTCGCCATGCCGCCGAAGCCGGGCGTATAGACTACATACAGCTCAATGATCGGGCCCTGGGCGCCGAACTACCTGGTGTAGATATTATTAAACTTGATCCGGGCATGAGCTTAAGCCCCCAGCTGGTGAACAAAATGAAAGCTACGCTTAAGGCCGGCAAGCAGACCATTCTATTCCTAAACCGTCGTGGTAGCGCCAGTGCTATGCTGTGCGAAGACTGTGGGCACATTCAGACGTGCCTACGCTGCGACACGAGTCTGACCTTCCACGCCGACTTGGCTCGACTCCTGTGTCATTACTGCGGATTCAGCGAGCTCCCGCCCAACACCTGCCCCGACTGCAATAACCACCACATGCACTTTGTAGGAACGGGCACCAAGCGTATCGAGCAAGAGGTTATAAGTCTGTTTCCAGACAGCAATATCTGCCGGCTCGATAGCGACAATGCAACCCTGGAGTATTTAACTACCGTGTACGAGCAGTTGCGTAATGGCGAGATTGATATCGTAATTGGCACTCAAATGATTGCCCGCGGGCTGGATTTGCCCAATGTCACAACAGTAGGAGTCGTTCTTACCGAGAGCATGCTTGCGATACCCGACTTCAGTTCGAGTGAACGAACCTTTGATCTGCTCACTCAGGTTGCGGGCAGGGCGGGCCGTGGCAAGCATACGGGTAGCGTGATTATTCAGACGCATTCGCCAGGCCACCCTGCCGTAGCGGCCGCCGCAAAGCACGATTATGCAGCCTTTTACGACTGGGAGATCAAGAATCGCAAAACTCATGCTTACCCGCCCTTCGCATATCTGGTAAAATTATCCTATAGTCATCGTAATGCCAGTAAGGCCGTGGCCGAAGCTGGCCGAATGGCACAGGAAATCCGCACGACCTACCCAGGAGTAACGGTACTCGGACCGGTCGAGCGGACAGTCAAGCGCACCGCTGGCCAATACCAGTATCAAATCATTTTAAAGTCCCTCAAGAGGCAAAGCCTCGTGGAGATTGCACGCCAAGCCAAGAATGGCTGGAAGCACGACCTGGACCCAATTAACCTTCTATAGCCATGCCCCGTAACCTTATCAACATACCCAATAGCGTCCTCCGAATGAAGTCAAAGAAGATTGGTTTTGTCGATGACTCGATTCGAGCCCTGGCTGAAGAAATGATCCAGACCACGCTTGATTACGACAAAGAAAGCGAAATCGGTGCCGCGCTTGCGGCCGTGCAGATTGGCGAACTGCTGCGGCTCACGGTCGTACGCGATGATTACGAGCACGGTGACGGCGAGGCCTTCAGTACCTACATTAATCCCGAGATTGTTAAGGCCAGCGACGAGATGGTCGAGGATGTCGAAGGCTGCATGAGTGTAGCTGGGATTTACGGCAAAGTTAAGCGCCACTTAAAAATCAAGGTCAAAGCTCAAGACGTAGATGGCAACCAGGTTCGACTGACCCTCGAAGGCTTCCCTGCACGCGTGTTCCAACACGAAATTGACCATATGAACGGCATTATATTCCTCGACCACGTCACGGACAGCTCTAAGCTGCTGGCGGTCGACAAGCACGGTCAGCTTAAACCAATGAAGGAAATCCCTAATGACATCCATGACGAACTCGGCCATAGCCACTAGTATTGTATTCTTCGGCACCGGAGAAGTTAGCCTCGCCACACTCGAAGGTATCGCTGACAACATCTCGGTCGAAGCCGTAATTACCAAACCAGACCTGGTAACCAGCTCAGGGCACACAGTCAGCCCGAATGTGAAAGTGTGGGCTCAAGCAAAAGGCGTGCCCTGTTATCAGCCGGCGAACAAGGCTGAGCTTGCAGAGCTATGCAACAAGCAAGCATTCAAGTCTCCTGTAGGTCTCGTCGTCGACTACGGAATCATCATCCCTGCGAGCGTCATACAGGGGTTCAGGCAAGGCATTCTCAACAGCCACTTCTCCCTTCTGCCTAGATGGCGTGGTGCCGATCCAATCACGTGGACAATCCTAGCCGGAGACACCACCACAGGAGTCAGCGTAATGCTTGTAGATGAAGGCATGGATACGGGGGGCATTCTTGTTCAAGAAGAGATCGAACTTGCGCCCGACGAAACTGTAGCCAGCCTTACCCCCAAGCTAGTAGGGCTCAGCAATGATATGCTCATCAACGCAATCCCAGACTACCTTCGCGGAGAGATGAAGCCAAGGGTGCAGAACCACGAAGCGGCCTCGTATAGTAGCAAGATCAATAAGGAGATGGGCGAACTAAAACCAGCCGAAAAGACTGCCCTAGAACTAGAACGGCAAGTACGGGCGTTCCAGGGCTGGCCAGGTAGCTACATTACAGTTCAAGGCACTCTCCTTGCAGTTAAGTCGGCCAGAGCTACTAGCAAAACCACCCCAATCGGCAAAATCAACCGCGATGGCAAGACGCTCCTGCTTGGCTGCAAGCAGGGGAGTTTACAGATTGACTCAATCCAGCCAGCTGGCAAAAAGCCTATGGACGCGCTGGGCTTCGCCAACGGATACAGAAACCTAATAAGTTAAGCTAAAAAGCGCCCGTCTGGGCGCTTTTTAGCCGTGATACTGCAATATTTTATAGGTAAGGCTTGAGCTTATCGATTACTTGGCTAGGGGTTAGGTCGGTCTTGATGATGTAGTCTCGAGCCCCAAGATCACGAGCTTCCGTAATCGCCTGTGAGTTCATGATGTTAGTAAGGACGATTACCGGTAAGTCTGGAATCACCTTGTCTTTGTTGAGCTGCTTAAGCACGTCAATACCGCTCATGTTTGGCATCATCATATCTAACAACAATAAGTCTGGTTTCTTTGCTTTAATCTTTTCGAGGGCCATTTTGCCATCAACTGCTTCTTCGACAGTCAGGCCTGCCTTGGAAAGCTTAAGCTGATACATATTGCGGATAAAATCGTTATCCTCGGCTAGTAAAACTACTTTACTCATACAGCTATGATAGACGCTTATGCTGACGCCGTCAATCTTATTCTATGCCGTCGATCAGTTGTGATATGTGCTCTGCGTACTCACCTGAGTCATCAAACACTATCCTAATATGAGGCACTGTGCGAAGATCGGTGCGGGTTGCGAGGTAAGCAGCAATTGCCCCTGGCGCTGCCTTCTCTATACGGGGTTTTGCCTCTTCCCGCCCACGGCCCACCATGCCAACATACACTCGTGCGTTCTTAAGGTCTGGGCTTACGTCCACCTTGGTAACGGAAGTGGCAAGGCCTGGGAAAGCAAACTCTTGGTTCAGGACAGTAGCGGCATATTGCTGCAAAAGCGCTGCCACTTTTTCGAGCCGGCGTGACATTAGAGTTTGCGAGCCTTTTCTTCTATTCGGTAGAACACGAGTTCGTCACCAAGCTCAAGCGCGTCGGTAGTATCAAGCGATATTCCACACTCATCACCCTCGTTGGCCTCACGGGCTATCTGCTTTTCCTTCTGTAGGTTTGAAACCTTACCGGCACCGACTTCTTCGCCTTTACGTAAAATACGGGCAGTCATGCCTGATTGTAGCTGACCACTAGTCACCCGTCCCCCGGTAATAATCTGGGTTTTAGTTGTCTTGAAGATCCCTAGTACCTCAAGGCGAGCGAGTTCAATCTCGATGATCTCTGGCGGGAGTAAGCTCGAAAGCCAATCACGAATATCATCGAGCAACTCATAGATCACTTTGTATAGGTGGAAATCCACCTTGCTACGCTTGGCGAGCTGGTTTACTGCGGCCTTAATACTAACATTAAAGCCAAGGATAATCGCGTTACCAGCATCGGCTGCGTTAACGTCGCTCTCTGAAATGTCACCCACACCAGACGAAACTACTTTGACGCGGACTTCTTCGTTACCAATCTGGTTCAAGCTATCAATCAACGACTCGAGCGACCCCTGTACGTCAGCCTTTACCAGCACTGCCAGCTCTTTTACCTGACCATCGACTACAGCCCGATTAAGGTCTTGCGACGTAACCGTCTTTGTGTTGGTAAGACTCTTAATACTTTGCTTACGAGCCTGCTTTGCAACCCAGTCCTTGGCTACCTTCTCGGAAGAAACTACTTCGAACCACTCGCCGAAGTTCGGTACTTCGCGGATACCGGAAACAACTACTGGCATAGCCGGAGTCGCTTCTTTGAGCTTACGCCCACGATAGTCTTCTAAGCTACGTACCTTCCCATATGTAGTACCTACGACCAAACTGTCTCCCGTGCGCAACGTACCCTTCTGGATCAAAAGTGTTACTACAGGGCCGCGACCTGTTTCAAGATGAGATTCAATAACCACACCGCTTGCCGCGCCAGTAAAAATGGCCTTTTGGTCGGCGATATCGGCTACAAGCAAAACAACGTCCAGGAGCTTCGTGATGCCATCGTGCGTTTTAGCAGAGACTTCTACGCATGGCACGTCTCCGCCCCAGTCGTCAGCCAAAATACCAATCTCGCTCAGCTCCTGCTTAACGCGGTTGACGTCGGCATCAGCTTTATCCATCTTGTTAATTGCAACCACGATCGCCACACCGGCATCCTTGGCATGGTTAATGGCTTCTTTGGTCTGAGGCTTAACACCGTCGTCCCCGGCCACTACAATAATTGCAACGTCGGTCATACGAGCACCGTGAGCGCGAATAGCCGAGAAGGCTTCGTGCCCTGGGGTATCAAGGAAGGTAATTCTACGATCGTTTTTCGTCACCTGGTAGGCACCGATATGCTGAGTGATGCCACCGGCCTCAGAAGATGCCACATCGCTCTCACGGATAGCGTCCAATAGGGACGTCTTTCCGTGGTCAACGTGCCCCATTACAGCTACGATCGGCGGGCGCACCTCCTCGTCTGACTTTTCTTCAGTTTGCTCAAGCGATTGGCTAGGACGAGCCTCGGCCTCCTTTGGCTCTGGAACAATGTCAAAACCAAGCTCTCCTGCGATGATCGAGGCAGTATCGAAATCAATATTTTCATTCACGGTGGCCATTACGCCATTCTTCATAAGTTCACCCACCACCTGGGCAACGCCCAAGCCGAGCCGCTGCGCAAAATCGCTTACCGCCACTACTTCTGGAATCTCAATCTGCTTCTTGTCGTCTTGCTCCATCTATGTCCTCTTGTCTTTCTTCTGCGTGATTCTCACTTTAGTGTGGATTTGCGTGCTACAACCGCTGCGACAACTGTAGTGCCCTCGGCCTGGCAAAGTCTTCGTGCTATCGAGGGTAAGCCCGTCAGGTGCGATCACCCACCGCTCCAGCTCGGCCTTGGGCTTCTTCGCCCGGCAGACTCGACATGTCCTTAACGGAGTATGACGAGTCTCGGCCACGGCTTAGTCCTCTTTGGTGCTAGCTTTAGCGGCCTTGGCCTTGAGGCTTAAAGACAACTTGTGCTGAGCCTCGTCAATGCCGATGATAGTGAACTGCTTCGTCTCGCCTAGCTCAACGTGGCTAGCAGGATCTGCTACGTGTTCATCTGCGAGCTCAGAGATATGCACGAGGGCTTCGATTACCGGAGTAACCTGCACGAACGCGCCAAATGGCGTTATGCGGGTAATCTTACCGTCTACCTTATCGCCGACTTTGTACTGAGCAATCTCTTTAACCCATGGGTCTGGCGTAAGCTGCTTCATAGAAAGCGATAGCTTTTCCTGGTCAATTGAGATTATTAGGGCTTCGACTTCTTGGCCAACCTTTACGTACTTAGAAGGATTATCCACACGGTCCCAAGCGATCTCGGAGATATGAACAAGCCCTTCGATACCCTCAACATTCACGAAGATACCAAAGTCCACTACGCCAGTCACGACGCCCTTAACCTTGTCGCCAGCCTTGAAGTTAGCAATCTTGCTTTCAGTGAATTCGCGTTGAGCTGCCTTTTCAGACACGATCAGCTTGTTCTGCTTACGGTCTAGATCAAGGATGCGGACCATCAGGGTACGACTTACGATGCTGTTTAGTCGGTGTAGGATTTCATCTTTATCTGCACCGGTTACGCGTGGGTAGTTCTCTGCAGATAGTTGAGAAACGGGCAGGAAGCCTCGAATACCTTCGATTTCGATCAGAAGGCCACCCTTGTTGGCGTCGAATGGAATGATTCCAAAGACTTCGCCTTCCTTGAAGCGTTCTTCGAGCAATTCCCAGCCCTTTTCTTTAGCAACTTTCTTGAGGCTCAGAATAGCATACCCCTCTGGCGCCTCTGGCTCTAGAACTGAAACGCTTAGCACATCACCCTCTTTGATAGACCCTGCGCCTTGTTCGAGCTCGCGGCCCATAACCACGCCAGTACCGTACATGCCGAGGTCAAGCCACACTTCGTGCTTTTCAGCAGTAATGACTGTTCCTTCTACAAGTTCGCCTTGGGTTAAGTTTTTAATTTCATGAGTGGCTAAAAGATCAGCCATGATTTGGTTGTTTGTTGACACTATATTCTCCTTTACCAGACATTTGGATTTACGCTAACGCGCAGAGCCTGGCCTTGACCGATTCACGGCCAAATTTCCTAAGAATTATACCTTAAATACGGGAGAGTGTAAAGACAAGCAGCACTTGCAGCCTATGCAGCAACCAGCCGCCTGCGGCGCGCTAGGCACCCAAGAGCCGATAGTACCAGAACGGCCAGTACGAAGCTTAGTGAGCCCGATCCACCAGTAGTAGGGATCTGAGTTACCTCTGGAACGACTGTCGAAGTACTTGCGGATGGCAAAGAAGTTGGCTCTAGGCTCTCAGCCGGAAGTGTCTGAGTGGCCTGCTGGCCCTGGTCTTTCTGATCCTCTCGCTTCTGCTCACTTTGCTTCTGTACTTCCTCTACTTTTGCCTGTTCCTTGGACTGCTCCTGCTTAGCACGTTGAGCGTTTCCATACATAAACGTTGCAACCACAATAAATACTATAAGTAGCGCTGCCGCTAAAAACCTAATGGCCGGTGAACGATTCATACACTTTCTCCCCTTTGCCGCTAGTGTAGTACTAGGGGGGCGCTTGTGCAAGTACCCGATTGGACTGGTAGGCTCGATCAGTATTGACAATTTATGCTCATGATGATACTATATATAAAAGGTCGTGAGCTTGCTCGGGATTGTGGTACATTTTACCCTTTCCTGGGCAAACTCATGGCCTTTGTAGCTTGCAGCCCTGTAGCCCTTGGCGCATAATAGCTACAAACGGAGGGTGAGCATGGATATTATTCAGAGTTATCCAAACTACAGCTTTGTGCCATCTGGCTACTTCGCATTTGACGCAAGCGAGGAGCTGATTCATTATGACGAAAACGAGCTGAGATCAAACGAAGGCAGATTATCCCTGCTCCACGAAATTAGCCATGCAGAACTTGGACATTTTACCTTTGCGAACGACTTTGAGCTTCTCATCATGGAAGCGCAGGCCTGGCACTTAACGAAGCGCTTATGTATCGAGCATGGCGTGCAGGTGAATGATGCATATATCCAATCCTGTATCGACACCTATGATCACTGGCTTAGTGCGCGATCATCATGCCCGCACTGTAAAAACTTCTGCCTACCAGGCGCAAAAGATCCTCACAACTTCCGCTGCTTCCTATGTGGCTGCAAATGGCAGGCGAGCTCCAACCCGCACGACGCCATCACCCTTACTGTTCTAGGCTAATTCTGCATACCAAAAAAGGACCCGAGGGTCCTTTTTTGGTATAGACTACTTGGTTAAGCGGTCTTCTTCTTTTTGCTCAAGCCGCCCTTACGACCAGCTTCACGAGCTAGTGCAGGGTTGGCAGCAAATCCACCATTACGGCTTTTCTGGCCACCCTTACGACCGATTTCACGGTAGAATTCGCTACCGTAACGCTTCTTGTTGGTCTCTGCGGCCAATACACCGCCTAATTTCGTTCCTGCCATTGTTTTCTCCTTCTTGTTACAGTTGGAGTTTGAACAAAGGTTAACCCTACCAATAACGCTTCATTAAACTCAAGGTTATTATAACTTTGTTATTCTAGCAGCTTATGCTTATAAAGTCAATACCTTTTGTGCTTGCTTTTCTATTTGGCAAATGGTGAGCTAATGAGGTTGTAGATCTTCTGCCAGAAGGTCAGCGTATTCTTCACGCTCAGTACGTAGCTATATTCATCCAGCTTCTCGCCATCCTGATATGGGACGATCGAGAGAACGTAGCGCCCATTCTTCATTCGGGTAGAATCAAGCGTGTAGGCATATGGAGCCTTTTTAACGGTAGCTTTGAGTTTACCGTTTATGTAGTAGCGCAGTTCATTCGCGCCATTAGCAATGGCCTCTTCGGGGGGCAGAATCTTGAGCTTTCCGCCATACGACCTAGCTGCAGCTTCGCTATCAAGGCCGTCTCCGCTCGATTGCGTCTTCTCTTCAATGATCTTGCTTATGTCATCTTCGCTGGCTCCTGACAGGTCATCCAGGCTAACCTCTCCCAGCTCCGGCAAAGCATCTGTTCCTCCGCCAATTGACCCGTCATCTGGTATCACGAAGCTGTAGTCTGGATTATCGACTCCCCCATATTGAGGTTGCTCGGGTGCTGGGTTGTATGCTGGCTCTTCCGGCTCCTCCGGTTCTTCCGGCGGCTGCGGTGGGTTCACAACAACAGGGGGCTGGGTAGTGGTGGTATTCCAGCCAGGCCTCATAAAATTCAAAACCTTAACGCTCAGAGTTTTATTGAAAGTTTTAGGTTCGTTTTGCGACAAGAACGCCACAACAACATTTCCCGCAGGTTCGGAGGCAAAACGTTGCTTCCAGTATGCAATACCCGCAGCGTCAGCGTTCCTCCCCAATGCACGCGTATACAACACCTGAGCTTTTTGCTCGGGCGTGTAATTGTTAAATCTGGCCTTGTCAGTAGTTCCTGCAACGGTGTACATGGACACCGCGGAGGCGCCAACCCCTTTAGCGCTTATCTGCTCAGACCAATACTTGTACCCTCCCCCAGTAGCAACGCCCGCGGCAGTCTTGGTCCCATCAGGGGACCGGTCATACATTGTCATAAATAGCCTGGTGGCCCACCCTTCGGCACTGTCTCTATAACAAGCATACCCAGTGTCGTTACTGACGCTTGCGGGGCAATTCGGGCTTAATCTAGCAGGTCCGGCAGCAAACGTAGTGAGCACATAGTAACCGACCATCGAGAGCACCCCAACAAGAGCGATGAGAGTTGGTAAATTAAACCTATTCTTTGCGAGCAAAGGAGTCTTTTTCGAGGTCTTCTTCTTCTTTTTTGTTTGCTTTGTTGCCATAAGGTTAGTTCTTGCCTACAGCATAACCTTTTTCCTATTGCGCGTCAATATGAGACAATATTGCTATGAAGGCTAGGTTGGTACTCGTTCTAGATAATATTCGTTCTGGACACAATGTAGGGTCGCTCATGCGAACCTGCGATGGACTTGGTATTGATATGATATATGTGTGTGGAATCACTCCCTACCCAAGAACAGACAATGACCCCCGTCCTGAGCACGTTATCCGCTCAAATGTTAAAGAGATACGTAAAACAGCGCTTGGGGCAGAAGATGGTGTCTCTTTTGAGCACCGGGACGATGCTAGCTCAATCGTTCGAGAACTGAAGGCACGAGGGTATGAAATCTACTGCTTGGAAAACAACGTTCCGGACACGGAAAGACTAAATGAGGCCACTTGTGGCAAGGACGCAGCACTGGTCTTGGGTAGCGAGGTTGATGGTCTTAGCAGTGACGTCTTGTCGCTTGCAGATCACATTATAGAAATTCCGATGCGTGGGCAAAAAAACTCTCTCAATGTTAGCGTAGCGGGTGCTATTGCCTTATACGCACTTGC
Organism: uncultured Candidatus Saccharibacteria bacterium; assembly: GCA_964436255.1. GTDB lineage: Bacteria > Patescibacteriota > Saccharimonadia > CAILAD01 > JADZBC01 > CAYPSN01. The sequence goes on along the minus strand of CAYTBW010000002.1, from coordinate 3,923 downwards.
ACAACCCCGGGATTAAGGCCTACTTGCCGTTAGTAGAATAATGCCAAGGTTCACTAGGCAAGTTATAAAACCCAAATCTACCAGCATTACGCTTGATCCAATTCTGACACGTAGCCCCAGAGGAGTTAAACTTCTTACCATTGCACGCAAAGTCGATTGCTAGCCCCCATTGATGCATTGAGCGGCCTACAGGGGCAGCAGGATAGCCTCTGCGTACTAGCTCGGTCTGCATAGCTTGAGTACGATAACTCCCATACCCTCCTCCCAGCTCATCAGCAGCTTCAATAGAGATACCAGCTTCGCGGCGGGCAGCCTGCCGCATGGCCTTGAATTTATCAGCTGCAGCCTTATTTAGATTAACATTGCTGCCATCGATCCCGCGCTCAACGAGCACATCGCCCACAGCTCCAGCTGAACCTGGCTTGCAAAGTGGAGTGGTATTACCACCCAAAGGATACTGTTTGCACCTCTCGCCCTTTGACCTCTGGACTGCCTGCACAAATGCTTTGCACTCTGCCGCATTCAAGCCGTTCTTGCATGGACTAGCTTCGGGTCGATATGTCGTAGGCAATGTAGCTAAACTTGCGGCTACGCTTGGCCTCTGTTTGGCAACAACGGCAGGAGAACTTACAAACGCGGCGATTGTCTTAGAGGACTTGTTCCGCAACAGATAATTGAGCCAGAACTCTCTTCCCTTCGTGTCGACCGAACGTCCAAGTAAGTTCAGGTATAATCTGTCAATCTTCCCGCCATTTGAAAGCTTCCAGTAACCACTTTTCGCCTCTGGGGTTGTCAGTAATTTATTGGCGAACTCCGTTGCTGGGGCCTTACGCAAACCGATGTAAACCTCAGACCACTTCTTATAACTAGCCTGATTAGCTGCGATATCACGCCCGAAAATAGCTGTGTGTATCTTCGCCACCATGGCTTCGGCACTCTTATCTAGACAAGCATTCTTCTTTTCTAAGTTACTATCGCCTTTTGCGCCCATATAGGCTTTTGCATAGGTGCAGTCTAGCCTGGAGTATGGCTTAGTACTGGCATTTGTTAATAAAACATAGGCTATCCCGACAATCGCCAATACAGCGGCCGCAAGTAGTGCGGAGGGTAAGCGGAACTTTATGGACTTTTTTGCGGCAGCAAGGCCCGCGGCCTTAGGCGCAATTCTTGGCTTTATTGTTTTTTGTTTTTGTGTTGGTCTTGGCATAACGTAGTACCCTTATGCTTTTGGATGATTCGTGCGTGCATCCTTTGTAGCCTTTTCTTCAGGATGGAACTGATCACCCGGCTGGTGCACTGAAGACGGTTGCCCGGCTGTCTGGGTGTTAGACGAAGTGCTCTTAGCCCTTCCGTGGCCAAACACCCCACTCGTATAGGCAAGGAGCATTAGGGTTGCCAGCACAAGGGGTATCATGAGGAATCCTAGAGCCCCGGTTTGCGGCAGAGTGTCTATGATCGTTTGGGTAAGCGGCTTATCTACTGGAATCTCTACAGTATTGCCGTAGATATTGATCATTTTATAATCGTAAGATCCAGGAGAGCTAGTTTTTGGAGCTAAGTTTGGAATTGGGCTCTTGACCTTGACTTTGAACATGCGCACGTCTGTCTTGCCAGCATCTATGTCTATTTTCCACTTCAGTATTCCGTCAGCAAGCGTTCCACCGCCATTGTCGGTAACATCAGCGTACTCGAGAACATCCTTCAGATCTTCTACAATTTCATACCCTGTTAGCTTTTTGGTCCCTAGATTCTTAGTATTCAAGATATATTGGATCTCATCCCCGGCTTTTGCCACGTTCTTCCCGTCTGCAGGAAGAGGCTTTCCGTCAGTACCTTTGCGATTTAAGAAGATGGCAGATTTTGACTTTTCTACACCTTCGGAGGTATGACAAACCTCATCGTAGCCCCAGACCCCAAATGGCGATGGTCGGCTGTCAGCAATTATTGCCAAGTTGCACATCTTGAGTGCGGTGTTTTCAGCCTGCTTAATGCGGAACTTAATCGTGAATCCTACGCTCTCTTGTGGCTTCAATGCCTTGAGGGTGTAGCCCCAGTACTTGTAGCCTTGGCTAGGCTTAGCAACAACCTTTTCTGCAATCTCCGAGTCAGGCACTACAGTATTCCCGCGCTTTAGTGGGCCTATTTCGACAAACTCGTACCAGCCATTATCCTGAACACCATCCCATATTGCTGCATTAAGTGAGTTTGCAACTCCGGTGTTACTACCAACTACATTGTAAGTAATTACATCGCCAGTCTTTACAGGGTTGCCTGCAGGCACATCAGAGCTCTTTTCTACCTTTAGGATTGGCGTCCCTAAGTTATGGCAAATATCAGCAGATTTGGCAGGTAAAGTTTGGCCCTGAACCCACGTAACATATGCCGTGTTGCAGAACCCACTTTTCACATCTGCGTTCACTTTCACCGTCAACGTAATTCGAATTTCACTCCCTGGAGCTAAGCCATAATTTGCCCATCTGTATACCGTTCGGTTGTTCTCCACTTTCGTCTCTAATGGCAATGCGTTACCAGTGTCTACGGTCGCACTTACATACGTAGTGCCGATTGGTAGCCTGTCTGCCACAACCACATAGGCGTTGGTGTTGCCGGTGCTTTTTGCGATCAACTGGTACTTAACGACGTCATTAGGCTTTACCGTAGCTCCGTTCGCAGGAGAGATGGCCTTCTTTACAATAGTGGCATTAGGATTCGCCTGGAAGGGTCGCAGGCTTGGCATAACCAAGTTGCCACATTCTGCATGTACAATGAACTCGCGACCATCCTTTGTTTTACCCTTTAAGACCGGTTGAGTCTGCGTTGTACCTGCTACCCAGGCGTTCTTGACGGGCTTAGACCAAAAAGTTGCGCCACCGACAGTTAGTGGTGTCGAGCCTGGACGCTGTGTACGCCCGAATGAAAGCCAGTTTGCGTAACCAGAAGTTTGGGGGTTGATCCCAGGGATCAACCTGGATGCTCGAATCTCAGCATCGGTAATACCGAAGTAAGCGAAGAGCTGCTTGGCCCCCTTATTTTCTGGTGCGCTACTGTTCAGCTTTCTGATCATGTCGTCTTGTGCAGCCTTCGTGCTAGCAGTGCTAAAACCGCCACGCACAACGTCGTTAGGATCTGTTGGGGGAGTAGAAGCAAAACTGCGCAAGATTATTACAGCCCCGAAGAGTGCAAAAAGAGCAATGAACGGAGCTAGTAGCCACTTGCTACGCTTACGTGGTGATTGAAGCAAAGTACTACTACCTGCCGAATGTTTTTTGTTTGTCATATAAGTCCCCTTAAGTAATATTATCCTGATGGTTAATCATAGGTCAGCATAAGGGGAATGTCAAACCTGGTAATACAGAAAGACCACGCTTTCGCGTGGTCTTAATGATAAAATCCGGCACTGTGCTACTTTCCCCTTGCGAGTATCATCGCCGCTGAGGAGCTTAACTTCTGTGTTCGGGATGGGAACAGGTGTGGCCTCCCCGCTAAAAGCACCGGCCCAGTCGCTCGTGTTTTGAGCGCTAGGGCCGATACTTTAAAGTATCGGGATTTGTATTTGTTTATATAATCACCTTGAGGTAATACACCAATAACAATGAGAGGTAGTAATACCTACAAATTGTCAGTCAATCTGTTGCAAACGGTTCTTGCATATCTTTACTGTAAACCCGAAGGCCACAATAGAGAAAAGCAAGATGTTAAAAAGTCTATCGGCTATTAGTACACCTCGGCTAAACACATTACTGTGCGTACACCTAGTGCCTATCAACGTCATCGTCTATAACGAGCCTAATGGGGAAATCTAATCTTGAAGGAGGCTTCGCGCTTATATGCTTTCAGCGCTTATCCCGTCCGAACATAGCTACCCAGCAATGCCGCTGGCGCGACAACTGGTACACCAGAGGTTCGTCATTCCCGGTCCTCTC
>CAYTBW010000001.1:149997-155332 GCA_964436255.1 uncultured Candidatus Saccharibacteria bacterium | reverse complement strand
AATGTGATTTCCTCGCAAATCGACATTCACGCCCAGTACGGCGGCGTGGTGCCAGAGGTAGCGGCCCGCAGTCATATAGAAGTCATCATCCCAGTAATCGAGCAAGCGCTCAGCGAGGCAAAGTTAACTTGGGCCGACATAGATGCCATTGCAACCACTCGTGGCCCAGGACTGATCGGCTCCCTACTAATCGGCACTCTAACCGCTCGCACTATTGCAATGGTTAAGAATAAGCCGCTGATTGGCGTAAATCACATTATCGCCCACGCCTTTGCAGCGTTCCTGACCGACAACCAGCCAAAGTCCCCCATCCTCGCCCGCCCGGACACTGGCGGACATACAGCACTTACAATGTATTCTGAGCAGCTACCGCGTACCCAGATGGGCCAACCGCGCGACGATGCCGCCGGCGAGGCGTTTGATAAGGTAGCCAAGCTACTTGGGCTCCCCTACCCTGGTGGCCCGGCTATCGATAAGGCTGCACAGCATGGTAATGAAGAGAAGTATAAATTCCCAATTGCTCGCCTCTCCACCCAACCAGGCACGAATACGAACGACAGCTACGACTTTAGCTTTTCAGGCCTCAAGACCGCTGTACTAAGGCAAGTGCAAGAGATTACTGGCCACAACCCTGGCGACTTAAGCCTGCCAAAGACCTACCAGCTCGACGAGCAAGTAGTCAACGACATTGCCGCAAGCTTCCAAAGGGCTGTGATAACAGCATTAGTGCGCAACACCGTTCGAGCAGCCGAAGAATTCCAGCCCGCCAGCATCGTAGTTGGCGGCGGGGTGGCCTGTAATCAAAAACTGCGCTCAGAGCTTACTAAAAAGCTACCGAACGCAATCTTCGTTCCTCCAGTATTATGCACGGACAATGCCGCTATGATTGGTGTGCTTGCCTACCGAATGGCCAAGCAAGATATGTATGCTAGTCCAGAATCACTTGTGGCTGATTCAAGCCTTGAAGAGCTCTAAAATTTTGATCTTAACTTTCTTCTATGCTTGGCATATTGGGTGATTCTAGCAGCAGATCCTGGGGGGCTACATTGTTTCCGTCATCTTGAAGCCCCGTCTCGTAGGCAATTGTTAGCGCGTCCAAAAGGTTCCCCCGTAGTCTTGGATCTAAAACAATTCCTCGGTCCTCTAGGCCCTTATTGAACCTCTGAAGAATTGGTTCAACCACTCGAGCAACACGATCTTCATGCAGCTCGACATCCTCGTCTTCATATGGCCCTTCTTCGGCGGCTTCTGAATCAGACTGTAAATCCACTCGAAGCTGTTTCTTATCAGAGTGCGGATCACCCATCGATACTTCTGCTGACATTGAATCTCCTTTTTGTTTTTGTGATCTTGTACACCATTATAGCAAACCATAAGCGTCTTGTCAAGATGCCTAGGCTCGCCCACCCTGGAATCTAGTGCACGATTCAGGTATACTTCGGCCATGGAATCATCAATGCCGAAGGCATACCAGCCAGGCAAATACGAAGAGCGTTTGTACAAAATGTGGGAAGAATCAGGAGCATTCAAGCCCAATTTAAGCGCGCCCAAATCTCCATTCAGCATTATTCTGCCGCCGCCAAACGCCAACGGCAACCTGCACACAGGACACGCCATGTATGTGGTAGAAGACATCATGGTGCGCTACCGCCGGATGCAAGGCCACCCTACCCTGTGGCTCCCAGGCACCGATCACGCTGGGATTGAAACCCAAGTGGTATTCGAGCGAGAGCTAGCCAAAGAAGGCAAAAGCCGCTTCGACTTCACCCCACAGGAATTTTATGAAGCTGCACTCGCCTACACCAAGCAGAACCAGCACAACATCGTCTCGCAACTTAAGTCATTGGGCTTCTCGCTCGACTGGAGCCGACTCAAATTCACGCTAGACGAAGACATTATCGAAACAGTTTACGAAACATTCAAGCGCCTCGAAGCAGATGGCCACATTTACCGCGGTGATCGCATTGTAAACTGGTGCCCGCACTGCCGATCGAGCTTTGCTGATATCGAAATCAAACATCGCGACCAGATTGATCCGCTCTATTATGTGAAATACGGGCCGTTCGTAGTCGCTACCGTTCGCCCAGAACCAATGTTTGCCGACACTGGCATTGCCGTGCACCCCGAAGATGAGCGCTACAAGGAGTGGATTGGCAAAGAGGTAGAAGTTGATCTGCTCTGGGGCCCACGCAAGCTAAAGGTAATTGGCGATCGGCACGTCGACCCTGACTTTGGTACTGGTGTGGTGAAGATTACTCCTGCGCACGACCCTAATGACTGGGAAATGGCGCAACGCCATGGCCTAGAAGTAATTAGCGGCATTGGCACGGATGGACTTCTTACAGAAGCCGCTGGCCGCTACGCAGGCATGACGGTGCTTGAAGCTCGAGACGCCGTTGCGCACGATCTGGAAGAGCGTGGACTAATTGACCACATTGATATGAACCGTGAGCACTCCATTGCCTGCCATGATCGCTGCGGCAACCCGATCGAACCGTTAGTCACCGAGCAGTGGTGGATCAAGGTGGACGAGCTGAAAAAGCCGGCTATTGCCGCTGTGAAAAACGGCGAGATCAACATTGTGCCAGCTCGGTTCAAGAAGTCCTACATAGATTGGCTCGAGAACCTGCGTGACTGGAACATAAGCCGCCAAAGCTGGTTTGGTATTCACATCCCCGTTTTCTACAATGCTAGTGGCGATGAATCTAAGAAGCCATACATCGTAACCAACGACGAAGCCGAAGCTAAGGCCTACTACGGCGAACGCAACTATGAGCGCGAAACCGACACCTTTGACACCTGGTTCTCTAGTGGCCAATGGCCATTTGCCACCCTGATGGCAACTGGGGACTTCGATACCTTCTACCCCACTACCGTTATGGAGACTGGCCGCGACATCCTCTTCCAATGGGTTACTCGCATGGTTATGCTTGGTATGTATCGTACTAGTAAGGTTCCGTTCGAAAACGTATACCTCCACGGGCTCGTAAACGACGCTCACGGCAAAAAGATGAGCAAGTCCAAGGGCAACGTACTCAACCCACTCGAGTTAACCGAAGAATATGGAACTGACGCGCTGCGCCTGGCACTCACCATCGGTATTACTCCCGGTAACGACGGCGCTCTGTCGAACGAAAAAGTTAAGGGCTACCGCAACTTCTGCAACAAACTCTGGAATGTTGCACGGTTTGTTCTGGCTAAGATTCCAGCTGACTACTCCCCTGTCCAGCCACAAATCACATCAAACGCCGACCACTACATGGCTCGCGAGCTTAGCGCGGCTAGTGACTTCGTAACTGAGCAGATCGAGGCCTATCGGTTCTCCGAAGCTGGCCAAGCGCTCTATTCCCTCCTGTGGGACAAGTTCGCCGACCTCTATATTGAATACTCCAAGTCCGAACTAAACCCTGATATGCTCGCCACGAGCCTAGACGCCATACTGCGTATGCTCCACCCTATCGCGCCATTTGTAACAGAGGCTATTTGGCAGGAACTTCCGTGGACTGATTCCCAGCTTATTACCGAACAGTGGCCGAATATACAACTAGCCTACGATGGCAAGAAAGCCGACAAGTTCGAACGCGAAATTATCGACCTCATCGCCCAGAAGGCCGCCGGGGAAGACGCGCAGCGTCGCAAGGCCCTGGAACGTGAACTTGCGCTCAAGCAAAACGCCGTTCGCATTAGCGAGCAAAAACTTGCCAGTGAGGCGTTTGTGACCAACGCGCCAAGCGAAGTCGTGGAGGCCGAGCGTAAGCGGCTTGATGATGCTAAAATAGCAGTAGCAGAGCTGCAAACAAGCATTGATTCGATCTAAGAAACCATTTGAAGACTAAGACTCACAACAAACATTCGTTCTGGCCCCTCGCAGCCGGCGTGTTCCTCGCCGCTGGTGTTGTTTTTGCGTTAGCCACGCCGAGTGTACTTGCATGGCGAGACAGGGAAGTGTCAACATTGGTTGCCAAGTCGGTTGCTGCAAAGAGCCAGGCGCAACAAGAAGAATACTTAACCCAAGCAAACATCATCGGCTGGGGAGGGGAGCAGGCGCCGAAAGCACTGGCGAACTACTACTTGGCCAATGGTCGCTACGACAAAGCTTGGCGCACCCTGTCGCAATGGCCGCTCAAGCCTGATTACGCCCGCCTTGGCAACTACGCCCTTATTGCACAGGAATATACGCCAGCCCAACGTTTTTACGCACGAGCGATAAGCCAAAAGGGTACCGCAGCAGCACATGTAGGCCTCGCAGCCGCACAGTTCAATCGGGGGGACCTCAAAAATGGATGTGCCAACGCAACAAAAGCTACTAAGCTGGACTTGAACTACGAAAAAGCCCAGCAAATGGCTGCCGTGTGCCTGCTGACTAATCCAAAGGAGGCCACACTCCAACGTGCCAACTACCCCTTGCTAACTTCTGCGCAACTCAGCTCTACGCGAGGCCAAGGCGTATTCCTCATTCAGAATCAAATATATAAAGAAGGGGAGAAGCGACTCGCAACCACTGCAAAGACTCCAGCGGACTGGCTCATGCTTGCCGGACTCGCCAGCGCCCGTGGTGATCACAAGCTAGCTGTACAACGAGGAGAGCAGGGAATCAATCTTGACAGGTCAAATCCAGAATTGAATAGGTTGTTGGCTGATTCATATCGAGCTTTAGGCCAAGCCAAGGCCGACTTCTATACCCGTAGGCTCGAATCCCTACCCCTTGACAAATAGCATAATCATTATTCATATGAAGGGTTTACAAACGCCCCAAAATATGTCCGTATTATGTTCGTTTTATAAGGTTTGGCTGTGGAGATAGCGATTCCCCTTACCCTTGGCGCGTTGCGTGAAAAACAGTATAATATCGAGGCTGTTATAGCACGGCCCAATGACGTAAACTAGAAAGTACGCTATCGCGGAGAGGTACCCAAGTGGCTATAAGGGGACGGTTTGCTAAACCGTTAGTAGGGAGCAATCTCTAGCGAGGGTTCGAATCCCTCCCTCTCCGCCATGCTAAGAGTCGGTGCGTAAGTACCGGCTTTTTGCATGGTAGCAGGGGGGGATGAGAACCGCAGGTTCGGTGGAGCAAAGCGCGCAGCGTCAAAGCCGAGCTCGCTCCTGCTTTGACCAAGCACTTTGCGAAGGTGGCGCAGCCACCACCCCTCCCTCTGGAATACAGTCTGAGTTTCCAGTAAACTATAGCCTAGCCACTTACGGAGAGGTGTCCGAGTGGTTGAAGGAACTGGTCTTGAAAACCAGCAGGCGGGAAACCGTCTCGTGGGTTCGAATCCCACCCTCTCCGCCAGTAGAAAGAGTCCGAGCTAGCCTCGGGCTTTTTCTATGGTAGACT
>CAYTBW010000001.1:146020-149987 GCA_964436255.1 uncultured Candidatus Saccharibacteria bacterium | reverse complement strand
GGCCCGAAAGAATCTTCGCCAGGACACCCCAGGGAACAGATTTCTGACCCTGTTCCACCAGGGCCGCCAATAGAAAGAGTCCGAGCCTGTCTCGGGCTTTTTCTATGGTAGACTAGGGTGAGAACCCAGGTTCGGTGGAGTAGGGGGCGCAGCGTCAAGAGCAAGCTTGCTTGCGCTTTGACCAAGCACCTTACGAAGGTGGCGCAAGCCACCATCCCACCCTCTCCGCCATGGAATTATCCAAATACATGAACGCAAACATACAACTCAAACAACCCCCTAAGGCCAAGCCGAAGGAAAAGTACTGGCACATCCACGCCGGTAAGCTTCGTGCTGGGCACATTGCGATCAAAGAATCCCACAGCGACGAGCTTGGAGACCACTACTCGGTCGATATTCATATTAATCAGCGCATGCGTGGCAAGGGCATAGGCAAAGCCGCCTACAAGCAGGCGACCATCAAAAGCGGCTACCCTGTTATTTATGCACACATGCGCAAATCAAACGTTGCGTCGCAAAAAGCCGCCGAAGCTGCGGGGTATAAAGTCATCGAGGTACCAGGCGACAACCAGCTCACCATGAAGTGGGAAGCCGAAGCCTAGAATTATCGACAATACTTAGGCTTTACGTCATAATAGGGGTGATAAAGCATAGGCATTAATGCAAGACGACGAACTAAAACCAGGCGTAGCGTACACACCAAAGCCAGCAGAGCCTCACACTGCCGACCAGAATGCCCCTGTGACCCCGCAGCAAGCCCCTCAAGCCCCGCAGCAGCCGTTCGCGTCAAACACACCGCCCCAAGGATTCGATACGCCCAACCAGCCGCTAGACGCGCCTGAGGACTACGAGGACGAACAAGTCGACCCTACGTCGGAAACTACACTCATGAGCTGGAACGCCCCTGAGTTTACCTTTACTAACAAGCCAAGCGGCTGGTACTTGCTCCTTGGCCTGTTCTTCCTCGCTCTGATTGGGCTTGCCATCTACACCGAGCAATACTTCACCATCGCCCTATTGGTACTCATGAACATTGCACTGGTCATTTACGCTCGTCGCAAGCCGCGCACTCTGAATTACACGCTTACCACACATGGCGTCCATGTAGGGGGCAAGGCCTACGCCTTCGATAGCTTTTCGTCGTTTTACGAAATCAGTGACTACGGCCAGCGTGTGATCGAGCTCGTCCCTGCCAAGCAATTTGGCACACTCGTTTCCCTACCAGTTGAAGATGACCAGGAAAACACCGTAGAGGAGCTATTGGGCAACGTCCTCCCAAAGGTCCCTGCCCGCAATGACATGATCGATCGCCTACTACGCACTCTGCGCTTCTAACTTTACGGCCAGGCACAAATAAGGTAGAATAGCGGTTGCTCCGCCAGTTATTCATGTGTACCCGTAGCTCAGTTGGATAGAGCGTCGGCTTGCGGAGCCGAAGGTCGCAGGTTCGAGTCCCGCCGGGTACACCAACGCAAGAGCCCGAGTGTAAACTCGGGTTTTTACGTTGATATGTTCTGACTCGAAACCCAAAGGTTCGGTGAAGCACCGCGCGCAGCGCGAAAAGCAAGCTTGCTTGCGCTTTGACCAAGCACGTTGCGAAGGTGGCGAAGCAACCGACCCGCCGGGTACACCAACGCAATTCTCGAATGAAGACTCCACAGGGAGTCTTTTCTGTTAATATAACTAAATAACGGGGCGGCTCTACATGATTATCTTTATTACTGGTGCTGGCGGAGTGGGTAAAAGTACGCTTGTTGAAGGCTTAAAGCGAGAACTGCCAGCAGACAAATATGACATCCACGACATCGACGAGGCAGACCTTTGGGGCGAAGAATCAAACTATAAGGCCTGGAAGCAGACCAAGGTTGAGCATTACCTCGAGCAATCGAAGAAGAATGATAAAGTTGGCATTGATACTATCCTATGTGGAATTATTTACCCTCAAAGTGTTTTGAATTCGGAAGTCTACGAAGGGGCGTCGGCGCGGTTCATTCTACTGGACGCCGGACCGAGTGCTATTGCAGGCCGCTTGCGAACCAGGCACACAGCAGCAACAGAGGAATGGCTTCGCGAAGCGGAAGTAAATCAAGCCGAAACGGCACGAACCCTAAAACAAGACTTTTCCGACACCCCAATTGCGAGACTCAAAGAAAAGCCCGATGTGGCACTTGTAGACACGACGAACCTCTCCCCGCAGGAAGTTCTCAATCAAGTTAAGCAACTACTGACGAAGTAGTCTGCTGCTAATCTTTGTTACGCTTGCAGCGTGTCTACCAGTAAGAGGATAATTAATACGGTCCTTTAAAACTAGTTTCGAGGAGAGCGTCTTGGATCCAGATACGCCCACTATTTATGGCGGCTTCCCTATGCCGTCAAGAGCAGAGCTAGATGAAGCATGGAGTCAGATAACCGACCGAATTGAATCTTCTGCCCGACTCCAGGAGCTTGGTCCCGATGCTCCTGAGCTCTGGACTCAATCCGTCAACTTCCTTGTCCAATGCTCTGATCTGACCGCACTCTTGACCCAGCGGTCTGAAGGCATCGGCCTACCGGGTGCGGAGAGAACCCCTGGTGAAGCCTACGTGACTGGGTTCATCGAGGTGCTGGAAATACTCCTGACTGTCGCAATGAACCGCGAAGCCAGAGCAGTACTGGCTGAAGAAATCCCACCAAAGGGATAGGGCCTTAGCGCCTCCGAACAATCCGAAAGGGATGCTTGTGGCAATAAATAGAACATGGAGTCAAAGCGACCGCCGGCTAGCAGGGCACCTACTGAAGGCAGGCAGCGACGGTACGGTCTTGGGCGAAATTGCAGAGATCCTGCAAACAGACCGCCACTCTGCTTGGCTGCTCGTAACGCTCTTTGAGCACGCCGGGTACGCGTGCTCAATCATCGTCCATCCAGATTGGGCCAGTAAGTCCGGTGCTGTGCTTTATCGGCCGACTCAAAGAACGGGAGAGATTCTCTCTGGCTGAACGACAAGGATGCCCGTATCCTTAAACGGGCATCACCCAAGTTCATAACTTAGCGTTGTGAGTTTAGGTGGTAACTGAGAAGTCCCTCTCGAATCTTTCGGCTTACGCTTGCTGGTGACAGCGAATAATGAGTTAATATCTACAGTTCATAGTCGAGGCCCCTGGAGGGAAAAGATGGACCAAGAAGTTGCGTCGGACAGCTGGACCTGCGGTGGATGTGGCGGTGAAATCCCCGAGGGTGTCCACTCTGGAAAGGTCAGTTTTGAGTTCGAAACCCGCATGCCTCCCGACTACAAGCCGCCGGTGCATGTGACCAACACGGTCATCACCGCCAGGGTTCATGACCCGAACTGTGCTGTGCTGTGGATGGCCAACGCCGAGCTGCTCAAGAACGTCTTTGGGTGAAGGAGCACGCATGAAGATTCGAGGCTTCAAAACCTGGAATTGGAGATCGATCCATCGCCCCATCTTCTACGCCGAACGATGGGGTGACAAAAGGCTGAGTGTCTGGGTCGATTGGGGCAACGGTACCTGCGATCCGGTCTGGACACTTGGATTCGAAATCTCCTTCGGCAAGGGGGATACAACTGAATAGAAGGAATACCACCCGGTGAGGCTTCGGCTCCGCCGGGCCTCACTTTGCCCGTTAGTATTGACCATGCAAGTACATTGTGTTATCATTGCAGTCTTGTTCGGGGATCCGCCCCGACAACGACACCCCAAGGGGGAAGCAAGTGCACAAGCTCATCGAGCTCACCCTGACCGCGCTCGGCAAGATCACCGCCGCGATCACCCTCGGCAGCTCCAGCGAGACGCCGATCATCAAGACCACCGCGATCCAGCAGCGCTTCGAGCGCATCCAGGCCAAGATCCAGGAGGCGATCGCCAGCATCGCCGACACGATCAAGCCCGGCGGTGGCTTCGCCGAGAACTGCGACAAGCTGCAGCGCGCCGACTCGAAGATGACGCCCGTCCACAACCCCCGCATCCT
>CAYTBW010000001.1:87162-146010 GCA_964436255.1 uncultured Candidatus Saccharibacteria bacterium | reverse complement strand
GCTGGTGCTCGGGATCGACCTCGAGATCATCACCGACGGCTACACGCCGGCGATGCGTGATCTGGCAGAGGTGGTCGACGAGGCGATGGACCCGGTGCTGACGGAGATCGAGGAGATCTGGGCCGAGGACGGCGCCAGCATCGACGAGATCGCCGGCTGGCGCACCTCCGCGGAGCAGCGCATGCAGCACGGCCTCGGCTTCAACCCCGGCGAGCTCGTCGGCGCCACCGCCGGTGGTTCCGGCAGCGAGGGCGGCGGCATCGACCACCGCTCCGACGCCAGCCTCGACGGCTGACCTTCGGATCAACAACGGCAAACGGGCCGGGGGAGCGAGTCTCCCCCGGCCACGCGCCACCCGTAAGGACCTTTCGAAAGAAGGGTCCTTCTTTCATTCTCAGATAAACTGTTATTATGAGTTCATGATAACTATCCGCAAATCAGCAGATCGTGGCCATGCTAACCATGGCTGGCTACAAACCAAGCACAGCTTTTCATTCGCAAGCTATTACGACCCTGCGCATATGGGCTTCCGTTCGCTAAGGGTAGTTAACGAAGATGTTATTGCTGGCGGGGCCGGTTTTCCACCCCACCCACACGAGAATATGGAGATAATTACCTACATCATCTCCGGCGAGCTAGAGCACAAAGACAGCATGGGCACAGGGTCAGTTATAAAAGCCGGGGAAGTGCAATATATGAACGCTGGCACGGGAGTTGTGCATAGCGAGTTCAACCACTCTGCGTCCACGCCACTTCATTTATTACAGATCTGGCTCCTACCAAACGAGTTTGGTGCACCCCCACGCTACGACCAGCAAGTCATCGATCCGGCGACTATCGCGAATAAGCTGGGCCTCATCGCCTCGGGCAGCGAGGGAGGAATACATATACGCCAGGACATGAGGCTGTATGCCTGCAAGCTGACTAAGGGGGATGTTGTTGAACATAGGCTCGAGGAGGGTCGCGCACTGTGGCTGCAGCTTATATCGGGGGATGTCACAGTTAACGACGAGTCAATTCGGGCTGGCGACGCAGTCCGTATTGAGCGTGAAGATCGTGTAGATATTACGGCTAAGTCCGATGCCCACTTTCTCCTCTTTAACCTAGAATAGCCCATACCCTCAATCTATTGACAAAAGTAAGCGCTTATGCTATTATGTATGCCGTTGTATTCAATGGCGGACCAAAAGACGCCCCGAAATGAAAGGGGCCCAAGCCCCATGTACATGTACCTTGCCTACCTGGCGTGGTGGGCCTTGGCCTACTACGTCGCCCGAGTGACCACCGTCAAGCTGGCCCAGTGGCTGCGACGCGAAGAGGGTGAGATCCATCCCTTCGCCCAGCTCCTACTCAGCAAGCTCTTCGGCGCCAAGGCCCTGCAGGCCTCGCACGACGAGCCCGCCCCCTGGAGAAGCTACCAGGTCGTCGCGATCTACGCCCTGATCGTCAGCGGATGCGCTATCCTGGTCGGCAACATCGCCCAGGACATCGCTGCCTGGATGGTGGACCAGGTGGTGGCGGCTGGAGATGTGGACCCGGCAACGGGCAAGCCCTTCGTGCCGCTCACCACGGCGGAAGAACGCCAGGTGCTCCTCGTCATCGGTGGCTACACCGCCGCCGTCATGTCGGCCCTGTGCCTACTCCAGTTCGGCGCCATGAAGATCGCACTGTGGTACTTCCATAGCGAGCGGGTCAACCCCTTCAACCGGGTTGAGCTCGACGCCTGGGAGGAGGCCAGGAAGATCAAGCGGGCCAGCCAGGAGTGATTCTGGCTTGGGCCTCGGCCCACGGAAAAGACCATTTCGGTCCAATCCCGTGGGCCTTTTTCGTTTCAATTCTTTCAGTTTAGTTCTATACACATATGCTATAATCGCGCTATGAAAAAATACACTCTCCCAATCTTGATTGCAACTGGGGTTTTGCTAGTAGTAGGACTGATAATGTTTGCGCCAAAAGCTAATGACTATACGGCCGACAAGCAGACTACAAGCCAAGGCACTACGCCAGCCGCCGCGCCAAGCGCAACGGACGCTACCCCGAGCACCGCTCCAGCGGTAGCCGGTAAATACGTTGATTATTCCGCCAGCACAATTGCGAACACCACGGGAACCAAAATTCTATTCTTCCACGCTCCATGGTGTCCGCAGTGCAAAGCACTCGACGCCAGCATTAAAGCTGGGCCAATCCCAGAAAACACAACGATAATTAAAGTAGACTACGACTCCAGCCAGGCCCTGAAACAAAAGTACGGCGTAACCACGCAAACGACCCTAGTGCTTGTAGACGACAGTGGTAACTTGGTGAAGAGGTATGTTGCCTACAGCACCCCTTCACTTGATGCCCTAATCGCCAACCTTCTGTAATGCCACTCATAATCGTAGCCTTCTTAGCTGGAATCCTGACTGCTCTGGCGCCGTGTGTATTGCCTATCATTCCGGTAGTAATAGGGGGGTCAGTTGGGGGTAAGCCGGACAAAAAGAAGCCGTTTGTAGTATGCGCCTCGCTGCTCGTGTCTATCGTGGTGTTCACGCTGTTGCTTAAAGGCAGCACCCTGCTTATATCAGTACCGGATGTGTTCTGGCGCACCCTGTCGGGAGTTATGATCGCATTCTTTGGTCTCACTCTGTTATTCCCATTGCTGTGGGATAAGCTCACCGCCTGGACTGGGTTATTCAATAAATCTCAACGCGCGCTGGGCGGGGCATACAAAAAAGGTGGGCTAGGCGGCTCAATCATGATTGGAGCCATGTTGGGTCCTGTGTTCTCTAGCTGCAGCCCTGTATACCTATTCATCCTCTCGACCGTGTTGCCGCGCAGCTTTGCCGAAGGCATAGCCTACATCGTAGCTTATGCCCTAGGACTATGTATGGTGCTATTGGCAGTAGGGCTGTTCGGACAAAAGGTAATTGCCAAGTTCGAGTGGGCAACCAATCCGTACGGCTGGTTCAAACGGGGGACAGGTGTGCTCCTCGTACTGGCGGGCATCGCAATCGTTACGGGCGCGGACCGAAGTCTACAACAGTATGTAGTAGATCGAGGCATTCTAGATATAACCAAGGTAGAGCAGCAACTCTTGAAGTAATAAAATAAGGAGCCCTATGGACTCCTTATGTAGGCTGTCCGCAAGCGGACTCTACCTTGTTTGACGCCACCTCACAGGTGACACAATCATTATACACCCACCGTCAGTAAGCGCGTCAATAGGTTTTATACGAAAATTAGACGAACTTATCAACAGGCTTGTTCACATGGGGACAAGCCCACTAATTGCCTGGCGGCTCTAGTCATACTTTAATACTCTTATGCTTAAATCTTTACTTAAAATCCGCCTATCAGTACTCGCCCCTGCATACTTCATATTCTTCACCGTTGCAGTATTCTTAATACCCCGCCAAACGATCACCCCTGGCCAGCTCGCACTATTCTCTGTGAACTCGTTCCTGTTTGGATACTACTTCAGCCCTCTCCTAAGCGCACAAAAGACGCGCGTGGCCGGACTCAACTCCCTAACGCGCCAAGAGGAAATGACCATTTTAGACATACTTACGCACGCGCATTTACTCAAAGAATCAACCCGCCACACCCTTAAAGTTAAGTTGAAGGCCTACATAGACAGTATTATCGGTAACTACAGTATCTCGGCGGACAACGAATATTACGATGAACTCCTGTACTGGCTCAAGAATACAAAAGGCGACGACCAGCAGATCCTCGATCAGATCTACGGGGAGGTCTCCAAGACACAAGATCATCGTAGCGACATATCAAACCTCTTGGCGAGCAAGGTATACAGTCATGAGTGGCTTGTAGCCAGCGTGCTGTTCTCTATCACCCTGTACTTCGCCCTAATGACAAACTTTGGCGACTCCATATTCTTCGGCATGATGCTAGCCATACTTTGTGCAGGCCTGTGCATGCTCATGACCATCCTCATTAAATTCGCCACACTAACACACAAGGAAGCAAAGCGCATGTGGGACACCCTGCGAGAGCTCGAGAAGGACCACTTTGACGACGTCACGCACCAAGAAGTCGCCCAGGAGGTTCATCGCCTTAAGCTAGCCAACAAAAAGCGTCACGCCAAGACGGCCTAGACTAGAACGTTTGAGTTCAATCAAGTAAACTATATTTTGTCCTACCCTGGACGAGGAGAGGTGTCTGAGTGGTTGAAGGTGCCGCTCTCGAAAAGCGGTGTACTGGGCAACTGGTACCGTGGGTTCGAATCCCACCCTCTCCGCCAACAGAAAGAGTCCGAGCTAGTCTCGGGCTTTTTCTATTACTTCTTGGCGACCGCTATTCCCCATACTCGTTTCGCACCGGCTTCTTTAAGGACTTTAGCGCACTCATTCATGGTTGCGCCGGTCGTAATCACATCGTCCACTATAAGTACCTTCTTACCAGTCACTACGGTAGGCTTAAAGCAAACAAAGTTGCCTTCCACTGCCTTTAGCCGCTGCGCTCTATTTAGGCGCACCTGTTTTTCATGCTTAACGCGCAGGAGGACGGGGGAGCATGGAATGCCAGTCTTCTTGGCCAATGCCTTGGCGAGCAGTTCCGACTGATTGTATCCTCGGCTGCGCAGCGACGGCCCATCGCTCGCCACAGCAGTAATAACTTCGTAGTCGGACAGCTCGAAGGCTTCGACCAGATACGTGGCGAGCGTTTTAGCAACGCTACGATCGTTAGCGTACTTTAGCCTCCTAACGAGCTCCTTTGCATAGTCTTCATACCTCCACAGTATGTAGGCTCCCCTCAGGGCAGTCTTGCGGGCACACGTGCTGCACGTTTTTCCGCCTGGCGTAAGTCGATTGCAAAAGACACAGCTCGACACTTTACGCACAAGCTTAGCTTGAGCGCACCCAGCACATAGGCTCATCCCGGGCACACGACACGCTACGCAGTCCGCAGGGGCAATGATTTCAATGATTTTCTGTAACATGAATGTTTGCAATTACTCCTGATTCGTGGCTATAATAAGGTTAATCTCAGCGCTAAGCAAGGATAAGGAGTAATTTATGGCACGAAAAAATGATGTGGATGAAGAAATTTTGCAAGAAGAGTTCCTAGACGACCAAGCAGCCGGAGACGACTGGATGGCCGAGAACGAGTTTGAAGGACAACTTGCAGTAGATGTATACCAAACCAAAGAGACTGTAGTCATCAAGGCGCCTATCGCCGGTGTGCGGCCAGACGACATTGATGTAGCTATCTCCGAAGACGTGGTGACCATTCGTGGCGACCGCAAAGACGAACGGGCAGTCGAGAAGGAACATTACTACGTACAAGAGTGCTTCTGGGGATCATTCTCTCGCTCAGTAATCTTACCAACCTCGACGATTGCCGATAAGGCTGCCGCTAGTTTGAAGGACGGAGTTCTCACAATCGAAATTCCTAAAGTAGCGCAGAATAAGGTCAAGAAGATTAAAGTTAGCGCTAGTCTCTAGGCTATTCGCATCCTGAAACGGTAACGACCCACACAAGTGGGTCGTTTTGTATTCTGCCACTCCTGCCTTCTGCGACATTCGAATATCCTGGACGTGGTTCACCCGTTCTGGTTCATGAGCTCCTCACTACCTGATGCTCCAAGGTCGGGTTAGAAGCAGGAATCCGAGGTGGGGAAGCGGTAGAAAAGACTACTTACTCGTAACAATCTCCTGGGTGGTACGGGTGGCTGCAGTGTCTACTGCAGATTGCGAGTCTCCGCCTGCCAAAACAGCGCTTATCATGTCAGAGAATATCCCATCAACATTATAGCTGTTGCCCTTGTACCAAGTTTTTGCTGTGCTTAGCTGGTCTGCAAAGGGACCGAGGTATTTGTCCTCTGACTGCAGATTGATAAGATCTTTACGTGCCGCGGGGCGGTAGGTAGCAATGCTGTAGCGGTTCAACTGAGTGCGGGTAGAGGCGAATCTTAGAAAGTCCCAGGCCACCTCTGACTGCTTACTATCCTTGTTGACTTGCTCGACCCAAAATTCCGCCTGGTTGATAGGGTTGCCGGTATCAACCTGTGGCAGGGATGTCATCTTGTACTTAAGCTCTGGACTTGCGGCATCGATTTCTGGCGCGCGGTATGCATACTCGACTATCATTGCGGCCTTTCCGGCCTTGAAGGCATCGAGCGAGCTTCCCAACTTGCTATTCCACGCGTAGTTCTCGCTCTTTTCTCGGGCAAAGCTTGTGAAGAAGTTGGTTGCTTTAGCTCCCGACGCATAGCCAGCTGCATCGGGCCTATTAAACGTCGCTTGAGTAGGGGGGTTGTTCGTCATCACGGCGCCGTTTTGCTGCATGAGGACAGAAAGGATCGAAGTGTAGTCTGTAACAGAGCTATTTCCGAGCGCGGCTCCGGCCAGGGTAATGTCGGCGCCAGAACGCTGGGTTATCTTCCGACTCATGTTCATGAGCTCATCCCAGGTTTTAGGCGGGTTCTTATAGCCGGCCTTACTCAATAGATCTTGGTTGTAAAACAGGCCCAAGGTAGATACCCCAAAAGCCAAACCGTCCACTACCTCGCCTTCTACTAACTTTTTGGACGCCACGTCCACGAAGGTATCCTCAAATTCATTGGCAGTATACACCGTACTTGGAGCAGGGGCATTATAGTCATCGTAGCGGGGGAGCCAGTCATCCTTTATCGTGTATAAATCTGGCAACTTGCCGGCCTTTGCAGCTTCGGCTAGCTGCTTATCGTAATCGGCAGCCTTTAAGTTGCTAAGTTTGATCGTGACATTAGGGTGAAGCTTCTTGTAGTCAGCAATTATCTCACTAAAGGGCTCAACGCCATCAACGGTGCGCCAGTAGGTAAGGGTGATCGGCTCAGTAGGAAATTCAAACCGCGAACCAGATTCTTCGATTCCTTCCACGGATATGGCATTCTGCGGTTCGGAGGGAATGAGCAGGGCGAGGCCGACCAGAATGGCCAAGGAGATCGTAATTGATATAACGGTGGCTTTGTGCCGGCTTAGTAAGTCCATTACTAACATTTTACCATGGTAGGCTTACGCTTTCGTAAATCTAAAAGCGCCCCGAATTTACCGGGGCGCTTTTAGCTGAGTTTAAAAAGAGCTAAACAATGCCAATTACAAAGTTGGCAATCGAATAGGCAAGCAAGGCTACAACCATGCCGATTACTGCGTACAGAATTGTGTCCTTAGCCGCGGTTGTGCCCTTTTGGTCGCCACCAGATAATACGTAGCGCAAACCACCAATCACAATCATAATGACCGAGATAATACCGATGGCCACAATGAGCGTGTTAGTAATTGTGCCAATAGACCCCATTAGATCAGTAGTGGTAGAGCTGCCCTGGGCACACTCGGCGCCGGCTGCTGCACCGCCATCAAGGCTACACGCAGCTAGCGCCCTCTGAGCATTTACTGCTGCAAAGAGCGCGATACCTGACGTTACGGATGTTACTCGCGTAAGTTGCATGTTTTTTTAGAGCTGGTTGATTACGAAGTTCATGATGGAGTAGGAAAGGAGTGCAACTACTACACCGATGATCGCGTACAGAATGGTATCCTTAGCAGCCGTAGTACCTTTTTGGTCGCCACCAGAGAGCACGTAGCGGAAGCCGCCGATGATAAGCATGATCACAGATACAATACCAATGATAGTAATCATTAGGTTTGTAATTCCGGCGATCGAATCTGTTAGGCTAGTTGTCTCAAGGTTTCCCTGAGCAGCGTTGATACCTTCTTGGGCGTCAGGGTTTGCAGCAAGAACGGTTCCTGCTGATAGCATTACTCCGGTTAAGCCTAGGCCGACCTTCGTGGTGATTTCTTTTACCATTTTAATAAATTCTCCTTAAACAATTATGCTTAGATTGTATACGAGTCCACCTGGTTTGACAATAACTCGAGCTGTTAAACTAATAGGCCGGTTACGAACGTAACGATTGCGTAGGCAAGCATCGTAATCACAAGACCGATTACGGAGTAGAGGATTGTGTCCTTGGCCTTAGTAGCCTTACCGGAATCCCCGGCAGACAGAGAGTACATAATGCCGCCTACAATGATCATGATTACAGAAATTATACCCGCTATAGTTAGTAAGGTATTGGTAATGAGCGGGATGATCGACTCCGCATTATCTGGGGTGCCATCTAAACTGTCGATTTCAAGAGTGTTTGGTAGTGCAGCGGCTTTTGCAACAAGAGGACTAGCGAAAGCGACTATAGCAGGTAGAAGTAAGCTGATTTTTTTGGTGAATGCTTTTATCATATGTTCAGATTATATGCCGAGTTATTAACGGCGTAAAGGCGGTGGGAATAATTACTTAAAAATGCCGACAACAAAGTTGCCTATAACCCCGGCGCAAATAGCAAGGATGAGTCCACCAATTGCATTTGTGATCGTCTTCTTCGCCTTTTCCTGGCCCTGCGGGTTACCTGCCGAGATTGAAAGCTGAATGCCCCCTATGATAATGAATATAACAGCCAATGCTCCCACTAAGCCCAGGACAAAGTTAGTTACATTTGTAATAGTTGGCACGATGTCGTCTAGCCCTTTAGCTGTTCCGTCAAAAAGTTGCATGTTCCTCCTAGCCCGTTAACCCAAATACATAAATTATCGCTCGAAAGCTCAGTAAGAGCACTAGCCCAACAATGGCATTCATTAGTCTGCTCTTTGCTGCCTTAAGCCTATCAGGACTATCTCCTGCAGATGCCATTTGCGCTCCAGCTATAACTATCACGAGTACAAACAGTAGGCTGAAGAAACCAACCATGTAATTTGCTATCGTCCCAAGTAGCGAATAGATGTCGTCTGTACATAACTCCGATGGCAAGAAAGTTCCACAGTTGTCTACTGTGGCCGCCTTGCTAGCGCCGGGGGAAAGAAGGATAGTAGCCATAGTGGCGGCTGCTGTAAATTTTGCAAACTGTGTTTTAATCTTCATTATCAACCATTATTAAGCTTATGCACTGTACCTTACTGGGGCTATTATACTATAATCACTGTATAATGCCTCGATTAAATAAATCTGCAATTATTCGCCTCATGAGTCGGGCAGGTCTTGTCGCTATTTTTGCGATGGCTTTTTTTGTAATTTCCGCGGGTCCGGCTCTAGCAGCAAACCCCAATACTCCTACTAAATACGATAATGTCACGGCAGACGGAAGTGTTAATCCTACTGACATTGAATTCTTCTGTGAATTCAGGAGCTCGGCAGAAGTTTTTTGTTGGCGTAACGCAATAGCAAATGAGTCAAACGACTTAAAAGAAGGGGAGAAGTCTTATTGGTTTGACCCACAACTATCAGCCAATGCAGAGCATGACGTATTCAGGCCTGATGATGGGGCGACCACCGATGCATACGGCTGGCTACATTTTCCAAACTCAGCTTCTGGGGACTACTCGACCGTTGTAGTCAGCACTCTGCCAATAGCAGAGTCAAAAACGATTACTGCCGATCAAGGAGTCTCAGATAATGATGTCGGCGGCCAGGACAACCACGACAAAGCACCTGAAGACAGCGGTATTTGTAATATCGAGATGTTCGCAAAGGGCGACAAGGCGATATCTTGTGATGTAGGGGATGATCCAATAAGATCTGTCAGCAACATTACATACAAATCTGGTTTTGATTCGTATGTAGAGGTCAAGAAGTGTGACAAGGGTGGTCTTGGCTTTGTACTGTGCCCTATACAAGAGGCATTAATAGACGTGGTGAAGCAACTTAACGAATGGCTAATAGAACTGTTGGACATCAATACTAACAGTCTAAATAATCAAGACCTCCGAGATGCCAGCCAATCTCTGCTGAATATTGCAAATGCATTCTATGCGATTATATTTTTAATAATAATCTTCGCCAACGGCCTTTCCATTGGGCTTGATAGCTATGCTCTAAAGAAAATGGTGCCCAGGCTTGTAGCTGCAATAATCTTGTCGCAATTTGCATTCTTTATAACTGGGGCATTCATAGAGCTCGGGAATGTGCTTGGGGCAACGATTTCTGCATTCTTTCTCCAGTTATCGAGTGCTGCCGCTGCCGGTACTGCAGGAGGGGCAGCGGCAGCAGCTACATTAACTGCAACCGCTGTAGCAGGAGCCCTTGTAGTGTTCGTTGCAATAACAATGATTATTATCATTATCATTTCGATCCTTATAGTGTTGGCGGTGCTAGCTATACGACTTGCGGGGCTTTACGTTCTAGTTCTAGTAGCGCCCCTAGCATTTGCGGCAAAAGTACTCCCAAATACCGAGAAGTTATTCAAAACATGGTCGACCAATCTTGTAAAACTCGTCATGATGTATCCAATAATCATGGCCATAACCTCTGGTTCTGCCTTTATTGGCACTGTAATGACATCTAGCAGCAACGCCGCGACTATTCAGATAATTGGTGCGCTTGTGCCGTTCATTGGTTTCTTGATGGTTCCGAAGGCGTTCAAGTGGAGTGGCGGACTTATGGCTGCTACAGGTGGCAAGCTAGCCAGTTGGGGAGCCAAGCAAGGGAAGTCGGCTGCAAAAGACAAATGGAGCAAAGAGGGCGGCCTGAAGGACCAGATCGACAAGAGATCTGGCGGCAGAATCCCCACATCCCTTGGTCCAATCTCAAGTTTGGGTAAAAAAGAAGCGCTAAAGAGGACTGGTAGAGCTCAAGCAAGAATTAAGAACGAGGAGGAATCATGGACCAAGGGGCTTAATGATGGCCAGCTTGGAGACATAGCGCGAGGGAACAGTAAACTCGCTGAACCAGCAAAGAAAGTTCTTAAAAAGAAGCTCTCCGAAGAAGTTGACAAGCAAGAATCACGAGCAGCAAAAGGCTTGCTCCCAGACTATAAGGCAATTAACGAGAAAGCTGCGCAGCTCGGCTATATACCGATGCCTGCCGCTGACGCCAATGGCGATCGGGATTATGGATCTACGGTTGCTGCAGCGCCCCTTGTTGATGCAAGTGGGGCAGACACAGATTATGGCAAGGTTGTCAGAAAAATTAATGATGCTCGTGCTGCTCATGCGGCAGGACCAGGACCTACTCCGCCAGCAGGAGGGCCCGGAACTCCACCAGCACCACCAGCAGGACCAGGACCTACTCCGCCAGCAGGAGGGCCCGGAACTCCACCAGCACCACCAGCAGGACCTGGGAGACCACCAGCAGGACCAGCCGGACCAGTTCTCACAGTAAACCATGGCGCCCCTATGCCAGGAGATAGTTTTGAATAATGGGCCAGTATAAAGTACCGCAAAATGTAGAAGCCGAAGATACTATCCTGGGCCCACTGACGATCAAGCAGTTCATATATGTCGTTATAGCTATAGGGTGGGGTTTTATATGCTGGCGGGTGCTTGCAGTAGCACCGCCAATAGCACTACTCTTCATGCTGCCAGTTTCTGGACCGTTGCTTGCACTTGGGTTAATCCGCCGCGAGGGCCAAAGCTTCGAAACGTACTTCATAGCCATGATTCGCTTTGCCATAGTACCGCGCAAACGCAGTTGGCTTAAGGACCAGTCCAAAGTCGTGGTGCGCGAGGAAGTAAAGAAGCCGGAGACAGAGGAAGTAGTAATGCCAAGTGCTACGGAGGTCCGCGGCGAGCTGCGCAAACTTGCAACTATAGTGGATAGTCGGGGACGCATACCAAAGGGCGAGGAACTGCAGTCGGCAGATGCCAATGTAGCCGGCAGTGCTCTAAGCAATCGCGTGGTAACCCCAGAGGCTACTCAAGTCGCCTCCGAAATTATTGCCAATAAAGTAACTGCGCCTAGAGCCGATATGTTAGACATGCAGCACAATCCTCAGGCAGTTGCGGTAGGAGAGATGTTGACCACGAGCGGGGCAAATGTAAAAGCACAAGCCATAGCGAACATGCAAAAAGCTGCAACTGCGCCTTCAGGCCAACCTGTTGCTCAAGCACAAGCACCTTCGCAACCAGCCACCCAAAATGCTATACTACAAAGAGCTGCTCAGAGCAGTGGTGTTGTATCTGTACAGCAACTAGCTAACCAGGTTAGTCCCCAGAACATTCTACAGCAAGGACAGAGCACGCAAATTCGCTAGTCCACCTATCCAGCAAATAATACACCGGGTGTAATTGTATCTATGGCTCAGCCGTCTCAACCCAATCCACAAATTACCGACCAACAGCGACAAGCCTTGGCCTCTGTAACGCCGCCCAAAAATGCTAAGGATCAACGCACAAGCACTCAAAACCATTTAATGTTCTCGGAAATCCGCGACAACATTGTAGTTATGCGTGACGGATCATTGCGCATGGTAATTATGGCATCGGCCGTGAACTTTGACTTAAAAAGCTCAAGGGAGCAAAGCGCCATAGAGTACGCCTACCAGGGCTTCCTGAACGGTCTGCACTTTCCAGTGCAAATCATTATTCGTTCACGCAAAATTGATCTAGACAACTATCTTGGCCGCCTCGAGGGATTGCAGGCAGAACAAGGAAACCAACTCTTGGCCGGGCTTATGGAAGACTATATATTCAATATCCGTGGACTCCTGGAAGACGTGAACATCATGTCGAAATCGTTCTACGTTGTAATTCCTTACTACATTCAAGCAGTCAGTAAAGATAATATAATAAGCAAGATAACTGGACTCATGAAGCAAAGCGAAGACGTAATCGAGAGTAGCGAAGACTTTGAGAAGCATAAACGAGACCTTATTCAGCGAACCAACATCGTCGCTCAGGGCTTGGCTCAAATAGGCGTTCGCGCGGCTGTTCTAACCACTCAAGAGCTTATTGAGCTCTACTACGGATCGTATAATATTGATGAGGCCCAAAACCAACCGCTCGTAGGTATGGACGAACTGAGTGCGCCTGTTGTCGGCCGCCGCGGAGAGCCCCTTGCGCCGCACGGTCCAGCCCAAAAAGTTGCCGAGCCCGAAGACATGTTTGCGGCTGCGCGCAGAACAGCGCCGGTAGTCAGCACCCAGCAGACCCAGCCTGCAGCGGCAGTTCGGCCTCCAGCCGCTTCCGTGACACCTTTGACTGCGCCGGCACCGCAGGTGCAACAGCAAACTGCGCCGGCAGCTGTGCCCCCACAGCCCCAGCAACAAGCCCAGCCCGGTCAGGCAGTTCAAATACCTAGGCCAGTGGTAGCGCCACAGCAACCACCTCAAGGAGGTACTCAATAATGGCCGTTAAGCAACCTCGGATCGACCCTAAGGTCCAAGCAGAAATCGACCGACGGGCAGCTATGCAAGCTGAGGCCGAAAAGATATACCGGGAAGGTGTAGTGAGTCTTCGAGACATAATTGCCCCTTCATCCATCGAAATCGTGAACGACCACATAAAAATAGGGAAGCGTCTTGCCCGCACGCTGTTTGTGTTCGGCTACCCCCGTACACTTTATACCGGCTGGCTCTCACCACTTATTAACATTGATGAGATTATAGACATCAGCTTAAACATCATTCCGGTTGAAAGTAAGATTGTGCTCGACAATCTAAAGAAGAAGGTAGGTCAGTTAGAGGCGAACTACACGATCAATCAAGAAAAGGGCAAAGTTCGAGACCCAGGACTCGAAGCAGCTATTCAGGATGCGGAGGAATTACGTGACAGCCTGCAAGTTGGGTCTGATCGCTTTTTCCGACTTGGCCTATACATTACCATTTATGGTAAGGATCTAGATGAACTCAACCTGGTGGGCAAGAAGATTGAAAGCATGTTGGGCCAAAGCCTCATCTACACAAAACCGGCCACTATCCAAATGGAACAAGGTTTTAACTCCACCATCCCCATGGGTCTTGACCAGTTAAATGTCTATCGAAATATGAACACTGGAGCACTAAGCTCTACCTTCCCGTTCACCACGGCCGAGCTCAGCCAAGAAGACGGGATTATGTATGGCATCAACCGTCACAACAACGGTCTGGTCATATTTGATCGATTCAGTTTAGAAAACGCCAACATGACAGTATTCGCAAAATCTGGTGCAGGAAAGAGTTTCGCAGTTAAGCTAGAATGCTTGCGCTCACTCATGATGGGTACGGAGGTCGTAATAATTGACCCAGAGAACGAGTATAAGACTCTTTGTGATGCAGTGGGGGGCAGTTACCTACACCTTTCACTCGCAAGCAATACTCGAGTTAATCCGTTCGACCTGCCTCAGACTGTAGATCCAGAGGAAGCTGATAACGCACTTAGAGCAAACATCATAATGCTTCACGGCCTGCTGCGGCTCATGGCTGGAGACATGAGCCCTACAGAAGAAGCCGACATGGACATAGCGCTGATCAACACCTATGCCAAAAAGGGGATCACAAATGACCCGCTGACCCACCGTGCGCAGCCGCCGGTAATGGCCGACCTATACAATGAGCTCCTTAGTATGCCGGGCACTGGCCAGGGACTCGCTGCTCGCTTGCGCCGTTTTACTGAAGGAACATTCTCGGGAATCTTTTCACAACAATCAAACGTGCAGCTTAATAATCGGTTCGTTGTATTTAACATTCGTGACCTAGAAGACGAACTGCGGCCTATTGGAATGTACATTGTACTGAACTACATATGGAATCGAGTAAAAACAGATCGCCGTAAGAGAATACTGGTAGTAGACGAAGCGTGGCAGCTCATGCAGTACCAGGACTCTGCCATGTTCTTGTTCTCGATCGCAAAAAGAGCCCGTAAATACTTCCTGGGGCTCACTACAATCTCCCAGGACGTAGAAGACTTCCTTAGCACACGACTAGGCCGTGCAATCGTAAATAACTCGTCCTTACAGCTTCTGCTCAAGCAGAACCCTGCTGCAGTCGACATCGTAGCCGACACCTTTAAGCTAACAAGTGAAGAAAGCAGCAGACTTAGCCAGTTTCCAGTAGGTGAGGGGCTATTCTTTGCCGGACTAAGCCATATTATATTGCGCATATTGGCCTCACCAATGGAAACCCAGCTGATCAGTACGAACCCTCAACATATGCTCGACCAGCAGCGGGCCCAGCAAGACGCCGTAGATGCTAATGTAGCCGCGTTGCCACCAGAGGCACAGACTACACCTGTAATACCTGCCAACACAACTCAAGCGTAGTACGGTATAATTACACTAATACCAAATAGGAGCAACGAACCCACATGGCAAGTCCTGCCAAGTTAAATGATGACACGCCAGGGAGTGTGACGAACTCCAGTAGCAACATGTCTAATCGTGTGCGCGACGATGCACCAGTAAAACCCGGACGAAGCGGCAACTTACGCGAAGCATCAGATCTCCCAAAGTCCCCCGTAGGTCAAGCTGGAAGTGGAGGACACACCCCCGGCTCAAAAGGGCCAAAATCTGCGGACCCTGTTTCGGCGGGCACAAAAAAAGCCACCAATAAGGCCTTGGATCATGCCCCCGGCACTGTAAGGCCAGAGGATCAAGGAGCGGCCGAAAAACAAGCCAGGGCGGCGGCCGGTAAGGCAGCTAATGTAGGTACACAAGCTGCCCTAGACTCAACAGGTGTCGGGGCTACAGTTGGTAAAGCTGCTGGCGATGCGGTTGAAGAGGTTGTAAAAAGAGTAGACGTAAAGAAGGTTAGCGTTGGCTGCGGACTGGGCTGTTTTGCAATCCTGCTTCTCCTCTCTATCCCTATTCTTGTATTTTTTTATGTCGCCACCCACCCTTGGGATGCCGTTAAAAAGGTGATTACTGATTCGAGTTTTCGCAGGTTTGCGCTTAGCGCTGCCGGACTAGCTGCTGGCGAAGGCAGTAGTCGTGAGTCACTCGCTTATATCACTGGTGCTATGCCGTATGAAGTAGACTACAAGCCAGGCGCCGCACTTGCCGCCCCTCCAGGACAAAAACCGGAGCCCGGCTCTTTGGAAGAGACTATCTCGAAAATAGATTATGAAAAATCTCGAAACAAATTCAAATCAAGTTACTGCGAGTACAAAGTAATTACGAAGCCCGTCGTGTCTTACGACGGGCAAAGACGCAGTGTGATAGATAAAGTCGTCGATAAAGAGGGTAGAACAGCAGACATGAAGGCGCCTGGTGTTTATTCCTGCATATTAGAGCAATATCCGGTAATGGAAGCCATGATGCGTAGTCCAGAAGCGCGTAAGATAAATCAGCAGAAGCAAGTAAACCTTAATTATGCTGAAAAGAAAGATTCTGAGGTATTGAAAGGTAAGGACAAGAAAGAGGTTAAGGAGGCTCTTCATAAAAAATCTCTTACGAGACTCTGGAGTAATCCGGATAGTCCGTATGGCAATAGTACAGAATGCATAAAAGACTTCCGGCCGACCGGCTCGAAGGTAGACAGAAGTATAAAGAAAGTTATAAATGATCTTTCATGCGGTACTCAGCCAGAGAAAATTGATGTTGACTATAAAGTAGAGGAGATTCCAAAATCACTTGACACCGACTCAGCCAAATACGAAAAAAGGCTGATCCAATACACTAAGGCTGCATGTGTATTCTACAAAAAACTAAACGAGGATAAAGATGCTGTAAAGAAATATAAACAAAATCGAGCTAAGTCTTCTGCTCGAGCAGGATTCCAAGCTCTTACTTTAGCCGATACTGGTGTAGCCGGGGAGATATCTACTGACGAGCTAAACGGCGATATGTATAAAATCAATAATTTCTCTACCTCACGCGCCTACAATCAAGAGATCAATGGTTCGTCTGCCGGGGTACAGATAGACCCTGAGGCGATCCCTACTAGAGTGCTTGGGCTTACTAAGAACTATTTCGAGGAACTAGAGGATCAGGGCAGGATTAAGAACTCGCTCACAAGCCTCTGTAGTAAGCAAGACAATCTAGATGATGGGGGTTTCGGCAGTTTTAGCGATTTCTTCAGCGGTCTATTCGGAGGTGGAGGGCCTTCCAAGGAGGATATTTCGAAAGACATCGATGATGCGCTTACATACCTAAAACGAGATATTCAAAAGAACAACTCCCAGTACTATTCATCAGCCGATAAAGTGACGCTTGAAGACATAATAGTTAGAACTATCAAGGTTACATCCAACGCTAGCAATAGCGGTGTGGAGGACGGTCCTGATAATTTCAATCGTATGACGGTTGGGGCAAAATCCTCAACCTATGATTACACCTTTAGTCTGTTTGGCGGATCATACGAAACTGCCGCAGAAGGAAACAAGGCGAGCTTAGATGTAGAAAGCCTAAAACGTAATCGAGACAGAACTAATGGTATAGCGTTCAGACTACTTAATACCGACAATCCGAGGTCGATAGCAAGTCGTATGGCCGCTGAGTCCACAGCAACACCCACGCAGGTAGCAGAAAAGACTACTCGGTATGCAGTAAATATGCTCAACCCAATCCGCGCTTTTGCGGAGATTAACTCTGCTATTGCATATGTTGGCTACGGCGAGAGCAACAAGGCTATTGCAGCGGGAGATGATGACAGAGAGTATTGGAAGATCGACACTGCAGGGGTGCCACAGACTGAAGATGCAATTCAGAATGCTCGCTATATAGAGGCTTTAAAGAAGAAGGTTGCGGACCCTGCCTATGCGAACGACGAAACTATAAAGTCTGTAGCTGCATCATTTGCAGCTTGGGATAAGTGTATGGAAACATATTACCCAGACATGGAAACTCTTGATGAATCGCAGGACAAAGCATGCCAGATGATGCGGCAAAGTAATGTTGGCAGGACCCTTGCCAGCGCCTACTCCATATCATCTGCAAAATACAACCTCCCCAAAGCAAATATCCGTCTCGCTGCGTTGAGCCCAACTACAGAAAAGGCACTGGCAAAGAAGTATGCCATATATAAAGGTCATCGCAACTTGTACGGGGCTTGGGCCAGACTAAGCAGTGACGAGCCAGACGACAGCATATATGCCAAATCATCTGGTGGGACTTCAGCTGGAGCAGCATCCGGTCCAACTGTAGAGGGAATTACATATCCCCCAAACCTGGCTGGTGCCATCAATGGGACGGGGTATTACACCATGCCCGAAAGTGATCCGGCTGGTTTGTACGTATTCTCTGGCAATGACCGCTGTGGTAGCAAGGAATTAGTTGGAACAATCTATACGGTGGCCCAACAATGGGCGAAGACTTACCCAGGTAGTACGCTGCGTATTGGAGACCTCAATGCAGGAAGTGGCCACGTTAGTCACAAAAAAGGTGTAGATGTGGATATTACCGTTACCGACCGCTCTGCTGCAAACGTGAGTGGCGATAGAAACAAGTCAATTCAACTAGGCAAGTGGTTTATTGACACGGGCATTATTAAGATGATTCTACACAACGACACTGCGGTACAGACGGCAGTGAACGAGTATGCCAAATCTGTAGGTAAGCCGGGGGTCATGAAATATTGGGCTGGGCACGATACCCATTTCCATGTGAGAATATCCGACGAGTATGTACAGCCGGAAAGCTTAGGGTGTCCGAGGTGAAGGATATCTTAGCCTACTTACGAAAAAATAGACTCATTTCTATCTTGGTTATTAGTTTTATCCTGGTATTCCTAGGGTTTGGCATATATCAAGCAACGTCAAAAAGAATCACCTTCCTGATGTCCGAGAATAATACGACATTAACCCTAAACGGCAAGATGTACTCAGTTAGCAGTAATAAGCTATCCTTAGCGCTTCGTGCTAAAGATTACCAACTCAAGGTGGAGAAGGCTGGCTTCGAAACATACTACAAAGTCATTAATGCGAGTGAGACTAGTTCGGTAAAAGTCCCGCTCAGGGTAAAGCTTTCGGACGCGCTTACAGCGGCTCTACCTAAATCTGTAAACCAAGCGGGGATTGAATATAAAGTAAAAGAACCAACCTATTTGGAAGGCGGGAAATGGGCGGTTGCGGAGGTAGTTCAGTTCGATATCGACCAGTCTGACCTACCCGACCTTTATGCTGTATTTACTAAGTCTAGTGGCAAATGGCGGCTTGTGGCCGGGCCAGCCCCTGAATTTTTAGACGACCAGGCTGTAGACAAACTGATGCCCAAGAAGGTGTATGATTACCTAGAGAGGCAATTATGAAATGTATTAAATTTAGGAGCATATTAGCTCTTTCTATTTACGCCTTTATCGCGCTATTAGGTGCCTATCCCCCAGCACTTGCTTTCACTGCTGGTGAGCGAAAAGACATAGAACTAAGAACCTTCTACGACCCAACGGATCTAGGTAGTTGTGTTGCAGAGCAAGGATCCGACTATTCACAAATCCAAACCGGAAAAATATATATGGTAGGGGACTCGATTACCGAGGGTACAAACACGGAACTGACAGCTGCTTTTAAACAAAAGGGCTTTACCGACATCCAGATTAATGGAAAGTCTAGCCGCAGACTTAGTGAAGGGAGTGGTGAGTTAGATGGCGTGTCGGTCATTGCAGCAGACAAGGCGCGGATGGCTGACGCCAAGGTTGCGGTAATCGCACTTGGTACAAATAGTGGTGTGTCCAGCGCTAATGTAACCAAGGCGGTTGCAGGGATTAAGGCAGGTGCTCCAGGAGCAAAGATATATTGGGTGAATATTGGAGTGAATAACGCCAAGCGTGATGCGGCTGATATCAACACGGCTCCGATAAACGAAGCGCTTGGGAAATCAGCCACAGTGGAGGGCTTTACTATGGTTGATTGGGCTTCTGTGGTTAGTAAGAACCCCAATTTTATATCTGATGATGGGCTAGGGGTACACCCGTTCACAGCAACTGGGAAGGCTGGCTTTGCAAAGACCGTGGCTGATGGCCTCGCAGGTGTTTCAACTTCCACCGCAACAGCCTCTGGGCCATCCTGCTCAAGTGCAATATCGAGTGGTACGGACTTGAGTGGTAACGATAATGCCGAGAAGGTATTCAACTTCTTAAAGGGCAAGGGGCTGACGCCAATTCAAATCGCTGGGATTATGGGCAACCTGCAAGCTGAGTCAGGCTTTAATCCCGGTATAGAAGAGAAGGGAGTAACACGTAAGGATAAGGGTTATGGCTTAGCGCAGTGGACATTTGGGCGTAGGACGAATCTTGAAAACTATGCTACAGCGGCGGGCAAGCCAGCAAGTGACCTGGGTGTCCAGTTAGAGTTTCTATGGTTTGAACTCAATGATGCATATAAGGCTAATACGCTTGATGTAATTCTGGCGAGCTCTTCACTCGAGGAATGCACGTATGTATTCCTAACAAAGTTTGAGAGGCCGGCTGACATTCCGGGGAACAAGCCAATTAGACTTGGGTTTGCGCAAAATATACTTAACCAGCCATGGGCGAAGTAATAATTATGGGAGGAAAAATCTACCAGCAATATAAGCGCTATATCCTGCCGCTTATTATTGTCCTAGGTTTATTCATAATCAGTGTGGCTGCGCTTTCTTCATCTGTGTTTAGAGTAACCTCAGCTAGCCCAGAGAGCGGGTCGACGATCACTACGCTTACCCGCACAGTAGTAATTTCTTTCAACAAAGAGCTTGCTGGGTTTGATAGGGCAACTCAGCTTAAGGTCGCGAGTAGTATAGTTGCAGGGAGTAAAGTCGAGGGGAAGGACCTGTACCTTCAGCTGAATAATATGAATTCGGGGAGTAACTATAGTTTTAAATTAGTAAACATTGTCGCCACAGATGGATCTTCGATCGACGAGTATAAATATGAGTTCTCCTATAATTATGACCCGGGAGCGACTACAGAAGATGTGAAGGTGAAAGGTAGCGACCCAGCAATTAAGTTCCTACCCGTAACGACTTCACAATACTACATAAACTACCAATTGCTCGATGAGCCGACGCCAGAAGGCAAGACGGAAAAAATTACCATTGCACTACTATTAACAAACGATCAAGCGCTCAATCCTGCTTTCTTGAAGTCTTACAAAAAAGCTGCTCTTGAGTATCTCGATTCGAAAGGCATAGATCTCGATGGATATATGGTAGAGTACGCACCAGCTGAGGCCGCTAAGTACTAGCGAACTGTAACGCGGAGAAACTTAACTGCTTCCGGCTTTATCTTTTCGTTGATTGCTGCGAGAAGGATAGTGGCCTGCAATCGAATCTCGCTGGCGGCCGAAGAATCTTCGGTTGAAACCCGTAAGGCACCGTTCTGGTAGCTCAGTACCCGAACCTCTACTTTGATGTGCTCCATTATCACGAGCTTAGCCTCTGTCATAACATCGTGAGTCCCACTATCTAGCTGGTCAACCCGCTTAGCGAGCAAGTCCCTGATGTTTTCGAGTCCCATCTAGGTAACCCCGCTTAAATCAATTACGTAGCTGTGCTTCGGTATGTTTTTATCAACCTCGGTTGTTGTTAGTAAGGTCTGCTGGGTAGAGATTAACTCCATTAGGTGTTTACGGCGGCTGGCATCGAGCTCACTAAAGACGTCATCTAGTAGCAGAATCGGCTTTTTGCCCAGCTTGTCTTTTATAAACCTCATTTCCGCAATTTTTAATGCCAAGATTGCTGTTCTGGTTTCACCACGGGACGCCGAAGTAGTTATATCTCCGTCCTTGAATAATAACGCCATATCGTCGCGATGTGGGCCACAGGTGGTAAAGCCAGCACCACGGTCCTTAACACGAGACGCGTACAGCGCGGACAGAAAGTCCTGTTTATCCATATCTGTGTTTGGACAATATTGAAGCTCAAGTTCCGTATCCGAACCCGCTATCGTCTCATACACTTCTTTTACAAGTGGCGAAAGTTCTGACACAAAGTCCCTCCTTAAGTCGTGAAGCTTCTTGCCCGGTTCGCATAATTGAACATCCCATACGAATAGCTCGTCATCACTCGCGAATCCACCACGAACCTTCGCCGCATGCAGTAAACTATTGCGCTGTTTCAGAGCCCGTCTGTACGTCGCAAGTGCCTCGACGTAAATAGGGGAGACTTGGCACAATACCGTGTCCATATAGCGTCTACGTCGCTCTGGAGAGCCATCAAACAGCAGCATGTCGTGCGGCTCAAACAATGTCACTGGGTTACGCCCTAATAAAGTATGTAGGCTTTGCTTTTTATTATTCAACTTAAGGCGCTTACTGTGAGATTCTCCTTCACTTAGCAGCGACAATTCAACCGCATCCTCATCGAATTCCGCCACGACGCGAAAGAAGTTCTCGCCAGTATTAACCAGGTCTAAATCTCGAGCCCGAAAAGACTTAGAGGTAGAAGCCACGAATATTGATTCAAGCAGGTTGGTTTTCCCGACCGCATTTGGACCACTGATTACGGTCAGGTTATCTTCGAATACTAATTCAATCGCCTTGTACGATCGAAAGTTAGTAAGCGATAGTGAACGAATCATACATTAGCTTCTTAGAGGCATGATTATATGAATATAGGAGTCGTCTTTACTACCGCTTGGGCGAATCGCGCAGGGATCAAGCTTGTCGTTCATAGCAATCTCAACTTGCGGAGTAGGGATAACCGCAAGGGCGTCTAAAAGGTATCGAGCATTCACAGATATGTCGGCTTCAGCGCCTTTAAGTTCACCCTCTATGAGTGAATTATTTTCTCCCACCTCTGAGGCCCTAGCAGAGAATTGCAATCCAGCCTTCGTAAAGTCCAGCTTGATTGTATGGGCGCTCTCGCGAGCAAACAAGCTCGCTACTTTCACAGTGCTAGCAAGCTCCGATTTGTTCAAGGTAATAGAAGTTGCCGCCTTGGTAGGAAGTATCTGTGTATAGTTAGGGAACTTTCCATCGATCAAGCGGGAGACCATACTTACATCACCAATCTCGAATAGAATTTCATTCTGGCCAATGGCGATATGGACCTCATCATTTGTATCGTTTGCAATCCTGTTGAGCTCATTGATTGTCTTGGCTGGAACTATAACGCTAATGTCCTTGTCGGCCTTAACTCCTATGGAGGTCTCTGCTAAGCGATAACTGTCAGTCGCAGCCAGGGTAAGCTTACTCCCTTCAACGTTAAAGAGTACTCCAGCCAATACCGGCCTAGACTCATCTACCGCGGCTGCTACAACTACTTCAGCCAATCGCTTTACCAATACGTCTGCTGGTATATCTAGTTCAACCTCGGCCTTTACCTTTGGCGTAGTAGGGAACTCGCTTGCTGCTATACCATTTAGGCTAGATTCGAAGTTGGTGGTTTTGATCTTTAAGTTGTCTCCAGTAGCTATGAGTTGGAGTTTATCACTTGGTAGACCAGACACGAGCTCCGCCAAGAGGCGAGCGGGTACACTCGTAGCACCTTCTTTTTCCACCTTGCAGCCTATACTGCAGCTGATTGCTACTTCTAGGTTTGTTGCACTTACGATCAATCGTGAGGCTTCTGTTTTAAGGAGCACGTTGGCAAGTACAGGTAGACTATTACGCGCACCAACAATTCTTCCTACACTCCCTAGTGCTTTATTTAGATTCTCCTGAACGACTGATAGTTTCATTTTTCACCTCTCTATGTATTAGTAATTATAGATTTAAAAAGAAAGTAGTAATAGTAGTAAGGCCTGGGGACAATGCGCATAAGCTTATGAATTAGCTTTAGCTTAAGTGTAAAGTGACTGCGTTAAGTTGTGCGCAAGCACTGTATAACTAATGTGTACAGACTGCGTATAGCGGTAGTTAAACACAACCACACTCGTTGAACTAATCAGGCTGTGAAGAACTTGTGCAAAAGCGGAGTAGATATGAACAGCTCATAAACAGGCTTTACACACTTTATCCACTAGTTATACACATATTTACAACATAACTGTGTATAACTATGAACTAAAGATCTTTTGTTTTAGTGTTTGTATCTCGTGGCTGATCGGTTCGTTAGACCCGGCAAGCTTGTTTATTTTGCGTACGCCGTGCATAACCGTCGTGTGGTCGCGGCCACCCAGTGAGCTGGCAATCTGCGGAAAGCTCATGCCGAGTTCACGGCGCATTATATACATGGCGATTTGCCTAGGCACCACGATATCCTTGTCACGCTTAGCACCAGTCAGGTCGGTGACCTTAATGTCATAGAACGCGGCCGTGCGTTCTATGATCTGCTTTGGCGTCATGTTCTTGGGTGATGGATTCAGTGATCCACCTAGTACGGTTTGAGCTACTTCAGGGGTCAGTGGTACACCGTGCGCTTGGCAGTAGGCGATGACCCGGGTAAGCCCGCCTTCTAATTCGCGAATGTTACTCTGAATAGTCTCTGCAATGTAGGCAGCAACTTCAGTTGATACCTCGAAGTTCTTGTCCATAGCCTTACTCTGGATGATGGCAACACGGGTCTCATAGTCCGGCGGTTGAATGTCTGCAACCATACCCCATTCGAACCGACTACGCAGACGGTCTTCGAGCGTTGCAATCGCCTTTGGCGGCCGATCACTGCACAGCACAATCTGCTTATTAGATTGATGAAGGGCATTAAAGGTGTGGAAGAACTCCTCCTGAGTCTTTTCCTTACCGGCAATGAACTGAAGGTCGTCTACTAGAAGGACATCTACGTTTCGGTAGCGAGCGCTAAAGTTCTCGCCTTTACGAATCGCGTTCGTGAACTGGTTTAGGAAGTCCTCAGTTGTTATGTAGGTAATTTTCGCATCTGGGTTTGCCGCCGCCACAGCACTACTAATTGCCCACATGAGGTGGGTTTTACCAACTCCAGGCGGGCCGTATAGGAATAGGGGGTTATAGGCAACTCCTGGTTTTTCACTCACGAGCTTGGCTGCCGAAAAGGCCAACCTATTCCCAGACCCAACTACGAAGTTTTCAAAGCTATAACGCTGTCCAATACTCGAGCTCTGCAGGGAAAGCTGTGGAGATTCACTAGTTTGGGTGACCGCCTGCGGCTTCGGTTTAGGCTTTTCATTCGGTGTGCTGGGGGTTTGTTGTGGTGCGGCGATATCCTCTGCATCGTCACTGGCGGAGCTGCCAACTACGTATTCTACTGCAACGATATTTGGCACAAGCTTTCGCAGAGCCTCGATAATCTGATCGTTATAGACAGTAGCGAGCCTGTCCCGAGCAAAGATGTGGGGGACAGACACGGTTGCTGTAGTGCCTTCGATTGAAACAAGTTGCGTGTTTTTAACCCAAGTTTTGAAGTTAGCCTTGCTCATGCCGACTTCGAGCTCGCCTAAGACACCCTGCCAAATCTTTTGACGTGTTAAATTCATTGCCTCACCCTCTTTCTCTTGCTTCCAATCATACTATTCCCCAAAGTTTTCCACAACTAGCAGAAGTGCCAAAAGTTATCCACTATATCTGACGAAACGGTGGATAAGTGAGGCTGAGACGATTGACGCCGAGGCATTTTTAGCGTAGAATACGTAGGATTATGAAACGAACGCACCAACCAAAAAAACGAAGACGACAACGCGTCCACGGCTTTATGTCACGCATGGCCACACGCGTTGGTCGATCAGTACTCAAGCGCCGCCGCCTCAAAGGTCGTAAGCGGGTAGCTATTTAGTTATGATCGCGCGGGTCTATCGCCTGCGGACGGCGGCCGACTTCAATAAAACATATCAACGTGGCCGCAGCGTTAATGCGGATACGATGTATGTTAAACACCACCAAAGCCACTTTGAGAATTCTCGAGTGGCTGTTGTGGTTTCCAAAAAGGTTTCCAAACGAGCGGTAGTGCGTAATCGTTGCAAGAGGCGGGTTATAGAAGTGGTGCGCAAGAACTGGCAGCACGTAGCTCCAGGCCACAATTTTATTATTACCGTCAAACAAGACATCTCGGCGCTCCCAGCGGCTCAAGTAGAGCAAACGGTGCTAGATTTACTTAGGAAGGCAAACTTATGGCAAAGCACAACCCAGTAAAAAGAGTAGCCCTCAAGTCGATTCGACTATACCAACGTACGTTGTCGCCAGACCATGGTTGGTTTAAGCACCGCCATCCGAACGGCTATTGCCGGTTCTATCCAACCTGCAGCGAATACGGCTACCGGGCTATAGAAGAGCGAGGACTCCTGGTGGGGTCTGGTCTTAGCCTGGTAAGAATAGTAAAATGTAATCCATTGAGTACACCCCGGGTAGACGAAAGTTATAAAAAGAAACCCAAGCACTCAAAGAGAAAGGCATAATCCTAACACATGTTTGATACACTGATCGTAAATCCGCTCCTGAACCTACTCATGGCCATCTTCGGCATCTTGCCAGGTCACGACTTCGGTATCGCCGTTATTATTATGACGCTGATTATTCGCTTTGCCATGTGGCCGCTTACGGCCAAGCAGCTTAGATCGCAAAAGAAGATGCAAGCTCTTCAGCCAGAGATTGTTAAACTCAAACAGCAGGCGGCAGGGGATAAGGCTAAGGAAAACCAACTCCTTATGGAGCTCTATAAGGAAAAGGAGATTAATCCGTTCTCCTCATGTCTACCGCTCCTTTTGCAATTCCCATTCCTGATCGCTCTGTTCTTTGTGCTTAAAAAAGCCGCTTTGCCATTCGACCAGATTAGCAGCCTCCTCTATGAGCCAGTAAAGAATATTCCTTATATTGAGCAGCTCATTAGCGGTGCGGTCAAATACGACCCAATGCTTCTACGCGTCATCCCGATGGACACGGCCAGTAAGGTCCTTGCCGTAATTGCTGGTATTACCCAGTACATCCAGGTAAAAATGATTGCTCCAAAGAACGTTGATCCAAACGACCAGCAGGCCAAGATGACCTCAACCATGAATTACATCTTCCCAGCCATGACAGCCTTCATTGCCTGGACGTTACCTGCGGCGCTACCCTTATACTGGATTACTGGTAACGGTGTAGCGATTTTCCAGCAGTGGCTGATTATGCGTGAAGAAACGGAAAAGATGGAAGAAGCCGTGATCGTCGAAGAAGCGCCTAAGAAGGCTCTACCAAAGGCCCGCAAAAACCAGACCAAAAAGCCTGCCACAAAGAAGAAAAGGAAGAAGTAAATGGATAGAGCGGACACGCAAGCTCGACTCGAGGAGCTTCTGCGCAAGCTTGGGTTCGATGCGAGCGTGCAAGCCGAAGAAACCGAAGGCAATCTCGTTCTTAGCATTGATTCTCCTCACCACGCACTGTTGATTGGTCGAGGAGGGGAGACTCTTCGTTCCCTGCAACAAGTGTTTAATGCCATGCAGCGTAAAGCTGGCGGCGAATTCGCCACACTCGACGTAGCAGGGTATCGCAAAGAACGCGAGGCTAAGCTAGAAAAGATAGCGCAAGAGGCAGCCGATAGAGCCCGTCTTACACAAGCCAAGGTTCACCTTAAGCCCATGAATGCTTACGAACGCCGCCAAGTTCACATGGTACTCGCAGAGATGCCAGACATTGTAACAACCAGCGAGGGAGTAGAGCCGCACCGAGTTATCGTGGTGCAAACACGGGAAACTTAGGAGTCATAGTCTGATGAACTCCCCTGTAGATACCATCGTTGCGCTTTCCACCCCGCGTGGCCGTGGTGCAATAGCTATCATTCGATTAAGCGGGCCAGATGCTTTTAGTATTGTACAGACCCTATGGCATGGTAAGCAGCCGGTTGAGCATCTCGATCCACATCGGCTCTACGGCGGCTGGATTACTCTTAGTGGGCGCAAGTTAGATAGTGGACTAATTACTACGAGCCACACCCCGCGCTCATATACGGGGGAGGATATGGTAGAACTTCATACTCATGGGTCGCCAGCTGTTATTGACGAAGTTTTGAACGCCTGCTTATCTGCCGGTGCGCGCTTAGCCGAGCCAGGCGAGTTTACGAAGCGCGCGCTCCTAAACGGCAAGCTAGATGCTACCCAGGCGGAGGCTGTAGCCGACCTAGTCGAGGCAGAGAGTAGTAAGTTGGCTCGATTGGCTGCCGATCAATTGGCAGGGGGCTTGTCTCACAAAATGGCAACCCTCGTTGAGGATATTGTTGGCTTGGCTGCCTCTGAGGCCGCCCATTTAGACTTTAGCGAGGAAGACGTATCCGAACAGACCCATGACACACTGCTTGCTAAGGTGCAGTCAGTGGAAGCAGAACTTACAGAGCTCATCAATTACTCCCAGAATATTTCGGTACTGCGCGACGGCGTTAGCGTAGCGCTAGTAGGACTGCCGAATGCCGGTAAATCCACCTTGCTCAACAAGCTACTCGGCTTTGAGCGCTCCATTGTTACTGACATTGCCGGAACTACACGCGATACTATCGAGGAGCGTATCATCCTCGGCGACATTCCGTTTAGGCTTACCGATACAGCGGGCTTAAACACCAACCCTGATGAAGTTGAGGCTATCGGCATAGAGCGCACGCATCGCACGGTTAACTCGGCAGATGTGGTACTTGTGCTGGTCGCCCCAAGGGCACTCGCCGAAACCCATAACTACCTAGAAGAGTCCGGGCTTATGGAGGATTTGAACGCCAAGCAAACTATCCTAATAGCTACTAAGTCAGACGAGGCGCAAGACGCTCCACGTAAGCCCAAATGGGCGAGCCAAGTCGTGCAGGTTTCCGCCCAAACTGGCGACGGCATGGAGAGTTTGCAAAAAGCACTCATTGGGCTAGCCGACGTTCATGACACGCCTGGAGATGTCGTCTTGACCACCAAGCGACAGCTAGAACTCGCAACTCTCGCCAAAGGGCATATTACTCAAGTAATTACTCTTTTGGGCTCTGGAGCACCGCGTGACATTGTACTCGTAGAACTCGAATCGGCCGCCAAGCAGCTCACACGTATTACCGGTGCCGACACGAATGATGCAATGATAGCTGACATGTTTAGCCGTTTTTGCATCGGTAAATAGGTATTCGCCTCTAACTATTGAGAGTCTGGCTTGGGGAACTTGAGGGCTGATTGGTAATAGGTGTTGAAGGTGTCGGTTTTTGTAACCTGGCCATTTACTTTAATATCCCGGTAGAAAACCGTATGCGATGGCTGGTTTACATCCGAGCTACCGCTAACAAAGTACGGTCAGCGAATTACGCCTTCCTTCTTCTTGGTGCCGTAGAATCTAAATTTGAGGGTTGTGCCAACCATTTCGGTTTGGATAAGTATGTGCGCATCGGTGTCGTTACGGAATTTAAAGTCCACAGGAGGGTAGTAAATTGTGGCGTCTACCCCAGGAACACCATACGGCGCGGTGTAGTAGCTGATTGCAAAGGCATGGTTCACTCGTTCTAAGATTGGTAGGCCGGCTAGCAGCGCCGCGCGGAATGCAGTGGACGACACTTGGCACAAGCCGCCGCCGTACTGCTCTTCTTGCCGGTCTCCTAATATAACCCAGCCAGGAGTGTAGCCTTCCTCGGGCCCAACATTGCCCAGGAGCTTACCGAAAGAGAACACCTCGCCAGGCTTTAGGAGTACGCCGTTGTACCGCGCTGCACCTACTCGAACGTTGGTCAGGCGATTGGCTGATGATCCGGGGAAGTAGCTTACCCCTTCGCTTAACAGTTCCTTGATGCCAAGGTTGTTAATACTTTCTTCGTTAACTGTTGGCTTAGTGGTGTCTACGCTCATTGCAATGGTGCGTTCGGCGTCGCTTTTGTTGAGCGAGGCCAGTATGGCGTCACGCGTTTTTACTACGTTGAGCTTTTTGCCATCTCGACTTGCTACGAATATGGTAGCTCTGCTGTCTGTCACGTTCAGCTGTGCGTCTATAGCTGCCTGGTCAATTTCTTTACTAATCTCAGTTAAGTACGAATCAATGCGTGCAGCGTCAAACTCTAGTTCTTTGGCGGGAGTAGCTGCGCCATAGTATTCCTCGAGCAGGTTCTGGGAGTACACCTTGGCTTCGGGGCTCGTAGTGGAATGCAGCCAGCCGAATGCGGCCGCAGGCTCTACCTGCCAAAGCTTGCCTTCGTAGCCAAGCTGCAGGGGAGAGCTGATATAGCTTTGGGCTAGGGCCTTGTTAGCCTCGAGTGTTGCACTGTCGACTGATGGCTCCACGCTATCAGTCTGTACAGGGATAATCTGCTCATCTAGTCTTGCTAACGCGCTATGTAGGGCTAGGCCAAGCGCACCGTAATCCAACCTCTTACCAGCAATCCCGGCGGTAAACCCAACCTGGCCTTCGGCTACCTGGTAGCTAGCGTTCACGCTCGGCGTGGTAAGTTCGTTGTTGATTGCAATGGTTGTAGTGGCGAGCGCGGCATCATCGTAAGTAAGATTGGTGTTGTCCCGGCTAGCAATCCCGGCTAGCAAAGCCCATTGGCTTATCACTTGCTCTGCTACGTTGCCGTCCCTGCCTTGGCGCATTAGTTCTTTACTGAGAGTTTCGTTGTTATAGGTAACGCTAATGTCCTTCTGGGGGACGGACACCGTCTTGCCGTTTGCTTCGATTAGAATGGGGTTCTGACTGTAGGCTAGGGTTTCTTTGTCGAGCAACTTGGAGGCCTCACTTGGAGTTAGCCCGCCCAGGTATACGCCGTGGCCCCACACCCCGGGGTAAATGCGACTTGCGTAAGCTGCGCGCAGGGCAACAGTAGTGAGTACGAACAGGCCCAAAGCTACTATTAAGCCATAGCTAACCTTACGGCTAAGGCTGCGTTTTTTGCGCGTCGGCAGGTCGAGCGAATCGTTAGGATTCACCAACTTCTGTTTTGCCTGGGCTTTCTTGGTTGTCATTGCTACCAATTATATACTGTTAGCAACTTTTTCGTCAGACTTTCGTGATTCTTGCCCTAACCCGACCTTGGAGCATCAGGTAGTGAGGAGCCCACGCGCCAGAACAAGTGAACCACGAGAGTCCTCAAACTCGCAGTGGGCACGACATTCTAGATTCATGAGTGAACGAACGCACCTAGATGCGAACCCGTGGTCGGAAGGGCTTTAGGTTCTTTTGGCCCTTTCAAAAGAACGAATAGTTTAAAAGGGACGCACTTTATGGATTGCTACTTTTGAAGATACCAAAAGTAGCCAAAAGTATCTGCGACATGGGGCTCAGATCTAGAAGTGACTGTTCGCTTTGTCACTAGATACTCGCTGCGGGATCGCTTACGCTAAGTCCTCGCTCGTTCTGGCGTCGGCAGCTCCAGTCTTTCTGATCTTCGAATGTCGCGTAAGGCAGAGCTACAGGTTAGCTTTGGGCTTTGAGTTGCTCCAAGGCTTTCTTAATATCCTGAGCTCTGCGTTTATGACAGACCAGCGTACCGTTCGGTGTATCGATTACTACAATGTCCCTTAGTCCGATCCCTATTACTGGCTTACCAGAATTTGTGTTCATCACTAAGCATCCATCGCAGTCGAGCAAACTTGTTGCACAGTCGCCTGTCCGTACCACGTTGTCGGCCTTGGACCCTAGCACCTCATGCAGGTCGCTAAAGCTGCCGATGTCAGCCCAGCCAAACGCACCCGGCACCACGAG
Source organism: uncultured Candidatus Saccharibacteria bacterium (assembly GCA_964436255.1). GTDB lineage: Bacteria > Patescibacteriota > Saccharimonadia > CAILAD01 > JADZBC01 > CAYPSN01. Next base: position 114,910 of record CAYTBW010000001.1, on the reverse strand, counting down.
AAGGTTAGGTATCTTCTCGATGAGTGCTGTATCAATTGGTTCGTTTGCTAGCTTCATGTAGGCTTCGTCGAGCTTATTGTCATCCCCGATGTTCGCTACTAAGCTTTCGAAGCCACTATATAGCCCGGGGCTATGCTCGCGGCACGCTTGCACAAAGCTCTTAATTGGCCCGGCAAAGAGTCCCAAGTTCCAAAGGTAGTCGCCACTTCTATAGTATTGCTCGGCGGTCTTTTCGTCTGGCTTCTCTACAAAAGTCTCTACACCGAATACTTCTGCGCCATCGAGCCCCTGCGCTTTTTGGCCCATCTTAATGTAGCCAAAGCCTGTAGCGGGGTAGGTAGGGTTAAGGCCAATTAAGCTAATAGTATTCTTTTTGCGGGCACTTACGCTGGCCAGCTCCACTGCATCCAGGAATAATTGCGGGTTCGTAATGTGGTGGTCGGCGTGTAGGAAGGCTATGTCCTCATCCTCGCCATACTTTTCTTGCAACTTAGCTAGGGCAAGTAGTACGCAAGATGCCGTGCCGCGTCGACCAGGCTCAATGAATAGGTTGTCTTTTGTCAATTCTGGTAAATGTTCGAGTATCTGGTCGGCATGAGATTGCTCGGGGATTATATATATCTTGTCGCTCAACTTACGTACGCGCTCATAGGTGTTGCGCAGCAGCGACTTTTCGTTGGTGAGCGAGAGCAAGTGCTTAGGTTTATGGTCGGTAGAGAGGGGCCAAAGCCGAGTGCCTTTGCCGCCTGCGATTATCACGATTATCATGCCGAGATTATAGCACACAAAAGTCTTGGCTTCTCGATAAGGCTTATGCTAGAATGAGTATAAATGGGGGAATGTACATTAGGCCAAAAACAAATATGAAAAAGCACACCAACCAAACAGCCAAAAAACGTACCAAGAACATTGCCATAATTGTGGTCGCTTTGAGCGTGGGCTTATTGCTTGGTGGCTACCTGTATACTTCTAGCCGCGCGGAATCTCCAGACGTTGCCCAAGGGAAGATTAGCAAGGACGAGGCCAAATCAGACTCTTCGGACACAGACTCTAGCTCCTCGGGCTCTACCGCAACGCCGTCTATGACATCAGAGAGCCCAACTACACCGCCAGCTACTCAGTCGAACAACCTGCCGACGCCAGTACTAGCCAAAAGCAGTGGCAACAATGGCTCTATTCCGTCCGGCGTTCTTGTAAACTTTACTTGTACTTCGACCCCCGGCTACTTTTGCGAAGTCAAGCTGCAAAAAGCCGGAGCCAACACGATCACATTGGAGCGCAAACAGCTTACGGGGGAGATGGGCCAGAGCTTTGCAAGTTGGAACTGGGAATCAATCAGTGGCACATGGAGCGTCACGGCAGTGTTAAGTAATAGTAATGGGCAGACTAAGAGTTCAGCCCCTCAAGCCCTGGAGGTTAGATAATGAAGTTGTTTAGAAAGTTAGCATTAGCAGTATTCGCAGCAGCCATCGTGGTCGCTATTCAGGCTGCGCCCGCTAAGGCGTACTCAAACGAGAATATGATCGACAACGCCGTGTTCGACGCTAAGGACGCCATGAACGAAGCGCAGATTCGTGCATTTATTCAGTCTCGCCCAAACACCTGCCTAACCCGCGTAGGCTCCGGACTCGGCGGCGGCAACATCTTCGATGAGCCAATGGACTACTTTAACTACGGACCAAACAAAGTTGACGCTGCTCGGGTAATCTACAAGGCCGCTCAATACAACGAAATCAACCCAAGAGTTATTTTAGCTACTCTGCAAAAGGAACAGGGCATGCTTACCGACGGGGACTGCGTTAGTGACGTGCCGTCGCTTAACAAAGCTATGGGCTACGCCTGTTACGAAGGTGCGAGCGCCTGTCCGGCAGCTTGGGCCGCTGGCTTTGAGCGCCAGGTTATGAAGGGCGCGTGGCAGCTGGCCTTTGATCGTCAGCGTGCGGAAGGCAACACTAGTTGGGGCGGAAACGATTCTATTAATTACGGTGGGCGTATGACGGAAGGCAACCGGCGTCGCTGCGGTAGCTGTGCACTAATTTATTTTGATGGCTACTCAGTTATAGGTGGGGTTAACACCCGCATGGGCAACGGCGCCACTGCCTCGCTTTACAACTACACCCCCCACAGGAATCAAAGCTTCCCGTACTGGTTTGAGTACTTCTTTGGTAGTGGGAGCACAACTCAGCCTCGGTATAGTTGGCAATATGCAGGCCAAGGCAGCAATGTTGGGTCAAGCATGGTTGCAACACAGAAGGGCACATGGACCCTTAGTGCACTTAATACTGGTTCGACCACATGGGTTAACTCTGGCCCAAACCCGGTCCGATTAGCAACAACCCGTTCGATGGATCGCAGTAGTGGATTTTGCACGGCCGGGTGGCTTGGCTGCGGTAGAGCAGCAAACCTGAACGAACCGAGTGTAGCTCCAGGGCAAACTGGAACATTCACCTTTACTGTTCAGGCTCCTGTGTCGCCAGGTACGTACAATGAGTACTTTAATCTGGTAGCCGAAGGCATTGCGTGGATGAATGACCCAGGTCTATATTGGGGTATAAATGTATCGGCGGCGAATCTTTCTGGTAGTACCATCTCTAACACCCTACCTACTTCTATTGCGGCGCAAGCCTCTGGTTCGGGGGTCATCACAATCCGAAATGACAGCAACGTTGCTTGGTATAAAGACGGCCGAAACCCCGTTAATCTTGGCACTTTTAATCCGACAGATCGAGCAAGCGCCTTTTATACGACGGGCTGGCTTGGAGCTAATCGGCCCGCCGCAATGAACGAGGCGATAGTTTCACCGGGACAAAATGCCAGTTTTACGGTACCAATAAAGGCGCCAGCCAATGGCGGGGCATACATTGAAAGTTTCTCCCTCGTAGCCGAGGGCTACAGGTGGTTGAATCAGGCCGTCACAAGTACCATCACTGTGACGGGGGGGTCGGTACAACCCGCTGGCGTTCTAAGCTCCGGTCAGTCCTTGACGGCTAACCAGTCAATGGTTTCAGCTGATGGCAGGTATCGGCTAGTCGTTCAGGGCGACGGCAACTTGGTGCTGTATTCACCAAATCGACCAATATGGTGGACAGGTACGAATGGGAAGCCAGCGAACAGGCTATCCGTTCAGGGCGACGGCAACTTGGTGCTGTACGGCAACACTACATATTACTGGGCGACATGGACCCAGAACGCAGGGAACGTCAGATTGGTCGTGCAAAACGACGGCAACTTAGTACTCTATAATGCTCAGGACAGGGCCGTTTGGAACACTAGGACCGCAGGCCGGATTTAAGGCGCTTAAAGTCGTCCAAAGGCCTATTCCCGAGAAACAGTTTGTTTAGGGTCTTAAACCTTCGCAAGAGGAGGTAAGATAGGACGAGTGGTAGAATTACGCCAAATACGACACTGAGGACTGCTCTGGCGAGTTCGCTACCAGGACTTAGCTTAAAGAAGTATAGGTGACACACGTATATATCCATAGTGAATAGGCCTAGATATGCCAACACCCGCGCTGCCTTAAAGCCACTTATTTGCTGGGTGACCGCCCACCAGAAGAAGATCCCCAACAGCGCTACGAAGTACTTAAACAGGTTTACCAGAACTGGGTGCGTAAGGTCCCCGCCTGGAATAGGTATAAATCTTAGCAATGATAGGTCTATGGCCGTCATCGTTCGCCACCAAAGCAACACCATTCCAGAATAGGCGCCGCCAATCGCAGTACATAGCAACGGAGAGATCTTGATCTCTGACAACTTGAACAATGACTTAGCCAAATATCCAACAATAAAGAAGGCAAAATGCCATTTAATCAGGTCTAGCCCGAAGGCTCCAGTAGGAATCAGTTGTAGGCCGACCCAAATGACTAGGTATATTGTAGCGCCAAATTTTGGCTCAAATTTCTTGCCCGCCGCGAGAAGTACAAAGCAGGAGAACAGTACTGGCAGAAACCATAGGCCCCAATCAGGAGAGATTATGACTCTGGCCACGTAGGCTTTAAGCCCTACAGTATTCCAACTTTGATTTATGAGGTAGGCCACAGCATACCAGCTTATGAATGGAACCATTAAGGCAAGGAACTTTTTATAAATGCCAACACCTCTGTCTGAGCCAGCCGAAAATCCTGCCGCATACCCACTTATAAACATGAACAGCGGCATGTGGGACGCGTATATAAATCTGAATATAAAATTAGAATCAAAGTCCAGGTAGGTCGACTGTATGGCATGACCAACTACGACTAGCAAGATAGCCATGCCTTTGATCACATCAACTGTTCTGTCTCGCGGTTTTACATGCTTCATATATAAAGTAGTATACATCAGTACTTAAGGTGTCTTGATTAGATTCACGATGCCTTTCTTGATATAATGTTGTCCATGCAGAAAACAAGTAAAGTATATATAGCCGGTCACCGCGGCTTAGTAGGCAGCGCGATTTGGCGATACTTGGAGCGCGAAGGCTACACTAATCTGGTGGGCCGAAGCTCAAGCGAGTTAGATTTAACTGACCAACACGCTGTCGAGGAATTCTTTACCACTGAAAAGCCAGAGTACGTGTTTTTGGCAGCAGCTAAAGTTGGCGGGATTAACGCTAACAACATTTATCGCGCCGAATTCATATACAACAACTTAGAGATCCAAAACAATGTAATCGACGCCTGTTATAAGCACCAGGTAAAGAAGCTGCTGTTCTTGGGCAGTGTATGCATTTACCCCAAGCATGCAGAGCTCCCGGTGCGCGAAGACAGTCTGCTCACAGGTGAGCTAGAGTATACTAACGAGCCTTACGCGCTAGCCAAGATTGCCGGAATAAAACTCTCCGAAAGCTACAACCTGCAGTATGGCACTAACTATATCTCTGTAATGCCAACCAACCTGTATGGCGAAAACGACAACTTCGACCTAGAAAAGTCTCATGTTATACCGGCGCTTATTCGAAAGACGATTCTGTGTAAGCATATAGAAGATGGCGAGTATGCACTGGCGGCTAAGAACCTTGGCCTAGATGACTCCAGCGAGCAAGCAGTCCTCGAAGCTCTCGCTAAATATGGAATCGAAAAGAGGAATGACAGTGTGGTGCTAAAGGTGTGGGGGAGCGGTAAGCCATATAGGGAGTTCATGCATTCAGACGACATGGCAGAATCCTGCGTGTTCGTAATGAACAACGTGGACTTTGCCGACCTGGCTAAGGGTAAAAAGGAAGTCCGAAATACCCACATTAACCTCGGTACCGGTAAGGACATTAGCATTAAAGATCTAGTCGAGCTCATTAAAGAGCTTGTGGGCGCCAGCATTGCTATTGAGTTTGATACAACTAAGCCAGACGGCACCTACCGCCGCTATATGAGTGTTGATAAGATCCACGAGCTTGGCTGGCATCATAAAATCGAGCTGCGCGAGGGCCTAAAAAGAGCCATTGACTGGTACAAAGCCAGCCAAGATACGCTATAATATAAGGTATGCAACACGAACTCGTGATTCGTCCGCAAAAGCGGATGCACATCAACCTCAAAGAACTCTTAAGCTATCACGAGCTGTTTTTTTACTTTGCCTGGCGTGACGTTAAGGTTCGTTATAAACAGACAGCCATTGGGGCTTCCTGGGCAATCTTACAGCCGTTCATTACTATGGTTGTATTTACGCTCTTCTTTAACAAGGTCGCAGGTATTGAGTCGGGCAATGATGCTGTGCCATATGCTATATTTTCCTACACCGGCCTTTTGTTTTGGAACTACTTTTCCCAAGCTCTAACTCGCTCAGCGAATAGTTTAGTGGATAATCAGTCAGTTATTACGAAGGTGTACTTCCCGAGGCTTATACCACCATTGTCATCCACACTGGTCGCATTGATAGATTTCGGCTTTGCTTCCATTGTGTTCGTTGGCCTACTGATCTACTTCCAATTCGCCCCAACACTGCTTGGTATGCTGGTCTTAATTCCTGCCCTACTTATAACCTTTATAGCGGCCTCTGGGGCGGGGATGTTCTTAGCTGCGCTGAATGTCAAGTATCGCGATGTTAAGCAGGCGCTGCCTTTTCTTATTCAAACCGGCCTGTTCTTAACCCCGGTAATCTACCCAGTTACGGCTGTGCCTCAGCAATACCAATGGCTTCTGTACCTCAACCCTATGACCGGCGTGATTAACGCTATGCGTTCAAGCTTTCTTGGTACAGGGCCAATCGACTGGGCGCTTACTGCAATTTCTGTAGGCAGTGCACTCTTCCTGTTTGCCTTCGGCTTGTATTACTTTAAAGGGCGAGAAAAGGAATTCGCGGACATTATATGAGCAAGCCAATTATCGAAGTCAAAAACCTATCCAAGGTCTACAATATCGGCCATGAGCAGAAGAGCGCTCCGGGTACACTTACATTTCGTGATAGCTTAACCCAAACCCTGCGCAAGCCACTTGAGATATTTACCGGTCACCGAATAGAGCAAGAAAAGTTCTGGGCGCTTAAGGATGTAAACTTTGAAGTTAGCCAGGGGGACGTAGTAGGCATTATAGGCCGCAACGGCTCGGGCAAGTCTACCTTGCTCAAGGTGCTATCGCGTATAGTGGAGCCGACAGAAGGCGAGATTACTATGCGAGGCCGAGTTGCAAGTTTGCTAGAGGTAGGAACTGGCTTTCACCCAGAACTCACTGGGCGCGAGAACGTTTATTTTAACGGCGCAATTCTTGGTATGAGTCAAAAGGAGATTAAGAGCAAGTTTGACGAGATCGTTGCCTTTAGTGAAGTGGAGAAGTTCTTGGATACCCCAGTAAAGTTCTATTCCAGCGGCATGTATGTGCGCCTTGCATTCGCAGTGGCAGCCCATCTGGATCCAGACATTTTGATAGTCGATGAGGTTTTGGCTGTAGGGGACGCTGCATTCCAGAAGAAGTGCCTTGGCAAGATGAAGGATGTGGCCGGCCAAGGAAGGACCGTGCTGTTCGTCAGCCATAGTCCTGCCGCAGTTGAACAATTATGCTCCCGGGGGATATTCTTAGAATCGGGCATGATCCGTAAAACCGGCTTAATAAGTGAGGTATTGGCTAGTTACCTTGAACAAGGAGCCGATCAGAATGAGTCGAAATTATGGCGGAAAGCTGAGACCAAGGAATACAGCAATGGGTACTTTGAGCCCCTTGAGCTCAGGATAGAGGGCATGCAGGCTGGCGGCGAGAGAACAAAAGGACAGATGTCATGCAGGGAAGATCTCTGTATATCGCTTAGTGGCCTTCTTCAAAAGAATGATGATGAATTAACCTTGGGCATCGCTGTTTATGGGGAGAATGGAGAGACACTGTTTTGGTCATATCCAACAGACGAAGGCGGATCCAATATGCTTAAATTAGGTAGTAACAATATAGCGTGTACGTTGCCAGGGGGTATGCTTAATGAAGGTTCGTATAGAATTGAGTTAATCGGCGGGATACACAATAAGAGATGGATTTTCGCACCGGGATCAGACACGCCTACAATTCAGTTCTCTCTTAAAGGGGGCTTAAGCGACTCGCCATTTTGGGTTGAGAAACGTCCTGGCATTCTCGCACCGAAACTTAAGTGGGGAAGGGAAAAATAATGATAGGGAAAGACGGCAAAGTCAGTTATGCTCAGTGCGGTGAGGATATAATTGTCGAGTTTGTGCTCGAACAACTTGGCATAACAAAGCCATATTATTTAGATCTAGGGGCCCACCACCCTACATACCTTAGTAACACATACATGTTTTACAGAAAAAGGTGCCAAGGTGTTTGTATCGAGCCCGATCCGAATCTAGCAGCTACAATAAAAAGAAAGCGTAGTAGGGATGTAGTTCTCCCTATAGGCGTGGGGGCACAGGGTGACGAGCTAACATTCTATAAAATTGATCCTCCCACACTAAACACATTTTCTAAGTCCGAAGCGGAGCGCTACGTGGAGCAGGGCCACAAGATTAAAGAGACACAAGTCGTGCGGGTTAGGTCGATCAATGATGTCCTTGAGAATGAGTGTTCGGTTCAGCCCGACTTTGTTTCTTTAGATGTCGAAGGCTTGGACCTGGAGATTATTAAAGCATGGGATTTTAAAACCTACCGACCACCCGTGTTTTGTATCGAGACATTAACCTACACGGCCGACTCATCTGAGGGGAAGATTCGCAGCATTATAAAATATATGGAGACAGTCGGCTACATGGTATACGCGGATACGTATATCAACACCATCTTTGTTGACAAGAAGACCTGGTCTTCAAGGTGATGGTTGGTTGTCTAACTCAAAGGGAAGGAAGTACGCATGAGTAGGAAGTTGCATCTTGGTTGTGGACAAAGATATATGGAGGGGTACGTCAATATCGACTATCCACTAACGGAACACTCGGTTCAGACCAAGTCTGTCGCCGATAAGCTCGCTGACCTCACGAAGTTGAGATATCCTGAGAAGAGTATTGAGGAGGTTAGGCTGCATCATGTTTTCGAGCACTTCTTGCGACAGGACGCGATCGCACTATTGGCCTCGTGGAATTCCTGGTTGGCCGATGGCGGCACCTTACACATCGAAGTGCCAGATTTTAACAGGACCGCATTGGTCGCCCTTAACCCCCGATCCTCAGAGCGCGCAAAGGGCGTGGCGCTCAGGCACATATTTGGATCTAACGAGGCTCATTGGGCAGTTCATTACGAAGGTTGGTCTGAGAAACTTTTAAAGACTGCCCTTGAGGCAATGGGCTTCAGTGTCGTGAAGGTAAAAAGAAACTCTTGGAAGAAGACTCATAATATAGAAGTTATTGCCATCAAGCAGTCCTCAATTAGTCAGGTAGGTGCTCGCAAGTCCGCAAAAGCTTACTTGCATAACTTCACTCTTGATGACTCAAAGGGCGAGCAAGACCTACTAAAGACTTGGTTGAAAGATTTTGACACTCAACTGGCAAAGACGTGGGCAAAAAAAAGCCGTTAGTCTCTGTAGTTATACCAAGCTACAATTCCGCAGAGTACTTAGCTGCTACACTAGATAGCGTATTGGCTCAAAAAGGAGCCGGAAGTCTTTTTCAACAAGAGATTATCGTAGTCGACGACGGGTCAACAGACAACACACAGGCTGTTGTAGAAGGGTATGGCGAGAGAGTCATATATCACAAAATTGAGAATAGTGGTCGTCCAGCAGTACCTCGAAACATTGGCCTAAAAAAGGCCAAAGGCGAATACGTGGCTTTTCTGGATTCCGACGACATATGGCTACCCGCTAAGCTAAAAGGACAAATAGAGATACTCAACCGTGACCCCAAAGTGATTTTGGTGTCCTCGAACGCTGAGAAGATTGATGCAAAAGGCATAAAGATGGGCGGACTGGTAGTAATAGAGCAATTACTGCCTAGGGAACCTGGCTATAGCGAGCTCTTAAAGAATAACTTCATTTGCACCTCGGCTACAGTCGCTAGAAGAGATACTCTTGTGCAGATGGACGGTTTCGACGAAAAGCCTGAGCTAAAGGCCGTAGAGGACTATGAACTTTGGCTGCGAATAGCTGCGAAAGGCAAGATTGCTTACCAAGTATCTCCAAACGTTCTATATAGGGTTCATGATAGTAATATCAGTCGCGCAGGAGAATTGCTTGCGACGAAGAGATTAGTGAGTGTCTACAAGAGCGTAGCCAAAAAAGTTGATAAGGATAATAAAGGGGCCTCGCTTAGAGCACTGTCGGCTGCATATTATTTTATCGCTACGATGAGCCATGGGTTGAATCAGATTATCTACAAATTGGCGGCAAAAGCTACTTCTTTGCATGCCCGACTCCTATATAATTAAACCGTGAAGATACTCCATACAGTAGAATTCTACCATCCATCCAAAGGCGGTTCGCAGGAGGTGGTTAAGCAGCTTTCTGAACGGATGGTCGAGCTAGGCCATGAAGTAACGGTAGCTACTTCGAAACTGGCCGAGCGTGACTTCAAGGAGTTCAATGGCGTGAAGATTGTTGAGTTCGATATTTCCGGTAATGCGGTGCGTGGATATATAGGCGACACTCAGAGATACAAGGATTTTCTACTTTCAAATAGTTTTGATGTGATTATGGACTATGCCGCTCAACAGTGGGCAACTGACCTATATCTGGAAGTTATGGACAAAATAAAAGCACGGAAGGTGTTTGTACCCTGTGGTTTTTCTGGACTCCACGATCCGATGTATAAAGACTACTTCAAAGCAATGCCAACCTTACTTAAAAAGTTCGACGCCACGGTCTATCTCTCTCCTACCTATCGAGATACGGTTTTTGCCAAAGAGCACGGCGTACTCAATATACATATAATCCCTAATGGTGCCGACGAGAGGGAGTTTGGTAAAAAAACATTGAATGTAAGGAAGCAGCTTAGAGTTCCCTCAAATAGTAAATTGATTATGCAACTCGGTAGCTTCACGGGGCAGAAGGGTCAGCCTGAAGCCATTAAGATCTTTGCAGGAGCAAAGCTTAAGCAAGCTACACTTGTTCTTGTCGGTAATGTTTTTGACAGGAAGCTTTATAAAAAGTGCCAAGCCCAAGCTATGCTATTCAACTTAAAGCCCAGCAACATTCGAGCTAAAAGACGGGTTATAGTTACTCAGCTAGATCGGCCAGCAACAGTTAGCCTGCTCGAAGAGGCGGACTTGTTCCTCTTTCCATCGAATATAGAGGCATCACCGCTCGTACTTTTTGAAGCTTGTGCGGCAAAGACACCGTTTATGAGCACCGACGTGGGTAATGCTACTGAGATAGCAGAATGGACCAAAGGAGGAGTCATTATGCCTACAGCGAAGGACGAGATTGGAAATTCACATGCTAATATTATGCAATCGGCAGAGCTGCTCAAGGACATGCTAAGGGATGATAAAAAACTGGCAGAGTTAGCCAAGGAAGGCTACAAGAACTGGAAGGCAAACTATAGCTGGGATATACTGGCTAGGAAGTACTTAGTAATATATAGGGGTAAAACAAAGTGATTGTAGTTAAATTAGTTGGCGGACTAGGGAACCAGATGTTCGAGTATGCTGCAGCCAAGGGTCTGGCAGCCAAACTAGGCACCGACATACAAATGGATAGGTCGTGGTTTGACCAGATAGCTCCAGGCGACACACCCCGTCACTATGAGCTTAATTCGTTTAGCCTAAAGCAGGATTTTATAGATTTTAAGCCCTTCTTTGCCGGCCCCGGCACAGCCAGCAAGGCTAAGGCATTCGTGGCCCCGGCATTTGGAAGGAAGGCACTAAAGCTATACCGCGAACCCCACTATCATTACGCCAGCGACTTTTTGGGTCAACCCAACAATACGTATTTGGATGGCTACTTTCAGTCCGAGAAGTACTTTGCACATATTCGGCAGGAACTCCTAGTTGACTTCAAATGGGCTAAGCCAGCAACAGGCAAGAATAAGAGGCTGCTAGAGACTATAGCTAAAGACGAAAACTCTGTGTCTATACATGTTCGCAGGGGAGACTATGTTAGCAACGAAAACGCAGCGGATTTCCACGGACTAAGGGGGGTTGATTACTACCAGGCCGCGACAAAAATTATTGAAAAGTCAGTAAAAAACCCAAGCTACTACGTATTTTCAGACGATCCTGATTGGTGCAAAGCAAACCTTAAGTTTAAACACAATACTACCTATGTAGACTGGAATAAAGACGGCGCAGAGGATATGCGGCTCATGAAGTCGTGTAGGCACAATGTGCTCGCCAACAGCAGCTTTAGCTGGTGGGGTGCATGGCTTAACACTAATGAAGCTAAGGTTGTTATTGCTCCCAAGCAATGGTTCAATGACCCATCGATTAATACTAGCGACGTGGTGCCGGAATCGTGGCAAAGGATCTAGGCTTATGATGAAGAATGAGTACGCCGAAATGGCAAAAATGGAAGAGGTTTACTGGTGGCATCGCGGCCGAATTAAGATTGTGCAGAAGCAGCTTGATATCAATACGTCTTCCACTGATAACGACATTCTAAATATAGGCTGTGGAACAGGTGGCACCGTGGGCTTGCTTAGCAGGTATGGAGAGGTTTATAACGTAGACGTTTCGGAAGAGGCTATTAATTTTTGTAAGCAAAAGGGCCTGAGGAACGTTAGGGGCTATAATGGCAAACGGCTACCTTACAAAGACAAGCGGTTTGACTTGGTAATCGCGCTAGATGTTCTTGAGCATATCGAGCTTGACTATGAGGCTCTAGTGGAGTGGCTACGTGTACTGAAGCCTGGAGGAAAATTGGTGATGACAGTTCCTGCGTACCAGTGGCTTTGGAGCGAGCATGACGAGAGGCTACACCACCAAAGGAGATATACCGCTTCTCAGGTTCATATGTTAGTATCCAGGTCCGGCTATGTTATGAAGAAGAGGTCCTATGCGATAGTTTTTTCCTTCCCACTAATTGTTTTGCATAGGCTATTAAGTAGTATAACCGGTAGAAAGCGGGAGTCGTCATATGTTATGCTCCCAGGGGCAATTAACACTCTCTTTACGTGGCTTTTATATTTGGAGGCATGGATGCTTAGGTATTTAAATTTCCCATTTGGGACGTCGATAGTGGTCGTAGCTGAGAAGGCTCAAAATGGCTAAGGGGACATACTTGAAAAACCTAACCTCGAAGAGAATACTATTCGCTGCTCTTGCATTTGTTGCGGCCCTTGCTGGCATTGCGCTCTTCTTGTACTTTCGTAATCTTCACAATGTTGTTTATGTCGCGGATGACTTTGCCTACGCTCGTAGGGTGGACGACTATGGTATAGTTGGCGCCCAGTATAGTTGGTATGCAAGTCCTACAGAGTCGTTTACAGGTAGACTTGGGTCTACGGCGCTTATTTCGTTAGTGCATATGTTTGGCCCCGGTCACACGGGCGTACTGCTCGTTGGGGTCACTACTTTGATCTTGTTTTTTGTAACAACTTCCACTTATCTATTATATAAAAGTTGGCATAGCACTAGCCCTAAGACAGTAATACTCATGGCCTCATTGGCTACTGTGACGACAGCCTTTGTGGGGAGCATCGTCCTTTCACCAGAACAATATCAACTTACCTTATGGGCTCCTGGCTTATTTATATACTTCCTACCCCTATATATCATCGGCGCAGGATACGCCTTAATGCACACGAGGCTTGGCCTTAAGGGAAATACAGCCCGCTACATAGGTTTAGCTGTAATATTTTTGGCTGCCCTTGCTTCAGAAAGTATCGCCCTAATAGGGCTAATAGCCCTCGCGGTAATATATGCATCCAGCTTCTTGGCAATCGACCATTTGTCGCTAGAAAGAAAACGTTTGCTCGCAGAGCCAAGGAGGTTATATCCGTATCTCGCAGGACTATTATTACTTGCGTTTTCTTTGCAATATTTTGCTCCAGGCACACAAAGAAGGATTGCACTCCTTAGTCCAAGTGAGAGTATCCAGGAGTCACTAAAAGCATCTTTAATGGCGATTTTTAATTACTTCTCTGTAGCCGTTGTTGAACATTGGGGTATATTAATAATCCTCTTTGCCGTTGGATTGTGTGTCGGGATTATCTTCTTAAAAATGGCCAACAGCCGTAAGGCCGAAAGAAGAGTAATAGTCATAAAAAGGCTATTCTCACTGCTTTCATATTTATTGGCATCATCCCTTCTGCTGTCAGTTGTTTCTATTTTCCCCTCTCACTATGCAACTCGAGACATACCCACTCGGACGCTTGCGCCACTCTCATTCTTATTGACGGGGATACCTTTGGCATTTGGTTACTTAGCAGCTTGCTTGATCGGAGTTTGGAGCCAAAGAAAAGTATTGATATTGGTATTGGTGCTTACTTCCTTGTCTCTGTTTGGATTTCTCAATTTTAAGTCTTACTACTATCAAGTTACCCAAAATGTTCTGAACTATCGGATTGCATTTTTTGCAAGGGAGAAGGAGGTTCGTGCGAAGCTTGAAGCTGGTAAGGATATTTCTGTCGATACAGAATTGCCAGATATATATCCATTGGCAAAGCTAACTTCAAACAGTACAGACTGGTTCAATATCGATATGGCAAAGTACTATTCCCTTACCTCTATTAGGCTCAAAGATGCACAGTAACTCAAACAAATACTCGAGTAAAAGCATAGGGCAGAACTTTGATGGCTCGGTCGCTACCCAAAGACTAATGTTCTTAGATGCCTTACGCGGCTGGGCAGTGCTCGGTGTAATATTCGTTCATGCCTCAGCTCCGTTCGCAAATCAACTACCCGGCCCTATCAATAATATTGCCATCAGTGGTGCGCGAGGCGTGCAATTGTTCTTCATCGTGAGCGCTTTTTCAATCTTTTATTCCTTACGGAAGAGCAAGAATAGCTACTCAGACTTCAAATGGCAAGGCTTTTTTATTCGCCGTTTCTTCAGGATCGCCCCAATGTTTTATCTTGCCATATTGATATACGGCAGTGGGATTGCCGAGCGCATAGGCTTTCTTGCAGACGCTCAGAATTTCTCACTAAGCAACTATCTGACTCACATTTCCTTTGCTCATGGCCTTTGGCCAAACCATATCAATAGCCTTGTTCCTGGTGGGTGGTCAGTTGGGGTAGAGGTGCTTTTCTATGCGTTGGTGCCCTTGATATACAGATTTGTTAAAAGCACGCACGCCGCTATATGGTTCTTGATTATAACAAGTTCCTTTGCGGCTGTTGTGCAGCTAGTCGACAACCCACTACCAGCACTATTCACGCCGCAAGCTTGGGCAAATTTTATCTTCCTTTTCTTGCCTACTCAAATTCCGGTCTTTGCGTTAGGCATCTTGTTATTTTATATCTTTGAACAAAATAAGGGCACCGATGGAGATCTGCATACTACCGAATACGCTATGCCTGCGCTTACGGCGGGCATAGTAATCGCAATATGGATGACTCTGAGCAAGTATTCAAACTCCATTTTGTTCTCAATACCGTTGGCGCTCATTATGTATGGCATAATGTTGCGACCGTTAAGATTTTTTGTAAACAAATATTGGGGTGCGCTTGGAAAAGTTAGCTTCTCGGTATATTTATTGCACTTCCTATGTATACCTGTGGTCGGCAAGGGCTTAATAGGGCTGTTCGGTCCTGCTTCAACAGGCTTAGAGGCGACTATCCTATACCTTTTAACCGTGCTTATTACCCTTGCTATAGTGACCCCACTGGCTAATCTCACTTATATGTTCATAGAGCAGCCTGGCACAGCTTTAGGCAAATGGGTCCAAGAAAGGGCAGGAAGATAGTGGTATTAGTGCAAGCCCAAGCGTCTAGACGACAAGGTGCACCAATGGTCTCTGTAGTAATGAGCGTTTACAACTGTGAGGGATATGTTGCTAAGGCCATAGATTCGATATTGGGCCAAACATTTACTGATTTTGAATTTATCATCATCAACGACGGATCAACCGATAATACGCTAAAGGTAATAAAGAAGTATAAAGACCCACGCATAGTACTAATAAGCAGAGAGAACAAAGGCCTGGTTGCCTCTCTAAATGAGGGGATAGCAAAGGCGAGGGGCAAGTATATTGCTAGACAAGATGGCGATGACCTAAGTGCCCCTACAAGACTTGAAAGACAGGTCGAAGTGATGAAGGCTTCTTTGTCTTCAGTCTGCGGTACCTTTGCGAAGAACATTGATGAGGCCGGTAGGTACACCAGGGCTTATAAGGCCCCATACCTCAGTAGAGATGTTTCAAGGAGGCTCTTCCTGGGTAACAGCCTGGTCCATGGCTCGGTAATGTTCGAGAAATATAGGATTAAAGGGCCACGCTACTACTCTAGCAAAGTTGGCCCAGCCGAAGACTACGCCCTTTGGGCAAACCTCCCTAATGATGAGGTGCAGATTGTTCCAGAGTTGCTCTATAGCTACCGCATGAATGCTTCAGGGGTGTCAGTAACTCACGCCACTACTCAGCAGGAATCCTCAGGTAAAATTCGTGACGGTATGTGGGCCAATAGTTGCCCGCCGCCCCTAGGGTTAGTGTCTGCATTGCGTCACGCAAGAGTATACGCTGTGGACACTATAATCTTAAAGCAGTTCCTAGGAGACCAGAAGGACCTCTTTAAGCTGGCACTTAAGAAGAAGCGGTATCTTTGTTCGATACAGACACTAGCAACCTATAGTATAGTTAGGGTGTACTGGAGTTTACATGTCTAACAAGATTACATCTGTCAGCGTAGTTATTAACACACTCAACGAAGAAGTGAATATATCAGAATGCATTGAATCCGTTTCTTGGGCCGATGAGGTTATTGTAGTAGACATGCATTCGGATGATAAGACTGCACTTATTGCTGAGAAGCTAGGCGCTAAGGTATTTTTACATAAACGAATGGGCTACGTTGAGCCAGCAAGGAATTTTGCGATCTCTAAAGCAAAGCACCCCTGGGTATTGGTACTTGATGCCGACGAAAGGATTGGGGAGAAGTTGGCAACGCACATTAAACAGAGCGTCTCCGAGGGCGTTACGGACGTATTCTACATACCAGAGAAGAACATCGTCTTTGGCGCATGGGTGAAAGGGAACTTGCTCTGGCCAGATTATCACCCGAGGCTATTCAGAAAAGGGCATCTTAATTGGTCTGACAAGGTGCATGATATACCCGCCCCAAAGGGGGTTGCAGACTACTTTCCTGCTGAAGAAGGGTATGCAATCGAGCATTACTCCCGGTCGTATATGACAGTTGCAGGCTTTTTAAGGTCATATGTCTCATATAGCGAAAAAGAGGTATCAACTTTAGAGGGGATAGGATATGAATTTCGGCGTCGTCACATTTTCTTGATACCATACCGCGAGTTTAGAAATAGGTATTTTAAGGCTAAGAGTTACCGCGATGGGTTTAGGGGGCTACTAATCTCCGTCCTCTTTTCATTTTATAAAGTAATGGTTATAGCCCAATTTTGGGAAAAGCATAATAATCGCTTGCCAGAGAAAAAATCTCGGTCAGGCGTCGGTTACTTATTAAGGGTAATATTAGATAGATGAAGGTCTTAATTGAAGGAGGCCCTCTATTTATTCAGCGGAGTGGCGTAGGGCAATACCTGTATAAGCTATTCGAAGGTCTTTTTGAGCAAGATAAAAAAAATAGTTACTATATATACGCTTTTTTGTTTGTAGGCAAGAAGCTAAAACAGCCATTCAGGAAGTCATGGAAGAATGTTCACTACCGTATGGTGCGGTATCTGCCGTCGAAAGTTTATAATGTGTTCTCCCGCAGAGTCTTTGTGCCACCAGCAGACATTATGACCGCCACAAAGCCAGACGTTGCCATCTTTGGCAACTACGTCCGACCGCCATTATTTTTTGGCGCAAAGTCGATTTCCTTTGTCTACGACCTGTCTTACGAAACCCACAAAGACAAGGCCGATAAAAAGAATAGCCAACTACTTATGAAGCGAGTCCCGATTACTATTAAGAAGTCAGACGTAATTGTTACGATTTCTCAGAACTCAAAGCGTGAAATTATCGACCGGTATCATGTATCGGCAGACAAGATAGCGGTGATCAATCCGGCTCTTGATCATACAGAATACTACCCAAGATCTAAGAAGGATCAGGGGCGAGTTTCTAGTAGATACGGTATTAGTGGGCAATATATTTTGTACGTCGGCACAATAGAGCCTCGGAAGAATATTATTGGACTGCTTAATGCTTACGCGGAGCTCCCTGAAAAACTACAAGCACAATATTCGCTTGTGCTGGCAGGGGGAAAGGGTTGGAAGAACGAAGATATATACAAACGTATCAAGGAGCTTTCGCACCTAAACATTATCCTTACTGGCTACGTGCCGGATGAAGACTTGCCGGCGCTACACTCTGGGGCATCGCTGTTTGTATTCCCTTCGTTCTACGAAGGCTGGGGAATGCCGCCGCTGGAGGCCATGGCTTGCGGAACGCCGGTAATAACATCGAATAACTCGTCTCTTCCTGAGGTCGTGGGTGATGCGGGGATAATGGTTGACGCGAAAGATACGACTGGGCTTACAGGGCAAATGGCACGCGTGTTAACAGATAAGAGGCTGTCGGCTGGCCTTATTGAGAAGGGCATAAAGCAGGCAGCAAAGTTTAGCTGGGACAAGTCTGCTAGGCAGCTCTCTGAAATTATCGAAAATCTAGCTAAGTAGCTATTAGTGCCTAGTGCGCGGTCTCAACGTTTACTTTGCCACTCATCTTCTCTTTTAGCTCGGCTACGTCAGCGTCAACCATTATCTTTACGAGTTCTTCAAAAGTAACTTTTGGCTCCCAGTTGAGTTGCTTCTTTGCCTTGGACGCATCACCAATGAGCAAGTCGACCTCTGCGGGTCGGAAGTAACGTTTATCTACCTCGACGTGCTTCTTCCAGTCCAGGCCAGCATGGGCAAAGGCATGCTCCACAAATTCCTTAACAGTGTGAGTTTCATTAGTGGCGATTACGTAGTCGTCAGCTTTGTCTTGCTGTAGCATGAGCCACATGGCTTCAACATATTCTTTGGCATAGCCCCAATCACGCTTAGCATCCATATTGCCAAGGTAGAGCTTGTCTTGCAAACCAGCCTGGATGTTGGCGACTGCCTTAGTAATCTTACGGGTCACGAATGTCTCACCACGGCGCGGGGATTCGTGGTTGAACAGGATGCCGCTACATGCATACATGTCGTAGCTTTCGCGGAAGTTCTTGGTAATCCAGTGGGCGTAAAGCTTGGCTACTGCGTAAGGGGAGCGGGGGTAGAAAGGAGTCTCTTCCGTTTGCGGAACGGCCTGAACCTTGCCATACATTTCGCTCGATGAAGCTTGGTAGTAGCGGGTGTCTAATCCATTTTCACGAATCGCTTCTAAGATGCGTGTTGCACCAAGACCAACTACGTCACCAGTATATTCCGGAATATCAAATGAGACTTTAACGTGGCTTTGTGCACCAAGATTATAGATTTCATCTGGCTTAACTTCACGCAGCAGCTGGTTAATTGATGACGAATCTGCAAGGTCGCCAAAGACAAGTTTGAGCCTAACGTCCTTTTCGTGTGGATCTTGGTAAATGTGGTTAATTCGACCCGTGTTGAACGAGCTAGATCTGCGAATCATTCCGTAGACGTCATAGCCTTTCTCAAGTAATAGTTCTGCCAGGTAGGACCCATCTTGCCCGGTAATTCCTGTTATTAGTGCGCGCTTGCGTTTTTCTGCCATAGTTCTCCCCATTTACTGCTAGAATAGTACTAGTATACCCCACCGAGTAACAGGAGTTAACCTACTTGAAGATAATTGTAGATGCGACAGTGCTAGCTCGCCCGAAGCCAACCGGGATAGACTATTACACCCGTCGCTTGCTTCAGGCGGCAATAGAGCAAATGCTGGATGCTGAGTTTGAACTGGCATATATGGCGACTGGAACACGAGGCCTGGGCATTATAGGCAGCAATGTAGAGCAGAAACGCTTCTTGCCGTTGCCCGAAAGATTTTATAGTGGGCTACTGCATTACATGAATGTAATTCCATATAATTTACTCTCGCGAACACAAGGAGATGTTTATGTATTCCCAAACTTTTCCCGCCCGCCAATGCTAGGTAGCGCAAAGAGCATAACATTCATATACGACCTATCATTCGCCCGCATTGATGCCCTTAACACTCCAAGACATAAAAAGTTTCTAGACAAGGAAGTTAAGGGTGCAATTCGCAGGTCGTCACGCATTGTGGTCTGCTCTGAGTCTACTAAGAACGACCTAGTGGCGCTGTACGGCGCAGAGGAGGAGAGTGTAAGCGTAATTTACCCTGCCGCAGACGAGTCTGTATTTAGGCCTCAGCAGAAGGCCGAAATTACAAGAGTTCGTGATAAATACAAGCTTCCTGCTAAGTACATTCTCTACCTTGGAACCATCGAGCCTCGCAAAAATGTTGCTGCTTTGATGCGTGCCTATGCGGTGCTTCCTGCGAAGGTAAAGTCAGAATATAGCTTAGTTCTCGCAGGAGGTAAAGGATGGATGGACGAAGAGATTGAGGGGACGTTCGACGCTCTTAGCAAGGAAAACTCAATTATCCGCACTGGTTACGTCGAAGATAAGGATAAGCCAGGACTATACGGCGGGGCATCGTTATTCGTTTTCCCTGCCCTGTATGAGGGCTTCGGTATGCCAGTATTGGAGGCTATGGCTTGTGGAGTGCCGGTGATTACATCGAATACGTCATCGCTACCAGAGGTAGTCGGTAGGGAGGGGGCGACAGTCGATCCAGGGGATGAAGCTAGCTTGACGGACCAGATGGCAAGCCTTTTGACGAACTCCAAGCTCGCGGAGACTTCGAGACAACACGGTATAAAGCAAGCCGCACGGTTCAATTGGGCTGATTCTGGCATGAAATTGGCAGAGGTTATTCAGGACGTGCAGAAAGCCAACAAATAAACTATACTATCAACTTGATGAAGGATTTAATGAAAAGATATCGGACCGGAGGCTTGGCCGGCAGTGTAATGGCCCTCCTGTTGTTTAGCTTGCCTTTCGAACGCATTCCTTCGCTAGATATCCTCGGCGGCCAAGTGACTATAAGGATAAATCAGATTGTTGCCGTTATGCTCATTGTCGTTGCGGTACCCGCCATATTGAAGCAGCGTAAGAAGCTTTTAAAAGTACCTAGGGTGTTTCTAGTAGCTTTCTTATTCATACTCTTTCTAGGCTCCCTGCTGGCTCTCGACCTATCAGCGGCAGCACGCGTATTTATTGCAACTACGCTGACGTGCGTTACGAGCCTGGCGATATCATTCGTTGCGGAAGAGCGGAATTTGGAGAAGTACGAAAAGGCTCTTGTGTGGGGCGCATGGATCGCAGTTGTCTTTGGTATGTTTCAGTACCTTGGTGACACCTTTGGACTAAGTCAGTCGGTGACCGGGCTCGCCCCCAATTACATAAAGACAGTTTTTGGTTTTCCCCGAATTCAATCTACGGCGCTTGAACCATTGTTCTTCGCTAGCTTCTTATTGATACCATTTAGTGTTCTCAGCGTTAGACAGTTGATAGCAGACAGAACCCGCGCAGTCACACTCTTTGCGGTTACTGCCACTATTGTGCTTACCGTTTCGCGAGGGGCAATAGCCGCGGGCATACTTGTCGCAGTCAGCTTGCTTCTCCCAACCTGCTTTTACAAGGCAAGAAGCTGGCGGAAGATATTAATCTACCTCGGATTAATAGTAGCCGCTGCAGCCTTCGCGTATTTTTTGACCTTTGCATCATCCCTTACTACGCCAAAAACCAGTGACGACAAATTCAGCGCCGAGAAGAAAACCAAGCAACTTGTTACGCAAACAGTGAATTTTGACTCTCAGGACGACCGTATTCGCAACAGAAAGCTTGCTTGGCAGGCCTTTAAGGAGCAGCCAGTACTCGGCATTGGACCCGGAAACTTTGACTGGTACGCAAAAGAGGCATACCCAGGCTATCAACAGGCGCCCCGGGTGATCGTGAACAATGAACCACTCGAACTCTTGGCTGAGACTGGCTTGGTGGGCTTCCTAACTCTGCTGGCATTCTTTGCAACTCTTCTTTATTCGGGGCTTAAGTATGTGCTGCCAAAGTTCTTGAGTGGAGAGCTCGGCAATGATGGCGGCGTGTGGGCAGCGGGGCTCATTGCATACCTTGGCGCAACTGCCGTTCAATATCAGACATTCTCGACCTTATACATAATGCACATATGGGTGGCAATTGGTCTGCTAATGGCGATAGTGCTAAAGAATAAACCGAAAGAGGGTAGCAGTGGTAAAGAAGCAAAGAAAACCAAAGCAAAAGCCTAATTCGCTAGTTCGTAGCAAGCAACACGCCCGAGACCACCTCTGGTTCTACATGGTATCTGGATTGGCCTTCCTGACTTTCTTTATCTTCAGCTACTTTAGTTATCGGAAATTCATGTACCCCATGCTGGACCTAGGATTGTTTAATCGCCACATGTGGGGCATGGTGCATGGCAACTTCGGCCCAAACCCCCTCAAACTTCCAACTGAGCTAAACCTGCTTGGCGATCACTCCCACTTCATATTATTTCTGTATGCTCCAATCTACTTCCTTTGGCAGAACGCCTACTCGCTCGTCCTTATCCAAATTGTAGCCTTAATACTTAG
Source organism: uncultured Candidatus Saccharibacteria bacterium (assembly GCA_964436255.1). Classification (GTDB taxonomy): domain Bacteria; phylum Patescibacteriota; class Saccharimonadia; order CAILAD01; family JADZBC01; genus CAYPSN01. Next base: position 92,886 of record CAYTBW010000001.1, on the reverse strand, counting down.
CGGCTATCCACTATATAAGATTGCGCTTAAGTACTTTAAAGACAAGCGAGTAGCCGCTGGCTGGCTTGTCCCGTACTTTATGTTCTTTGGCTTTTGGTCAGGCCAGTCCTATGCCTTCCATGAAGTATTCTTAGCTCTGCCAATCATTGCTTGGGCTTTATACTTTTTGCTCGAAGACCACTTCAAGCCAATGCTCGTTTGCTTGGCATTACTCCTCTTAGTAAAAGAAAACATGCCTTTGCTAGTCATTATGTTTGGCCTCTATATAATCATTATGCGCCGACAGTACAAAAAAGGTGGGCTGCTATTAGGAGTTGGCGCCGCATATTTTATAGCAGTCACTCAGTACTGGCTGCCGTGGTTTGGCAACGCGCCGTACGTGTATTCGGATAATGTGTTTGGTAAGGGGACAGCTGATGTTGCTAAGGCCGCCGTTCAGACCCCCAAAGAGTTTGTGCGACAACTATTCTTACCGCTAGAGAAGACGAAATCAATTGTGTTTATGCTGTTTTCATTCGGTGGATTACCGTTAATTGGGCTGGAAATTTTGGTACTACTTTCGCCCCTATGGCTTGGCAGGTTCTTGAGTACCCAGCCGTGGCGCTGGTCAGTGATCCAGCACTATTCGGCCGACCAGGCGCCTATACTGCTAGTCGCTGCAATCGTAGGTGCGCACCGATTGTATAAATTGGCCAGCCGGTATGGTCTAAAGGTGTCGCGAAGCCAGGTTGGGGTTGCCGCCGTCTGCATCTGTGTCGTCGGCTCGATAGCAGTGCATATAAGGATTGATGAACGCTATCCGCAGCGGCTTATCCAGCCAGCCTTTTACTCTCTATCGGCAGCTGATAAATCGACACATAAAGCACTAAGCCTTATTCCTAGAGACTCATCAGTAGCGGCCCAGGCTGCCTTTCCACAACTAAGTTCCCGGCGAGAGATATACAACCTGCCAATTGACTTGAGTCAGTACAAACCCGGCTACATCGTCGCTGCGCAAGGATACGACATGTGGCCATTTGCTTCGGTCGAGGAGCTAAATAGCTTCATTCAGCGTGCCGTCGAGAGATTCGGCTATGAGCAGGTATTCTTGCAAAACGGGGTAGTCGTTCTGCGTAGGAACTAAAATTAAGGGGCTGGCGAGGATTAACTCGCCAGCCCCGAACGGACAGAAGTAGAGCCGAGCTAGCGGCCGCCCCAGGCAGGGTTGGCGTAGCTCCAGCCAAGGTAGTTGCCGAAGGTGGTTCGCGGCACGACGCGCACCGCGTGCTCGGCTTCGCCAAAGCCCCACGTGGTCACCACGCGCCCATCACCCAGCGACAGAGCCACATGGCCGTACTGGGTGATGTTGTAAAACACCAGCGCGCCGGCTGGCGGCTCACCTGATGTTCGAACGCGCCCTGCTGCTCGCTGCGCCTGGTAGTCGGCGATGGCCGAACGATACGGAGTGGCCCAGCGACCGTAGTGATTGCCATAGGCCGCCTCGACGAAGCCTTCGCAGTAGCCCGACCAGATGCGCCGGTATTCGTCACTCCATCCAGGGCGCGGTGAGCGCACCTCTGCCAAGGCCCAGGCCACAGCCTTTTGTTCCCGCGTGGGTGCGGGTGGTGCCGGCGGCGGAGTTGCCCGGTAGACGCGCGCACCACCACTGGCACTCCACACGATTGACCCACCCTGGAAGTCTTGCCGCTGCAGGCCACTCCAGGCGTACTCGTCGCTGGTAGGGAAGCCAAAGCTGCCCGGCGCACCACCGAGTGCATTGGCCCAGTAGCGCAAGATGTCGCCACGGACGTTGTGGGCTCGGCCGACGGCATCCCCGTAGACGAAGATGTTCCAGCCGTAGGTGCCTCCGGTGAAGTCCTGCGCCCAGCCCGCACCCCAGCGGTGGCCGTCGTTGTATGGGTAGCCGTAGTAGCTAACCGACCCACCAGCGAAGCGTTCGATGAACTTGCGCCAGGTGTTGCCGACCACCACGTAGACAGGGCCGGTGCAGCGTGGTTGCATGAGGGCTGAATCGCCGTACCTGCCGCCACCGAAGTCCTGGATGCATCCGTTGCCCCACCAGTGAACGGTGCTTTCGGGGTAGCCAATGGCCGCGCTGCCACCGATGCGGTTGAAGGCTGCTTGGTAGTTGGCAACCTCGCCGCCCTGGCCGACGTAGAGGCTGCCACTGGCCGAAGCCGGCTTGATAGGTGCAAGCAGCACTACGGTTATGGCCAGCACCAAACAAAAAAGCGACCACCTTGCGGTCATCACCCTCCGTACGTTCATGGTCCCTCCTAGGGCTGTAGACGATACGTACAGGGCTAGGATAATTAGTGTTATAGAAGGGCCTCAAGCACGAGCACGTTAGTTTGTGCAAAGTAGCTAAAATTCACTACCCATCTTATGAATTACTTGCAGCTTCTGTGTAGCTAACCGCGACATTCGAGGATCAGGAAGACTGGAAGTCACGAGCCAGAAAGAGCTAACCACGAGAGTCCTCAAACTCGCAGTGGGAGCGACATTCTAGGAAGTGTCAGAACAGTCACCCCTAGATTCGAAGCCCATGTCGCCAATACTTTTGACTACTTTTGGTATATTCAAAAGTAGTAATACATATAGAGCATTATCCTTTAAGCCATTTCGTTCTTTTGAAAGGGCCAAAAGAACCTAAAGCCCTTCCGACCACGGGTTCGCAAACAAGGATTCATCTCATGCTTCGACTTACTAGCTTCTATCTGCGGGATCGCTTACGCTAAGTCCTCGCTAGAGCTGAAGGTCTCAGATTCACTGATCCTGTTACTCCAAGGTCGGGGATGCAAGCGGCGCAGAGGAGATGCAAAGCTGGAGATAGGTTATAATAACCTTATGAAAATTGTAATTGATGGTAGATGGATAAAGCAGACGGGCATTGGCCGCTACGTAGAAGAAACATTGCGCGGCGTATTGGAGCGTGATACAGAAAACCAATACGTTTTGCTCGTACGACCAGAAGACTGCGATAAGCTGGATTATAAAGCCGATAACTTGGAGCTGGTCGATGCGCCGGAGCCATGGTTTACCTTCCGAGAGCAGACGAGCTTTTGGTGGCGACTGCGTAAGCAAAAGGCCGACCTCATGCACTTCACCAACTTTGACTTCCCAATACTATACCGCGGTAAGTTTGTGATTACGATTTACGACCTTACCCTCTTAGAGTTTAAGAATATACATCGCAAAAAGATGCTGCCGTTCTATTACCATGTTAAAGACATGGTGATGCGCTTTGTGCTGAAGCAGGGTATAGCTCGGTCTGAGCTTGTGTTCGTTCCTACTGAATACGTAAAGAATGGACTGATAGAAAAGTATAAAGTTTCTTCCAGGAAGATAATTGTAACTTCCGCCGCTGCAGAAATGCCATATAAGCGACCACGTGTGGATTTGCTGAAGTTCGGCATTAATAAGTCTTACTTGCTTTACGTAGGAAACGCCTATCCGCATAAAAATTTGGAGCGCCTCATCATCGCCTTTGGCAAGTTAATAACTGAGTATATGCTGGACTACCAATTAGTAATCGCAGGCCGCAAAGATCACTTTCATGAACAACTCGAAAAGGACGTGGCCGAAGTACGCTTGGATGACAGAGTGATATTCACTGGCTACGTGAGTGACGCGGAATTAGCAGGCCTGTATAAGAAGGCGAGCCTCTACGTGTTCCCATCGCTTAGCGAAGGTTTCGGTTTGCCAGCGCTGGAGGCTATGAGTTACGGCGTACCTGTAGCGAGCTCGGACGCTACATGTCTGCCAGAAGTTGCCGGCGAAGCGGCAGAATACTTTGATGCTACCGATACGGCAGAGATGGCAAAAGTAATGGCGGCTTTGCTGTCCGACAAAGACCGACAGCAGGTATTGGTTGAACGAGGCGAAGAACAGCTTAAAAAGTTTAGCTGGAGCACAACCGCAGAGTTAACTCACAAAGGTTACTTACGAGCACTAAGGAAGAAGTAGACCCTTTACTATTGACCCTGCATTAGGGACTTAACTTCATTCCACATGGCCGGCTGGTCCTTGGATGCCTTAAGCCAATACCACCACTCAGCGCCCCAGAGGTCAATGCGGCGAATCTGCGTGTCGCGGGCATACTGTACGTTGTCCCGGAACTGAGCTGGGTTCATGGTCTTATACTGCTCGCTAAGTGGTAAATACTCATTGCCCGTCTTGCCCCAAGCTTCGGCTTGGAGTTCGTGGATCTTAACTTCTTGGCCTGTTAGCGCTTCTACCCAGGCGGCTTTCCACCAGTTGTATAGCCCTGGCTGCGGGTAACGGAAGTAGCCGAAGCCTTCGCGGTACGACCAGCGGTACATAGAAAAGCCAAAGTAATCGCCAAATGGGCCGAAAACAGGGAAGCCGAATTGATCACTCTGCGTTAGTACTATTGGCTTGCCAGGATCAATCTCTCGCACTATGGCAATCTCATCTTTGAGCTGCTGGCGGGTAAGGTTTTCTACCGGGCACTCACCAAAGCTGTGTAGGAGGAACTCGTTTTCGACTTGCCAGGCCTCGATAGTGGGGTTGTCCGCGTATCTCGCCACGACTTTAGCGGTCATTTGTTTAGCACGGTCTTGCGCAAGATCTTTGTTAGCTGGGTCTAGCCAAGCGGGGTAATAGCATTCAGGGTAGCGAATGTTCTTTTGCCCGACCACGACAGTTAGTTTGGCGCCAGCTTTAGCGGCTTCAGAAATCATCCAGTCTAGCTCGCTAAAGTCGTATTCGCCCTGGCGAGGTTCTAGCCTGTCCCAATAGGCGGCAATACGCAGGCTCTTAAACTTAAGATCTTCGAGCAGTGCGGTATAATTTTGCCTCCAATCCACGCCGTAGCGCTCAGCTTGTTTTTGGGAAAAGCTGACACCGATTACTTCTGGTTCTGCGCGGTGCACCCGATAGAAGTTGGCCATTAATAGTATGCTAGTTAGCCAAAAGATGGCGATAGCTCCACCTATCCAAGCTAGGACCCACTTGAGGCGAGAGTAGCGCCCGGGCTTTACGTGCTTGCGTACCATACGGCGGTTGCAATTGCGGCTATAACGATAAGCCCAAGCAGTACTTTGGTCCAGCGCCGTGGTGGCTTGGGGAGTTTGGCCAAACTGCGGTTGGTTTGCCTAGGCAACAGGCTCGAGGCAGTCTCTAGCTTTTCGAGGGGGTCTTTTTGCATGCTTACATTGTAGCGCTTACGCCAAAACATAACAAAGCTTCCACCTGGCAGATGATTGATTTTTGAGTGTGCCAAGGCTATAATCACTTAGTATTGATCCGACGTTCCGCCAGCTGGCGGATCAGTGGTAGACTAGAGAAATGTATACCGTGTATGCGATTTTCAATTCTGCGGCTTCTAGAATATACATTGGGCAAACTGTCGACCTGGTACAGCGCCTGAAGCAGCATAACGAAAGAACATTTAAAGGTTACACAAGTAGGTTTCTTGGCGAATGGCAGTTGATTTATGAAGAATCAGTTGCCACTCGTCCAGAGGCGATTGCTAGAGAAAAACAACTCAAAAGCTATCGTGGTCGAGAGTTCATTAAATCCCATATTCCGACGTAGCTCAGTGGTAGAGCAGTGCGCTGTTAACGCATTGGTCGTCAGTTCGAATCTGACCGTCGGAGCCATAGAAAAAGCCTGACCATGTGTCGGGTTTTTTCTATGGCCTAGCCATCGATGAGAACCGAGGTTTTGTTCTGATTCTGCGCGTAAGGGCGTTGAACGTGA
>CAYTBW010000001.1:51118-87152 GCA_964436255.1 uncultured Candidatus Saccharibacteria bacterium | reverse complement strand
AGCAGTGCGCTGTTAACGCATTGGTCGTCAGTTCGAATCTGACCGTCGGAGCCAGTAATCATCCAGAGAGGCCCAAAGGCCTCTTTTTTGCTACACTGTAGGTAATGCATTCTTTACTACACAGCTTTGATAAGAAGATCGCTGCACACGTAGCGACACTACCAACATGGATGGATCCCTATATGAAGGCCAGCTCGTTTATGGGTTTGCCAGTAATCGTTGTTACCGCATCCTTTGTCCTTGCAATAATCTGCTACCTAAAAGGGCTTAAAAATGTTTCTCTGGCTTTCATTCTTAGTGCGTTAGCCCTCGGGGTTAATACCATCATAAAGTTAGGATTTCAACGACCTCGACCCGATACTATCTACGTGGAATCGATGGCAATAAAGAGCTACAGCTTTCCGAGTGGCCATGCATTCGGCTCGACAGTCTTCTACGGCCTGATCGCCTACTTGTGCTACCGGCATTTAGATAGCCCGTTTAACATTCTCGTGCCAGCGCTACTTGGGTTGCTCATACTTTCTATCGGTGTTTCCAGAGTGTCGCTTGGGGCGCATTTTCCGTCTGACGTTCTGGTGGGGTTTGTACTTGGCACCGTAGCACTGACACTGATTATTAAGGTGTGTGGCATCTGATGGCTTTACTTGGCCCCGTCCACACATTACCGTCAGACCTCAAGATGGCCTTAGTTTCTAATCCAAAGGCGCAGGCAGCTTGGAACGATATAACTCCACTAGCGCGTAATGAATGGATATGCTGGACGATCACGGTAAAGAAGCAAGAGACCAGAGACAATCACGTGAAGAGAACTGTTGAGGAGCTTGCGGAAGGTAAACGTCGACCATGCTGCTGGCCTGGCTGCCCACATCGCAACCCAAAGGCTGCAAGATTCATAAAACCCTAGCCGATTGAGCCAGTACGGATGCCTAGTGCTATACTGCATGTATAAATAGGGAACTACCGCATGGCGAAATCAAACAACAGCAGCCCAGAGCTAGAGATCAAAGCCAGCCTTAAGGGCGCAGATGACTGGAAAGAATGGTGTAAGGATAAGGGGACTTCGAATGCGAGTACGCACGGCACGAGTGGTGCCCTCTACTTCGTAGGCTTCATTGGGTTACTCGTATATTGGATGCAAGCAGCTACAAACTTTGGTGCTGTTCTAACCGGCTTCTTAAAGTCGATGGTTTGGCCGGCATACGTGGTCTACAAGATGCTTGAAGCCTTCTACGGCAAGGTTTGACCCACTCGGTCTTTAAGCCACGAAAGCTACAGCCGCCACTGTGACGCACCTAACCAGGGGCCGCCAGCTAAGACCATGTTTTATTGTTATAATTAGCTTATGCTAACACCTTTTGTAGAGAGTATGTTAATTCTGCTAGCCGTTCTTGTGACGGCTCGCTTTGTAAAGCGAAGATCTACAAGGATTCAGAAGTTCTTCTTGCCAAGTTCATTGATCGCGGGCCTGCTAGGCTTGGTACTCGGACCGCAAGTACTGAAACTTATATCTCCAGAAGTTACGGCCTATTGGGCAATGCTTCCGAAGTACCTCATAATAGTCGTTTTTGCTGGTATATTTATTGGTCGACATATACCGAATCGCAGAGAGCTTTGGCGCATGGCTGGGCCGCAGATTGCTTTTGGCAATACGCTCGCCTGGGGTCAGTATGTAATAGGTATTGCTCTGGCGGTACTTGTACTGACTCCACTGTTTGGCACACCACCAATAGCGGGCGCACTGATTGAAATTAGCTTCGAAGGAGGCCATGGTACTGCTGCGGGTTTGGCTCCAGCGTTCGATAGGCTCGGCTGGTCGGAGGGGACTGATTTAGCGTTAGCCTTAGCAACACTTAGTATATTCGCCGCGGTGATTTCTGGCGTACTCATTGTTAATTGGCAGAAACGTAAGGCTGGGGTCACGGATGATGATAGTGAATGGGAAAAGCAGCGTCGTCAGCAGGTTAGGAGTGGTTATAACTTTTATACTCTTGGCACGAAAATTGCTTCGAATCCTGGAGCTATAATCCGCACCTCACTCGCATATGCCATGGCAGTATTGATTGGTTGGTGTATATTCTGGCTACTTGGTTATGTGGAGACGGTCAGCATGGACAGGTTAACGGATTTAAGGTTCATGCCTTACGTGCCTCTTTTTCCATTTGCGATGATTGGTGGAATTATGCTTCAAATGGGCCTTCGTAAGATTAATAAGCAGCACCTTGTTTCACGCAGGATTTCTGAAATTATCGGGTCGATTGCGCTTGACGTGTTGATAGCAAGTGCTATCGCCACGGTGTCGCTTAGTGCGATTTTGGCGAACTGGGAAGTCTTTGCAGTCATGGGGGCGGCTGGTATAGCGTGGATACTTTTTGTGTTCTTTTGGTTTGGTCCACGAATGTTCCCAGCATATTGGTTCGAAAAGAGCCTTACGAATGCCGGCCAGTCTATGGGCACAACGGCAACTGGCTTTATGTTTCAACGGCTTGTCGATCCGAGCAATAAGTCCAATGCCAAAGAGAGTTTTTCGTATAAGCAGCTCGTGTTCGAGCCCTTTATGGGCGGCGGATTGGTAACTGCAACCTCGTTGGTTGTTATACATGAGTTTGGCAGTGGCTTTGCGTTCTGGTCCGCATTGTTGTTCTTTGGTTTTTGGATGTTTCTAGGCCTTCACTTGGGCAGGAAGAACTAGCTGTGGCTTGAATCTGCTTCTCGGTTAGTATATCCTTAGCGTAAGCGTAAAGGCCAAGTGAAAAACAAAAAATCCTTAGTATTTATAAGTCTGGCTTTGCTCGCAGTCACTGTGGGTGGAGCCTTTTTGTATTTTAAGCCCACGGCAGATCCGGTAGCATCGAGTACGCCGAGGCCAGTCAAGTTGGACGACAGCCTTATTGCCCCGGGTCAGGATGAGGGGAAAGGGGGAGGTGGAAAGAAGCCCCTCGCAGGCCCAAGTAATCCCGAGTCGGGAGTTAAGAGTACCGACGCTATGTCTCTTGTGCGCTTTGAATCACCAAGTGCCAAGGACCTGTTTATGAAAGAGAACGGGCTCTCGTCGACTGATGTGGGCTACATCAATGAGCTAGACGTTTATAGGATTGATAGGGCAGGCGTGGTGCCGACGAGCGGCGCAAAGCTATACGCGCCCCAGCGTTACCGTGCGCTCCTAACTCCGAATGACACCTTCTACAGCTCGCAGTGGCATTTGAGTAAAGTGAATGCCCTACCAGCCTGGAACAATACCATAGGCGACGAATCGGTTGTGGTTGCGGTAATTGATACTGGCTTTGGACTTAATCACGAAGACTTGGATGAAAAGTGGGCCATCGATAGTGGGGAGTTCGGGCCGACTGCCAACGAGGGCAACGCACCAAACTGCACAAGCCGTAGCTTGGTGCTAGATAAGTCATGCAATAATCTAGATGATGACGGTAATGGCTACAAAGACGACTATAAGGGCTGGGATTTTAGTGGTTCAGACAATAGCCCCCAGGCAGGCGAGGTAACTCCTGCCGATACTTCTGCAACCCATGCCACCTTTGTGGCTGGTTTGGTTGCAGCCGAATCCAGCAATGCGCAGGGTGTGAGTGGAGTTTCGTGGGGCTCGAAAGTCTTACCGATTCAGGCATTAAGCGATACAGGGGATGGCGATACGGTCGCCGTGGCGTTGGCCATAAACTATGCGGTAAGACAGGGTGTAGAAGTGATAAATATGAGCTTGGGTTCGGACGGCGACGATCCGTTGGTTGCCGAGCAAGTCCAGGCGGCGATTGATGCCGGGGTGGTGGTTGTAGCCGCAGCGGGCAATGATGGCTGGGCCCAACTATCGTATCCGGCAAATTACCCCGGTGTAATTGCGGTAGGGGCTACCGATAGCTCGGATAATAGAGCGAGCTTTTCTAACTACAGTTCGAACCTTGCGCTTGTAGCTCCAGGAACTAGCTCAATTTGTTCAACTGCTTGGACCGCGGCTCAGCCAATCGATCGATACGTGTGCGGCTACAGTGGTACATCATTTTCTTCGCCAATAGTCGCTGGCGCCGCTGCATTGCTGATCTCGCAGAATAGTACTTTGACTCCAGCACAGGTCAAGACTGCACTTACCTCGACCGCCACGAAGGTTGCAGGCATGGCCGGACAGAACTTTACGACTCGCTATGGCTATGGCCGCCTAAACACGTATGAAGCACTCAAGAGTGTCTCGCTCGCCGCGCCATTGGGCCATGTGCTCAATACTCATACAGTTAGCTTGGCTGCTGCGACAGGCATTTATCGACCAGAAATGAATTCCACGTGCACGAGCTACTACGCATCTGCACAGTGTAGGGTGCGGGCAATAAATACTGTAAGTAATCAGGTAATTTGGCTGGCGAATGACCCCGAGGCAGGGTCCGAGCTAAACACCTATTGGAACGCCTCAGGCAGCGGTTTAAGCTCTGGAACTTGGCTGGTTCAGGCATTTGCTGAAGTAGCCGGAAAACGTAGTTTGGTACGCGAAGAAAGTCTGGTGGTAAATCCCTAGACTAGCCCTCCAACAGGTATATCCTCGATAGCGCTTATGATATGATAGAGGCTATGCAGGGAACTTTTGCCGAGATTGGAATGATACTAGCAGTTGCTGTGGCAGTGGCAGGAATTCTGCACGCACTCAAGCAGCCACTGATAATCGCCTATATTATAACTGGCTTGATTGTAGGCCCGTATTTCCTTAACCTTATCCAGTCTAAAGAAACCTTTGAAGTTTTCTCATCTATCGGCGTCGCCTTACTCCTGTTCATTATCGGGCTTGGCTTAAACCCAAGAGTTGTTAAAGATGTCGGTAAGATCGCACTTATTACTGGCGTAGGTCAGGTAGTGTTTACTTTTGTGATTGGCACAATCCTGGCGACAGTCCTTGGTTTTGCTCCAGTTACAGCCGCCTTCATAGGTGCCGCGCTAACATTCAGTAGTACAATCATTGTTTTAAAGCTCCTGTCGGACAAGAAGGAACTGAATCACTTACACGGCAAGGTATCAATCGGTTTTCTATTGGTTCAGGACATGATTGCCGCTTTACTCCTCGTGACGCTCGTGGCGGTATCTAAAGGTGGCAGCGTAGCTCAGTCGCTAACGAAGATGGGACTCATAGCTATCGTGGCGGTGGTGGTGTTCTTGCTTTTCACTCACTTTGTACTTCCTGTGCTCAATAAGCTACTGGCTTCTTCTCAGGAATTCCTGTTCTTGTTCGCGCTAGCATGGGGCTTTGGCATAGCAGCTCTTATGAAGTGGGTGGGCTTATCGGTTGAGATTGGGGCTTTGTTTGCCGGGGTTATGTTGGCCAGCTCACCGTACAGCTTGGAGATTAGCTCTAAATTTAAACCGCTTCGGGACTTCTTCCTCATTGTCTTCTTTATCCTTCTGGGCGCCAAGCTACAGCCATCTGACCTCGGTGTAATCCTGGTGCCTGGAATCCTATTCTCTCTCCTGGTGCTCATTGGTAACCCAATCATTGTAATGAGCTTGATGGGTTCTATGCGCTATAGCAAAAAGACGAGCTTTAAGTCGGGCTTGGCTGTAGCGCAGATCAGCGAATTTTCATTAATCCTCGTGGTACTCGGTCAGAACTTAGGCAAAGTAGATAGTCAGGTGGTTTCGCTTGTTACCTTCGTGGCAATTGTAACGATCGCAGCGTCTTCATACATGATTATGTATTCAGACTGGCTACTCGATAAGCTGAGTAGGCCACTCTCTATATTTGAACGCTCTGTAATTAAGCAACACAGGGTAAGTAACGAAAAATGGGACATAGTGGTTTTTGGGTTCCGTAGCTCTGGCAAAAGATTCCTCCAGTCGATTAAAAAGAGTGGTCGCAAAGTCTTAGTTGTTGATTATGACCCAGTGGCAATCGACCAGCTCACCGCTTTGGGTGTGCCTTATAAATATGGAGATGCTGGCAACGTGGACCTACTAGACGAAATTAGTTTGAACACCACGAAGCTTGTTGTGTCGACCATTACCGACCCCGCCACCAATATGCTCATCGTGGAGAAGGCCAAGGAGCCAGGTGCACGCACCCTGGTAGTGGTTACGAGTGATGAGATCGATCATGCCGCTGACTTGTACGAGGCAGGTGCGCACTATGTGATCATGCCGCACTACATTGGAGCCATGAAGACCGGTGAGATTATGGAGCGCGAGAAGTTCGATCTAAGCGATTTCTTAAAGGAAAAAGAGAAGCACCTGAAGTACATGGAAAGTGTTCGAAGCTTGTAGCTAGTTAATTACGTAATTATTTGCAAATGTGGCCTTGGGCGCCTACTATCGATGTATGGCGCGACCCGAGAACGACCAAACAAGTATACGTAGCCTTTCCGTTGTGGGCGCAAAGTCGTTTGCCGTTAGTCTGCCGATCGAAATTATTCGCCAACTGGGTTGGCAGAAGTCACAAAAGCTTATTGTACGCCGTATGGGCGACAGGGTCGTAATAGAAAAGAAAGTGGACGCGTAGTATGTGTGGGATCATGGCATATGTGGGTGGCAGGCCAGCAAAAGACGTGATTTATCCTGGCCTGAAGCGGCTTGAATATCGTGGCTATGACTCGGTAGGAATCGCCCTGCTTGACGATAGCGTCATTACTACCAAGGTCTTGGGCGCAACTGACAACATTAACCTAGCTTCCATTACTAGCTCGGCTCGTGTGGGTATCGGGCACACTCGCTGGGCAACCCACGGCAAGCCATCGGTCGCAAATGCCCACCCTCATACTTTTGGGAGAGTTACGCTTGTACATAATGGCATTATAGAAAACTACGAGGAGCTTAAAGGCGCACTAGATAGCTCGAAGCTTGTTAGCCAAACAGATAGCGAAGTTCTAGCAGGGTTAATTGACAGCTACTTTGTAGGCAAAGTGAGCTTGCTAGAGGCAACTAAGCTTGCCTTAGCGGAAGTGAAGGGGACTTTTGGTATTGCGGTGATTTCTGCCGACGAGCCGGGCCAGATCATTACCGCCCGTCGTGGCAGCCCGATCGTAGTTGGTGTAGGTGACGGCCAGTACTACATCGCGAGTGATTCATCTGCGATTGTGGACCACACAGACAAGGTCATTTACCTAGAAGATGACCAGATTGCCGTAGTGAAGAGTGATTCGCTGGGGCTCTATGACCTGAAGTTAAATCACCAAGAAGTTCGCATGGAGAAGCTCGGCAAATCAGATCAGGACTTAGGGCATACTGGTTTCGAGAGCTTCCTAGACAAAGAAATACATGAACAGCCTGACACGATTGAGGACGTGATGCGTGGCCGAGTAGGTAGTGATGGCTCGATCAAGCTAGGTGGGCCAAACTTGTCGCAAGCGGAGATGATGCGACTCAAACACATTGTAATTATAGGCTGCGGCACGGCTTACTATGCCGGCTATTACGCAAAGTATGAGTTGGAGCAGCTGTTGGGCCTACAGGTGAGTGTGGAGTTCGCGAGCGAGTTTCGCTATCGTTACGGGTCGTATGACGCCCCGTCGACACTCGCAATATTTATGAGCCAGTCCGGCGAGACTGCCGATACACTAGCATCGCTGCGCGAGGCAAAGCGACGAGGTATTAAGACTCTTGGCATTATAAACACCGTGGGCTCGACAATCGCTCGCGAGGTAGATCATGGCGGCATATATTTGCATGCAGGGGTAGAGTCTTCGGTTGCGAGCACCAAGGCATATAGCTCTATGGTCGTAGCACTACTCATGCTTGGTGGGGTGCTAAATTATCACAGAGGTGGGGCAGAGGAGAAGACGCGGAACTTGGCTTACGAGCTCCTGCGACTGCCCGACGAGATTCGCGCAACTCTAAAACTGAAGCAGCAGGTTGATAGAGTTGCGGGTAAGTTAGGCAGGCACCATGACTGGTTTTTCCTCGGCCGTGGGAACTTGTATCCAGTTGCACTTGAGGGAGCACTTAAGGTAACTGAAGTAGCCTACGTTCATGCCCAGGCATTCCCGGCAGGCGAGATGAAGCATGGCCCAATCGCGCTCGTGGACAGTAGGCACCTTTCTGTTCTGCTCCTGCCGGAGGATGATTTGTTATACAAAAAGAGCCTTTCAGCGCTCGAGGAACTCAAGGCTCGCGGGGGAAAAGTCATGACCGTGTCCACGAGACCAAAGGAGAGTCTAAGCGACTACCATGTCGAGATTGCACATAGCGGCAGCAGTACGGACGGACTTATATATAACGTTTGCCTGCAGCTCTTGGCCCTCGCAGTTGCGAATCAAAAGAACGTGAACGTGGACAGGCCGAGGAACTTAGCTAAATCAGTCACGGTAGAGTAGCGCCTGGTACATGTGCTAGGATAGGGATATGAGTAGAACATCACACGCTCGTCATGAGCACGAACAAACAGCCAACCCTAATGCACACGCCGAGCTAGAGGCAATGGAGGGGAACAGCTTCGCTCACCGCCACAAAGCCCTTATATGGGTGGTAATTATTGGTATGTTTGTAATGTTCCCAATAGTATTTGGGATTCTTGCAGTACTAAACGCGTTCTAAGCTAGTCGCCTTTGACCTTGTAGGTTGGAGCCTGGCTTCGGTAAACGTATGATTGGCTGTAGTTGGCGATGTCCATAAGGGCGCCGATACCTACGAAGAGCCAGCCACCAAAGTTAACAGGCCCAGATGACGCTACGAGCATGTAGAATAGGGTGGTCCATGGCGCGAAGATAAGCCCTAGTAGGGGCAGGAGTACTCCGTTGTACGCTCGAGACACGATATTCGTAAACGCCCAGAGCAGAATTATACCGAAGCGCGGTGAAAGCATTATAATGAGGGCAAATAAACATCCCATAGTGAGACTCCTTGTTACTCTTTCATACTAGTCCCCGAAAGAACTTTTGACAAGTGAAGGGCCTGGTTGTATAAAATCTTAGCCTCAATTTGTAATAATGCGTATTGACTTGGATGTCTGTTCATACGATTATCAGGTTAGAACGTAATTTTAAGGAGGAAATATAGTATGGCGGAAAGCAAAGCTGAAGCTAAAGTATCTGGATGGGTGGGCTGGGTCCTATTCGCTGCGTAGTATTAATGGTGGCAGGTGCGGTGCAGGCGCTCTATGGTCTAGGCGCATTGTTGAACAATACCTTCTTGCTGGTAACACCTGCTCGAGCAGCAGTCGTAGACGTTACAGCCTGGGGCTGGGTTCACTTGATTGGCGGCTTGCTACTTGTAGCAGCTGGCTACTCAGTCACTGCAGGTAACGCCTTCGGTCGTATCGTAGCAGTTGTGCTAACGTCACTCGCGCTCATTGCGAACATGACTTACGTAACTGCATACCCAGTATGGACAATCATGCTGATTACGGTGAACGTGCTTGTGCTATACGCACTCGTGGTTCACGGCAAGGATCTCAAGAAGTCCTAGACTACTTAGATTGTAAAGAGGGAGCTTGGCAGAAACGCCAGCTCCTTTTTGCTATAATAAAGGCAATGGAAAAGATACTCATCTATATAATACTCGGCTTCTTTTTGGTCGCCTCCATCGTGCCTTTCCTTGCTTTGTAACAATGGAGTTGGCTCATATCGGCCGACGGGTGTAGAATAGGGGTATAAAGGAGTACTTATTACATGGAAGCAGTATCATATTCAACATCATCAGGTGACATCGCCGCGATGGCTATCGGCGGAGGTCTTTTTAGCCTCGTCTACTTTGGTTTCCTCATTCTAATGGTTGTAGCTGGATGGAAGATTTTCGAAAAAGCAGGGGTAGAAGGCTGGAAGGTTCTTATTCCTTTCTATAATACCTACACGCTTTTCCAGATCGCAGGTCGTAACGGTTGGGGATTCTTGCTCCTCCTGATTCCATTCGTAAATATTGTAGTCGGCATTATGGTTGCAATTGACCTGGCCAAGCACTTCGGTAAGAGTACGGCATTCGGTATCTTCGGTCTCGTAATCTTTAACGTAATTGGCGCCTTGATGCTAGCCTTTGGTAATGCACAGTACGTTGGTCCTAAGCACGCCTAGGAAGTAAGTTCATATGGCAATCGCCCCGAAATGCGACATCTGCAACAAAGAGTTGCGCGCATTCGGGGCGATTTTGTTTAGTCCTCCAAACGAGAAGTCGGAGGTAAAGAAGTTCCACGTTTGTGTGACTTGCTACGAGAACTTGTTAGCTACTTTTAAGATTAAAGAGTAGCTTTGCTACACCCAGCGCCGTCCCGTTATGAGTGCCCAGGCGCTTGGCCTTAATCCCGTTGAGCCTTTCTTGTTCTGCCAAGATGTCATCATTCTGACTGATCCCACCATCTACATATACGACTTCGCCTGGGTCAAACAGCTCCGCTATTACTGGGGCTGCTTCGTTGGCCAAAGCGACCATAAGCGAGTCAAAGGCTGATTTGTCTATGCCATAAACTTTTGACACCCGTGGAGCAGCATTTTCGATTTTGCCCTCAAGGGCATAGGCTGGTTTGCCGTGCGGACCTATGGCCAGTGTTGTTAAGAAGCTGTCTTTTAGCTGGAATGCGTCACCGATGAGCCGCATGGGGAATATGCCCGTTCCATAGGTAATCTTTGCAGTTCCCGGTTCGGAGCCTGCGGCGTATAGGCTAGCCTGTTGGTCGCCAATGACTGCTCCAATACTGTGCGCCATGTGCGTACTGCTCGTTGCATAGGTGCCAAAGTTGGACCTGCTGGGCTGAACTTCGGCTAATACACCACGATCAACCTTAAACATGTGGAGGAGTTCTTCATCCCATTTATGGGTATGGATGTTGAAGAGCATGGTGCGAGATGCGTTTGTATAATCAGTTAAAAAATTCCCGGTTAGCTTGAAGACGAGCCAGCTGTCGAGCGTTCCAATTGCAAGGTCTCGGCAGGACTTAACTTGGTCTTGCTGCATGAGCCAATGGATCTTTGGAGCAGAAGAGTAGGAGGTGAGAGCAAGCCCGGTTTTGTAGCGAATAACATCTTCATAGCCGCGTGACTTTAGCTCATTGCAGTAACCTTCGGTACGCTTATCGCTCCACAGAAGGAGTGGTGATAGCGCCTCACCATTCGACTTATCCCAGGCAGCAACACTCTCGCGCTGGTTTGTAATGCCAAGGTTTGTCGGTTTAGTCCCGATAAACATTTCGGCCTGTGCCAATAAAGATTTACAGGTTGCTAGTATTGCTTCGGGGTCTTGCTCTGCCCATTCATCGTGCTTATGAGTGGTTTCTACTGTCTGTTCTTTTGTGAACACAGGTTCGAGTTTCGGATTGAACACCACTACGCGGATGTTCGTGGTCCCTACATCTAAGACGACTACTAGTTCATTGGTTGATGATGTCACAAAACTGCTCCGCCGGTGCTTTGTTTACGGTAATGTGATGCAGGCTACTCAAGATAGGGAAGTTCGTGATATCAAGTGCGCTAGGGATTTCCATCAGCGAGTTGAGGCCTTCTCCGCTGAGCCCATCTGTTTCGCCATTGCCAATCTCTATGCCGATGCGTCGATTGTAGGATGTGGAGCCCCAGCCCGTGGCGAGAAGGTCGCCCAGTCCACATTGGCTATACGCTAAGCTGCGGTCTAGCTGGAGTTTGCCCAGTACCGCTGCTAGCTCCGCGGCCATTCGAACAGTCATGGCCCCTTTCGCATTCGTACCAGCTTCCACACCATCAAGGACACCAAGGCCTAGCGCATAAATGTTCTTGAGGGTCCCGCAGGCAGCAACCGTTGCTACGTCGCCTGTCTGTTCCAGGTATAGGCCTCCTGCTTTGAAGTCAGCTAGAATATCGCCCGCAGGCTTCTTTGTGGCAAGGAACCCGTAGCCGCCGTTGCCCGCAAAGACTTCCGCGGCTAGCATAGGGCCGTACATTAGGCCATAGTTTTGCTTGGGGGGCAGCTCGGATTTGAGCACCTTGTCCATAGTCACGAACTTAGGTTCCACGCCCTTTGCAGCGGTTAGTATTACGTGGTCTTCGTTCAGGCTATCTTTAATTTCTGCCAATATCTTCCTGAGTGCTCCTGACGGCACTGCCAGGATTATGACTCGGCTTTTGGATATGAGCTCCGGCAGGCTCTGAACACTTCGCTTAGCTGGTTCTAGGTCCCAAAACAAGACCTGTCGGCTCGACCGCTTCACGACCGACGCAAGAGCCTGACCAATTGCCCCAGCTCCGATAATTCCATATGTGTTTTGTCCGCCCATAGCCCTCCTATTGGTTATATTATAGTCGGATTGCCGCTCGTTACCAACCGAATATGCTATCATCAGCTTATGAAGAGCCGGATAGTAGTTGTGAATGACAAGATGCAAAAAGACTATAGCTACGAGCTTGTGGCGTCGCCAGGTAAGGACTTTGATCCGGAATTTATGCCCGAATTGACCCCGGCCGAGATGCTCGGGCTAGGCGTTTTTGGCGGCCGATATATGCGCGACTGCGGCAACGAGTTCCCGAAGGAGTGGTTCGCTTCTGCTAAGTTTGCCGCGGACGCTTCTGAGCCAGCCCTGAACTACTTTGGCCTGCAAGCCAGCCAGCCACTGAGCGTATGGCAGAAGAAAGGCTGGATATACCCTGAAGACCCACGTGGATGGTTCCAGTGGTATTGCCGATACTACTTGGGCCGTCGTATCCCGGAGGAGGACGAGCGCCAAATTAAGCGTTGGAAAGCAATGCGCAGACACATTGGCCAGATCAAAGCCAACTGCATGCCAGGAGATATGGAGTGCCGCCCTAGGCAGCGCCAGGCGTTGCTGCACTGGGCTTACGATAGCCGGAAAATGTAGCTACTTTTTGCGTACTTTGAAGAAGATACTCGGACCAAAGTAGAACTTGGCAAGTGCAGGCTGTAAGATTCTTTCAATTCTAATCATAGTCTTTTCGGGTAAGACCTTTTTAACACCCGGCGATCGTAGGTTGGATACAGATAGGATCTTTTCTACCTTGAACCCTGCGACCTCGAGCTGATCGTTCACGACCTTTGGATGATGGTTCACAAAGGCAATTGACTCATTTTTAATATTCGATTCGCTACGGCGTTCTACTGGTTCTTTGGAGACAGACTTTAGCTTCATGGCGGCCTTGATGCGTGATTTGAAGTGGAGTGAATTGGCTACTTCCAAGATGAGCGTGCCATCCTTTTCTAGCACGCGATTGAGCTCCTTGAATGTTGGCTTAGGGTCGGGGAGGTGGTGCATAACGCGAATCATTGTGATGAGGTCGAGCTCAGCGTCTTTGAAGGGCAGCTTGTCGCCCTGGCCGTCCTTGAAGTCCACAGATGTTAGTCCTTTGGTAACGTCCTTGCCTCGATCGCGCTGTTGCTTAGATGGCTCAACTACGGAGACGTGTTTGGCATAGGAGCGGAGCAGTCTTGCCAGTCGCCCGAATCCACCGCCTACATCGGCAGCTTTTTTGTAGACTCTTTTGCCCAAGAGCATATTAAGCGCGAGTTCTTCGGCGGCGTTTTCGTAGTCTCGGCCGTTCCAGTAGTCTACGTAGTTAAAGGTTGGGTCGTCGTATTGATTGGCTTTTTTCATAGATCCATTATACCACCTTAGAGCTTAGCGAATACCCAACAAAAAGCATAAGCACTCTTGACAGATTGGAAAAAATGATATATAATACCAACACTATGTCTAATATAAACGTAACACAGCCAGTTGCTCGAGCCCTTTCGATCATGAAAAGGCCAAAGGTGCTGTGCCAAGTTCTTTAGTTGGATTCTCTTTGAACACAATGTGAGCTCGGTGCAGTCCGAGCTCTTTTGTTTTGGCGGCATCATAGCGTCACAGCATTGTGTTCTTTAACAATCCAATAAATTTCCTACAAACAACCCGACAATGAAAAGGGGTGCCCATGCTGGGTGCTATTCGTAAGATCCTCATGCTCTTTGGCTTGATCGCCCAGGAGCCCGATGCAGGTGAGAAGATTCAACGCCTTCGAAAGACTTCCAAGCAAGCCATGGGCTGGCTGGTGGTCACTGAGTTGCTCGAAATTGCTCAGCTGTATCCGATTAAGTGGTTTATCGACGGAATCGCGTTGCAGAAAGGTCCTAACTACCTCTTTGGGGTGGTTGCCTTGATGCTCGCGGTCGACGTAGTGGTTCGTGTGGTGGCAAATATCATGCACCGCATTCGCCACATGGTGGACTGGCAACAGTACACCCTACTACTCGGCTACGGTCACACCAAGCAGTTGAGCATGGACGTGGCATGGCACACCAAGCATGGCACGAATGAGAAAGAGTCGCTGATTGGCAAGAATCTGCAGAGGATTGAGCATCTGACCGATGCCGTTCTCTACCAGGGCTTGCCCGTTGCTATCCGGATCATTCTGACACTTGGCGTGCTTGTGTTCATTAGTCCACTCTTTGCCCTGTTCGGCGGAGTGATCGTGGCAGGCTTCGTGGCGGTGATGGCGTATAACAAGCGCTACATTGACCCGCTTAACGAGGCTGGCCATGCGGACTGGAAAGACATGCACACCCGCGGTACTGAGCTTTCGAGCAAGTCTCGTACGCTGAAGCAATTCGGCGTAGAAGCTGAAGTCGCAGAACAATATCGCGACCGTATCGAGGGCCACTACCAACGTGACATTGCCCGCCATGGCTTGTGGCGACGCTACCAGCGCCGCCAAGAGTACGTACTCATGACAGCGTTTACGCTTATGTACGGTCTCTTTGTGATGAACTATGGTACCGGCGAGAGTGTCGGTAGCGTGGTTCTGCTCTCTACCTGGCTGCAGAGGATCTTCGTGAACCTGTACCAGTTTCGAGATGTGCAACGCCATGTTTCGGAAGGGGATGAGGCGCTCAACGAGTACCTCGAGCTTTTCAAGACCACCCCAACCGTACGACAGCCCAGTCAAGCTCGTTTGCCCCACGTGGCGGCCGGCAAGATTGAGCTGAGCGGCATGAGCTTTGCCTACGCAGATAACTGCGAACCAACGCTGAAGGACCTGAATTTGACCATCGAGCCGAATACAACGCTCGCGCTGGTTGGTCCTTCGGGGGGTGGTAAATCCACCCTAGTCTCGCTTCTTACCAGGGAGGCAGACCCGACTGATGGCAAGGTGCTGTTCGACGGCATAGATCTGCGTAGTTTCGACTACAACGTGCTGCGCAGGCAATGGGTTGGGCTCGTGGCTCAAGACGTTCAGCTGCTGGAAGGAACTATCGCGGACAACATCCGCGTCGGTGATAGCTGTGCAGACATGAACGCAGTGCAGATTGCGGCCAAGGCTGCCTGCGCTGATGAGTTCATCGAGTTGTTCCCGGATGGGTATGAGACCCAGGTGGGGGAGAACGGCGTTCGACTTTCGGGCGGACAGCGGCAGCGTGTGGCAATTGCTCGCGCTTTGCTCCGTACCCCCAAGGTCTTGATCCTCGATGAGGCTACGAGTGCGCTCGACGCACGCTCGCAGCACTTCGTGAAGGAGACCATCGATGGTATGATCCGCAGTCGTCAATCAACGATTGTGGTGATTGCTCATCGGCTTAGCACCACTCGCTCGGCTGACACAATCGCCTACATGGAGGATGGCAGGATTGTCGAGCAGGGGAGCCATGATGAACTCATGGCCCTCGGTGGCCGCTATGCAGCCATGGTCGCGCACGAGGTAGGAGATCATTTGGACTGACATAGGAGGGCGGGGCTGAAAAGCCCCGCCCACAGTCCTAAACGCTATTTCACTTTGATCTATCGAAGTGGGCTTTTGACGAATCTTTATAACGACATAGTAAAGTTTTCAAAAGCCCATTCCGGCAGAGCAACAAGGCTCTCCGGCCCGCACATTGGCGGGTTAGTCCGAAGGGGTGTACGTGTATGTACGGACCAGTTATTGAAGGGACAAAGTGCAAGCTTCGGCCTCACACTGAGAAGGATGCCCATCTGTTCGTGCAGATGTTGGCTGATCCTGAGGTGAACAAGTACCTCTCCATGCAGTCGCCACCGGGCATCAGGGCTGAGCTGGAGTGGATCGAGGCGCGCGCTGAGGATCCGCGGACGTTTGGCTGGACCATCGAGGTCGAGGGCAAATGTGTCGGCACCGTGGGTATCGACGCAATCAATTGGCGGAATGGCCACGGAACGGTCGGCATCTTCATTGGCCGTCCAGGCCTGTGGGGTAAGGGCATTACCACCGAGGTTGCCCAACTGGTGGCGCGCTACGTGTTCACACAGACACCTTTGCGCAAGATCAAGTCCGGCTACTTGGCCCCCAACGTGGCGTCCGGCCGGGCGCAGGCCCGGATCGGCCTGCGCGAGGTTGGTCGCTGGCATGCGGAGTATTTTCGCAACGGCCAGTGGGTCGACCACGTCCTGACTGAACTCACTCGTGAAGAGTGGGTGGCAGACCAGCTGAGCCAGTAGGCTCGCCAGCCCCTATCCACCAAGCCCCCGACGATTCGTTCGTCGGGGGCTTCTACCTTTAGCAAGGCTTCTCCGCTATACTTAGTGCATGATTGTAATCGACGTAGAAGCAACCGGCATAGACCCTAAAAGGAATTCACTCCTTAGTATAGGTGCAGTTAATTTCCACAACCCAAAGGAGCAGTTTTATAAAGAATGTTATGCGTTCGAGGGCGCCGAGATCGATGAGTCGGCCATTGCCTACTGCGGGTTTACGATGGCCGAAGTTACCGATAAAACAAAGCTAAGCGAAGGCGAGATGGTGCAGGCTTTCTTTGACTGGGCTAAACAGTTTGATGAAATTACCTTGGCAGGTGAGAACGTAGTGTGGCTTGATCTCGCCGCCTTAAGCTACGCTGCCGAGAGGCACGGGCTTAAGCACGACTTTGCGTTCAAGAGTCAGTTCGCGTACCAACAGCCCATGCCCTTTGGCTTCCGGACCGTAGACTTGCACTCAATTTCCTACGCGCATCACCTAAAGCGCGGCATAAGGCCCCCTATGGAAAAGGGCCTAACTCGCTTGAGTGCCGATACTACTTTGCAGTATGTAGGAATCCCACCCGAACCCAAACCGCACCATGCTCTGAATGGAGCTAAATACGAAGCCGAAGCCTTTTCCCGATTTATTTACGGCAAAAACTTACTTCCAGAGTTCGCCGAGTATCCAGTCCCAGAGTATCTTCAGCAATAATCCCTAGTTATTACTTAGCTGTTGGCCAGGTGGCGTTTCGAGCTTGCGCTAACCTGAAAAGCGTACTATCATCAACTTAAAGCATAACAATTAAGTAAAGGGATATAGCTATGGCGGAATCAGCAGAAAAAGCTCCAAAATCAGGTGCAGAGAAAGATCAAAACATTAAGAACATGGCAGCATTGGCTTACATCATCTTCTTCATCCCGATGATTACCAATAAAGAGTCAAAGTTTGCCATGTATCATGCCAACCAAGGCCTGGTGTTACTCCTAACCGTCATTGCGCTCAATATAGTAACTGGCTTTTTAGGAGGCATACTCTTCTTCTTCGGTGGCTTCTTCCTGTGGATGGTTCCTGGAATTGTCGGTCTAGTATTCGCCGTGCTTGGCATTATGGCCGCACTTAACGGTGAAATGAAGCCGCTTCCAATTGTCGGTACAATAAGCATCATCAAGTAGCACAATGGCAGACAATAAACCAACTCCCACCAAGCAAACCCGCCCAGTAGAGGCAATCAGCCGACCTCAGCCTAAGCTTGACACTGGCTCGCCAAAAGTAGAAGCCAGTCCAGCAAAGCCCGCTTCTGCCACTAAGCCGACAAAGCCGACCGACAAGAACAAAACTCTGAAGGTCGTACTGATCGTTGTTGGAGTACTCGTGCTACTGAGCATTATCGGCAGCATAGTCGCTGGCTTTGCAGCCAAAAGCTTATTCGAAGGTGGAATCAAGGCAGTTACAGGCAACGAAGCCAAAGTCGATTCCAAAAGCGGCCAAGTAACGGTGACGAGCAAAGATGGAAAGTCGACAGTAAGTACGGAGCCAAAACTTCCCGCTGGCTTCCCTGAAGATGTTCCAGTATACGAGCCATCGACTATTCGCTTTTCGGCAAGCCTAACCAAAGGCTCCTACAACGTCACTCTGAGTACGAACGATAGCTCGGACAAAGTGAAGGGCTATTATGACAAGGAGCTCAAGGCAGAAGGCTGGCAAATGAAGGAAAACACCCAGATTACCTTTGGTTCGGTTACTACTACCTCATACACGAAAGACAAGAGTGAACTTACGGTGGTAATAACGGGCGACAGTGACGTTTCAAAATCAACCGCCGTTAGTTTGAGCGTAAAAACAAACTAGGTATGAAGAAGATCTTTGCAGTATCGTACCTGCAGTTCGTTCTGGGAGTAGTGTTCATCGCCGCTACATTCGCGCTTACGTTCTATGTGGACATTGTGGCAAAGTTAACAGGGCAAGAAAACATTAGTGAGAGTATTCTGCGGCAAACATTAGGCGACCAGATTAGTGACTTTAGCGGGATTGGTACCGTGAACACCGTGGTGATTGTGCTTTTCTGGAGCGCAGTTGGTCTGGCTGCTTATACCGCGGTTTGGTCAATGGCGAGTAGCTATATCAATGCCCGTAATGGTGTGAAAGTTGAGCAGGAGTATACCAACAGAGGGGACATTAAGGAGCGTATGCGCGTGCCGTTACTGCGTGCCGGTATTATCATTGGTTTGATAATTCTGCTTATTGTCACATTGCAGAGCTTATGGCCAAGCTGGCTAGGCATGTTTGGGCAGTTCCTTACGACGGTTAGCACAGATGTCGTAGCTGCGCTTGGTTATTTTGTCGCAGCATTTGTAGGCGCTCTACTAAACTTATATGTTTTTAAAGTTGGAATAAGCGCAGCCCGAGCACTTAAGTAGATCGGCCTTTCCGGCGCATCTAAAAACCACTCCAAATAGGAGTGGTTTTTAGATAGCGTTAGCTGACTTTTAGTATTTTCGGATTAAGCCGATTACAGTACCCTGGATCTTGAGGGGCGTACCTGGCTCTACGTAGATAGGCTCCATGGCTGCGTTCGAGGGCTGTAGGCGTATTCGTCGAGCTTCCTTGTAATAGCGCTTCAGGGTAGCTTCAGAGTTGTTCACCAGGGCCACCACAAGCTGCCCATTACTGGCAGTCTCTTGTTCCTGTACTACCACGTAGTCGCCGTCATTAATGCCTTCATCGATCATGCTTTGTCCTTTTACTTGGAGCACATAGGAGTTCTTGCGGCCGACCATGAATGGGGGCACCTCGAGAGTTTCAGTTTGCCCTTCCATGGCCTCTATGGGGCTACCTGCGGCAATTCTACCTAGGATCGGCAAAGCTACACCAGGCATCTCCATCCCGGCCTGTACGTCTTCTACCGGCATGAGCGAGCGAGCTGAGTTGCTGCCCTTGGTGAGGAGGCCCTTTGCTACCAGCGAGTCAATATGCTGCGCAACCGTTGCGACAGAGTTCAGCTTGAGCCCCGTTGCGATCTCGCGATAGCTAGGGGAGTAGCCTTTTTGTTCGATAAAGCCCGTTACGTAGTCGAGCATACGACGTTGTTTTTTGGTAAGTGCGGTTTTCATTTTGAGCCCTCCTTAAGATACTTAAGCGTATTATAGCGAACAGCTTACGAACTTGTCAACACCATTTGTGTAAACAAAAACACCCCTCTTTTGAGGGGTGTTTAGCCTAGAAAAGGTTCTAGTTTTCTTCTGGAACGTTTAGGCCCATGTAAGTTGCTTCTGAAACAAACTTAGTTAGGTTCGTGCCGTTGTTGTTCGCACGGATCGCGTAACGTACTTGAGTAGCACCACTTTTGGTTGTTCGCTCGTACTTTTTACGCTTAATCTGACTCTCGTCAATTTGTACCTTCTCTCGAAGTTTGACATCGTAAAATTCAATTGTTGCCATTTGTAGATTCTCCTTAAATTGATGATAAGGCTAGCTTCGCATGACGTAGCCTCACCTGCAAGCGTAAGCGATTACAAAAAAAAGTGCAAACTTTGTAGGCAGCTACAGCCCGCTGGGACAATAAAATCATTGCAGTTACAGGGATAATCTGTTATACTTGGCTCACACATTAATTAGTTCTACACAGTCCTCGTTTTCGTAAGCTCTCTTTGGTCCTTACAAGCGTTCGCTGGTAGGGTTCAAAAGGAGTATATTATGAAAAAATTATTTGTTGGTAGCTTGCCATGGTCAGTAAATGACCAGCAACTAGGTGAAATCTTTGCCGAAGTTGGAACAGTTGAGTCTGCAAACGTAGTACTAGACAAGATGACTGGCCGTTCACGCGGTTTCGGTTTTGTCGAAATGAGTAGCGTTGAAGAAGCTCAAAAGGCTGTAGAAGCGCTTAACGGCAAAGAAGTTGACGGTCGTACGATCATCGTTTCTGAAGCTAAGCCTCAGGTAGACCGCCGCTAAGTAGCGACACTACAACAAAAAACCGCTGATTCGTCAGCGGTTTTTTGTTTGCTTGCAAACAGCAGCGTAAGGGGGTTTAATGAAGAGGAATAGGGAGGGAGAGTATGAAGAAGTTAATCATTAGCGTTATAGCGGTATCAGTAATAGCATTGGGGTGGGCAGCGACAGCTCGGGCGGAGAACGATACCGTTAAGACCTCGAGTGAGGTTATAGCGAGCGACCAGAGCTACACGGGCCTATACACAAAGGTCGCGGACAGAGTTGAGATCAACGGCACGGTGAACGGGGACGTTGCCGTCGTGGCGAGCAAGTTCGTCTTGAAGGGCACGGTGAACGGCAATGTATACGTGCTGGCTGAGAACGCACGTTTCGAGGGTGTCGTTACAGGTAACATCCACGTACTTGCTTCCGACGTGGAACTCAGCAGCAAAGCTACGTCTGCATATATCTTAGCGTCCCAGCTGACGTCAACCAAGACAGCCCAATTGACCGGCTCCCTAGCAGCGGCCGCTTCGGAGGCAGAAGTGAATGGCAGTATCACTCAGTCCGCCTACGTAGGGGCTTCTGTGGTGCGTTACAACGCGCCCACTGGCGGTTCGGTTAAGCTGGCGGCTAGCCAGATAACAGTTGGCAGCGATGCAACCATAGCTGGGGACTTAAGCTACAGCCAATCAGCCGAGATAAAGATCAAGAACGATAAGAATATTGAAGGCTCAATAAAACAGTTTGGTCCTCCTGCTAAAGCCGAACAGCCCTCATGGGTGGCCAAGGCCTCAGGTGCTCTGTATGGCCTCATTGCCAGCTTTATAATCGGTGCTGTCATGCTGTGGCTGGCTCCACGGAGCGTCATAGCAACCGGCGACTACGTCCTGCAGAAGCCAGGCCAGTCACTCTTAGCAGGCTTTGGCTTCCTCGTCATGGCACCAATTGCGCTATTGATGATCGCGGTGACCCTTGTTGGCATTCCGTTGGCGATCATAGGACTCATGGTCTACATCACGGTGCTCATTGTATCCCATATATTTGTAGCCCTTCTTGTTGGCCGACGTGCCCTTGGGACGGCTAAGAGCAAAAAGGGTAATGGCGCAGGGCAGAACTTGTTGCCATTGCTCCTTGGGCTACTCATAACGGGTGTGCTTGAGCTGCTTCCAGTGCTTGGTGGCTTATTCACCTTTGCCATTCTGATAGCTGGCATCGGCGCCCTAGTGAGCCGAAACTGGCTAAGACTACGGCATGTCGCGAGTACTCAGCGCGCAGCCTAACCTGTCCCAACCTATTGACAAAGCATTACCAGTTTCGTAACCTGTTAAACATAAGACTAATATAAGGAGAGATTAATGCCATATACACACACTAACTCGAAGGGACAGGCCTACATCCTTCACCGACAAGAAGTTACCCTAAAGGGTGGCCGCCAGCAAACTATTTATTACTTCGCTAAAGAAGCTAAGCCAACTGCTATTGACGAGCTTCCAGAAGGCTACATTGTAATCGAGAACACTCGAACTGGTTTGCCGATCCTCAAGAAGGGCTAATCTAGCCCCAAGACCATATGAGCCCCTTCGGGGGCTTTTTGGTTGCGACTTTATTTATAGGTGTAAATCCGCTATATTTAGCTAGTCCTTACACGCTCTAAGGGCCCGTAGCTCAGTGGTTAGAGCAGTCGGCTCATAACCGATTGGTCGCTGGTTCAAATCCAGCCGGGCCCACCAAGCATAAGCATTATAGATGAAGACTCCGAAAGGGGTCTTTTGTTGTTATGTTTGAAATTGTGCAGGATTCAACTTATCATCAGGGTTGATGGTAGCGCCCTGCTGCCCGTACCGATGGAGGACACGATGGCTACCGACGCGAGTGGTTACGACCACCTGAACGAAGACACCCCAATAGTGCTCGAGCTTGGAGGAGTGCGGGTGTCGTTGGTAGGGAAAGACCACATGGCCAAGTTGGTCTCAGCCGTTCTTCGTTCGAACTACGGGATGAACCGCTTCCTTGCAGAGCTCCTTTCCCAGCTCCCTTCCAGAGAGCACCTTTCGCCTGAGGAGCTGAAGCTTCTGGAGGACATACGGGCCTACTTCTCAGCCCGGGGCTGATGCGCTACAGCGCAGATGATGGGGTGAGGCAACAGGGCCCACCCCAGAGCGACTTAGAATCATCTAGGTCGCTTTTTCGTTATTGACTCTTTATCGGGACAGGTATAGAATTTCACCAACACCTACCAACCGGTTCGTGTTAAGGCCAAATACAAGGGGGAAATCCGTGGCCATCTTCCCGAGCATGACGCTCAAGTCGGTCAACCGTGTTCGTGTCGCACGTGGCGCCCCGCCGCTCAAGAAGCTGCGGAAGGGCGACCGTCGCAACCAGCACATCTGTGCCATCGCCAACTCGCTCAGCGACGTGGCTCCCGGCATCAAGGTGCACAAGCGCCGCATCTCCGGGGTGGACCAGGAGTTCGCGGAGCTCATCGCCCGCGAGTTCGGCACCCACCTCGACCCGAGCAAGGAGACGCCCCAGGTGGTGATGCCGCTGCACATGCAGGGCTTCGTGTTCGCCTACGACCGAGGCGCCTACGACGAGCTCGCTCGCACCTGACCCATCCATGTCCTGCGCGCATAGCAATACTGCGCAGCGTCTGCCAGACGATACCTGGCATCACCCAAGTTCATGAATGTGATTCGTGAGTTTAGGTGAGATTACCTCCGCTAGAGCTTGCAGATGGTTACAAGTGAGTCCAGTAAGGCCCACCAAGCATAAGAATTATAGATAAAGAATCCGCAAGGGGTCTTTTGTTATGCTTGATATCATTATCACGAAGTGTCATTATATGCCCACGAAGCAAACAATAGCTTCACGACCATAGGGGGTTCGTTGAAAACGCAGTCCTTGCAGTTCCACTTCGTTGGAAACCACTTGCTCGATGGCGGAGAGTACATCCTCTTCCTCATCCCAATCGTTGCCCTGCTGACCGGAGTCGGTCTCCTCGTCGACGACAGAAAGAAGCATGCCGACAAGGTGCTCGTGTGCGCCCTCGTCTTCTTCTTCGGTCTCTTCATAGCGATGCACAACAGCGGCGCTCACTACGACGTTCAGTACGTCAAGGGAGAGCTGGAGTCACAGGGGCTAAACGTTGTGAGGAGCAACGTCACAGGGGATGACAAGAACGACAACACGGTCACCTTCGGCAACGGCGGGTGTGAGCTCGGTGACTTCAAGTTCTACTACGAGAAGGGCACCGTGCGTGCCTACGTCCGCCGAGGTGAGTACGATGTGCTCATCACCCCGCAGCTCCTCGAGCGCATGTGCGCGTCTACCGGCGGCTGACCGCGTCGCCAACCATGTCCTGCACGCATCGCAATACTGTGCAGCGTTCGCCAGAACGATACTCTGGCGGGTGGGAGCTTCCGAGCTCCTGCCGTCACCCAAGTTCATGAATAGGATTCGTGAGTTTAGGTGAAGCCGTCGTATCTTCTTGTGTGGTAGCATATAGTCTATGAATCAACATCTGTCAGACGAAGAGTATCAAGCGGTCTATTCAAAAGTTCCTAGGCTGAATGTCGAGTTGGTTATTATGGAGCGAGGAAAAGTTCTCCTCTCGAAGAGAGTAATAGAGCCTTGGCAGGGGCATTGGCACTTGCCAGGTGGCCGTGTCCTGATGAATGAAACCCTGGAAGAGGCAGTGGCCAGGATAGGAAGACTAGAACTTGGGCTTGAGGTAAAAGCAGTAGACGTCCTCGGCTCAATCACATATCCGAGCATAAAAGGCCAGCCCAAGGATTTTGAGTGGCCTATAGGAGTTGTTTATAGCGCGGATGTTTTGAAAGGAGAGATAAAAGGCTGGGAGTTAGCCCCTAGAGTCGAGTGGTTTAGCGAGCTGCCCAGACCAATAATTGAAGAGCAAAAGACTTTCCTCCTCGACAGAGCCTTGTTTTAGTATCCTAGGCGAGACTACTGCCGACCTTCTATAGCCCATTGCATATAAAATCATAAAAGCTAGCATAGTGTGATGCGCAGGAGTATTACACAGAAAAGAGAATATGGCTGTGGTGTGGCCTGCTTTGCGTTTGCTACCAATATGGGCTACCACGAAGCCGAGAACCATCTTGGCAAGGACATCGTAGAGAGGCATGAGTTTAGAGGCGTCATCATGAACAGGCTGCTAAATGAATACGGCCTGGAATATCGAAAGAGGTACACAGGGGCGGGCTGGAGGCCAAAGAAATATCCTAATGGCACAATCGCCTACATTTACGCGAGCGCTACGCACCCTCACGGGCATTACTTGATTCGACACAATGGTGCATGGATGGATCCATGGATCAATATGAGGGATGATCGTAGAATTCGGTTTGCTAGATCGGGCTACAGACCAAAACTACCAGGTAAGCCTATGTTTTTGCTGCTACCAATTACTTGAACTAGTGTGCGCTTAGTGGTACGATAAAACACTTTATGAAGATTATTACGTTAAACATTTGGGGCGGGCGAGTGCTTGAGCCACTCTTGGAATTCTTTAAGACTAAGGCCCAAGAAGCTGACGTTATTTGCTTGCAAGAAGTCTTTGCTTCGGGCTTGGAGCTAGAGGACGTTGATGTTTGTACAAACATGCTGGATAGACTGCTGCCGATAATGCAGGACTATAGATTCGTTTACAATTCCAATGTGGTGGACAGGCTGACTTCGCAGATCGAGGGCAGCGATTTACGTTATGGCAACGCTATTTTTGTGCGTAAATCTCTCAGGCTACGCGGTAGTCAGAATCAGTTTATCGTAAAATACCCCGGTGACGTTTATGATCTGGAAGCAGGTGATGATCATCCGCGAGCCCTGCAAATCGTGCAGCTTTCCGATGAGTACGGGAATAACTTTTCTGTAGCGAACTACCATGGCTATTGGAGTAACGGTCCCAAGACTGACGACGAAGTGCGCCTTGAGCAGTCAGTGCGTATTCGTGAAGTGCTTGATGGGCTGAATGAGCCATTTGTACTTTGTGGCGACTTTAACTTGCTACCAACCACCAAAAGCCTAGATATCCTACGGGATGGCCTAAGCGACATGGTTCAAAAGTACAAGTTATCAACTACTCGGTCGCCCTTATATAAGCGCATAGACTATGCGCCGTTTGCCGACTACATGTTTACTACCCCAGAGGTGCGCGACAAGAGCTTCCGAGCCCTGGACGACGTAGTTTCTGACCACTTGGCGTTAGAGCTCGACTTCGACCTGGTATAATGGAATAGATAAGTGGAGCTAAGGAAATGACGATGCCAATTGATTTAGTGCTCGTCCGGCACGGACAGTCGGAGCAAAATCTAGCTTCACACTTTGCCAAGAGCGGCGACTCTAGCTTGTATACAGATGAATTCAGGAAGCGCCATGGCGGACAACATAGGCTTACGAAGAAGGGTCGAAGCCAGGCGGAGGCTGCCGGCAAATGGCTCAGAAAGAACGACCTGGCGTATTTTGATCGTCGCTACGTGTCGGCCTATACTCGCGCCATGGAGACTGCGGGGCTACTGAGCTTGGACGGTCCTGACTGGATGGTAGATCCATTGCTGCGCGAGCGAGAGTGGGGAGATTTTGATAACATTCCGCATGATGAACGCGTGGCAAAATCTGAAGAATCTATGGAGATGCGGGACACCGATCCATTCTTTTGGATACCGCCGAACGGCGAATCGGTTGCGCAACTAACAGTTCGGCTTCGTTCTGTTCTGGATACCTTGCACAGGGAATGTACGGACCGCAGGGTCGTGATTGTGTGCCATGGTGAGGTCATGTCGGCCTTTCGGTTCCTACTGGAGCGAATGAGTATCGACAAATGGGCGCAGTTGCAGAAGTCCAGCAAGCCTGGCGAGAAGATATTTAACTGCCAGGTGTTCCATTACACCCGTCGTAATCCAGATTCGAGCGAACTTTCTCCTCACCTAGATTGGATGCGCTCGATTAGCCCGGCTGACGAATCAAACAGTGGTGACGGTTGGCAGAAGATAGCGCGCAAACGGTTCTCTAATAACGAGCTACTGGAAGCCGCTGACCAAGTTGGTCATTTATTCCCAGAGCGAGAAGGCTACTAGTATGACACACTGGCTACTAGTCAGTTCTCCAGATAACTTTGAGACGTCTCGCGCTCGTGGGTTCGACATAGCAGGCATGAAGACACGCTGGCGTAAGGCAGCAGCAGAAGTCGAGGTTGGCGACACAGTATTCTTTTACTTAACTGGCGTGAAGTCGATTGGCGGCGAGGCAGTTGTGACTGGACCAGCGTACGAGGACTACGAGAAGATCTGGGAGTCCACTAAGCTCGACGAAGTCTACCCGCATCGTTTTTCAATCAAGATTACCAAAGCCAGACCTAAAGGCGGTTATTTAAAAGTCGAAGACTTTTTAGACCAATACGAATATGCCAAGCGTTGGCCAATCAAGAATTGGACGTTGGCGTTCCAGGGTAACGTTCATAGACTCGGCGAAGACGACTATAAGCTGATACGCGATCTGATTTAGCGCACGACCGCTGCTCGCCGACCAGCTTTGCCCTGATACTTGCCATCTTCGTGAACTGCCTGTTCTTGGTGCCCCCAGAACGTTGGGTCGAATGGAGTGTACATGCTGTACCCGCCCTTGATTACCCCATCACTATGGATGCCTGATCGATGTACGTTGGTGTCGCGACCAACTACTGGTGCCTGTCGGCTTACTTCTAGCTCTGCAGCGCCCATGACACTTTTGGCAGTAGCTACGCTAAGTTCGGGGCTGAATTGCCATTCTATCTCTACATCTAAGTCGCTAGCAAACTTGAATAGGTTGCTTGCCACCGTGAACACGTCGGCATTACCCGCGCGTTCTCCTAGGCCACATACAGTCGCTTCGACTTGGACAGTGATGTCTTCTCCAGATCGCTTAACATATTCGCTGGCTGCCCGAACAAGCATAAAGCTATTGGCAGCAGCATTGCCAAGGTCGTTGTGGTTGTGGGCAGATATCGTCACATGGTCATTTACCCGCGTCGTCCAAGAGATTACCTTGCGATAGAAATCCAACATCCATATCGGGTCACGTTCACCGACGGTATCGGGGACATTAATGATGTCTGCGCCGGCCTGGATGGCAGCCTCTATGACTCGTTTTAGATATTCAGGCTCTGTGGTGCTTGCTGCTTCGGCCGAAAACTCTATGCTTGCTCCAGGGTGCGCTGCGGATATTTTCTTGGCGTAGCTAACGGCGTCTGTGGCGATGACTACTAACTCATCACGCGATACGCCCGGGAACTTGTTTTGGCGATGAAAGTCACTGGTGGAAACAAAGGTGTGGATGCGAGGATACTTAGCCGCTCTCACTGCCTGCCAGGTTGCCTCGATGTCTGCTGACACTGCTCGAGATAGGCCGGCGATTACCGGGGTAAACTGTATCTCGCGGTTACTCCTGTTTGTGGTCCAGTTTGTGGTCGTAAACTCGGCGCGACCAACTGACCGAGCTACCGCTTTGACCTCAGCGGCGTCCGCCGGTGTTGCCGGGAACCCCGCCTCGATCACTCCAGCTCCCAGCCGGGCTACTGTGTTAGCGATTTTAGTTTTGCCGCCGCTTGGAAACTGATGACTGGCGGGTAGTGACTGGGCGCCATCGCGCAGGGTGGTATCAAATAAATGAACGGTTACTTTTGGCATAATAATAAACTCCAATTAAAAAACGCTTCGTGTGGTGAAGCGCTTCTTAATGGGGCTGTACTTGCCCGCAACTAAGCGGGGAGTGCTTCACCATGGTCAAAGCACAGCCTAGTAAGGCCGAGGAGTAGTCCTGATCGCTTTTGTTGGTGAATATTCATAAGCTCATTATAACTGCCCAGTATAAGAACGCAAAATCTCTCATTGAGGCTATGCTACAATTGGACCATATGCGCGGACGAATAAACTTCTCAAGAATAGCATTCTGGCTGGGCCTAAGCATGGTCATATACATCTTCTTTATGTTGATTGGAGAGGGCGGCAAGAGCTATAGGCTGCGCAATCAAGCCGATAAGATTAATGTGGAAATTAGCCAGCTTCAGGAGCAAACCGAGCTCCTTGAGTACAAAATAGCCTACTATACCACGGATGTTTACAAAGAGCGCCTGGCTCGGGAGAAGCTCGGATTACAATATCCAGGAGAATCGGTAGTGATAGTCCGGGGCTCAAAACCAGAGCGGACTAAGTCCTCCTTGCAATTAAACCAGACTGAGCAGGCTTTGCCAGCCTCTAATTTTCAGGCGTGGCTAGAGTTCCTGTTTGGTAATAAGCGGTGAGCTGGCACTTGATTTATTGAGCCTAAAGCAGTACAATATTGGATGCTGATAACGCGGGGTAGAGCAGTCTGGTAGCTCGTCGGGCTCATAACCCGGAGGTCGCAGGTTCAAATCCTGCCCCCGCCACCAATTCGGTTTACGCTTCAATTGCCACAATTCCCCAGAGGAATTGTTTTCATTTACGCATAAGCCCTCATTCTACGATTCAAAATATGATTTTGAATCGGGGTATGAGTAAAGAGTGGTGAAAACCAGGCAAGATTAGTGTAAACTATTCCTGTTAGATTGTTTGGCTGAGTAGCTCAGTTGGTTAGAGCGCGGGACTCATAAGCCCGAGGTCGGTGGTTCAATCCCACCCTCAGCCACCAATGCATTGATAGAACATACATGGACGACATAGGTCGTCCTTTTGTTTTCCTGGTACAATAAAGCTAATGATTGAGCGACTAAACCAGCACTTGAGCAAGAGTGGATTGCTTCCGCAGGGCAGCAGTATTATTGTAGCTGTTTCGGGTGGGGTTGATTCGGTAGCGTTGCTCGATATGCTCATGGAGCTAAAGGACGAATGCGGTTGGGATGTTGCAATCGCACACTTGGATCATAAAGTTCGGCCGAGCTCGGGTGATGATGCGCAGATGGTCGCAGATATGGCCCGCAAATACGACGCCAAATACTACCTAGGGCAGTTGGGCGGCGACGAAACGCGCGAAGCAGGCCTGCGCCGGGCACGCTATGACTTTCTGGAAGCAATCCGCAGCGGCCACCAGGCAAACTGGATCGTTACAGCGCACCATCGTGACGACCGTATCGAGACATCCATCTTTAACACGATTCGGGGTGCGGACCGTTACGGCATGACAGCAATGCGGCCTGTACGAGGCAGAATTGTCCGCCCACTACTACCTTTTCGTAAAGGAGACCTAATAGCTTACGCACATGCAAGGGGGCTATCTTTTGTAGAGGATGAGACAAACTCCGACCAATCGTATAGTCGCAACTTCGTTCGACATTCACTGCTACCGCTTGCATCGCAGTACGATACGAACTTCCATGACGATTACCTGAAAAGGCTCGACAAGATAGAAGAGCTGAATGTGTCGATCGAACATGGGTTAGAACAGATAATTACTTACCTGGATCGTGGCAGCAAAGGCGACAAGTTGAAGATCGACCGAGTTGGGTTTGCAAAACTTTCGCCAGTTATTCAATTAAACTTGCTTGTCCACATTGCTCGGCAGCTGTGCCCTGGCATTGGTCTATCCGAAGTGAACCTAGGCGAGGCACAGCGTTACTTGCTCAACGCCAAGACTGGTACGCACAAGACTATCGGCGGCATGCTCGAGCTTCGAAGAGACTACGATGTATTGGTGCTCCTGCCGATTCAGGCAGTCGTAGATGCCGACCAGGCCGGCAGAGTTGTACCCCTTAGCCAGGGTGGAGCCATAGAGTTTGGGCGCTACTTGCTTGCACTAAATAGCCCAAGTGGGTCTGAGGTGTTTGATTTTGCATGGCTAAAACCAGGTAGTTACTACGTGCGGAAGTGGTGCAAAGGTGATAGAATATACCCTGCTGGGATTCAGGGGTCTAAGAAAATGAGCGATCTTTTCATAGACAAGAAGGTCCCGCAATCAGACAGGCTGGATTGGCCAATTATTGTGAATACCCAAAATGAGATTGTGTGGGTGCCGGGCCTCAGTATCGGTAGGAAGTTTGCGGGCACACCCGAATCTAATGATTATTATGTAACTTGTGAGGTGATATGAAGAAAATACCAAAGAATATCCTCTATGTTCTCATCGCATTTATTGCTCTAGGCGTGGTTTTATTCGCCGTGCCTGCTACTACTCCTAAGCCTACTGAGGTAACCTTGAGCCGCGTTGCCGAGCAAGTTAGCAAGGGCGAGGTGGAGAAGATCCTAGTCGCGGGAGACAAATTGACCGTTAAGTTAAAGGACGGTAGCACAGAGCAGACCTTTAAAGAGCCTAACGTGAGTCTCAAAGAATATGGCCTAGATTACAGCAAGGTGACCGTAGAGGTACAAAACCCAGACGACGGCTCTGGACGATGGCTTGATATTCTGTTGGCCATTCTGCCTATAGCTTTGATAATCGGCTTCTTCTATTTCATGATGCGCCAGGCTCAAGGTTCGAACAATCAAGCAATGAGCTTTGGCAAAAGCCGTGCGAGAGTATTTGGTCTAGAAAAGGGGAAGTTTACATTCAAAGACGTCGCCGGAGCGATTGAAGCCAAACAGGAGCTGCAAGAGATCGTTGAGTTTTTAAAGTACCCTACAAAGTTCGAGGCACTTGGGGCCAAGATCCCGAAGGGCGTATTACTGTTTGGTAGTCCAGGCACTGGTAAGACCCTTTTGGCTCGCGCAGTCGCGGGTGAAGCTGACGTTCCATTCTTTAGCATTTCCGGTTCGGAGTTCGTAGAGATGTTCGTAGGTGTCGGGGCTAGTCGCGTACGGGACCTATTTGCTAAGGCCAAAAAGAACTCGCCATGTATTATCTTCATAGATGAAATCGATGCAGTTGGTCGCCAGCGTGGTACCGGCATGGGTGGTGGGCACGATGAGCGAGAGCAGACACTAAACCAGATTTTGGTTGAGATGGACGGCTTCGAGCAAGGAACGAATGTAATCGTCATCGCTGCCACGAACCGACCAGACGTACTCGACCCTGCATTACTCCGCCCAGGCCGATTTGATCGACGCGTTACGCTTGATCGACCGGACATGAAGGCTCGCGAGGAGATTCTAGGCGTTCACACCACTAAGAAGCCATTGGCAGATGGGGTTGATCTACATCAAATTGCCGCAAAGACGCCTGGAGTATCTGGTGCGGACCTCGCTAATATTGCTAACGAAGCCGCGATTTACGCCGCCCGCCATGATCGTAAAAAGATAACCCAAGGCGACTTGAACGAAGCAGTTGAAAAGGTAGCCCTGGGCCCTGAGCGCAAGAGCCATATCCTTAACGAACGAGAAAAGGAGATTACTGCATATCATGAGGCAGGACATGCTTTGATCTCCCATCTGCTGCCTCACTGTAATCCCGTGCACAAGGTGTCGATTGTGTCTCGTGGCATGGCCGGGGGAGTTACCTGGAGTTTGCCGACCGAAGACAAGCACTATAGTTCTGTTGCCGACTTCAAAGACGATATGGCGATGGCCCTGGGTGGTCGAGTTGCTGAAGACATCATCTTTGGCGACATTACGACCGGTGCCGAAAGTGACTTGAAGCATGTGAACGACGTGGCCCACCGCATGGTTACAGAGTACGGTATGAGTCCGAAGCTTTCGAACCGCGTATTCAGTAGCTCGCAAGGCTCACCGTTCTTGGGTAGAAGTTTTGGCGAAGGACGGCAGTATTCAGAGGCCGTAGCTGCCGAGATTGATACAGAGGTAGCAACACTCGTTGAAGAAGCTACCAAGACGGCATATAAGGTGATTGCGGACAACAAGTCACAGCTCGTAAAGATTGCTAAGAAGCTTATCGAAGTTGAGACCCTTGAAGGCAAAGATTTTACCAAACTCTTTGACCCAATTGACGACAAGGCACCAAAAAAGGCACCTTCCGTTGATACTGAAAAGACCAAAAAATAATGCCTAGCTCGCAGCAAACATGCGAGCTAGAGCTGATATAATTACATACAATGAAAAAAATCATCGGCAAGCTTAACAAGCAGCGTACGCTTGGGGCAGCTGCCTTTCTCATTTCACTCTCATATCTATTAAGTCGTTTGCTTGGCTTGGTTCGTGACCGCCTATTGGCAAGTAACTTTGGTATCGGCGCACAGACCGATGCATATACAACGGCATTTAGGATCCCCGACTTGTTATTCACACTGCTGGTATCTGGGGCGTTTGCTGTTGCGTTCATACCCGTCTTTGTTGGCTACCTTGAAAAGGATAAGGAGAAGGAAGCCTGGAAGGTAGCAAATATCTTACTCAACGGCATAATCCTCGTTACTACAGTCCTTGGTATTCTTGCCTTCATATTCATCGATCCGCTAGTGAAGATGATTGCCCCTGGGTTCAGCACTGCTCAGCTAGAGCTAACGGCCAATCTAACTCGCATTATGCTTATTACACCGCTACTATTTGGGCTTGCGAACATCTTTGGAGCGATTCAGCAGTCGTTCAACCGCTTCTTACTGTTTGCACTCGCTAGTGTTTTTTATAACCTTGGAATCATCTTCGGCATCTTATTCTTAAGCGACTTCTTTACACCATCTATTTACGGGGTGGCCTGGGGCGTCGTTCTTGGGACCGCGCTGCAGGCAATCACTCAGTTTGCCGGTGCTGTGTCTCTTGGCTTCCGCTATAGCTTCAATGTGCAGTTTACACATCCATCGGTCCGTAAGATTGTAGGTCTTATGATACCTAGGTCTCTAGATTTGGGTCTTGATCAAATCCACGTAATCCTTGTGACTGCTATTGGTTCGAACTTGGCAACCGGCAGCCTGACGTCGTACTACTATGCAAACAATTTGCGCAACGTGCCGATGGGCTTGTTCGGTGGAGCTATCGCAACCGCTGCGTTCCCGCGATTGATTCGCGCTGCTAAGTCGAAGGACCCTTCGAAGCTGCCTTCGGCTATCGTACGCAACGTTGGGCTGGTCGTGTTTCTAACCGTCCCTGCAGCTATCATTGCCATAATTCTTCGCGGCTACATAGTGCGTTTACTCTTTGGTTTTGGAGATCAGGTCACGGCGGATGCACTTGGCTGGCTTGCCGCCTCGATCGTTGCGCAGAGCGTATTCTTCCTAATAGCACGAGTGTTCTATGCACTTGAGGATACTAAGACACCTTTGTTTGCCAGTCTCGCTGCAATAGGTGCAAACATTGTGCTGAGCATCATCCTTGGCAAGCTTTACGGTGTGTCTGGACTGGCCATGGCGCTTTCAATTACTACCACCATTGAGCTTATAGGGCTAATGTTGCTCTTGCGTCGTAAGATTGGCCCTTATGGTCTCAATTCAATTTTCAAACAGGGAGTTAAGGTAACACTCGCTTCGCTCGTTATGGGGGCCGCCATGTACGGCCTTGTTAGCCAGGTCCTTCCGCTGTTGCGCGGAGACATTGGATTCATGGTGGTTGGCACCAAGTTTGCGATCATTTCTGCAGGCGGACTCATTGTGTACTTGCTTGTAGCCCGATTGCTAAAGATTGGCGAGACTGACGTAGCATTCCGTTCGTTTGATAAGTTTAAAGCAAAGTGGCCAAAACTCAATGGATAAGATCCGCAACTTCTGCATCATTGCGCATATTGACCATGGCAAAAGTACCTTGGCCGATCGGCTTATTGAGATAACTGGAACGGTTGAACGCAGAGACATGCAGGCCCAGCTACTTGATAGTATGGACTTGGAGCGCGAAAAGGGAATTACGATTAAACTCCAGCCAGTACGGATGAAGTGGAAGGACTATACGCTAAACCTCATAGATACTCCTGGGCACGTAGATTTTAGTTACGAGGTTTCTCGTAGTCTGGCTGCTTGTGAGGGGGCAATCCTAGTCGTAGATGCAGCTCAAGGCATTCAGGCGCAAACGCTCGCTAACGTGTATTTGGCAATCGAGGCAAACCTAACCATCATACCTGTTTTGAATAAAATCGACTTGCCTGCAGCAGAGCCTGAGCGCGTCGCTGCAGAGATTTCAAGCCTGATTGGTTGTGACCCGGACGAGATACTTCGCGTCTCTGCCAAAGACGGCACGAATGTTGATAAGGTGCTGGATATGATCGTGGAGCAAGTCCCTGCGCCGCGCGGGAACGAGCAGGATCCGCTCAGGGCACTAATATTCGACTCGGTTTATGACGAGTACCGTGGCGTTATTCTCTACATTAGGGTGGTTGATGGCGCACTCATTGGGGGCAAGACATTGCGCCTCATGAGTAATAGCGAAGATACGTTGGCGATTGAGTCAGGCTACTTTAGTCCGCACAAGGTAGCTGCCGCTTCGCTTGAGTGTGGTCAGATTGGTTATGTTGTGACGAACCTAAAATCGATCTCTGATGCTCGCGTGGGAGATACGGTTACTTTGGCTTCTACTCCAGCCATAGCCGCACTGGACGGTTATAAGAAAGTTAAGCCATATGTGTACGCGGGCGTTTTCCCTTCGTCTGGCGAAGACTACCCGGCACTCCGTGACGCAATCGATAAGCTGAAATTGAACGATTCAGCGCTGGAATACACTCCGGAAACTTCTATGGTACTTGGTTTTGGATTTCGCCTGGGCTTTTTGGGCTTATTGCACCTAGAGATTGTAAAGGAGCGATTGGAGCGCGAGTATAACTTAAGTCTCGTTATTACGAACCCGTCAGTAGACTATGAAGTTACTACCACGCAGGGTGAGGAGGTTATGGTGAAGAACGCGGCTGACTTGCCGGATGTGAGTCGCATTGCCGAGATTCGCGAGCCTTGGATTAAGGGCGAAGTAGTCGTACCGAGTAGCTACGTCGGACAAGTAATCCAGTTGGTAAATAGTATTCGTGGTATTCAGAAGCAGTTGGAGTATATCGAAGAGACTTTGTGCTTACTAAACTTTGAAGCGCCACTGGCTAATGTACTGACTGACTTTTATGACTCGCTCAAGAGCATTACATCAGGCTACGGGTCGTTTAACTACGAGGTGTCTGATTACCGCGCAGAAAAACTCGTGAAGGTGGATGTGCTCGTTGGCGGCGAATTGGTAGATAGTCTGAGTTTGATTGTCCACCGTACAGAGGCTGAGCGCTTGGGGCGGACGATGGTAGAAAAGCTCAAGGAGGTTATTCCAAAGCAATTATTCGTGATCAGTTTGCAGGCCGCAATAGGGGGCAAAGTAATTGCTCGCGAAGATGTGAAGGCAATGGGGAAGAACGTAACCGCCAAGCTGTATGGGGGTGATGTAACGCGCAAGAATAAGCTATTAGATAAGCAGAAGAAGGGCAAGAAGCGGATGAAGAAGATCGGTAAGGTCGATATTCCGCCCGAAGCATTTATGGTATTAGTTAAGCGCGACTAAGCTTGCGGTTTGTAGGCTACTAGGCAATAATAAGTTAGCCTATCTGGTTCCCAACAAGAAAGTAGCAATGTGTCTGACGATAGTAAGGATGGCACCCCTTCCCCGTCTAGGGTGAACAGCTCCTGGTTCAAGGATCTGGTAGAGCGAGAGGCACGCGGGGAGAGCCCTCAGACCTACAAACCAAGCTGGACGGCATTTGAGACGCCTGGCTGTGGCTGCGCAGGGTGATGCGTAATGCCCGACAAGAAACTCTGTGGCTGCCCAGAGTGCAGTTGCAGTACTATCGACGAGTGCTTCGACCCTCGCGCCAGGTGTGAACACCATGGTGAGTGTTGCCGTGACGACCAGGTCCGCAACGCGGACCACTACACCGCACTCGAAACGGT
The DNA here is from genome assembly GCA_964436255.1 of uncultured Candidatus Saccharibacteria bacterium. Classification (GTDB taxonomy): domain Bacteria; phylum Patescibacteriota; class Saccharimonadia; order CAILAD01; family JADZBC01; genus CAYPSN01. The sequence continues at coordinate 51,197 of CAYTBW010000001.1, read as the reverse complement.
CGATCCGTTCACGCTCGAGCCAGTACAGGGGTGGGGGGGGCCGGGGGCGGGCCCCCCCCCCCCCCCCCCCCAAAAATAA
>CAYTBW010000001.1:0-51108 GCA_964436255.1 uncultured Candidatus Saccharibacteria bacterium | reverse complement strand
GCCCCGCTCGATGTCCTCGAGGGCCCGCTCCTGGAGTCGCGCCCCCCCCCCCCCTGCCCGAACCCCAGAATTATTCTGGGGCTTTTTGATTCTTGAAAACACGCTGCTTAAAGCTTATGCTTATACCATAATCAGGAAACATTATGGCAGCATCAGAGCCCAAAGAACCAAATACAAAGTCCCCAGAGGACCAGCCGAAAAAAAAGAATACGGGCAAGGTAGCTCTTATTTGCTTGCTGGCCCTCTTGCTGGCCGTACTCCCTGCATATGGCGTATGGTATTGGCAGCAGAATGAAGCCAAGCAACAGCAAGAACAACTTCAAGATAAAATAGATGAGCTTCAAAAGGCCAAGGAAAAGCTAGAAAAAGCAGCGAAGGAATTGAGCACAAAGGCGGCCGATACTTGTCCGGCTGGCCTCACGGAAGCCCAAACAGAGAATGTGCAAGCATCAATTGAGAGCATGAACACGGCAGCCCTTGATCAGCTCATGACTGATACAGTAGAGGTTACCTTTGCCGCGAGTGAGAAGGGCGGCAATGTAACTAAGTCTCAGGCGATTGCTGACCTAGATTACTTAAAAAGCGCCACGGTGCCTTGGAATTGGAATATTGATCAGGCAACTTTAAGCTCATATAAGAACGGCGACTATAATATCTATTTGGCCGATGATGACATCTTCGGTGTTGCCGCTAATAAGTATTTTGTGAGCTTTCGCGTAAAATGCGGCAAGATTGACCAGGTGTTTGTGTCGGCATCAAGTGACTTGCTATAGTCTAGTAATAATAGAGAGGGTATAAGAACATGACAGAACAAAAACAAGCAGAGAAGTACGTAGCAGTTAAGAAGGTGGATCCTGTTTCAATCGGAAAATACTTGGCGGGCATATACCTGCTTATCTTTATGATTATTGGGGCCTTCATGATTGTAGGCGGGCTGTTTGCCCTGATAATGGGAGAGTGGGAGCTAGTGCTCATAGGCCTGGGTGTCGCCACTCTGGGCGCGGCGTTTTATGCAATGATCGGCTTTGTGGCCGGCGTAATCGGTGGCTTTATATATAACGTCGTAGCCTCGAAGATGGGCGGAATTCGTATTGTTTTAGAGTAGTAAGCTTAAAAGGCTTAAAGACCAGCTAGCACTCTTGACATGAGAGTGCTAGTTTTTTACAATTAAGTCATTAGCACAGAGGTCAATACAGTGCTAAGGACCGATTATGACCGAGAGACAATTCGACATACTAAGCAAGATTGTGCAGCATTATGCTGAAACTGCCGAGCCAGTTGGTTCGTTGGCTTTGGCTGACTATTTTGAGGTTAGCCCAGCCACGGTCCGGTCGGAAATGGCCGCGCTAGAACGAGCCGGTTATATTTACCAGCCCCACATATCTGCAGGTCGAGTACCTACTGACGCCGGGTATCGTCTCTACGTGAACAGCTTGAGCAAAAGCTCAGCTCAGAGTACGGAGCTAACGAGTACTCGAAGCGCCCAGACGATCTCGAAGCGAGTCGAAAGCCTTAAGGATCGAACTGACGCGGCAATCAAAATTGCTGCCGAAACCCTTAGTGAGCTTACTGGCAATACGGCCTTTGCCACATTGAGTGACACCGTCTATTTCCATGGCCTGCACCAGCTGTTTAGCCAACCAGAGTTCATAGACCAACTGCGGGCAGCTCAGGCGGCTCGGTTCCTGGACCAAATGGGGGAGTGGCTATTCGGGCACGAGTTTGCACAAGACCTGGGGGTGTTCATAGGTGAAGAGAACCCGTTCTTGCGTACAAGCGGTATGACTATGGTGGTGAGTAGGTTCGAATCACCCTACAGCACCAGTAGCTACATCGGGATTGTTGGTCCAACCAGGCAAAACTATAGTAAGGTCACGGCGCTCGTTCGGTTGACCGGTGAAAAATTAGAGGAGGCGTTAGCATGAAACAAGACAACGGTAAGCCAAAAGTCCAAAAGCGAGCCAAGCAACCTTCAGTTCAGGAGTACCAGCAGCAGATTGGTGAATTGACAGAGCATCTGCAGAGACTGCAAGCAGAGTTTGAAAACTATAAGAAACGAGCTGAGTCGGAGCGAAGTGAAGTTATGAACCTAGCCAAGCTATCGGTTTTGACAGAGCTTTTGCCGGCACTCGACAATTTTGACAGGGCTGCGACCCACCTACCGCCCGAGTTAGAAGATAATGCCTGGGCGAAAGGCATGAGTTATGTAGGGTCACAATTAGAACAAATCCTTGACGGAATTGGGGTGCGCAAGTTCTCTGCTAAAGGCGAGACTTTTGATCATAACCGCCACGAAGCAATGGAGTATGTGGAGGGAGCTGGACCACCGGATATGGTCGTTGAAGAGCTAACGCCGGGGTACGAGATAAACGGCAAAGTAGTTCGCCCCGCGACAGTAAAGGTTAGCAAAGCAATTAATCACGAAATTAGTGAAGAGCAAGTAAAGGAAGAGGAGTAACAATATGAGCAAGATTATCGGAATCGATTTAGGAACAACCAATAGCGCGATGTCAGTCATGGAGGGCGGTGACGCTACGGTGATTACAAACATTGAAGGCGCGCGTACTACGCCATCAATAGTGGCAGTAAATAAGAACGGCGAGCGTTTGGTGGGCCAGGTGGCTAAGCGTCAGGCAGTAATTAATCCAGATAACACCATCTTTTCGGTCAAACGATTAATTGGGCGAACCTTCGACGATCCTGAAGTGCAGCGGGATATCGAACTCATGCCCTACAAGATCGAGAAGGCTGATGGCCACGTAAAGGTAAAGATGGGCGATAAGAGCTACACGGCCGAGGAAGTCAGCGCTATGATTCTGGGCAAGCTCAAGGCTGACGCTGAAAAGTACCTTGGACAGCCTGTTACCGAGGCCGTCATTACTGTGCCGGCTTACTTTAACGATGCGCAGCGCCAGGCCACTAAGGATGCTGGTAAGATCGCAGGGCTTGAGGTTAAGCGAATTATCAATGAGCCAACTGCTGCTGCCCTAGCTTACGGACTCGATAAAAAGAAGGAAGAAAAGATCGTGGTTTACGATCTCGGTGGTGGTACCTTCGACGTGTCAGTGCTCGAATTGGGCGACGGCGTGTTCGAAGTGAAGTCTACCAATGGCGACACACACCTTGGTGGTGATGACTTTGATCTAACCATCATTAACTACTTGATCGAAGAGTTTAAGAAGGATCAGGGAATTGACCTAAAGGGCGACAAAGCAGCCATGCAGCGACTCAAAGAAGCTGCCGAAAAGGCCAAAATTGAGCTCTCGACCACAAATGAAAGCAGTGTAAACATTCCATTTGTTACAGCTGATGCCAGCGGACCGAAGCACATGGACCTCATGCTGACTCGTTCGCAGTTCGAAAAGATCGTAGGCGAGTTGGTAGATAAGACCATGAAGCCATGCGAAGCCGCACTTAAAGATGCTGGACTTAAGGCATCTGACATCGATGAAGTTATCTTGGTTGGTGGTATGACCCGTATGCCTTTGGTTCAGAAGAAGGTCGAAGAGTTCTTTGGGAAGAAGCCACTACAGGGTGTTAACCCGGATGAGGTCGTAGCCATTGGCGCTGCAATCCAGGGTGGGGTGCTTGGTGGAGATGTTAAGGACGTATTGCTGCTTGACGTAACTCCGCTCTCACTATCGATCGAAACGATGGGTGGCGTAGCTACGCGCATGATTGAGCGCAACACCACGATTCCTACAAGCAAAAGCCAGGTGTACTCTACTGCTGCTGACAACCAAACTTCGGTTGAGATCAATGTACTACAGGGCGAGCGCGAAATGGCTGCAGATAACAAATCGCTTGGCCGATTCATCCTGGACGGTATTCCGCCAGCACCACGTGGAGTGCCGCAAGTCGAAGTAAGCTTTAACATTGATGCCAACGGTATCGTAAATGTTTCCGCAAAGGATAAGGCGACCGGCAAAGAGCAGAAGATTACCATTACAGGCGGCGGTAGCTTGAGCGATGAAGACATCAAGAAGATGCAAGCAGATGCCGAGGCCCACGCCGACGAAGACAAGAAGAAGAAAGAAGCGGCAGAAGCTAAGAACCATGCCGATACTATGATCTACACCGCCGAAAAGTCACTCAAAGATGCGGGCGATAAGGCCCCAGAGGAAGACAAGAAGGCTGTCGAGGAGGCTATAAAGGCTCTGCGGGATAAACTAGACAGTGGCGATTCCGAAGAGCTTAAAAAGCTCACCGAGGACTTGTCTACTAAGCTGACAAAGATTGGCGAGGCTATGTACAAGGAAGCCGAAGCCGAGCAAAAAGCCGAAGAAGCCAAGACCGAGGATGGGGGCAAGAAAGAAGCTGACGCCGAAGAGGGCGAAGTAGTCGACAAGGAAGAAACTAAGTAAGTGTCAAAAGTCGCAGAGGGTGCCGACTTCCTGGGTAGGACGATCGATATTACCTTTGATCGCCCCCTGGGGTCAGTGCACCCTCGACATGCCGACATGGTCTACCCTGTGAACTATGGCTTTGTCCCAGGGACCAAAGCAGGAGATGGCATGGAGATCGATGTGTATTATTTGTCTGCCGATAAGCCGTTGAAAGAAGTCAGTGCAACATGCATAGGTTACGTTCGTCGGCTCGACGACAACGAAGACAAGCTTATCGCCACAGATGGCGAGACACCAACGCTAGATGAAGTTGAAAAGCTACTTGAGTTTCAAGAAAAGTGGTTCAAGCATGAGATAATCTTAATGAAGGATTCGAGCAAGGAAGAAGTGGGGCAAGATAAAGCATGAAAACAGTAATATTCATCGATGGCGAAAACTTTATGCACCAGGTGCGTGATGTATTGTACAAACGTCGCATGATTCGTAACCGTGATGAACTGACTCACTACGATATTCGTGCATTGCTTGGTTTGGCGCTCAAGGATCTTCCAGGCTTTGATTCAAGTCGTGGCAAGGTGCTCTACTATTCGACGAAAGTTCATATAAGTGATGTCAGTGAATCACTCAAAGAGCGCACCGAGAATATCATGGCCTGGAGCGATAAACTCAAGGAACAGCTCGTTAAGCAGAATGTGGAGTTTATTGAAGCCGGTCATTTGCTGGTTCGGGAAGGTAAGAAGTGCATGGAGTGTGGGCATCGTGAGCCAGTGCTTATGGAAAAAGGAGTTGATGTGCAGTTGGCGACAGACCTAATTCGTACGTCCGGAGATAACGTGCGCTTGATCCTGCTCAGCTCTGATGGCGATTTAACTCCGGCCGTTGTCGAAGCTCGTCGTCGAGGTTCGGAGATGATCTACGTTGGCTTCCGGGGTGTGAGTAACGCAACGCTTGGGCACGCGGCCGGACAGCGATATACCATTGGCGCCAAACAGGTTATTGAGGTTTACCAGAAGAACGCTAAGTTAGAGGAAAAGGCCGATGAGTAAGCGCGATTATTACGAGGTATTGGGTGTTGTTAAATCGGCGACTGCTGATGATGTAAAGCGTGCCTTCCGCAAAAAGGCCGTAGAGCTCCACCCGGACCGCGGTGGGGACGAAGAGAAATTCAAAGAGCTTAACGAAGCCTATGAAGTCCTCAAGGATCCGCAGAAGAAGTCGGCCTACGACCAGTTTGGTCATGCGGCTGGTGCCCATCAGGCTGGTGGCGGTCCGTACGGTGGTGGGGCCGGAGCGCAGGGGTTCGATGGCTTTGACTTTGGAGGCCAAGCTGGCTTCAGCGGCTTCGAGGACTTGTTTGGCGCATTTTTTGGCGGTGCACGATCGCGGCCGCGTGACGTTGAAGTATCTATGACTATAGACTTTCGCGAGGCAGTATTTGGCACGACCAAGGAGATTACATTGCGCGTGGCGGATCATCAAAAAGGCGAACGCAAGCAGGAGGAAATAAAAGTTAAGATTCCTGCGGGAATTGACGATGGGCAATCAATTCGACTCACGGGCCATGGAGAGGTTAACCAGCAGGGGGCTAAGGGGGATCTGTACGTACACATTAGGGTGCGACCGGATAAAGATTTTGAGCGCCAAGGCCCTCATATCATTTCGCACGCTAAAGTCGGGATGGCAGATGCCGCACTAGGCACGACCGCCGAGGTAAAAACACTTGATGGCAAGGTCAAGGTAAAAGTTCCAGCAGGCACTCAACATGGCAAGGTACTTAAGTTGACCGGCAAGGGCGTGCCGATGGTGAACAGTACCCGACGGGGAGACCATTTAATCGAGATACTTATTGAAGTGCCACATAAGCTAAATGCCAAGCAAAAGAAGTTGCTTGAAGAGTTCAGGGCTAGCGAGGGCAAAAAGAAACTCTGGTAGCACCTTAGGGGGCACGGTATACTAGTAAGCATAATAGGTATACGCTTTCATGCCGGATTTAAGCTTCAATACAATCTTGTTTGCCTCCCTTGGGGCAGGGTTTGCACTGGCCTTCTTTGCTGGTGAAGCACGAGTAAGGAAGCTCGCCGCCGGTGCTCTCGTGGGCTACTTGGTTGCTATGCAGCTTGGAGAATTTGTGCTCGCTCAGCTCGGCAAAGTAAGCTTCATCCCAGATTTGAGCCTTGGCACTGTGCAGATCATTTTGTTTGCTTTCATTACCCTCTTGTTTAATCTCGGTAGGGCACACCAGGTAGAAGGGCGGCCACGAGTGAATGTAGAATCTATCATAGTAGCTGTAATTACCGCGACGTTCATATTCACTTCGGTATTGAGCTTTTTGGGCGAAGAGACCCGCTCGGGGCTCATGAATGATTACAACTTAGCCGCCATGCTGTATGAGTGGCGCTTGTTGCTACTTGGGCTCACTGCCGGCGGCCTTATCCTGCTAGAGGTTATGGGCGCAAACACGAAGAAGCCGAGATAGTATGCCAGGAGAAGTGCCCTTTCGTCCAGACGCGGCCCCGCAAGTAGAATCGCCAGAAATTGCATTAGACACTGAGTGGTATCAGAGGCTGGTTCAACTAGGTAGAGACGATAGGGATGTCCCAGATTCTCTAGCCGGCGAAAAAGACTCTCGTGAACTCCAGAAGCAATCATTCCTTAACGGTGAGGTTAGGAACCCTCGTCTTGACACTCCGTTTATAGACCCTGAGCGTCTAGTAAGTAAAGAGCGTGAGCTACTGCAGCTAAAGTCAGATATCTTAGCTACTGAAGAGAATGAGCTAGTAAAACAAGTTTATCGGTGGAAGATCAACGAGAGGATTGCCTCAATTAGGATGTTGAAGGCGGCGCATGAGGGCAAAATGCGCACATTCAAACGGTACGCGGAATTCATATATGGCCGACCCTCCAGTGAGATATTTGCTTATACCATCAATAGTGTGGGGGCCAGAGCGGAGTCGTGCCGGGAGTACGACAACCAAGAGCTCGCGGACGCAGCAGAAAGTTTGCTCGAGGCTCTACCAGTTGCTTTAGTGCAGTTTGACGATCATAGAGTTGAAGATTCAACTTTTCTGCTTGCCAAGCGTAACGTGGAGGAAGAGATTGGTGATATTCTCCACATCGAGGGTTTTGAAGGTAAACTATCGGGAGATGACTTGGTAGGAGTATTCGAGGACGCCCTAGATTCTCTAGGCATGTCTGAAGGTAGCGGGGGCAAATGGACTGTAGTGCTTGATGACAAGACGGATGCCAGGGTCATATCGGTTGACCAGATGAATGAAGAGGTACGAGTGCCGGTTTCTGCAAGACTTTCTCATACGGAGCTAATTCCCTGGCTTGCGCACGAAATCGGAACGCACGCACTACGCCGTCGGAACGGCGAAAGAACTAAGCTTATGCTGTTAGGCCTTGGCCTGGACAGATACGAAGGCGGCGAGGAGGGTGTTGCGACTATGCGCGGCCAGGTTGCAGGCAGTGAATCTCTAGATGACTTTGCAGGTTTACGATACCACTTGGTGGCTAGTTTAGCCTTGGGCTTAGATGGTAGGCCGCGGGATTTCAGGGGCACTTTCGAGGTCATGGAGAAGTACCACGTATTCAATTATCTCTCAAAGGGAAAGAGCCTAGAGAAGGCAGTGAGGATGGCGCGCAATCTAGCATATAGTGATTGCGTCCGATTATTCAGGGGCACAGATTGTGGGGCGGGTGTTGTCTTGCCGAAAGACATAGCTTATAGGGAGGCGAATATCGGAGTTTATGACCTGATTGGGACCGAAGACGGACGTGCCGAAATGATGAGGTTCAGTGTGGGCAAGTACGACCCGATGAACCCACGCCATATTTGGATCTTGGATCAGCTTGGGGTAACCGATCAAGACCTGGTAGAATTAGAGAATGATTAAAGATAGACTCAAAATAACAACCAGGTTGATTGTAGATGAAGCGGAAGCGAGGGGGTATAGTGTTGAAGTACTTAACGCTAAGAAATGCTTTATAAAGATTAAAGACAATGACGGGAAGGAGTACTTGTTAAGGAGCAATACCTCCACAAAGACTTCTGCAATAAGCTACCTCATTGCAAATCATAAACCAACTGTTAGCCAGCTAATGCAGGAATGTGGTGTGCCAGTTCCCGCGGAGTGCACTTATACAGATCCCGACTCTGCCCAAAAGTTTCTGTATGAACACAAGAATTTAGTAGTCAAGCCGGTTGATGCAGCTCATGGCAACGGCGTGACAGTAGGAGTGAAGACTCACGAAGAACTTGAGCACGCTATTGATTTTGCCCATACCTTTTCGCGTAACATTATTCTTCAAGAGTTTGTTTCGGGTCAAGACTATCGCTTGTTACTAATCGGCGGGCAGCTAGCTGCGGCAGCTGTCCGCAAGCCTGCATTCGTGTTGGGCGACGGACTGCATGCAGTCGGTGAGCTTATTGAGATCGAGAATAGGAGCTCTGAAAGGGGTCGAAACTATTCAAAGAAATTGAACTTCATTGATGTCCGAGCGGCAAAACGATTCCTTGGTGATGCTATAGAAAAAATTCCTGCACTCGGCCAAGAGATACAGGTGGTTGGAACTGCGAATATTGGCGCCGGCGGAATTGCTATAGACGTAACAGAAAGTTTGCCACGCGAGTTGGTCGAGATGGGGGAAAAGGCATCAGGAGTCATGGGTATGGGTTTATGCGCTGTGGACATCATCATGGAGGGCGAAGACGTTGCTACTGCACGGTTGATTGAGGTTAATGCTAGCCCGACATTTGGAATGCACGAGTATCCAAGTGTAGGGCAGCCAAGACATGTTGCCAAGAAGTTCTTAGATTGGCTGATCGAAGCTTAGATCCTATTTACATATAGCATTATATATGTTATTATTGTAGAAACCGAGGTATCATTATGCAAGTAATAGGACGAGTAGTTTTAGCTACCTTCCCCGACCAGTCATTAAAGAACGTTCGAGCTAAGGCAGACACTGGCGCCTACAGGTCTGCTATACATTGTCACGATGTTAGGCTCGTAAAGGATGAAAAGGGAAAGGATGTTTTGTCTGTAAAATTCTTAGACCCTGCGCATAAGGCTTACAATCATAAAGAGCTGCGCTTCGAAGACTTTTCGAAGACTAATGTAACGAGTTCGTTTGGTCAGCGCCAAGAGCGCTTTATCGTCCGCTTGAAGGTGTTAATAGATGGTAGAATATATGAAGAAGATTTCACCCTCGCAGACCGTAGTAGCATGCGCTTTCCAATCTTGCTTGGTAGAACCCTTCTGAAGGGGCGCTTCATGGTTGATGTATCAAAATATAGAATCAAGGTGGTTGAATGAAGGTAGTAATATTATCCCGCGAACCGAATAGTTACAGTACCAAGTCACTTGTTAAGGCAGCCGAAAAACGTGACCACGTTGCTGTGGTATTAGATTACACAAAATGCTACATGGCCATTGAGGCCCGCAAGCCATACATATACTACAAGGGTGAAAAGATTGAGGATGTTGGCGCAGTCATCGTGAGAGTCAACCCTGCCTATACAGCGTACGTAAGCTCTGTTATCCGGCAGTTCGAAATGATGGGCGTAGCAACCTCTATTTCGTCTCTAGCTGTGGTTCGTGCAGGTGATAAGCTTCGGAGTCTACAGCTCCTTTCAAGATCCGGGGTTCATATTCCAAAGACTGTTTTCGCTCGTCAGTCGGCCGATGTCAAACAGCTCATTGACCTAGTTGGCGGTTCCCCAGTCGTAGTAAAGCTTTTAGAGGGTACGATGGGAATAGGTGTCGTCTTGGCGGAAACGAGAAAGGCCGCACAATCTGTCATAGAAGCTTTTTACGGCCTCGGTGCAAATATTCTGATCCAGGAATTTATTGAGGAGGCTCACGGACAAGACTTGAGAGCTATTGTGGTTGGCGATACAGTAGTAGGGGCAATGTTAAGACAGGGGGCAGAAGGTGATTTTAGGAGTAACTTACACCGAGGCGGCACTTCGGCACCAGCTGAATTAACTCAAAAAGAAAAGAATATCGCAATCAAGGCTGCACGTACGCTTGGCCTTCATGTAGCTGGAGTGGACATTATTAGGTCTAAGCGTGGACCTTTAGTCATAGAGGTAAATAACTCCCCTGGTTTGTCCGGCATTGAGGCTCAGACTGGCGAAGACATCGCAGGGGCAATCATTGATTACACAGTGCAAAAGGCTGGCAAGAAGCATCGCAAGGACCGAATAGGCGCCTAAAAGTGCAGGGTATAGCACTTCTTACAAAAGAGCCACAGACCTATGATTCGAAGAGTTTTCTTGATGCGATTCGACGATCTGGCGCCGAATCGCATATAGTAGACTACTCGTCTGCGCATGCGCAGGAGGATTTAAGTTCGCTAAATCCCCGTTCACTCGTTGTCCGACATGTACCCGCATTCCTGGAAGAGGTGATAGATTTGGTCGAGAAGGCAGAGGAGATGGGCGTTGTCGTTTCGGCTTCAGCTGAGTCCATTCGTTTGGCAAATGATAAGGCAAGAGTAGCGGAAGTTATGAGTGAGCAAGGTGTCCCTATGCCCAGGACTGTTCTTATCTCCTCGGTCGGTGCTGCTATTGATGAAGTGCGGTCAAACTTTTCAGGTAAGGTTGTGTTAAAGCCTGTTGACGGCGCGCTTGGTTCTGGCATACACCTTGTTGATACTGAAGACGACTCCTGGGGGGTACTACTCGACACAAAGAGGCGTTACATAGCCCAAGAATATATTGAAGAATCTCATGGTAGCGACGTACGTATATTTATAGTTGACGGGCAAATCATAGCTAGTATGGAGCGCAAATCCAAAGGCTCATTGCAGAGCAACCTTCATGCAGGGGGAACAGCCATGAATGTCGAGATTGATCCCGAGGAGGCGGCTCTGGCGTTGGCTTCAGCAAAAATTCTTGGCGCCAAGGTAGTTGGCGTTGATATTCTCAGATCGAAGCGCGGCCCTCTTTTGTTAGAGCTGAATACCTCACCAGGGCTAAGGGGTATTGAAAAAACTACCGGTTGCGATGTTGCTGGTGCCGTAGTTTCGGCGCTAGCTAACTAGCTTCATTGACTCGTAGCCTCAATCTGGCATAAAATGTATTGGTTCCGTTGCCCGTCCTGGGCCTGTAGCTCAGTTGGTTAGAGCACCTGCCTTTTAAGCAGGGTGTCATGGGTTCGAGTCCCATCAGGCCCTCCAGAAGTAGATTGGATAGTAGCTGCTATCCGGAATAGTCCGTTTACCCCTGGTAGCGGGCTTTTTTCTTGTGTTTCAAAATTTATATCTGCGTAACTAGGCACCTCATTGAAGATAACTCCGAAAAAGGTGGCTCGTCTGAGTGGATTACAGAGGTCAAGTAGTATCTCTGAGAGGTGTTTCAGCAGGTATTTGGCGTATTGCAAAACAAGCTCAATATCCACGCTATCCTCAGTCTTTTTAGCTAACTGTCGGTCTAATTCTTCCATTTGTTTTTCTGCTTTCACAATGTCCTCCTCCATGTATTTAATTGCAGTTTCACTTGTAATGAACTTCATACGGTCTACGGTGGCTCTAATTTGCGCTTCTAGTGCCTGACGTTGCTCCATAAGCTTCTGATCGTCCTGACTAGATTGTTCCTGACGTTCGCGCCATGCTTGCTCGATCATCTCTAAGAGCGGATCGATATGTTCTGGCGCAACTTCAATACTCCTTACAAACCGTTCAATGGTTGCATCAAACTCTGCTTGCGGTATGCGGAAGTAATGACCATCACGACTGCAATGGTAGCCAGGATAGTACTTACCCAGCTTGCCGCGGGCAGAACTGCCATTTAATGCCTTGCGACAGTGTGAGCAAGTAACAACCTTTTTATATGGGAACTTAGGATTATCTAGTTTCTTGGTAAGCTGCCATTGTGGAGGTTGCTTGTGGTACACATTTACATCACCGCTAGGGGACATCTCAATAACATGTTTGCCATGGTTTGCCCGATTAAATAGTTCTGGTGATACAAGTCCGTCAAACTGAGCTTTCACCGCTTTATCATCCGTCCACTTTTCTTTCATCACACCTGCGTAGATAAGCCGATGCGCAAAACGATCAGCCATTTTAACGTCCATCTTCTTTCCACCAACGGAACGTAATATTTTCGAGCGGTCGTACTTATCACGGATGTAGTTGATGCGTGTTTTAAAACCAAGTCGGTTGAGTTCATCAACAATCTCTTGACCGCTATAAATACCTTTTGCACGCATCTCAAACAAACGTATAACAAAAGGGGCTTCCTCGGGGTGTGGTTTGAGGATCATTCGTTTACCGTTATCAGTATCGACCGCTTCACTTATAAAGCCATACGGTGGCTGGCGCATCCAGTAACCCAGTCGGGTGTAGTGGATCTCAGCACCAATCATACGGGTCATAATATCGCGTAGCTCATCCTTGGCGTGTTCAGCCTCTAATATCTCGCTCTTAAACGAAGGGCTATAGTCACTCCAGTAGTATTTAAAGCCGGTGTGCTCTAAGGTATTTACTCGGCGGCCATCAATAATACCGAAGGTGTCAACGAGCGTAACACCAAGTCTATCAAGCTGTTCTTTGAGCTTAATATACGCACCTGAGCCACCTCGGGTAAAACGATCAATTGCTTTAATAAGCACCACTTCTATAGCGGGATTAGCTTTACAGTGTTCAACTATTTTCTGCATCGGCTGCTCTTCATGAGAAGCTGACTCAGCTAGAATAACCGTATCAACAATCTTGATGTTCTGATTCCGCGCTAGGTTCTCGCCCCGTTGTCGCTGCTCTTCTGGTGAGTCACCCTCACGTTTTTGCTTGCCAGTTGAAACACGGATAGCCAGTAGCCCTATACGTTGTTGCTTAGTGCTCGTTGGGTACATCCTCAACTCCTCGGTCTAAGATATTAACCAGCTCGCGGCCAAAGCTCTGATCTTCGAGTAACTTCTCAACGATCAGGTCTGCAACCATTTTCATGCGCTGTTCTAAGGTATATTCAAAAGCACCGTCTGTCGCGGGTTTTGGTTTATTTTTACTGCCTTTTGGCCTTGGCATACACCCTCCTGCCGAGGCTCCGTAACAATTCAGCTAGAGTACCAAACTACTTCTGGGGTCTACCGCGTTGCTGGCGGTCATCTAAGTCTTTGGCAATCAGTTTCGCCAACTCTTTATCTTCTTTAGCAAGTGCCTGGAGTACAAGTTCAGTCAAACTTAACCCACGACTATAAGCCACCGCTTTAGCACGATTTTTTACAGCCACTGAGGCATCTATACGAAGTTGAGGACGATCTGCCGTCATGGGGTGTATTATACAATACTGACCCCATAACAGCAATCTGTTACTACCAAGGATACTCGCCGATACTCATGAGACAATCTTCGGTGTCTTGCTCATCAGGTATGCAGGTTTCCTCATATAAGCGAGCGCAGCCAAACTCTTTAGCCCACTGTTCAAACAGTGCTACTGCCTCGGTATAATCATCAAACCATTCATCCCGCATATCAGTGAATACATGGTAGCTAATCGTCGGTTTCATGGAACGTCTCGATCATTAAGATTTCGTTTTCAGCTACGCCTTGGGACTTCACCAAGCGTATTGCCTCGTCTTCATCCTCAGTAGGTAACTGATACTTTTGACCTTCAGTTGTTCGTACGACAATCATACATAAACCCTCTCGTTTAGTTATCTAGCTGAATTGTTAAGGAGCCAGTTACCCTATTGCTAACTCTAATTAAATTGTAGCACAAGAGGCACAAATAAATCAATATACTTTAGCACTTTCTACAACAAAAAATAGTCAATTCCGATATTGTCTATATATCATCTGTTTTACCTCTGTTATTACTTGCTCTTTTTCTCTCTTTCTTATATATACATATATAGAAGATAAGTAAGAAGACGAGTGAGTGTAATAGAGATATGTCAGACGGACGTTCAACGTTGAAACAAAGCCAGATAGATATATTAGAGTTGTTGTATAAATACAGGTTTGGTAGTCGTCAGTTAGTGGCAGACAGTCTTAACGTAAAACCAGACTCATTATTCAGAAAACTAGAAGTCTTAATTAAACATGGATACGTAGCGAAGCGGTTAGACAAGAAACTAAAACTGCAAGGCACGCCAGCAGCGTATTACCTAACGCCTAAGGGTCTGCGCACGCTTGCAGCTCAAGAAGACCACGAATACATCACCGATTCTGTTATAAAGGGGAGCTACAAAGACGGCACCGTCACCCAGTCCTTTATTACCCAGACCCTGCGCATATATGCGCAGGGTAATTTCCTGAAGGACTTCTATCCAGCCCTCAAGGTGTTCACTAAACGCGACATGAGCCGCTACAGCTACTTCCCAAAACCCTTGCCTGACGCCTTTCTATCTCTCCCAACTGGCAAAGACACTCCACCGAAACGCTTCTTTTTAGATATCGTTCCTGACAGCCTGCCGCCAAAACCATTCTTCCAGCGGCTAACAAACTACGCCGGGTTCTTTGACGAAGGTGGCTGGGGGGTGACAGGTAGTGAGCTACCAATGCTATTACTAGTTGGTGAGACGGGCACTACTGAGCGTAGACTACAGCGCACCGCAAGGGCAGCTATATATAAAGCTGAGGTAGATGAAGAATTAACAGTCTATACCAGCACCTTTGGGGCAATAGAGAACATGGAAGGTATGGGCGCTATTTGGACAAACCTTGACGAGCCAGATGAGTTACTTGCCTTAGAAAACTTGTAGAGCAGTTTATCGTCATGCTCAGGACTAAAAAACCGAGGCTAGTAATCCTCGGCTAACATGATGGTTATCACTCTCCGACAATCCGGATCGAGCGGATCGCACCACATCTCTAAATTCTGGTCGTAGTAATCTATCTTCCAGAAGATCTTATCTCCATTCATAGTAAACGTACCGAAATCATGCTCACCGTACGGATCATTATCTTCAGTGAACGTTTTAAAGTTCTGTACCGTAACAAAAACCTCAGAGATAGTATGCTCGTCAAGCGACATAATGCCCCGAGATGCTACGTAGTTCGACGCATTCAAACGAGCCGCATCATTGAGCCTCGCAATCTTTGCTGACGTTTCATTTTGTAATGTTGTAGTGTCCATAAGACCCTCCTTATAGTTCTTGAGCGGGCTTTCTGCCGCTCTGGCGTACCAGCACGGGCTGCAACCAAAAGTGTCAAGGTGGAGACTTGTACTACCTTGATGCTTTTGGTTCACCCGTACAATGAAGGAGACAGAGGAAGGAAATCCTTATATAACTAGGGGCTGCTAGCTCAAAAGCGTTTAGCGAAGCGCGACTAGGTTTGGTTGCAGTCTTTATTTCCCTTATGGTATAATCTACAACTAGAAAACGTGAGGTATACAGAGCTTTGGCAAACACTAAAACAATGTCATTATCACAGTTGAATTCTGCTGATCTGGGTCTTGATGATACCAAGACTTTTTTGTCACACTCGTTAGACAGACAGACAGACAGACAGACAGACAGACAGACAGAGCATGTTTCACCTCAGGCAATCGCTGATTTCATAGCGCCTAACGGTGGTTCTCAATCTCCGATTGCTTCGTCAGGTAGCTCAGGCTTCGTCTCTCCAACAACCCGCGGTAGTGGTAATAAACCGCGTCGTTTTGGTTGGATTATCACTCTTGTTGTAATGTTGCTCCTGGCTGGCTTATACCTACTCTGGCAGCGTAGCTCAAATCTGTACAGTCGACTTTCGGCGGCTCAGTCACAGCTTCAGCAAACATTAGAAAACACGGACTCCCTTCAGGCAGACGAACTTAAGATACTCACGAGCCATATTGTTGCACTTCGTTTACAGGTTGAAGATGATATACCCAAAAATCTCCAAGTCCAGTATGATGCACTCGTTGAGAAGCTGACTGCGCTTTCTCAGTCTTCTAACGCCTCGACGGCTACCATGGGTAGTCAGCTTCTTGCTCAGCTTACGAATCAAGCTGGCAACGGTATCGGTATCTCGCCTGATGGCAAGACTATTTCTAATAAAGGAGTTATCTCGCTCAATGGTAAGTCTGGCGATCTTTCTCTTCAGGGCACAGCCAACCAAACCACAGTCACACAAAATGGCAACACCACCGTCGTTGGCACGGCTCAAGATATTGCTCAAACCAGTAGTCCTACATTCAATAATCAGACTCTGACAGGGAATCAAACGACCCAAGGCAATAGTTCAGTTCAAGGCAGTCAAACAGTAGGCGGTAACCTTACCATAGGTGGCGATCTTACTATCAATGGCAGCACTGTCACGGCGGGTGATACGGGGACTACGGGCAATCACAGTGTTGGCAATAATCTTTCGGTGGGAGGAAATACTACTGTCGCGGGAGATAGCACTACTCAAGGTAACAGCTCAACTACCGGTAATAGCACAATTGGTGGTAGTCAAACGGTTGCTGACAGTGTGACCGCAAATAGCTTCGCGGGCAATGGTGCAAACATAACAAACGTTGACGCAATAACACTTCAAGGCAACAGTGCTGCGTTCTTCCAGAATGCTAACAACATTAACACTGGTACCATAGGTGACGCCTATCTCAGCGGCAATGTTCCTCTAAAGAATACAACCAATACATTTACGGGTACTAATAACTTCCAGGGTATAACGGGGACTAGTGGTATCTTTGGTGGTACTCTAACTGCCACAAGTGTTACATCCGCTGGTTTCTTGCAGGGCGGACACGCTGTCTGCGATACGAGTAATAACTGTAGCTACGCTGCAAACTCCGGCGGGAATGGATACATCCAAAATCAAACAGCATCATCGCAGACTGCCGGGTTTAGTATCTCGGGCAACGGTACGATTGGTGGGGCACTGTTAGTACAGGGCGGGGTATCAAGTCTAGGGACGGGTACTAATTCTGAGCGCTACGGTGCTGCCGCAGTTGCTTCTGCTACTAGCTCACTTGCCGTTGGGTACGATGCCCGGGCAACTGGCACCGACGGCAGTACTGCCATAGGGGCTAACTCTCGTGCTGGTCAGCGGTCTACCGCACTGGGCATAGGAGCTGCAGCTAGTGGCACTAATGCGGTTGGTTTAGGTAGAAATGCAGCATCCTCTGGAAATTCATCAATCGCGATTGGCAACGGCACATCTGCGACAGGAACTGGAAGTGTGGCGATTGGGTTAACAGCTCAGTCACTACATAATAATTCGGTAGTTATATCTCCTGACAGCGCGGTATCTACTGCTTCAGGCCAATTTATCGTTGCTAGTACTGGCGGTATCAACGACATATTCTTCGGCAAGGGTGTCTCCAACGCTGCCCCGACAGGCTATACAATTAATGGCACCAGTGGATCGGGTACGGATATTCAGGGGGGCAACGTTACCTTTGCCGGGGGTCGTGGTACGGGTACGGGCGCTGGTGGGGATCTGGTATTCTCAACGGCCGGGGCCGGGGGCGCCTCTAACTCAACACTTAATGGGCTCTCTGAGAGGGTGCGTATTACTAGTGCGGGAAATATGGGTATTGGTACGAACAGCCCCCTATATAAACTTCAGGTAGTAGATGCGTCGTCGCAAATCGTGTCGAGACTAGGTAATTTTCAGGTTAATAACTCTGCGAACGGAGGAAGTGGCAGTGGAATGGGCGTAGTGGCTACAGGAGCAGGGGGCAATTTATATCTGTATAACACTAACGGAAATGTCTCAATCAGAACGAACACTGCGTATGGCGCCGAACAAGAGAGGCTTACGGTGAGGTCTGATGGCAACATAGGCATTGGCACAAATGCTAGTCTTGGACAGCTCGCGGTGGTGAATGACACGGCTGCCGACGTCGGATTGGTTATCCAAGGAGCGGCCAGTCAGACTGGGAATTTGCAAGAGTGGCGAGGCTCTACGGGAACAGTACTCTCTTCGGTGGGATCGAACGGAGTGATAAACGCCAATGCAGGCATAGCATCAAGTGGAAACCTTGTACTGAGCCCGACAGGAACATATATTATCGTTGGAACAAAACGGATCATGCAAAGCACCGGGGGCGGTTCATATATACAGCTTAATCTTCAGGGAGACCTAGCGAGCTATTCTGGGTGGACGATGCGCACGCAAAATGGAGGGACGACGCTACTGGTAGACGGAGCAGGCAATACACCAACTAGCCCAGTATCAGTTATCAAGGGTAGTGCCACACAGACCGGAGATTTATTACAAGCTCAAAATTCCGCTGGTACGGTATTGGCTAAAATTGATGCCTCAGGTCATTTGACGGTCAAGAATGCGGTAGTCCAAGGGACTCTAACTGTTACGGACAGTGCAATATTCAATGGCAACTTCATCACATTCAGTAGTAACGTACGTGGCAAAAATGTCACAGCATCGGCGAGTGTAACATCACAGAATATTACTTTTGGCACCCCACATGCCGATGCTGATTACGCGGCTTTTTGTAACTCGATCTGGGCACCCTGTTGGGTGAGCAATAAAACAACAACTGGTTTTAGGGTGAACTTTGAAACTTCGTCACCTAGCGATGGTTCAGGCCGGTTTGATTGGTTCGTAGCCAGATAAAGTAACTAAACAATGCAAGGAGATATACATGATGGATCAATATAAACCACAACCCAAACAGCAGGCAAAACAAGCTACCTCAGTGCAATCCGCGTCAGTAGCTTCTCGCCCAGTACCACAGCGAGCAGCCAGCAATCGCAAAAAGCCCATCATTATAACTATGATCATAGTAATCTTTGTGGCCATCCTTGGTCTCGGTGGGTATGCAACTTACACCAAGAAATCGGATAATCTTGTCGGTGTAAACTCCGGTAAATACCAAGCCCTATTCCTTACAAACGGCCAAGTCTACTTTGGTAAACTCGCCAAAGTAGATAATGACACGATAAAGATATCAGATATCTTCTATCTCCAAGTACAACAAGCAGTCCAGCCTAAAGAAGGGGAAGATAAGCAGGGTGAAACTCAATTAGTGAAGCTCGGTGAAGAGTTACACGGTCCTGAAGATGAAATGTTTATTGATCGTGACCAAGTATTGTTCTGGGAGAACCTCAAAGGCAGTGGTAAGGTAACCGAAGCTATCAGTCAGTACAAGAAATAATACGCTATACTAAAGCTTGGAATAGGTCTCATGTTTAATAGCATTTTGCGAGGAAACATGAGCCTTTTTCTTTTTCATTTGATAATAAAACAGCTTTAGTAGCCAGAAGAAGCTGAAAAATACTTGCCAAAACTCGGGGGGGGGGGTAACATAGGAGCTAAAGCGTGTTTCTGGCCTTTGAGGCCATATACCACAGGTTCCTCCACCGAGACATAACGTGAAGGTACTTTATAACACAAGAAGACAAGCGCCACACCTATTTTTGGCGTGCGTAGAAGAATAAAAAGGATAATCAATGCAACAGGTCTGTAATCTTGCCAACACCGGCACCAATATAGCTCTAATTATTGCGGCTGCATTCGGTATCATTGCCGTGGCTGGCCTCATACTCTATCAACTTAAGAACGGCAAAGCCTTTTCTCAGGGTTTCTTTGCGCTCTTTCTTGTATTTGGTGTTGTCGGTACCTTACTGCTTGCACCAGCTGCTACACACGCTGGCGGTGTTGCAGACTGTCCTGATGGCTCTCAGACAAGCAGTAACGGTAGCCAAGCATCTATCACGTGTCCAACAAACTGGGTGGTGGTGCCAGGTAATCCTGCATATAACACCAATGACTTCTGTGTGATGAAATACACGGCGCGAAACGTTGGCGGAACTGTTACTGGTACACAGGATATTGAAGATGACGATGATAATGTACTCTTTTCAACCAACATTTACTCAGGGGGAACGGCTACCTCGCAGGCGAATGGTCTGCCGTGGGTTAATATTTCGCAAACTGACGCTATCACTGCCGCTGCAGCTGCTGCTCCAGGCGCGCACTTACTTACAGAAAACGAATGGATGACACTAGCTCATAACGTACTGGCTAATCCTGCCAATTGGTGTAACGCAGATGGTTCAGGTTGTGGCAACGCTCCTGGTACCGCTGGTAAAGTTCTAGCTTCTGGTCATAACGATGATGGCGATGCGTTCAGCAATGACTTTGGTGTCAATGGCCCGCTTGATGCCTCTACAGATGACTCACAGGCTTGCTACGGAACAGTTACTCCTGGCGTTAACACTCCTTGCGGTAGCGAACCAGGCACTCAAAAACGCACACTGACGCTCTCTAACGGGTCAGTGCTCTGGGATCTTGTTGGTAACGTCGGTCACTGGACAAGCGCCACTGAAACTCGCGGCAACTTGCCAAGCATCGGTGGATCAGGTAGTCCATTTGAGTACAACCTCGATACAGGTCTTGGTTTGCCAACACCAGATAACTGGGGAACCCTAAGCTACATTAACCCGGCTATTCAGAATCCTGCTGCTGCAAACTGGGGCATCGCCCAGGGCCTCGGCATTCTGTACTCCGTTTACTCTTCCGGGTCTTCGTCTCCTGTGGCATTCGCTCGGGGTGGCGCGTGGTACTTTGGCCCGACAGCCGGTGCTTTCACGCTGTATCTTGACGCTGAGCCGTCCGACTCCTATCCGTTCGTTGGCTTCCGTTCTGCTTTGTAATGACGCTTAACACTTTCCACTTGAACGCTTAGCGCTTAATCGCTTTTCTCTTCCACCCGATTCCCGCCGTGCGGGACATCGGGGTAGGAAGTGCCGTTAGGCACTCGGTTCAAATTTTGTAAAATAGACTATACATGGCTACAACATCCTCTGCTAAAACTGCCTCAGACGAGTTACTGATTCACACCAAGATGGTAGACTTTCTGGCTTGGCTGTTCCCAATCCTCAACACATTTCCGAAAAACCAACGGATGGTTATGTGTCAGCAGATCAGTAATAGTGCATTAGATTGTTTACGTCTTATCGTGAGTGCTCGCAATGCTCGTTCTCCGTCTAAGCGCTCAAGTCTTTTGTTTGAACTCAATGTAGAGTTAGAGGTTCTGCGTAAGCTGCTTTCAGTTGCTCATACTATTGGCTTTCTTAACGCGAAACGAACTGAAAACGGTATGAAGCAGTTGCTGGAACTTGGCAAAATGTGCGGCGGTTGGATCAAGCGTTACGATCAGGCTTAGTAGTTTCTTTGTACTGAGCGTAGAGTTTACGGATAAGTTTGTTAGATAAACGAGGGCTGGCGTGCTTGGTATGGGCGACCCAGGAATAAAAGACTACCCGTAAGTCTTCTTTGGTGAGGGTACCTTTTTCGTATTGCCTCAGCATCTGCTTCCAGCGTTTTTTAATATGTTTCAAACTACCGCTTCGGACACGGATTTTATGCCGCCATATGACATAGCCGACAAACTCCACGCCAAGGTGGGCCGGGAACAGCCGAGTTTTACGCGGGTGTACGGTGAGGCACAGTTCGTCGTGTAGAAACTTCGTAATCTGTTTTTGCCATTCATGAAGTTGCTGTTTATTGTCATGAACTAACATAAGGTCATCCATGTAGCGGATATAGCGTTTTACTTTTAGGGTTCGTTTAATATAGACGTCAACTTCATGCAGGTAAATGTTGCCGAATATCTGGCTGGTCAGGTTGCCGATCGGAATACCGCGAGGCTTCTTGGTGAGATACGGTGCATCAGGTTCAAACAAATGATCGTGTTCATCACCGCTTTGGTAATAATCGATAATAGTGTCCAAGGCACTGAGCAGTATGGGGTCAGAAAGCTTTTTTCTCAAAATACGTTTGAGCACCGTATGGTTTACGCTGGCGTAGTACTTAGAAATATCCACGTGTAGTACATACAGTGGTTGGCTACTTTGCCAGCGAATAAAATGCTGCATGCGCTTTTGGGCAGCATGTCCACCTTTGCCCTCACGACAGGCATAGGAATCATGAATCCAGCACGGCTCGTATACATCGTTTAGTATTTTGCAGATGGCGTGATGGACAATGCGATCCCGAAAGTGTGGCGCATCAATCAGTCGTTTCTTAGGGTCTTCAATAATAAAGCGCCGATGCGGCTTGGGCTGGTAGGTCATAGAGCGCAACTCTTCCTGAAGTATGAGCAGATTCTCAAGGCGATTGTAGTTAAAGTAAGCAGCATAGGTACGATAACGTTTGCCTCTCGCCGCTCCATAAAAACCCTTTTCTAAAGAGGTTAGTGACGTAAAGTGGTCGTCGGATAGGTTTGTTTTATCTGTTTTTTGCATGAGTACTATAAGTATAAGCGGTATACTTTGGTGTGGTGGTTCACGGTACACATAACGGCATTCTGAACTCCGATTACTCTTCCGGGTCTTCGACTCCTGTGGCATTCAATCGGGGTGGCGCGTGGAACAATGGCCCGACAGCCGGTGCTTTCACGCTGAATCTTGACAATGAGCCGTCCGACTCCAATCCGTTCGTTGGCTTCCGTTCTGCTTTGGCATACCAGATCTCGTGAGATGATAATCCATGTCTTACATGATTATCCAGGCGCTTGGTATTCGCCGTAATCCACCAGTCATATGGCCGTTATCACGCGGCACATGACAAATACTTACAGAGGTGTGCGACTGCCCTTTTTTGGCTTTCGCATGCCTCGCCAAATAATTGCTCATTTAAACCTCAATTCAATCTGTTACTTCACCTCATTTTTTACTAGTCACAGCACACATTTCGCGGTATAATTAACAGCAGTAGTTAATTAAAACGAAAACAGGCTCCGTCACGTGGTTTTTCACGTTGGCCTGACATGACGGTTTAGTATAACCATGACCAAAAATACACAATCACATACCAATATTAATCACCCAAAATTGCTGCTTGAAGTCATTGCTAGCAAATGGACGATCCCCGTCATTTATACACTGTGTCGTGATACCAAACGATACAACGAAATCCATAAAGCCGTACCTGGTACTACTCAAAAAGTACTAACCAGTACCCTCAGAAAACTTCAACGAAACGGTGTTATTACCCGAACAGTACATCCAACCTCACCGCCACAAGTTGAATATCAGCTGACTGAACTAGGGCTGGAACTACTGAAAGTGATCGAACATATGGCGCTGTGGGCAGCGGATAACCAGACAAAAATTAAGCGGGCTCAAAAAGCTTACGATAAACAAAAGACCGACTAACCACTCCTGTAAAGAGTGGTTTCTTATGGGGTACTAAGATACTTTCTGGAAATCTAATATCAAAAAAGTCGGTTCTTGTAATATTTATTCACTTCATGAAATAGTCATAACCAAGGTGGGTGCACGCTATAACTTAAATCGCCAATAAGGGCGATCGTTTTATTTATAAGGGAAAGTGCTTATGGTTCGACTATCCTTAGGCACATAAAAATGGAGGGAATAATGAGGGTCAAAAATATACATCGTTTTGTAGCACTGTTTGTTGCTATAGGACTATCATTCGTTCTGACTGACACTGCCTTTGCAGCGACAGCTGGAGTGAGTAATATAGAAAACTTTATAAGATCAATTATTACGGTCTTTGCGGGCCTCGCCGGTCTCGTAGCGACCGGTTTTTTAGTTGCGGGCGGTTTCATCTACATCACCAGCTCGGGTAATCCTGAACATTTAGACAGAGGTAAAAGAACCATTACCTACGCACTGATCGGTCTGGCTATCACAATTGGGGCGTTTGTGATTAGTCAAATTGTCACCACACTCGCAACCAACGCCTTCGGAAGTTAGGTGCCATGAGCAGCGCATTACACACCAGTCTTTCGCTCCTGGCGGATACGTCAGGTGCTATTGCAGTAATGCGTGATTATGTACGGCCAATGCTTCAAGTTCTTGCTGGTCTTGCCTCAATTGCTTGTGTCTTTTTCTTGATCCACGGCGGCTACTTGTACATGACGAGTAGTGGCAACCCTGAAGCACTGCAAGCTGCCAAGCGGGTGATTAGAAATGCCCTGATTGGCCTTGTGTTGGTGCTCGGTGCTGCAACATTGACGACAGTGCTCAGTAGTGCCTACGGGAATCCTTCAGGTACAACTGGTGCTACGATCCCAAGCTTGCAAGCCATTGAACCTGAAGATGTTGGCAATGGTTTAGTTGAAGTGCTTATTAAAGCGATCACTGGTTTTCTCAATAACATCATCCAAGCCGTAGCGGCACCGTTTCTCTCAGCACTCGATTACTTCACTAAAGAAACTCCCTTAATGGCTAAAAATCCCGGTGTCTTTAATCTCTGGTTAGCTATGGTTGGTATTACCGACGTGCTATTCATGATCATCGTTGCCTTACTGGGCTTCCACGTTATGAGCGCTGCAACGTTTGGTTTTGATGAAATAGAATTCAAACATTTGTTGCCGCGATTTGGACTCGCTTTCTTACTCATTAACACCTCGATCTTCTTCATTGATGCCGTGATTGAACTCTCCAACGTTCTCATAACTGCTGTTACCAAAGTCAGCGGCGCAAGCTCTGTCTGGGAAACATTAACTGCTGTCGTTAAAGAAAGTGGTGGTCAGGGAGCGGCGGCACTTCTGGTCATGCTAGCGTTTCTCATCTTCGCAGTTATCCTGCTCATTTACTACGTTGGCCGTCTAGTTGTCCTGTTCCTCGGAGCAGTCTTATCTCCATTAGTGATCGCCATGTGGTTGTTGCCAAGCTTCCGAGACTTCTCGGTTTCAGCAGTTAAAACTTACGTTACAACAATCTTCGTTTTGTTCGTTCATGTCGTCACCCTGATGCTCGCCGCTACCTTATTTACTGGTATGTCGATGGCGGAGGGGACTAATAATCAAGCACCAAATGTTCTCATGTCTATGGTTGTTGGTCTGGCTACTGTGCTGACGCTGCTGAAAACTCAAGGTGTCATGATGCAGTTTAGCTATGTCAGCATGGGTGCACGAAATGCTCGCAAACTTGGTGGCCAATTCATGAACGGCGTGAGCTATCTGACTGGCAAAGGTCGTGCTGTTGCTTCAAGTGCCGCAGGCAAGGCGACTGGTCGTAGCGCAAGCCAGGCAGCGACAACAAGTAAAACCAGTAGCCGTAGTAGCACACAAACCAACAACACCAGTACGTATAAGCAGCCGGGTGGCAACCGGCAAATGGCGGCTCAAAAGAATCAATCGGCGCAGCCAAAGACGGGCACTACAACCGAAGCGCCACAGCCAACACCGCGAGCAGAAGCGGCCAAGCTGCAAACCAAACCAAGTAAAGAAAAGGAGACGAAGTAATGAAAGCCACTGTTGTACCCGCCCAAGTTACTACTGTCGAAGACCGCATCATGGGCAATCTCGGTTTCTCTCAGCTTGTGCTGTTTATCATACCGGTCTTTGTTGGCGCTGGTTTCTTTATTCTGCTACCACCACTCATGCACGGTAGTCTGTATAAGTACATTGTTATCGTCTGTCTATCGGTCATCTCGGGAGTTCTGGCGATCCGTATTAAAGGCAAGATTATCTTACTGTGGTTGGTAACAATCATGCGTTACAACCTCCGTCCGAAGTACTACTTATTTAATAAGAACGTGATTGCCTACCGTGAAGATTACCGCTCACATCAGCCAGAAGCACAAGAAATAGAAAAAGAATCTATTGCCAAACAACCGCGTACCATACCAAAACTTGCATTCCATGAAGCCGCGCAAATACTCGCTACCATCGACAAACCTGAGAGTAACTTGCGCTTTGAGATGACCAAGAAAGGAGGCCTCCATGTTCGCCTTACAGAAGTCGAAGACTAAAGAGAGTAGTAGATCACAGATTGCCATAAAGGGTGTCCGTGATGGCATCCTCATCCTGCCCAATAACCAGTACCGAGCAGTACTGCAAGTATCAGCGTTGAACTTTGAGCTCAAGAGTGAAGAAGAGCAAGACGCTATCATAGACACCTATGAAAGTTTCCTCAACTCTGTCGGCACGAGTCTACAAATCCTAATCCGTACTCGTGAGATCGACATGGATAAGTACCTTGAAGACCTCACTGAGCGGCTTGATGGTGAGGCAGAACCTGTCTATCGTGACCAACTCAAAAACTATGACGAGTTTATCCGCTCTCTGATTACCAGCAACAAAATATTAACCAGACACTTCTACCTGATTGTCCCGTATGTAGCGGGCAAGAAAACTGACTTCGAGCTAGTGCAAGAACAGTTAAACCTGAAGCTCGACATTGTCGCCAAAGGCATGACCCGTATCGGTATGCACACTCGTGAACTGAGTAGTCTTGAGATTCTTGATTTGTTCTACAGCTTCTACAGTCCCGCTCAGGCCAAGGTGCAACCACTAACTGAACAAGCTCTCAGGCTTATACACACCGCCTTAGTGGAGAAAGAGGATAACCGATGAGTCGATTACCAACACCGATTAAGAATCGCAAAGCTGCTAAAAAAGAAAAACAACGAGAACTCAGCCTAACCTTTGGCGAACAAGATGCCGTTGATGTTCTGAGCTACGCTGCCTTAGAAGAAAATACAGACTACCTTTTAATTGATGGGGTGTATATCCGTACGCTCTATATTTCTGGTTTTCCGTTTGTGGCCAACTCTGGCTGGATAGATAGCCTGATTAACTTCAATCATGATACGGACATTAGCTACCACTTACATGAAGTCAATGCGCTCCATGCCTTGCCAAAACTACACCGTAAAATTACTGAGCTTGAATCTACTCGCCGTGCCATGATGAAAGCTGGTAAGATCGTTGGTTCAGAAGTGACCGATCCTTTAGAGTCTGCTATTGAGCTGAGAGACAAAATCCAACGTGGGCAAGAGAAGCTGTTCCAGATGTCTATCTATGTTTGCGTACGGGCAGATAGCCTGGAGCAACTTAACAAAACGACTAAGCTGCTTGAAGCCACTATGTCTGCACGACTGTTTTACTCTAAAGTTGCTCGCTATCAACAACTCGAAGCGCTGCAAGCAATTCTGCCACGCGGTGAAGACCAGCTGAGTCAAAAGCGAAACTTGGATAGTAGCTCAGCGGCTCTAACATTTCCGTTTATGAGTTCAGAGCTCGTGCAAGAGTCCGGTATTTTGTATGGCGTCAACAAGTCTAATAACTCACTCGTTATCTTAGATCGGTTCAGTCTACACAATGCGAACTCAATCGTGTTTGCTCAATCTGGCTCGGGTAAAAGCTACACTACCAAAGTAGAGATACTCCGTCAGCTCATGCAGGGCACAAAAGTCTTGGTGATTGATCCTGAACGTGAGTACAAACGACTTAGTGAAACAGTTGGTGGCACGTATATTAAGTTGTCTGCCAAAAGTAAAGAAAAGATTAACCCCTTTGATCTCGCTTCAACGTTCCACACCAAGGCTGATCTTGCTGAGCACGTCCAAGACTTAACCGCCGTGATTGATCTCATGGCAGAAGGACTGGATAAGCGAGAGAAAGCAGCGGTAGATAAAGCAATCCTCAAAGTCTATAAGGATGCCAAAAATGAGCAACCACTACTTGAAGATCTCTATGCTGAACTCCATGGTCTTGGACAGTTGCAACTGTGTGAACGGTTAGAGAAATACATATCTGGCTCAAGTGCTGAGATATTTAACTCCCATACGAACATCAAGCTCGATAATCGTTTAGTAATCTTTGACATCAAAGATATGCCAGCCAACCTCCGGCCGATCATGATGTTGATTATCTCGAACTTCATTCAAAACCAAGTGAAAGCCAAGCCTGAAAAACGTATGCTCGTCATTGATGAGGGCTGGTTGTTACTCCAGCAAGAGCAGAGCGCCCGCTTCATTGCCGGTCTCGTCCGTCGTGCTCGTAAATACTACCTCGGTGTATCGTTTATCTCTCAACAAGCAGATGACTTTCTAAAGAGTGATTATGGTCGTGCTATTGCCTCACAATCTGCACTACGTATTCTCATGCGCCAAGATACGACGACAATTAAGACTGTTGTTAGTGAATTTAACTTGTCCGAATACGAGCAACAATTCTTACTGACGTGTGAACGGGGTGATGCGCTGATTATTGCTGATCAAAACCACGTGGCAGTTAAAGTCGTAGCATCAGAAAAAGAACATCCTCTCATTACGACCGACCCGACGGAGCTCTACGCATGAACGTTGGCCTGCTTGCCTTTAATGTGGTGACAGGCGGTAACCTCAAGAAGCAAGCCGCCATAGTATTTGCCACCATGGCAATTGTAGTAGCACTGCCATTTGCAGCCGTCTTTGCGATGGGAGAGAGTGTTGTCTCATTTCTGTCTGGTGTACCAAGCCTAGCAGCGGCAGAGTCGCAGGGCTTTTACACCGGCGGGCCAGTAGAGGGGGATACCTACGCGTGGGGCAACTGTACATATTGGGCGTTTGCAATGAGACTATGGGCGGGTTATCCAATACCAACCAGCTGGGGAAACGCAAATACTTGGGATGATAGAGCAATCCGTGACGGCTACGAAGTCAACCATACGCCTGCTGTTGGTGCAGTATTTCAAACAGACGCGGGTACGTGGGGACACGTTGCATACGTAGCAAATGTTAATAGCCAGTCTGGAGAATGGACAATATCTGAGATGAACTTCCTTGGCCTGAACATTGTTAGTAAACGGACATTCTCGGCAGCTGCGGCATCGTCATATACCTTCATTCATGGCAAGAAAGGAGACGCATCATGGAATCCGCAAGCTATCTCATTACCATAGTGCAGTATGTGCTTATAGGAATTATGCTTCTCGTAGTCGTCTTACTCTCTGGTTACGCAGCGTTTATATGCATCACGCTATTTAATCGTCGGCAGTTAAAACACCGTGATATGGTCTGGCTTGAACTAACGCCACCAGCATCTATTGCCAAAACACCAGAAGCAACTGTACAACTATTTTCAGTGGTTCATGGACTCAGAGCTGCTCGGCACATCAAAGACAAACTCCTTGGTCGTACGCCAGTGATGAGTTTAGAAATTGTCTCAACCAAGTGCGACGGTATCCGCTATCTTATGCAGGTGGAGCACAATCGTTCAGACAATCTTCAAAAGGCCATCGTTGCCTATGTTCCTGATGCCAAAGTTAAAGTTGTCGACTACGATCCACGTGAAGCAGGTCAAGTCCTTGAGTTTAAACAAGATAATCACTATGTTTTGCCGCTGACACTCACAAAAGGGTTTGAACAGCACGATCCACTATCATATGTAACGGCCGCTATGACAAAACTCAGTGATAATGAACAGATAACAATGCAACTGGTCATTATGCCCGTAAAGCTAAATGAGGCAGTGCGGCTGTCACGCAGAATCTTAGGAAACGAAGATATTCTGCGGCGAGTACAACGCGGTCACTTTTCTGGCTTCAGTAGAGTAAGCGAAGTGTTTGGTAGCGCAATGCTTGGTGCAACTGACTTGGTTGGTGAGGTGTATAACGGCACGACTGCTAGTTACCATGCAGACAAATCAAACAAAGATGCCCAGTTTCAGGCTCAGGTTATGAAGCGCCAACGGCCAGCTCGAACCCTGAGTGCCTTTGAGCTTGAGCTCATGGAATCAATGCATCAAAAAGTCACACAGCCACTGTTTCAAGTGAGCCTGCGTATCATTGTTACAAGCGGTCAGTGTAAGCATCACTTAGCTACACTGCGTTCAGCGCTGGATAGTTACTCAGTACCACCATACCAAGCACTGCGTGCTAAGACGCGGCTGCCACTGCTAAAAAACTACCGCGCAAAGCTAGCCACTCAGCGTCTACCAAACCTATTTCAAAAACAGTCCCTTATATTATCTGCCGCAGAACTCGCGAGTCTGTATCACTTCCCATCAAGCAAGATTAGCAAGACAGATAACCTGGTTACGTCACTGAGCCGAACATTGCCAGCCCCGGTATCTCTCAAACAGAACAAAATTTTTGATGTGGTTCTGGGTGAGAATATTCACCATGGCCTCAGTACGAAAATTGGTTTAACTGAGCTAGAGCGGGAACGACATCTCTACATTATTGGTGGTACGGGTAATGGTAAGACGACCTTGTTGCAATACCAGATCGTCCAAGACATGCAGAGCGGTAAAGGCGTAGCTATTGTTGATCCGCATGGTGATATGGCTGAAACGTTGCTCCGTCATGTGCCACCAGAGCGCATTAACGATGTAGTCTACTTTAATCCTGACGACTTAGAGTATCCAATAGGTCTAAACCTGCTTGAACTCACACCAGGACTGACAGGTAATGAGTTGCTTCGAGAGAAAGACATTATTACTGAGTCAGTAATCTCCGTCTTTCGTAAGATATTCTCTGAAGAAGATACCGGTGGTCACAGAATTGAGTATGTGCTGCGAAATACCATTCAAACAGCCTTAACGGTCGAGGATGCAACACTATTTACGGTCTTCGATCTGCTTAACGATACTAAATACCGCAAAAGTATTATCAAGACGCTAGAAGATAAAAACCTTATCAATTTCTGGAAGAATGAGCTGGGTAAAGCTGGTGATATGCAGAAGGTGAAAATGGCCGCTGGTATTACATCTAAGATTGGACGTTTCCTGTTTTCTGCCTCAGCTCGGCAGATACTGGAGCAACCAAAGTCCACGGTAGACTTTGATGAGATTATTAACTCTGGCAAAATCCTGATCTGCAACTTCTCTAAAGGTTTGATTGGGGAAGACACCTCAGAACTGTTTGGTATTACGATACTAGCTAAACTTCAGCTAGCCAGTTTACGTCGTGCACGTATTGCCCAAAAAGAACGCCGCCATTTCTATCTCTATGTTGATGAGTTTCAAAACTTTGCCACGGCCTCTTTTGTGCAGATGTTGTCAGAAGCTCGTAAATACAAAATGTTCATGGTCATGGCCGAGCAGTCTACCAGCCAGCAGAAGGATCAGCAGATGGTGAGCATTATTCTCGCTAACGTTGGTACGGTAATTTGTTTTAGGACTGGTAATCCACAGGACGAAAAACTACTTCTGCCGCTCTTCAGTCCATATATCGAGCCAGGCGAAATCAGTAATTTACCAGCCTTTAACTTTTACGCCAAGTTATCTGCCCTGAATGCCCAAGAACCGCTATCGGGGCAAACGTTGCTACTTGAAGATAAAGGGAGCGAGGAAGTTAGAGATACTGCTATAGAACACTCTCGTATGACGTTTGCTAAGAAACAAGAACAGAAAGTAGTAGAATCCCCTGTAGTTAAAAAAGAACCAAAGAAGCCGGTCGTTACAGCAAAAGCTGAAACTGCAATGATTGATAGTTAGTGACTATTTCTCGAGTGACTTGTTATAGCGTTCAACGAACTCTTCAAAGTCCAAGCCCTTGCTTGCCAAAGCTTGGCCGACTCGTTTTGTGTACTTCAGGAGGCCAACAGCATACTCACGGTTTGCGTTCTTCGGGTCGTGGTACTTGAGATAGTTGATAGTTTTGGCAATAACTTCTTCGTTCTCATCAAGGTTGCGGTCATTAAAATCTGTGGCTGGGTCTAACATAGCTAGTTATCCTTTAGGTATTTCTGCATACCAATAAAGTTAATCAATATCTCTGCCTCGGTAGGTGATACCGTCTTTCTCATTATCTCACAACTATCGTAATAGGAAAGAATGTTGAGGCTGCCTTCCCAAAAAGTTGAACAATCAATGATTGCTAATTTACGGTGATGCTTAACAGTGTAGAGCACTCGGATACCTATGTTTTGCATCATTGCCACGGCCTCTTCAGCCTGTGTCTGATACTCTAAGTCGTGCTCAATCGGGTTACGCGTATTGAGAATAATATGTACACCGCGTTTACGTAGTTTAGTAAGTATCGGCATAAGAGAAAGTACACGATTAAGTCGAATGAACGGGCTTTCTATGACTAGGCTAGTCTGGCAGTGACGTATGTCTTTCAGGAATGCATCATCAAACGAGTCCTGATTGTAGAGTCGCGTTAATGTGATGTCTGAGCGCTTAGAGTTTAACATCTTTTTTCTCCAAGTCTGCGAGGTATACTTTGCCATTGCGGTATTCCATACCAAGGTCAACTAGTTTTGCGTATAATGATATAAGGTCTTCCCAGAGCTTATCGTCCAAGTGGTGTTTCATGGAAATATACGTGAGCCCTCCAAGTAAAATGCCCACCGTTGCGTGGGCATTTTACTTGGAGTCTCAAGAAGCCTGGGTCAATGTGTTTATGGCTTGAGCTTGATATAGTGGCCTTTGGTGGAAATGGAATATTCATTACCCCCTGTTGGCTCAGCATATACTTCAACTTTCTTTCCCGTAATGTCGTCCGTGAATATAAAGCCAACTGGACCACCGACGTCAGGATTATCTGGGTTTATTCCCTGTGACCAGGTAACTTTTATTGATTCCTTATCATCTACTAGGATGTCCCATGTGCAGGTAGAAGCTCCTATATTTGCTGCGCAATCACTTATATTTGCGACTGTGCCTGTAAATGTGTTTTGTGCTCTTTTTATTTGGAATGAAAAGAGAATACCACCCAGCACCAGAAGTATCAATATAGTAGTAATGGCCGCTAGTATTGTTGTTTTCTTGCTCATGCTAATAGTATAGCAAATAGTAAACTTCAAAGCCCCACTTAATTTTTTACAGACCATAGCGGTATGCGCAAGGAAGATTGACTGGGCATCCAGCATGTAGCGAACACGGTCAATATTACACGCTGGCTATGTATCAAAGAATATGCCTCACGCAAGTGGGCACTTCCTTTTTGTTTATGCTTGCAGCCTAAAACGCCTTGGCGATATTCTTTGATGATGCGGAGGTCGACACAAATACTCATTACTGCTATCGGGCTAATGTGTGGTATTGTGTTCGCGCAGTACTACGGTTCGGCCTGGGGTTGGCTACTGTTCGGATGGGCTGTACTGGCGTTGGTGGCAGCCGTGATTGTTCGAAGGAGCAGACTCACGTATGTTCTAATTGGTTTGCTTGCGTTTGCCCTCGGTATGCTGCGTCAGGATGTGTTTGTTGCACAGCAGCCCACCAGGACGATTGATAATTTGCAGCATAGCAAACACATAGTAGTAGGCACCGTGGCTAGCGAGCCTTTTCGCGACGATAAGGCAAACTATGTATTTTACTTAAAGGATTTGGTGGTCGATGGAGAGTCTATCGCAGGCGATATTCGAGTTAAGTCGCTCGTGGCAAATGCTAAAGAAGACTATCGCGTGGAAGTGCAGGGTAAAGTCTTACCGAGCCTTGGCAAAGCCAGTAGTTCGATCAGCTATGCAAAAGTATCGATACTTTCGACAGAGCAAAGCATCCTTGTTCAGGCAAAGAGTGAGTTTAGTAAAGGAGTGAGAAGGGCGCTGCCAGAACCGGTAGGCAGTTTTATGCTTGGCATACTGATAGGTGCCCGTTCAACTTTGCCCAAAGAGCTACAAGACACGATGGCCCTCATTGGCTTGTCACATCTTATAGCCGTATCGGGTTATAACTTAACCATAATTACCCTGGCGATTCAGGGCTTGGCCGGCAAGAAGTGGCAGTGGGCAAGCTTGGTTGGTACGCTATGGCTAATCGTCGGCTTTGTGGTCCTAACTGGCGCCTCCGCCTCGATTGTACGAGCTGGAATCATGTCCACACTCTTCCTGCTCGCATCGTATTACGGCCGTAAACTCGAGGTGCTAACGTGCTTGGCTCTCGGCATAATTACTACTCTTATGTGGAGTCCAGCATACATCACAGACCTTAGCTGGCAGCTATCATTCCTGGCGCTTGGAGGCATCGTTTTGCTAACTCCAGTTGTGCGGACACTGATACCACAACGGTTCGGGGTAGTAGGGGAAATAGCTTCAGTTTCCATCGCAGCACAGATTGCCACTATGCCGCTTATTGCCTATGTATTTGGTGACATCTCTATTGTCGCCCCACTGGCAAATGTGATCTTCCTGCCCTTCGTGCCAATACTGATGCTACTCGGATTCTTAGCCGGCCTAATTGGCATGCTTGCCCCCGGTATTGCGTTCGCGGCTGCGTGGCCAATTGGTAGTGTTGTGAGCGCTATGTTGGACTGCATGAGGTACCTGGCCAGCTTGCCGGGCGCCGCAATCAATAGCGCCACGCCTCCGGAGCTTGCCGTACTGGCGTTCTACGCCTTACTTGGCACATTGGGTATGCTCGCGCATCGTCGTGGCTTGGGGTCGCCGGTGGCTAATGCTATAATTACAGGTAGAAAAGAAGGAACTACAGATGAGCGGACATAGTAAATGGCACTCCATTAAGCATAAAAAAGGCGCGGCAGACGCTAAGCGCGGCAAGATCTTTACCAAGGTGGCTGCGGAAATAGCCGTTGCTGCCAAGGGCGGTGGCGATCCAGACATGAACTTTAAGCTCCGACTGGCGATACAGAAAGCCAAAGCCGTGAACATGCCGTCTACTAACATAGACCGGGCTATTGCACGGGGTAGCGGTACAGCTGGCGGCCCTGCGCTCGAAGAGCTTATCTACGAAGGCTATGGGCCGAGTGGTGTAGCTGTAATGGTTAGCGCACTTACGGACAATCGCAATCGTACAGGCGCAGAAATCAAATCGGCCTTTTCTAAGTACGGTGGAAATCTAGGTGCTGTTGGGTCGGTGGGTTACTTATTCGAAAAGAAGGGCGTAGTGGTGTGCAAAGAGGGTGCTGATAAGGAGGAACTAGAACTTATTGCGATAGATGCTGGCGCGACAGACATTGATGACTCCGCAGAACAGTTGATAATCTATACCGCGCCGAACGATGTCGATAAGGTGCGGGAAGCTTTGGGTGAAGACAATGTAGAGAGCGCCGATACTGAACAAATTGCATCACAAACGATACAAGTTGATGACGAAAAGAAGGCGAGCAGTTTGATGAAGATGGTTGATATGCTCGAAGGCTTTGAGGATGTAGTTGAGGTTTCTGGTAACTATGATATCCCTGATGAAATAATGCAAAAGCTCGGCTAAGACTCTAGCTTTTTGTTCCAGAGAATCTTCTCTACACCGCGCAGGGCAAATCCTTCGGGTGGATTGTCGCGAAACAGCCAGTCGTGCTCAGCTGGTGTCCGCTTGGATGTACTTGTACTTATCGCCCTTTCTTCGCCAGCATAAAAGCCAAGATGAGTGAAGCTACCTTCTGGACCGAAGTCTTGAGCTTCCCACACCAGGACCGCACCTGGCCTTGGCTGCGCCGCCTCTTCCCAGCCATTTTCCAGCAAGTCATTGACTACGCTGTCGACCGTCATGTGGACTGACTTTGACATGCCGAACAAAGTGGTAATTGAGGAGACGAAAAAAGAGCAGGAATGAGTACCGTCGTTTAGAACATCACGTTCGGTTCCATGGTCTAGAGCATAGAAGTTGCGCCAGGTATTCGCCCCTACGCTATTACGAATCACGGCCATGTAGCTTTTGTATACCAGCTTAGTTATGTTTGGGTCTGCCATGACTTAATTATACACCTGCTACAATGGGTACATGAGAATTCTTGGAGTAGACCCAGGTACTGCGACTACCGGCTTTGCCGTAATCGATATAGTCGGCCAACAACGTAGCGTAATTGACTATGGTGTAATCAGTACGCCACCTGACCACGCTATGCCACTTCGGCTCAAGACAATCTATGATGACCTGAGCGAGCTAGTGCAACATCATTCGCCACAATGCATAGCGATTGAGCAACTGTTCTTTACCAACAACATTACTACTGGGATTTCAGTTGGTCAGGCACGTGGGGTAGTAATGTTGGTGGGTGAGCAGTATGGTCTGGAGCTAGCGGAGTATACGCCGCTGCAAGTTAAGCAGTCGGTTACTGGGTATGGCAAGGCTACAAAAAGCCAAGTTCAACAAATGGTTAAAACCATCTTGGGGCTCAAAGAAACACCAAAACCAGACGATGCAGCTGACGCACTGGCCATTGCCATTTGCCACGGTGCCACTCTTAAGCCGTCTGATCTGGTATAATCGGTATATGATCGCATTACTAAGGGGTATAGTTGCGCAGAAAGAGGTCGAGCACATTGTGCTGGATGTTGGTGGGGTTGGTTATGCAGTCCATACTACCCCGCAGGTTATGCACGGGCTTACTGAGGGTCAAGAAGCAATCTTGCTCATCGCTGAGAATATAAAAGAAGACAGTTATACTCTCTATGGCTTCTTGAATAGTGAGCAGAAGAACTTGTACCTGCGCTTACTAAGCGTAAATGGTGTAGGTTCTAAAGTTGCTATGGCAATCCTGGCGAGCAACGAAGCTAGTACTCTCGTCGAGGCCATCCGTACCGGGAATGTCGTGGTATTTTCTAGTGTCAGTGGGGTGGGCGCCAAGACCGCCCAGAGGATTGTTCTGGAGCTCAAAGGCAAGATTGATTTGAGCGGATCTTCTGCTCAAGAAGGCGGAGACCCGGCGCATCAGGCGCTGATTAGTCTGGGATACTCTTCACAGCAGGCAAATGACGCTCTGCGCGGTGTTGATCCAAAGCTCGACACAGGTAGCAAGGTTAAGGCTGCGCTGAAAGGCCTTAAGCGATGATAGAGCGGGCAGAACCAACACAGGATCCTCGCGAAGAAGCGCTCGAGCCAGAGGAGCAACAGTTCGAAGAGAAGTTGCGCCCGGGTAAGTTCAGTGAATATGTCGGTCAAGAGCAAATTAAGTCTAGTTTAAATCTGGCTATTTCGGCATCTCTGAAGCGCGGTGATGCCCTCGACCATGTATTGCTTTATGGCCCGCCAGGGCTCGGCAAGACAACACTAGCCCACGTAGTGGCAAACGAAATGGGAAAAACTGTGAAGGTCACAAGTGGGCCAGCAATTGAGCGCGCGGGGGATCTAGCATCAATCCTTACAAACATGGCGGAAGGCGATATTCTATTTATTGATGAGATCCATCGCTTGCCCCGTACTGTGGAGGAAATATTGTATCCTGCTATGGAGGATTACGCACTCGACATTATGTTAGGCAAGGGGCCTTCTGCTCAAAGCTTGCGGCTTGATCTGCCAAAGTTCACCATCATTGGGGCGACTACTCGCTATGGTGCTCTTTCGGGGCCACTACGCGATCGTTTTGGCTTAATTCATCGCCTGGAATACTATAAGCCAGAAGAGATAACCAAGATACTTGTTCGCACCGCTCGTCTTATGGATATGGATGCTAGCACTGACGTGTTGGCCTCTATGGCTCAACGGTCGCGTTTGACCCCCCGTATTGCAAATAGACTGATTCGACGCGTTAGGGACTATGCCCAGGTACACGGCAATGGCACAATTGATCTTGGTTCCCTGGAAGGCACCCTGGACCTTTTGGATATCGATGAGTTTGGTTTGGATAGGAGCGACAGAAGGATTTTGGAGACCATCATCTCGCATTATAAGGGCGGACCAGTTGGTGTAGCTGCAATTGCCGCCGCATCCGGAGAAGAAACTCAGACTATTGAAGACGTATATGAGCCCTACCTTATTCAGATTGGCTTTTTAGAGCGAACGCATCGCGGGCGCAAGGTTACCGATAAGGCGTATACCCATCTGGGTGTGCAGCCGCCGGCCGAACCTCAATCTAAGCTTTTGTAAGTTGTCGCGGTGGAGTAAACTGTAGGTATGGAAAAAGACCCCGCAAAATGTACATACCCCGGCCAACCAAACGAAGAGGTGACTCAACGAGTCTTCTATAAGTCTTTCGTCATGGTCTTGCCGATCATGCTCGCGAGCGTAGTAGTTGGCGCTGTGTCTTTGTTTGGGATGTCGTACGGCGCGGCAAATGCACAGATCGTAATAGACGAGAATTTGCCGACGATTAGTGGCTCAACCGTCGCTTTCGTCAGCTTCATGGCTTTGATACTAATTGGACTATTAACTTTTGGTGCCCTGTGGATATGGCGCAATAACCGTATCTTGGTAACGAATGAGCACATTGTGGATATTGATCAGAACACACTCTTCCACAGAAGCGTCGCTACATTGACCCTCAGTCGCATCCAGGACGTGAGTGCAGAAGTAAACGGTCCGGCACAGACCTTGTTGCAATATGGCACTGTCGTTGTTCAGACTGCAGGTCAGAAAGAAAACTTCCGCTTTGACTACATTACGAACCCATACGAAGCTGAGCAGTACATTCTCAAGACTCACAAGGACTACATGGCGACGCATAAGGTTGAGCATGACGGCCTGCGTGACGCAGAAGAAGCCGGTTCTAGCAAAAATCCTTTAGAGAGTTAAGAGCGTAAGGCTGCTTTGACGTTGCAGTTACCGGACTTTTTATTGTTTTAGGATGTGCTAGTTGGCGCTTTGTAGCTCGTATACGTCTACAGTGCCCTTTTTAATGTCCTTGTCCTTTGGGTTCTCCAGGTTTGTCTGTAGTACGTATGCACTAATCGGGTTACCGCTCGTACTGTAGCGATACTGTGTTTTCGTTTTTGGATCTGTAGGTAGTGGGGGCTTAATGTATGGGGTAGCACCTTCCACAAGAGTAACGAGCTGTGCTGGGTAGCTACCGTTTTCCTGGTAATAGCGTTCGAGCGCGTTTTTGACCTTAGACAGGCCTTGTTTGCGGTCTGCATCCCTGGCATTGATTGGGCCTGCGACGAGGCGGGGGTAGAGTACAAAGGCTAAAAGGCTAATAATAACAATTACCAATAGGAGCTCTAAAAGGGTAAAGCCGTTTTGCTGTCTAAGCTTGCTGCTGAAAGAATTCATTCCACCTCTATAGTTCTTTAGCTCATATTGTATGACTTTTATGCTTTGGGGGCAAGTTGTGAGATCTTACAAAACACACTGCTCATGCTTTACGCTTTGAAAAACAGTTTTTAGAATTGGGCAATGAAAAAATATTTGCTACCCCTCATCCTGATTATTAGTCTTAGCTTGTCGCCATCCGTCGTGTTGCAAGTAAGTGCTTCGGCGCAAAGCGGTGTTGTGATGAGCGAAGTCGTAACAGGCCACACGGATAGTCTAAGTAAAGAATTTATCGAGCTATATAACAACGGAGTCGAGCCTGTTGATGTGTCGGGCTGGACACTAGACTATAAGTCTGCGACAGAAAAAACCTGGTCTAAACGAGCTACAATATCTGAAGCTACCATAATGGGCTCAAGAACTGTCTTGGTCGTCAGTACCGAAGACGCCGCAGAGCATAAACTCACTAGCGGGATGTCTCAGACTGGCGGCAATGTTCGGCTTAAGGATAAGCAAGGGAATGTCATGGATCAGCTAGCGTGGGGTGATGGTGATAGCCCAGAGTCGCAGGCCGTACTTGCTCCTGCGGTCGGGCAGGCGATTACCCGGAGTTTAGCCGAGGATCCCTCTGTACTTGTAGACACAGATAATAACTACGAAGACTTCGTGCTGAGTCCCGCCCCAACACCAGGACTACTACGAGCACCAGAAGTGGCAGAAGACGAACCTGTGCCAACTCCCGAATCCGTTGTAGACACAAATAGGCTGTTCATTAGCGAGCTTCTGCCCGATCCAGAATCTCCTCTGAGTGATGCGCAGGATGAATACATTGAGCTGTACAATGAAGGGGATACTGCAATCAGTCTGGAGGGATGGAGCTTGCGTGACAAAACGAACCATGTTTATAGACTTACCAATTTAAGTGTCGACGCCAAGAGCTTCCTGGTGCTTAAAAGCAACGAGACGAAAATTAGCCTTAACAACGATGGCGACGAGATCTTCCTTGTTGACCCAACTGGCAACATTGTCGATAACAGCCCAAACTACGGTAGCGCGAAGCCGGGTCTTGCTTGGGGCTTGAGTGACGGAGGCTGGGCTTGGCTGAGCGAGCCTACTCCGGGCTTCTCGAACGCTGCTGCTGTTCCTCCTAAGGCCATGGCTCAAAGTTCGTCTGCTAAGAAGTCTGCGACTAAGAAGTCAGTGGCCAAACCAAAGAAGGCAAAGGCGGCTAAAAAAGCGAAGCAAACAAGTAAGCTTGCGTCCGCACGCGCGGCTAGCCCTCGACCGTATACAGAACCTGTTATGAACAGTAATGCAGGTATTTGGTCATGGTTGCTGATCGGTCTCGGTGCGGGTACCATAGGGTATGGAATATATGCATACAAACCCGAAATTACACATACAATCCACCAGCTTAGAGCAAAGCTTGGCAATAGGTGAGCAGATTGGTTGCCAGGTGCGCCCAGGACAGCTCATTGAGCTCGTAGGCGACTTAGGAGGTGGCAAGACTACGCTAACCAAAGGTATCGCCAAGGGCCTTGGCATCACCAAGACCATCACGAGTCCGACGTTTAGCATACAGCGTAGCTATGAGCTGCTTGGCGGCGCAAGTTTTGAACACTTCGATCTATATCGACTGGAGGGCGAAGACGCCGTTAAGCAAGAGATTGCCGAATATCTTGATGACCCCACCGTTATAACGGTCGTTGAATGGGCAAAGCCGTTTATTGCAGCGCTCAAGCCAGACCGGCTTGTAGTTGACATGCACTGGACGGGCGACACTACGCGGGATATCACACTAAGTGCCACTGGCCGTGAGAGTGCAAGAATATTGGATGCCCTACGATGATCTTGGCAATCCGCACAGACAATTCATTAGCAGAACTTTATATCCTCGACGGTGCAGGTCAAATTATGGACTGGCATGAGTTTCAGGCTGATCGTCAGCTCGCTGCTTTGCTAGGGAAGGAAATTGAGGAATTCTTGTCACCCCAAGGAGGGTTTGGGGCATTGAGCGCCGTAGCGTACTTCAGTGGCAGCGGGTCGTTTACTGGTTTGCGAATAGGCGCTAGCGTTGCGAACGCACTAGGGTATAGTCTTGGCATTCCAGTTGCCAAGACTTCTGGTGATGACTGGCTAACTCGTATTACCACTGCTTTAGTCGATTCGAAGTTGGGAGAGTATCCTGCACCCGATTATGACCGCGAAGCGAATATTACTCGCTGAGGTTGCTTGACTGGATGCGGCCAAAAGC
Organism: uncultured Candidatus Saccharibacteria bacterium; assembly: GCA_964436255.1. Classification (GTDB taxonomy): domain Bacteria; phylum Patescibacteriota; class Saccharimonadia; order CAILAD01; family JADZBC01; genus CAYPSN01. The sequence goes on along the minus strand of CAYTBW010000001.1, from coordinate 10,052 downwards.
CTTTAATAAGTAAAGGTAGTAAATTCAGAGAAGGTTGCATGCTGCCAGGTGATTCACGACTATACAGATACGGTAATTGAGGCATCTACATATGGAACTATTATTTGTTATTGCCGCTCTAACAGTTGGCGCTGGGGCTGGCTATCAAGCGAAAGCAGTTGTTGCTAAACAAAAAGGCGATAAAGCAGAGCAAAAGGCCAACCAGCTTATCGAGGACGCCAAGTCTAGGGCAAAAGAAGTCGCCTTAGCGGCAAAAGAGGAGGCTTTGAAGCTTGCGCAGCAGGCAAAGGCCGAGGACGATGCACGGCGTAAACGGCTCGAAGAGCAAGAACAACGTGTCGCTAAACGAGAAGTTACTCTGGATGGCAAAATGGAAATGCTTGATCGTAAGACCGACACTTTGGCCCAAAGTGAATCCGAGATATCAGAGATCAAAGAGGAGCTAAAGGCTATACGAGCCAAGCAAGAGCTCAACTTGGAAAAGATTGCCAAGCTAAGTCGCGATGAGGCACGAGAAAAGCTACTCCAGATGACTGAAAAAGACATGAAGGCCGACATGGTGAGCTATATCGCCAAACGCCAGGACGAAGCAAAAGAAAAGGCTGATGAGTATGCCAAGGAAATTTTAGCGGACGCTATGGCGCGTATGGCCACAGAGGCATCAGGGGAGCGAACCATAACTACTGTTAAGCTCCCGGATGACGATATGAAGGGACGTATAATAGGCAAAGAAGGCCGCAACATTCAAACGATTGAGAGACTGACGGGCGTTGATGTGCTCGTGGATGAGACTCCTGGGGTGGTGGTTTTGTCGAGCTTCGATCCGATTCGCCGACAGATTGCGCGAGTAGCAATCGAACAGCTCGTGTCGGACGGCAGAATCCACCCGGCGCGGATAGAGGAAGTTGTTCATAAGGCCGAAAAAGAAATTGATAACGAAATCAAAAAAGCGGGTGAAGATGCCGCCCGAGAGGCAAAAGTCCTCGGCCTACCACCCGAGATCAATAAGACAATGGGCATGCTGAAGTACCGCACCAGCTATTCTCAGAACGTTTTGCACCATAGTATAGAGATGGCCCATTTAGCCGCGATGATCGCCAGTGAGATTGGAGCTAATGCCCAGGTTGCTCGCGCCGCAGCTTACCTGCATGACCTTGGTAAGGCCGTTACTCACGAGGTGGACGGCAATCACCACCATATTACTGGCGAGATGTGTCGCAAGTACGGCATTGATGAAGCGATTTGCCATGCAGCAGAGGCACATCATGATGACATCGAGGCAACTACGCCCGAGGCGATGATCGTCCGTGCTGTTGATGGCTTGAGCGGCGGCAGACCCGGCGCTCGAGGTGATACCTTGGAGCGTTTTGCAGATCGCATGAAGGATCTAGAGAACCTAGCCAAGACGTTTCCTGGTATTCAGAAGTCGTTTGCCATGAGCGCAGGACGTGAGATTAGAATCTTCGTAACTCCCAATGAGATTGATGATTTGAGCGCCATCAAGCTGGCTCGGGACATTGCCAACAAGATTGAGGCGACGCTCAAGTATCCTGGTACAATAAAGGTCAATGTAATTCGTGAGACAAGGGCAGAGGAGTACGCTAAATGAGCCAAAGTAACGGTATGAGTAGGAAAGAAGTTGTCCAAGTCATGGCTCGCAAGACTGGCTTAACGAAAAAAACTACAGCAGAGTTCTTGCATGCTTTTGAAGAGCTCGTTGTTGGCGAGATTAATGCGGGGCGGAGCCTGACCCTAACCGGATTTGGCACCTTCTTTATGGCCGAGCGTAAACCACGCAAAGGAATAAACCCGAATACGGGGGAGTCTATGGATATACCAGGCATGCCTATGCCCCGTTTCCGCGCAGGATCGGCGTTGAAAGCTGCAGCTCGCAAAGAGGGGAAGAGGTAGGCTTGGCGCGTAGAGACCGGCCGGGGGTTGCAGCGCCACCCAAGCCAACTCGGGACTTAACGGTCGATTTATTACGTGGTTACTTTCTGTTCATGATCATAGTCGATCATATGGGCAGTTTCCCTTCGCTCTTCGAACCATTCACGGGGGGAGGGCGACTTCTTGTATCTGCTGCCGAGGGCTTCTTTTTTCTCTCTGGCCTACTGGTGGGCAGGCTGCGGGGTTGGGATGTCAGAACGGGGAACTACGAGAAGACCAAAAAGTGGCTGCTACACCGAGCTGGTGTACTCTACATAGTTAGTGTCACACTCACGCTAACATACACATTCATCGCTTGGGTACTGAACTACAGCCCGAGGGTGACGCTTGGAGTCAGTAAGGCAGGTTGGCTGGAGACGGTCTGGCGAGCCATTACGCTGCAATATAGTTTTGGGTTGGCCGACATGCTGCCCCTCTATGTCGTATACTTGCTTGCTTCAATCGCAGTATTTAAGCTCCTCGCTAAAAATCGTTGGAAGACTGTACTCGCAATTTCTGTAGGTCTATGGATTATTCCGCTCGTCACGGCCGGCTACATGCGACCGATCGGCTCGTATTTTTCAGCTCTTTCCTGGCAGTTACTGTTTTTTGCTGGGCTTGTGCTTGGGTACTATAATCACGAAGTGTGGGGCTGGTGGCTACGGTTTAAGCGCGCCACACGCATCAAGATCTTGGCTGCATTGGCAACTCTGGCGTTCATTGGCATGGCTTACAGCTGGGCGCTAAGATTGGTAGATGGGCTATACAGCTCCAGTAAGGACTTTATTAAGCCCGCCTTCGGCAATATAGAGCTCGGTCCCGGTAGGGTACTATTCTTTGCAATTTGCATTATCGTGGCGTACCACGGCGTAAGACACTTTGAATCAAGGATCAACCGAATGGTTGGTTGGTTCTTCGTCCCCTTGGGTCAGAACTCCCTGTTTGTTTATGCGCTCCACAGTGCGCTGATCTTCCCATTCATCGGTTTTCCAGTCAAAAGCTTACTCCCAGCTACTGCCCTGAACGCAGCGATGTTGACCACAGTTTTTCTGATAACAAAGCGATATCAGCGACTACCTTCCAAACGTAAGTACTTATAGTTATAATCCAACCATGGATGAAATAAAAAAAGTCGGTGCGGAAGTGGAGAAGGAGATTGTAAAAAACACTTCTCCGCGCAGGTTCATTCGCTTCGTAAAACGTCTGGGCCCGGGCCTTGTAACGGGTGCTGCAGACGACGATCCGTCGGGCATAGGCACCTACACCCAGACTGGCGCGGCCTTCGGCTATTCATTGGCCTGGATGATGCCATTCATGTTACCAATGATGATTGCTATTCAGGAAATGTCTGGGCGCATTGGCTTGGTAACTGGCCGTGGCTTGGCAGCCGTTATTAAAGACCATTATAGCCGTTGGTTCTTATACTTCGCCGTGTTCTTTTTGGTGTTCGCGAACACCGTTAACATTGGCGCCGACATTGGGGCAATGGCAGCTTCTGCCCAGCTCCTTATCGACATCCCATTTGTCTGGTGGACATTATTTTTTACAGTTGCCATTGTCTTGCTCGAGCTTATTGTGCCGTATAGAAAATACGCCAAAATACTCAAGTGGCTTTGCTTGTCTTTGTTCGCCTATATTATCACTGCCTTTATGGTCAATATGCCCTGGAAGGAAGTTTTGCAAAATACGCTTATACCGACATTCAAATTAGAGCCAGCCTTTATTCTGGCAATCGTTGCACTACTTGGTACGACGATTTCTCCGTATCTATTCTTCTGGGAGCCTAGTCAGTTGGTAGAGGAGCAGGTTGCCCACCGCTGGCGCAAAGATATCGATGGCGCGCCGTATGTAACCGAGCATCGTGCCAAGGAGTTCCGTAAGGACAATGTGGCAGGTATGGCTTTTTCTCAGCTTGTGGCATTCTTCATTCTTATTACTGCAGCCGCTACACTGCATGCTGCTGGGATCTTTAATGTTAGTTCTGCAGCCGACGCCGCCAAAGCACTCGAACCGCTCGTAAAGGGTTTTCCAAATGCTGGTTTTGTAGCCAAACTACTCTTTGCACTAGGCATAATTGGTACGGGCATGCTTGCCATACCTATCTTGGCCGGGTCGGCTGCCTATGCGGTGAGCGAGGCGCTAGATCTTAAAGAAGGCCTGTCGCAGAAGGTTAGCAAGGCAAAGGGCTTTTATGGCGTGATTGCCGGAGCAACTTTAACCGGCCTACTTATTAACTTTTCGGGCCTAGACCCAATCAAGGCGCTTTACTACGCAGCGATTATCAATGGGGTCATGGCTGTCCCTCTAATTCTGGTCATTATTCGGATAGGTAATAATCCGAATATCATGGGCGAACATAGTAATAGTCGTTTATCCAATGCCGTTTCTATCTTCACTTTTCTCGTAATGCTGGCTGCTACGCTTGGTATGATATTCATTAAGTAATGAGTATAATGCGGCTAATGAAACAATATCTAAACCGCATTACATATAATAAAAAGTCCGCCGCCATTCTGGCGGTTTGCCTGGCTGCTGCTGGTATCTTTATATTCTCGGCCTTTGCTTCGACCCCATCCTTAGTCAAGGAAGTTGCGATAACTGAGCTTGGGGTAATTAGTAATCCGAGCGCACCATACCTTTTGCGAGACGTTGGAGTGAGTGGGCTTTTAGGCGGTAGAGTTTTGTGGGCATTTGGTGACACGATCTTTTTCCGTAAGAGTACGAGTGGTTATAATGGCTATTCTAACACCGCGGCCTATAGCATGTTATCGACACCAACTGTCGTCAGTGAGGTACTTGATGCCAAAGGTGCGCCAGAGTCACCACTCCTGCCTTTCACTGTCGAGGAATTGAACTACAACAAGAATTCCGGTGATCCTAGTAAGCGTTATGCGCTATGGCCAGCGGCAATAATCCCAGAGTCGTCAGGCAGTGTACTTGTGCTATATGATCGGCTCAAAGTATATCCTGGCACATTAAACTACGAACATATATCGACTGGCCTTGCTCGAGTACGGGCAGGCTCCACCACTGCCGAACGAGTCAACGATAGTCTTTTTGTTGGTAAGAGCGATCAATATTTGCATAGCCATGTGGCTTACGGCGGCTATCATTACTTTTATAACTGCACCATGAGAACAGCCAGTATGAATTCTGATTGTTCTGTCGCCCGTACTACCACAGTACTTGATCGTTCACAGTATACGTTTTGGAATGGTTCCGCGTGGACCGCCGACATAACGAAGGCTGTTAAAACCATTCCTGGTTCTACGTCGGGCTTTTCAGTTAGCTACAACCCGTATTTAAAAAGCTTTGTCTCGGCTACTTCGACGGCTTTTTCTAAGCACATTATTCTGCGCACCGCCCCAAATCCCGAAGGCCCATGGAGTGAGAGTATCGTGGCGTTTACTGCGCCATCGAGTATTTATAATGTTTACCAACACCCAGAACTGGCTCGAAATGATGGCCGTGATATTGTGATTAGCTACTATCGGCCTGAGGGCGAGTTCAAGGGGAAACTCCAGTTGCTTAGTCTACGGCTAAACCCTCGCGAAGTAGGCGAGGTGAGTAGTAACACATCTCCCGTTCAGAACCCGAATACCACTACGCCTGCTACTGCAGCGCCAGGTGTTGCAGCTACCAAGCCGGTAACTTCATCGCCCCAAGCGGACTACTCATCCAGCATCGGTGTTGATGCATCAGCTAAACCAGTTGTGTCTACTCTGCCCGAGGAGACGGAGCAGTCCCCTACGCCATCGAGGGGATTCTGGGCAGCGGCCTGGTACTATTTAACAGCGCCTCTGCGTTGGCTCGCCAGCCTCTTCTAGATTTTTATCCCGCTTATGTTCGTGTATACTGTAGGTATGATATTGAGCCACAAACTTACTACCTGGTCTTCATTCACTTCTTATTCATCTATGAACTGATCGAGAAGCCAGGCTTAAATTTGGGGAACTTTAAAACTGCCTTCTCGGGCAGTTTTTTGTTGCGCGAGAGCACCTCACAACCAAAAGGAGCATGATATGCCAATACTATTAGAGCTATACCGTTTCTGGACGGTACAGGCGGATGCCGAAGTACAGCTATGTCCAGCTTGCGGCGAACCACTTCTGCCTGGCCAGGACGTGGCTGGGTTCGTAGACCGTTGGACCCGTGGCTACTACGTTATCCACGAGTGGTGTGAAGTCCTATTGCACGAGCTACTACGAAGGGATCAGGAAGATGACCGAGATCTTCAATTCGCAAGTTGACTTCAGTGCGCTATTGCACGACGTGGCCTGCAAGGGCTGGGCTTTCGAGCCGGATTGCCTGACGCTTCCGTTTTGCCGCGAGTTGGCGGGGAGTGTTCGGGGCTTGGAGTTTAGCAGGTTTAGCAAACATACCCCAAGCGTGGATGTGGAAACTGATTCCTGCATCTTCTTGAGCCCCGGCGCTCTGCCGCAAGCCGTTAGCTTACTTCACGAAAAGCTCACCCAGAAGGTGCGCATGGCAAAGTCTGCCAAGCTTCAGCACTTCCGGGCATGGTTGCCAAATGAGGTAACTGTACAGCGGTTCACGACTCCGCACGATCAGGTTTCACGCCATCAAGACTTTGGCCACGACCGTGTCTTGGTTGTGGTCTTCACCATTGAAGGCTCGGGGCCATTCAGTTTGTATCGTACACGGGATGATGAGACGCCGTACGAAGTCTGCGAGACGGCAACTGGCAGCATGGCGCTGTTGTGGGCACCGGTCTTAGAGGGGGATGGCTTAGAAGATCGTCGGCCTGTGCACTCGGCCGATCCGGCCTACACCCTTCCACGTACCACGATTGCTTTCCGCATGACGGTGGACAAGCCGTGTTAGCCCCCAACCCAAGATCCCCTGTGGCTTAGTTGCTACGGGGGATCTTAACATATAGATACTATAGGGTCGTGTCGCGAGCGAGATCAGAATTATTCAACTCAAATTAAGTGACGTACCTTACTCTTAAGTGGATGGTTGAGATAATCATGAATTCGAGGGTCGTGCTCAAGCAAGTAGTCAACAATGTCCCAAAACGCCGAGGTCTTTTCGTGACTAGTCGCTTCATCGCGAGTAAGCCGTTTGCCGAAGAGTGGTTTGTTATAGGCGTCGGAGACGTTAATCAATGTGCAGGCGAAATCACCGTCCTTAAGAGTTTCCCCATAACGACAAGAAAATGTTACGTGATCTTCGTTTTTGCCCTCTCCCCATGTTCCAAGAATTATCGTAAAGAACAGCTCGGGTGTTTTATTGTGTCTATGGCAGTCAATATATGCAACCGCGTAGGCAGAGTCGTCTTTTAGGATCAGGTCAGTTATACTAAGATACTTTGATTTGCATGACTGGCATTTTTTATACCGTGATGTTGGGTTTTTGTCTATACTGAGTTTCATATTAGCTTACAGTAAAGCTCGCAAGATGTTGAGGCCAGATTATTGAATAGTGGTCGCTGGTTGTCTCGCGGTATGCGGCACGGACGCCAGGCCATAGCTGTAAACTACCAAGGGCATTCTTGGAGTCTTCAAATGCCTGAATAGGATTGTCAGTTGCAATAAATATATTCATTTCGCCCGATCCCATATCGTGACCGTCAACTTGAGCACCACCTTTAAGGCCATTTATTAGCTTATCCTCAGCCGCAATCAGATCATCGTAGTCAGATTCCTTAGTTGCGTCCCATTGCAGTGCAAGGATGTATTTCATGCCCACAGTATACCAAAAAGAGACCTCCCGGTCTCCTTTTAATCACAACTATATTGGGGTCGTATCGTGGACGATATTAGAACTAGCTTCTTGTGAACAAATTGAGTATACCATTAACTTTGAACTAGACCACCAAACTCAATTAGCTTACGAGCTTAGGATTTGGCCCATACTCGTTTTCCTTGTCGTCGCCGTCGGTTACGGTGAATATGAATAGCAAGAGAGCCCCCAGCAGGGGGATGAGGCCCAACAAAAGTGTCCATCCGCTTCGCCCTGTATCGTGAAGCCTCCTAACACCTACTGCGATTGAGGGCAGTAATACCCCTATAACGAACACTACGTACAGAGGGCCAGTTCCTCCATTTGCGGTGACGTAAGAAGGGAAGAATATTAAATCAAACACTGAAGCTGTGAATAGTCCTACAAGAGAAAAGAGCTGGAAATACCAATACTCCGCCCTTCGTGCTCGCCCAGAAGCATTTGCATACTTCTTGAAGCATGTGCCCACGTGCTTTATCGGCCCTCCAATTGGTTGAGGCTTTCTATCTGCATTGTGGCGAACCTCCTCTAGGCTATCAGTGCCCTCGTTCTTATTGGTATCTAGTTTTTTCCCACATTTACCACAGAACTCGTCGCCAGCGCCAATTTCTTTCCCGCATTTGCCACAAAACTTGTCCATGGTGTGAGTATAGTCTTAAGGCCTAAGTAGCACAATACCCGTATTCTTTGCCTTGTTGCTAAATTCCGTTCCCAGCCGTAAGCTAGAACTATAGGGAAAGCCATAAATGGACGATAATCAGTACTGTACGAAATGCGGGAACGGTCTTAGCACAGAAGACATGTTCTGTCGGAGATGTGGAAAGAGCACCGATTTTACTCAGGCTAAGAGCCGTAAGAAAGAGCTAGACATCAACAGTCATGGCGAAGCTGACGATACCATTCTCGACAGAAAAATTGACGACATGTCGGCTCGCGCGCTTTTCACTGAGGCAAGGATACTCACTGAGAACCACAAGTATAAGAAAGCACTAACGCTACTTGATGGTACTCTAAAACTCGAGGACCTGAGGAATAAGTTAACTCGAGAGGATTACATTGGTCTTCTAATGCTATACCGCCAGCTTAATTTCCTCGAAGGTCACGACCATGTTGCTAGGACCACCGAAGGGGAGATTATAAACACTCTCTTCCAGCGTGAGGTTGAAATGCAAGAGTACTCGAGCCTTGAGCCCAAACTTTCCTATAATCCTAAGAAAGCAGAGCTGATCCTTAGAGAGATTATCTCGACGTACCCGCACAAGAATTCATTCTATTTTGCTAAAAAATATTCCGAAAATACTTCTGAGCCTGAAAATACCGCGGCATCATCATTCAGGCAATCTGGCCGCAAAAGGACTAGGGGGCTCAAGGTTGCCTCAATCATTTCGGCTGCAGTCTTGGCCTCCTTGATTCTTTACGTGGGCATATTCTTGAGGGACGACGTGATTATAAGCCTCCACTGGTCGGATGCGTCTGAGGATATTCAAAGGATAACGCTGAATAGCGGTTTTTCCAAAAAGGGTATGGCAGCTTTCCTTAGTACTGAGCCAGAGCTTGTTTCGGCTGATCAGCTCAAGTCTGCGTGTCAACCAGCGAATAGCGAAGTCCTGGAATATGGGTGCTACTTGGCCGACCAAAAGAAAATATACATTCTTAAGGCACCCAAAGGTTATCAGGGGATTGAATACGCTACGGCAGCGCATGAAACACTACATGCAGTATGGTTTGGCCTCGGGGCCCTCGAGAGAGAAGCTCTTTCCAATAAACTACTGGCATTGTACTCAGATAAAAACAGCTCTGACTACGCATCCTTGCAAGAGGACCTTGCAGTGTACCCAAAGGATAGCCAGCTACTTGCTACTGAGTTATATGCGTTTGTTGGCAGCGAATATCCATCTTTACTTCCTGATGATTATTCACAGCACTTCTCAGACCGCAACATACCTTCAAGCGCTCAGGATTCGTTCGATAGTAGTATACGCCTGCGCACTGAAGGGCTGGAGAAAAGAAAGGCGCAGCTTGAAGCTTCCCTCGCCGATATCAACACATACCACAATAACTTTGTTGCCAACTACGAACGAGGTTATGTGTATCGCAGCGCATATAACTACGGTATCTATCAACAGAATTACGCCGCGTACAAGTCCAGGTTTGATAGGTGGGAGGAGGATAGGGTCCGTTTGAACTTCGAAATCGAAGAGCACAAAAATTTACTCAAAGGATTCTTCCCTTCAGATGCTTCAATCCAATCGCTATAAGGCATGATGTATGATGTGGTTCTGCTACTAAAGCAAAAACAGCTGCTTTCGCAACTGTCTCTACACAATGGGGTGAGTGATGGGACTTGAACCCACGACCCCCTGGACCACAACCAGGTG